>NZ_CP035382.1:4064182-4741546 GCF_006874705.1 Leclercia adecarboxylata | reverse complement strand
CATGAAGAGCATCGACGGCATTAAAACCATTCGTGACGCGGAGGCCTGGCTGAGGGATTCAGTCGGCCTTACGCGTGCTGAAGCGCAGGCGTTTATCGCCCGCGTGAAGTCCGCAGGCCGAAGCGAGTTCGGCGGCGGCGACATTGACGCGCTGGCACAGCGCATAACTTCCTTTGCCGCTAACCTGCGGAATCCCTAACGGAGCAAAACATGTCTGAATTAGCAACCCTGGAAAAAGCGATCGAGAACTCCCAGAAAGAAGTGAAAGAGCTTATCGAGGAACAGCGTAAATCCATCACCCAGAACGGCGAAATCAACAAGCAGCTGCAGACCGACCTGGCGAAAGCCCAGGATGAGCTGAAAGCCACCGGCACTCGACTGTTCGATCTTGAGCAGAAGCTGGCTGGCAACTCGCCTGAACAGACCGCCCAGAAATCCTTTGCAGAACGCGTGTCCGAAGACCTGATGAAATGCTGGGACGGCTCACGTACCAAAGCGAAAGTGACCAGCTTCGACAAAGCGATCGGCTCTGGCGCGAACTCCGCCGGCGCACTGGTTCTGCCACAGCAGCAGCCAGGTATCCTGATGCCAGGTCTGCGCCGCCTGACCGTACGTGACCTGCTGGCGCAGGGGCGCATCACCAGCAACGCGCTGGAATACGTGCGTGAAAATGTGTTTACCAACGCCGTGGCGCCAGTGGCGGAAGGCACCCTCAAGCCTGAAAGTAACATCACCTTCACCAAAGAAACGGCGAACGTGAAAACCATCGCTCACTGGATCCAGGCGTCGCGCCAGATCATGGACGATGCCCCGGCGCTGCAGTCCTACATCAACTCCCGCATGATGTATGGCCTGGCGCTGGTAGAAGAGAACCAGATGCTGAATGGTGATGGCACCGGCGACAACCTGCAGGGGCTGAACGTGGTGGCGACCGACTACGAAACCGCCCTCAACGCGACCGGGGATACCGGTGCCGATGTTCTTGCACACGCCATCTACCAGGTGTCGCTGAGTGAGTTTGAAGCCGATGGCATCATTCTCAACCCGGCGGACTGGCACCGCATCGCGCTGCTGAAAGACGCCAATGGCAATTACATCATGGGCGGCCCGCAGGCGTTTGCCTCCAAAGTGCTCTGGGGTCTGCCGGTGGTGTCAACCACGGCGCAGACGGCAGGTAAATTCACCGTTGGCGCGTTTGGCCTGGCATCTCAGGTGTGGGACCGCATGGATGCCACTATCGAGATCAGTAACCAGGATCGCGACAACTTCGTTAAAAACATGCTGACTATTCTGTGCGAAGAGCGCCTGGCGCTGGCGCACTACCGTCCTGCAGCTATCGTCACTGGCGATGTTGCGGTTTCCTCCGGCGAATAACAGAAGGGCGCGGTCAGCAATGGCCGCGTTTAATGTATGAAAATTAAAGCTCTCCGTATGTTCTCGCATTATCACCTGGGCACGGTATCCCAGGGCGAAACCCGCGTGGTGAAGAAAGAAATCGGCGAAGCGCTGGTCAAACTGCACCTGGCCGAAGAGGTTGAGCCCGAAAAGGCAAAAACCTCCGATCCTGAGCCGCCTGCAAAAGCCAAAACCGGAGGTAAAGGTGGAAATAAGCGCGGAGCAGATGGCGCTGATAAAGACGCATCTGAGGGTTGATAGCGACGCCGAAGATTCGCTCATCGCAGCCTACACATCAGCGGCCGTCGATTATGTTGAGCAGTTCTGCGACGGCGCGCTGGTGGAAACATTAACACCGCCGGTGGAAGGGGAGACTCCGCCCCGTGAAGTTCTTTTTACTTCCGGTATCTGGACGGCAATGCTTTTGCTGATTGGCCACTGGTATGCGAACCGCGAAGCAGCAGCGCAAAACCTCACGGAAATGCCGCTGGGTGTTGAGGCGCTACTGATACGGCACCGGAGGTGGCACTGATGGCCTGTTCCGGATGTGCCGCGCGCCGTGAGTGGCTTAAAAAATGGATGGCTATCGCCTATGAAAGAGCAACAGGTAAGCGCGTTACTGACGGCGCTGGAGGAACAAACGAAAGCGCAGCTGGCGCAGACCGCCGCGATAAACCGGCTGGCGGAATCAAATGAAGCCCTTGTCGCCGTGATCTACCAGTCCGTGGTCGATGATGTCAGCGATGACGGCTTATCGCCGCAGACCTATCTGAGTGGTAAACCCAGGGGATAAACATGCAGGCAGGCAAACTGAATAAGCGTGTGATACTGCAGAAGCCTGTTAAAACGCAGAGCCTGGCCACTGGCGCGATCGTTAATGGCTGGGCTGATGTGGCTGAACTGTGGGCGAACGTCACCGATCTTTCTGCTCGCGACTTTGTGGCCGCGCAGGCCGGACAGAATGAAGTCACGACACGTATCACAATACGCTGGCGCGGGGATGTTACGGACAAGCACCGCATCTTATACAGCGGGCGTGTGTATGACATTGCCGGCGTGCTGGAGGATGACAAAAGCGGCCGGGAATATCTCACTTTGCCATGTGCCCGGGGGGTAAACGATGGCTGATGGTATCAATGTTCAGATCACCGGCATTGAGTCGCTGAAGCAGAAGCTCAACGAGGTGAACGACGATCTGAAGCGAAAGGGCGGCCGTGCGGCGCTGCGCAAAGCAGGTAACGTCATTGTGAACCAGATTAAGGCCAATGCCCTGCGTCTGGACGATCCGCAGACGGCCCGCAGTATTGCTGATAATGCGGCGCAGCGCTGGAACGGAAGGCTGTTTAAGCAAACCGGTAATCTCGGCTTCCGGATCGGCATTCTGCAGGGGGCGAAGCTTAAAAAAGATCCCAGCCTTGCCGCGGATGCGCCCACCCCGCACTGGCGACTGCTCGAGTTTGGTACGGAAAAAATGGCGCCGAAACCTCTTGTGCGCGCAGCGGCAACCTCCCGCGTTCAGGAGGTGATCACCACGTTCACCACCGAGTATGAAAAAAGCATCGACCGGGCGCTGCGGCGCGCACAACGAAAAGGAGGCGGAACGTGATTGCCCCCCTGTTTTCCGTCTGCGCGGCCAGTCCCGCAGTGCGGGCGCTGATTGGCGATTCGCCCGTGCGGCTTTACCCGTTCGGGCAGCAGGACGATAACGTGATTTATCCCTATGTCGTCTGGCAGAACGTGAACGGCGCACCTGAGAACTATCTCGGACAGCGCCCGGATGCAGATACTTGGTCCCTACAGGTTGATGCCTGGGCGGATACCCCGGATGAGGTGATCGCGGTGGCGGCGGCGCTGCGCGATGCCATTGAACCCCACGCACATATAACCCGCTGGGGCGGACAGGAACGAAACCCCGAAACAAAGCGCTATCGCTATTCCTTCGACGTTAACTGGATAGTGAAGCGATAACCCCTCAATACACCGGCCCGGCGCCGGTTTTTTTATGCACGGAGAAAACCATGTCTGTACTGACGCAAGGTACTCAGTTTTTTGTGCTCGCCCAGGGCGCGGTAAGTGAAATCGAATGTATCACCAGTTTTTCACCCGGTGGCAACCCGGCAGATCAGATTGAAGATACCTGTCTTTCTGAGCGAAACAGTCGCACCTATAAGGTTGGTCTGCGCACGCCCGGCCAGGCGACGGTGGGCCTGAACGCTGACCCGGAAAACGCCAGTCACGTGATGCTGCACAACCTGGCAAACTCCGACGATCACGAAGAGCTGACGTTTGCGGTGGGCTGGTCTGACGGTACTGCGAAGCCGACGGCAGCAGCGCAGGGCGCGGCCGGCTCTGTTGATGGCCTGACGCTACCGGACAGCCGCACCTGGTTTATTTTTCGCGGTTATGTCTCTGACTTCCCCTTTGATTTCTCCGCCAACACGGTGGTGACCACTTCAGCAACTATCCAGCGTTCTGGCGGGTCGGTCTGGGTACCTAAGGCGGGTGACTGATGAAACTGACACTCGATGCACTGAAACAGGCAGGGGCATTCACGGGGCGCCCGGTTGAAAAGCCAATCACCTGGCGCCAGGGTGAGGAGGAGTTTAAAGCCACAGTCTTTATCCGCCCGCTGGGCTACCACTCGGCCATGACGGATGTGATGGCCGCGAATGGCCGTGTGGATGGTGTGGCGGGCCGGATCGCTGCGTCTGTCTGCGACGAGAATGGCAAGCCCGTGTTCACGCCTGCGGACATTACCGGTGAGGCTGATCCGGAGCGCGGCGCGCTGGACGGCGCGCTGACCATCGCCCTGCTGGTGGCGATCCAGGAGGTTAACGATCTGGGAAAGATGAGCTCAGCGCCAACGATGAATTCTGGTGCGAACTCGTCCTCAATGGTATCGGCGGACAAACCATAGCGGAGGCACAGGAAAAACTGAGCTTCAGGGAGTTCCAGATCTGGGTGAAGTATCGCGAACGTTACGGGAGCCTGAATCCAATGTTGCGCACGGAATGGGCCGCCGGGATGATCTCCAGCACTATCGCCAACGTGAACCGTGGCAAAGACACAGCGCCTTTCAGCGTCACTGATTTCACCCTTCACTTCACCAAAACAACGACCACCACAGACCCCGTCACGCTTGATGAGGCTAAGCGTACCTGGTCGTAAACACTCACGGAGACGGTATGGCAGCCAGATCGCTTGGAACCCTGACCATTGACCTGATTGCCAATATCGGTGGCTTTGCGGCGGGCCTTAACCGGGCTGAGCGGCAGTCTCAAAAATGGCGCCGGCAGGTACAGGAAGATGTCCGTCTTGCCGGCGCCGCACTGGGGGCGATGGCAACTATCGCGGCAGCGGCAGCGGTATCTGCAGGCGTGGCAGGGATCAACCTGTTAAAAACCACATCAAAGCAGATCGCTGAAACTGACAGGCTCGCCAAATCCCTGCGTATGTCCACACAGGACTTACTGGGCTGGCAGTTCGCCTCGCAAAAAGCTGGCGTGTCAGGCGAGCAGATGGCCGATATCTTTAAGGATATCGGCGATAAGATTGGTGATGCGGTCCTTAACCAGTCGGGTGAGGCCGTCGATGCGCTGAATGCTCTCGGCCTGTCAGCGAAGAAGTTGTCCACGGAAACGCCCGACCGACAGCTGCTGGCAATCGCCGGTGCGCTGGAAAAGGTGGGCACCAACGCCGAAAAGATCACGATACTCGAAAGCCTGGGCAATGACCTTTCAAAACTGCTGCCGCTTTTTGATAACAACAGCCAGAAGTTACAGCAGTTCCTGAAGCTTTCGCGCGAATACGGCGTTGCGCCGGATCCGCAGTCCATTGATGATCTGGTCAAAGTAAACTCCCTTTTTGAGGATATGGAGACCCAGGCGCAGGGTTTAAAACTCGAAATAGCAACCGGTCTGGCGCGTGTGGACCTTTCACCGTTACAGGCCGGACTGGGTGATCTGCGGGCAGTATTCACCGATCCTAAAGTCCTGCAGGGCCTGGCGGATATGGTGGGAGGGATTGCTTCCCTTGTCGGCTGGCTGGGAAAAGCAGCGTCATCGCTCGGCAGCCTTATCGATAATTACCAGGGCGGGCAAAAATTATCAGCTAACGCCTCATTGTTTGAGGTTGAGCGGCGGATCAGAAATCTTGAAGCCGATCTGAACGACGAAGGTTTCCTGGCGGGTGTTAACCGCCTCGGCATGGATACGGAAGGGAAGCAGAAGGAGCTGAACGAACTACTGGCGCAGCGTACGCGCCTTAAGTCGATTGCAGCAGCGGCGCCTGTTATTTCCTCCGCAACATCTCCTGTTACCGCCTCAGGTAACTACACCCTCGCACCAGGCGAGTCCAACGGAAAAGTGACCCCTGACACCAGTGCCAAAAAGCTGGAAAGCGCCTTCAAATCCATGGAGCTGGGCTACCTGCGACAGATTGCACTGATCGACACTACTGGCCAGAAAACAGCAGAGGTGACCGAGCAGCAGAAACTTCAGTTTGATCTGGCGGAGGGAAAGCTCACCGATATTAACGACGCGCAAAAAGTCCGGCTGCAGCAGCTGGCTCAGGAAGTGGACCGCCTGAACCTGCTGAAAAAAGCCAACGAAGAAAACGCGAAGGTAGCAGAGTTTGTTGCTGGCCTGCAGGCGCAGAATGATAACGCCCGCGGGGATCTGAGTGTGGATATTCAGGGAGCCGGGCTCGGCAATAAGCAGCGTGAGCGGCTGAGGGAACGGCTGGGTATTGAGCGTGAATACCTCGACCAGCAACGTGATCTGCAAAAGCAGTATCAGGCCGGTGATATCAGCCAGACAGTTTATGACCGTGAAACCCAGGCTTTAAAAGATGCCCAGGCTCAAAGGCTGGAAATTCAGGAGGATTATTACAGTCAGATTGATGCGCTGCAGGCTGACTGGGTAACCGGTGCGCGGGACGGGCTTGCTGACTGGGTGGATGATTCCACTAACTATGCAACGCTGGCGGCCGATGCGATGCAAAGCGCGCTATCAGGTATCAGCAGCAACATCGTTGATATGCTCAACGGCAACAAAGCGAGCTGGAAAGACTGGGGCATCAGCGTCATGAAAGTCATTGAACAGGTAATGGTGAACATGATGATCGCCAACGCGGCCAGCTCCATCGGTTCGCTGTTTGGCGGCGCGGCCTCGTCTTCCGCAAGCAGCGGCACTGCACTTCAGTCATACGGGGCAAACCTGCAGTTCAACGCCAAAGGTGGTGTTTACTCTTCAGCAGATCTCAGCCAGTACAGTAACTCTGTCGTGAGTTCCCCCACAATGTTTGCGTTCGCTAAAGGTGCCGGACTGATGGGGGAGGCCGGTCCGGAAGCCATCATGCCACTTACCCGCGCAGCAGATGGTTCTCTGGGTGTACGTGCTCTGGGAAATGGAGGCGTTACGCCAGGCAGCAGTGGCGCGCCGCAGGTCAATATCCATATTGATGGCAACGGAAACACACAGTCCCAGGCGAGCGGAGGTTATGAGCAGTTCGGGAAAGAGGTGGGAAATTATGTTGATCGACGTTACCGCGAGCTGATGAGCCGTGACATGTCGCCTGGCGGCGCATTGTGGTATCTGGCAAAAGGAGGCCGCTGATGGCACTTGAAACATTCAACTGGTGCCCGCGCATCAATGCGGAGCAGGAGGTGAGTTTCCGCCGTCGAAACGCACAGTTCGGTGACGGGTACCAGCAGGTATCCGGAGACGGGGTTAATCCCCGCTCGCAAAAGTGGAGTCTCCAGTTCACCGGTACCGAAGCGTATATCGGGGCGATTAAAGATTTTCTCGATCGCCACCAGGGCGTAAAGGCTTTTCAGTGGCGCCCGCCGCTTGAGCCTCTGGGGCTATATCGTTGCGACACCTACACGCCGACTCCGATTGGCGCCGGACTCTTCAACCTTTCCGCAACGTTTGAACAGGCATTTAAACCATGAGCCTAAACGCAGATTATCAAAAGCTCGAGCCTGGCGATGAAGTCAGGTTGTTTGAAGTCGATGGCACAGCATTTGGTACAGGTGAGGTGTTGCGGTTTCATAGCTACAACCTCGCGCACACTGAAGCGGAAATAACCGCGGCCGGCGGGGATGAGAATAAGCTGCCGGCAAAATCAATCTGGTGGCAGGGGGAGGAGTATAAAGCGTGGCCCTGTCAGATTGAGGGGATCGAGGCTTCTACCAGTGGAAGCAGCGCACAACCCAAATTATCGGTAGCTAACCTCGACAGCTCTATCACAGCGCTGTGCCTGGCTTATGACGATATGCTGCAGGCGAAGGTGAGCATCCACGACACGCTGGGTAAATATCTCGATGCGAGAAACTTCACTGGCGGCAACCCGACGGCAGATCCAACGCAGGAAAAGCTGAAGGTTTTCTATATTGATGCAAAGAGCAGTGAAACCAACGAGGTGGTTGAGTTTACGCTTTCCAGCCCGATGGATCTGCAGGGCCTGATGATCCCAACGCGCCAGCTTCATTCCCTGTGCACCTGGTGCATTCGCAACAAATACCGTACCGGAGACGGTTGCGATTACGCCGGCACGCGCTATTTCGACAAAAACAACAAGCCGGTAAGCGATCCATCACTGGATGAGTGTAACGGGACATTGACAGCCTGCAAGCTCCGGTTTGGCGAAAATAACGAGCTTTCGCATGGCGGGTTCCCGGGTACTTCGTTGATCAGGAGTTAGCATGCGTAAAAAGATCGTTGCGGCCATCATGGCGCACGCTGCGCAGGAGTATCCGCGCGAGTGCTGCGGCGTGGTGGCGCAGAAGAGCCGGGTAGAACGATATTTCCCCTGCCGCAATCTGGCCACGAACCCGGAGGACACTTTTGTCCTTTGCCCCGAGGACTACGCAGCTGCTGAAGACTGGGGCACGGTGATCGCCATCGCTCACAGTCACCCTGACGCCACGACACAGCCGAGCGAACTGGATAAAGCGCAATGCGATGCAACGCTTTTACCCTGGCATATCGTGAGCTGGCCGGAGGGGGATTTACGCACCATCCAGCCACGCGGAGAATTGCCGCTGCTGGAGCGCCCGTTTGTTCTTGGTCACTTTGACTGCTGGGGGCTGGTAATGAGTTATTTCCGGCAAACGCACGGGATCGAGCTTCACGATTACCGGGTGGATTATCCCTGGTGGGAAAACGACTATCCTGACAACTTCTATCAGGACTGCTGGTATGAATGCGGCTTCCGTGAATTCGAAGGGCCACCGAAACCCGGCGATATGGTGATCATGCAGGTCCAGGCTGATAAGTGGAACCACGCGGGGATCCTGCTGGAGGGCAATATGCTGCTGCACCACATGTATGGACATCTGAGCCAGCGCGTGCCGTATGGTGGATACTGGCAGGAAAGAACGATGAAGATTATACGTTTTAAAACGCTATTATGAATCATCTATGTCGGCATATTTCTGAAAGGGGATTGGCCTGTTATCATTTAACCTTCAAACGTAAAGGGGGAAAAATGAAACGCTTAGCACTTTTGATGTTGGCATTTGTTGGAATGCACGTTGAAGCTAGACCAATTACTGCAGATGAGAGAGCTGCAGTAGAAGATGTTATCAGGGAAGAGATGAAAGACCCTGAAGCTGCAAAGTTTTACCATATGGATTACCCATATCCTGACAATACTTTCACCTATTGTGGATATGTTAATGGTAAAAATTCATATGGAGCGTATGCAGGAAAACAACTATTTGCGACATTCTTAGGTAAAAATGCAGATGGAACGCTTATCGCGGCATCCTTCGATGTTAACTCACAAACCGGTGAGCCCGTAGACCAGTCTGTTATTTCAACTCTCTGTGCAAGTGCCGGCTATGATATCCCCGTCAAAAAAATGTTTTTCAAGGATGTTAATAAAAACAGGGCTGAAAAAGGTATACCCAAACTCAGTTCTCAATACATGAGGCCCTGAACATTAATAATATCAAACCGCTTAGGCGGTTTTTTTATTTGGAGGTGCTATGCAAGAGGTAATGACCCGTATTGAGCTTAGCGGAATACTGGGTAAAACATATGGGAAGGTTCATCACCGCCTGGTTCGCACCCCTGCTGAAGCCATTAATGCACTTGCGAAAACAATAAATGGTTTCGAGAAATTCTTAAACACAAGCAAAGCCCGAGGGCTGACATATGCTGTTTATAGAGATAAAAAGAATATTGGCGTTGATGATTTAGGATTTCCAGTTTCCGGTGAAGTGATCCGGATTGTTCCTGTAGTAATCGGAAGTAAAAAAGCTGGTGTTCTCCAGACGATTTTAGGAGTCGCGCTAGTAGCTGCCGCAATCTGGATGCCTGGCATTGGAATTGCCGCCAGTAACATGATGTTTGCTGCTGGTTCAGCAATGGCGGTAGGGGGCGTAATGCAAATGATATCTCCGCAGGTGCCTGGCCTTGCCAGCAAACAGGATGCCGATAATAAAGCCTCCTATGCGTTCGGTAGTGTAACGAACACAGCTGCACAGGGGTATCCGGTGCCGCTACTTTATGGCCGTCGGCGCATCGGCGGGGCAATTATTTCTGCCGGAATTTACGTCGAAGATCAGCAGTAAAAATAAACCTTTCATTCAGGCCGCCTCCGGGTGGCTTTTTTTATGGGCGCAATATGGTAAACGCAACCGCTATCCGTGGCCGCAAGGGCGGCGGCTCCAGTTCCCGCACTCCCACCGAACAGCCAGACGATCTCCAGTCTGTAGCGAAGGCCAAAATCCTGATAGCGCTGGGAGAAGGGGAGTTTTCCGGTCAGCTCTCCGGCAAAAATATTTATCTCGATGGCACGCCGCTTGAGAACGCAGACGGCTCGCAAAACTTCAGCGGCGTGGCGTGGGAATTTCGTTCTGGAACTCAGGCGCAGCAATACATTCAGGGAATACCCGGGACTGAAAACGAAATTACCGTTGGTACCGAAGTATCAAGCGCCACCGCCTGGACGCGCACGTTTACCAATACCCAACTGTCAGCGGTACGCTTGCGCCTGAAATGGCCCTCGCTGTTCAAACAGGAGAACGACGGCGATCTGGTCGGGTACTCGATTAACTACGCGATTGACCTGCAGACCGACGGCGGCACCTGGCAGACGGTGCTGAATACCAGCGTGACCGGGAAAACAACATCCGGTTATGAGCGCAGCCACCGTATCGATCTTCCACAGGCGGGCAGCGGCTGGACCATTCGCCTGCGCAAAATCACCGCTGATGCAAACAGCGCGAAGATTGGCGACACGATGACGCTGCAGAGCTTCACCGAAGTGATCGATGCCAAACTGCGTTACCCGAACACCGCGCTGCTGTACATCGAATTCGACTCAAGCCAGTTTAATGGCTCTATCCCGCAGATCTCCTGCGAGCCGCGCGGACGTGTCATCCGCGTACCTGATACCTACAACCCGGAAACCCGCACATACACCGGCACCTGGACCGGATCGTTTAAGTGGGCGTGGACCGATAACCCGGCGTGGATTTTTTACGATCTGGTGGTTTCTGACCGGTTCGGTCTGGGTCACCGGCTCACCGCGGCGAACATCGACAAATGGACGCTGTACCAGGTGGCTCAGTATTGCGATCAGCTGGTGCCAGACGGTAAGGGCGGCAGCGGGACCGAGCCGCGTTATATCTGCAATGTATACATTCAGGACCGGAACGACGCCTATACCGTTCTCCGGGATTTTGCGGCCATCTTCCGGGGCATGACTTACTGGGGCGGCGATCAGATTGTTGCCCTGGCGGATATGCCGCGGGATGTGGATTACAGCTACACCCGCGCTAACGTAGTTGATGGCCGATTTACTTACTCCAGCAGCACGGCCAAAACGCGCTATACCACAGCTCTCGTCTCCTGGTCCGATCCCTCGAACGCCTATGCAGATGCGATGGAGCCGGTATTTGAGCAGGCGCTGGTGGCGCGTTACGGATTTAATCAGCTCGAAATGACGGCTATTGGCTGTACCGGCCAGTCTGAGGCGAACCGCAAAGGCCGCTGGGGCATTCTTACAAACAACAAGGATCGAGTCGTATCGTTTGATGTTGGTCTGGATGGCAACATACCGCAGCCCGGGTACATCATCGCCGTAGCTGATGAAATGCTGTCCGGTAAGGTTACAGGCGGGCGCATCAGTGCAGTGAATGGCCGGGTGATCACCTTGGATCGTGCTCCGGATGCGAAGGCAGGTCACCGACTTATTATTAACCTTCCGTCCGGTGCATCTCAGGCCCGTACAATCCAGGCTGTGAACGGAAAAGCAGTAACGGTCAGCACTGCCTACAGTGAAACGCCGCAGGCGGAAAGTGTCTGGGTGGCGGAATCCGATGAGCTGTATGCCCAGCAGTACCGGGTGATCAGCATCAGCGACAATAACGACGGAACGTTTACTGTTACCGGCGCGGCTCACGATCCGGATAAGTATGCCCGCATCGATACTGGTGCCATCATTGACCAGCGTCCGGTAAGCGTGATCCCTCCCGGCAATCAGTTTGCGCCGGTAAATATAATTATCAGCTCCTACTCGATGGTGAATCAGGGCATCAGCATCGAAACCATGCGCGCCAGCTGGGACCCGGCACCGAATGCCATTGCCTATGAGGCTCAGTGGCGCCGCAATGACGGGAACTGGGTAAACGTACCGCGCAGCTCCACCACCTCGTTTGAGGTGGCTGCCATTTATGCCGGTCGCTATCTTGTGCGCGTCCGGGCCATCAATGCAGCCGAGATTTCCTCGAGCTGGGCCACATCGCTTGAGGTCACGTTAACAGGTAAAACGGGGGCACCGCCGGTACCCATTAACTTTCGGACCACGCCTTTACTCTGGGGCGTTCAGCTGGACTGGGATTTTCCTGCAAATACAGCGGATACCCTGCAGACCGAGATTCAGTATTCCACGGATGCTGCCGGCACGAATGCGATGTTGCTTACGGATGTGCCGTATCCGCAACACATGTATCAGCAGCTGGGCCTGAAAGCCGGGGTGGGATTCTGGTACCGTGCGCGCCTTATCGACCGTACCGGTAACCAGTCGGCCTGGACTGACTTCATTCAGGGCAGCAGCAGCTCGGTTGCAGCTGATTATCTGGTGGATATCGACAACCAGATCAAACAGACAGACGCGTATAAGGAACTCACCGCGGATATCGCCGATCTCAGCGACGATATTCAGTCAGCGCGCGACGACATCAGCAAAGTCACGACTGAATCGGCGGCAACCAAAGCAGGCCTGGCACAGGAGGTCACGGACCGTAAGAAAGCCATCACCGACGAGGCAACGGCGCGCGCCCAGGCGCTGCTGACCGAGAAGAACGAGCGCGTCGCGGATATCAGTAACGTTAATCAGACGATCCAGACCACTACGGAGTCACTGGCGCAGCAGATTGGGCAGATTTCTGCAGGCACCGGGTCGCAGTTCGACCCGGCCAAAATCTGGTACTTCGATTCGACGGTAGAGGGCTGGACCGGGAACGGGAGCCCGACGATTGTTGACGGTTGGATCCGCCCGGCGAACCATGCCACCGATCCGTGGGTGGCGTCTCCCGGTTCACTGGGTGTTAACTCCTCGTCCTATCGCTTTGTTAAACTGCGCATAAGGAAGTTCGGGGCACCGGGCTGGGCGGGGCAGCTGCGATGGCGGGGTACCGGTGGCTTTAACGACACCAACATGCTCACTGTCGCCGAGCCTGCATACGACGCTAACGGGATCGCCACGCTGGAGTTCGACAATATCCCCTGGCTGACTGAAACCACGATGAATCAGTTCAGGCTTGATCTGTCCACTAAGCAGGATGCGACGAATTTTTTCCTGATTGACTGGGTGGCGCTCGGACGGCCTACTCCCGGCGCGGGTATGGCGGCACTGCAGGCGGAAACGACTGCCCGTGTCGCTGGCGACCAGGCGGAAGCCACAGCGCGCGAGACGCTGGCGACTCAGATCCGGGGCGGCTATGCCGGTGACGACCCGTCAAAACTGGCATCGGGTCTGCTGTACACCGAACGCCAGGCGCGCATCACGGCGCAGGAAGCGGAGGTGACAGAGCGGAAGAAACTGGAATCGACCGTTAACACTAACCAGGCATCTGTAACGCAGGAGCTGGCTACGCTGACAACTGAGCAGGAGGCTCAGGCCACCACGCTTTCGGGACTGCAGGTTACCGTCGGCAAAAACACCGCTGATATCACTACGGTCACCAAAGCCGTTGCTGATAACAATAAGGCGCAGACCACCGCACTGGCTGCGGTTAAAGCCACAACCGACCAGAACACGGCGGATATCAGCACGGAAACCATGGCCCGTACGGATGGTGACTCCGCGCTGGGGCGTCGTATCGACAGCCTGAAAGTGGATGTGGACGGTAACACGGCCAGCCGCGACGCAGGCATTGTCGGCAGCGTCAGCAACGCCATTGCCAACTTCTTTGCGTTTTCGGATCAGCGCGTCACGTTTGCCGTTGGCGAAACCAAAACGCAGGCCGATATTACCGAGACCCGGAAGACCGCCGCGGATGCCACAAGCGCTGTAGCCGAACAGGTCACGACGCTTAAGGCCACGGTTGAACAAAACGGCCAGACCAACGCCGCCGCCATTACGCGCATTGATAAAGCTGTTACGGATCTGGAGAGCGCCACGGCGACCAGTATCCAGCAGGTGACTGCGTCGATTGGGCAAACCAACGCTAACGTCCAGACGACCAGCCAGGCTGTTGTTGATATCAACGGCAAGCTCTCGGCCCAGTGGGGCGTTAAAGTCCAGGTGGAGGCCAACGGTGTTAAACGCATTGCGGGTATCCAGCTGGGCATTGACGGTGCAGGGGCCTCAAACTTCCTGATTTCTGCCGATACGTTCGCGGTTTATAACCCGACGACGAACGGGCAGGAGCTGGTTTTTGCTTCGACCGGCGGCCAGATGTTCATGCGTTCGGTGTTCATCCAGGACGGTTCTATCGACAACGGCAAGATCGGGAATTACATCCAGTCCAGCAACTGGGACGGGACCGGCAATGTAGGCTGGCATATCAATAAATCCGGGTATGCCACGTTCAACGGCGTGACTGTTCGCGGGACGATCTATGCCACTGACGGGAGTTTCAGAGGCAGAGTTGAAGCAACCAGCGGGAGCTTTAAGGGCACGGTTGAAGCGACATCTTTCATTGGGGATGTCGCCAACACAGGGGTGTATCCCGATTCCAGCAACCGGTCTAACAATGCCGTTTCTACCAGTGTAGCCATGGCATACACCGACTCCAGCAATAACGGGCTGAATAAAAACGCCGTCGTGGAGGCGTTGATATATGTCCGGGGGACTACAGGCGCGGTCGGGAGTACAGTTAACTTAACTATCGCGGGGAACGTTCGCACGTTCACTTTTGACGTTCCTGTTGGCGGGTTTTGGTTCACCGCACGTCATGCTGTAACTGGGTTGACCGGGCAACGTATCGACGCAAGCATTTTCGTTTCTTCCAGTAATGCGACAGTGGCAATTTATGCGCCAACTATCACTGTGACCCGCGGTACCGGCTCCTTCTCCTGATCCCTACAACCTCAGACCATCCAACCCAGCTCCGGCTGGGTTTTTCATTTTAAGGACATCACGAATGGCCACACTTGATGACGATTTAGCGAAAGCCGTCACGGAAGGGTTTCGCCTGGCGCAAAGCAGTATCATCAACCAGGACCTTATTTTATCGGGTGCCGGTGATGTCACCGTAACCCTGGCAGACGGCTCGAAAAAGACGGGTCCCAGCTGGACGAAGCTGATCGCCCAGGCCGGTGCGGCAGGAGCCAGCGCTGCTGCTGCCAAAACCTCAGAAACGAACGCAAAAACCTCTGAGACGAATGCGAACTCGTCCAAAACTGCTGCGGCAACATCTGCGACAAATGCCAAAACCTCAGAGACCAACGCCAAGACCTCAGAAACCAACGCGAAAACCTCTGAGACGAATGCCAAAACGTCGGAGACCGACGCAGCCGCCAGCGCCAGCAGTGCCGCAGCATCACTGGCCGCCGCGCAGTTGCTGACGTCAGTTCCTTATGAGGACGCCCCATACCCTGACGTATGGGCTCCGCTCTCTGACGATCTGCGCTTGCTGGCTGGCTTTGCGCCTTATGACAAGCTGACCATCTCGGGTCAGGTGCTGGAGCTGCCATCGAAGTCAGTGACGCTTACCCGGGCGGGTACGGGAACATATACCGATAAATCTGGAGTGTTGCGCACTGCCGCTATTAACGAACCCCGTTTCGAAAAAGAGGGTTTATTGATTGAAGAGCAGAGAACGAACCAGGCCTTATACTCACAGGATTTAAGCAATGCTTACTGGCCTAAAGCAAGAGTCATTACAACCACCGGATTTTCTGCGCCTGACGGCAGCAATAATGCAATTAAGTTAATTCCAAATACAGAAGCTGCCTCATCCCATTACATCAGCAAACCTTTATCCGCGGTAGCGGGTAACGCCTATGTCTGGAGTATTTTTGTAAAAGCCGGTGAGTATACCAAGTGCAGGCTTAATTTTTCAGGGTCAGCAACAACTAACAATATGAGCTGCGACTTTGATTTAATTACAGGCACAGCTACCGGTGTGACAAGTGAAGGCGTTCCTACAATTACACCGTTAGCTGACGGCTGGTTCCGCGTATCCTCGAAGACAGAGGTATATGCAACCAGCGGTGTGGTCAATATCAATATCTGGATTATGGAACAAAATACCACCACCTTTACCGGGGATGGCATTAAGGGGTTATATATCTGGGGCGCTCAGTTTGAGCAAGGCGCCACAATGACGAGTTTCATTCCGACAACAACCGCAACAGTAACCCGGGCCGCTGACGACTGCATATTGCAACGTTCAGGTAATGATAACTGGTGGGGGCCAATAACGATTGCTCTTGAGCTGCACTGCAATGGAGTCACCAGTTCTGGCGCGTCAACGAGCGATCGAAGGGGGATTCTGGCCTTTTATCCATCCAGTACCGAATTTGCAGTAATGATGCTGGACGCCTCCTCTACGCAGTCAGGGAGACTTGCCTTTGCATACGGCCCCGCGACATACAATTTTTATACTGGCAGGGTCGATGACGGAAAGGTACACACGCTGGCATGCGTGAGTGACACGGTAGTGAATAAAAGCGTTATTGACGGCGGAGCTCCAAGCAACCCAACACCAACCTCAAGACCAACACCTGACAGGATTTTTTCTGCAAATACGGTTATTTATCTGGGGCGTGGTGCGGGCATTACTACAGCAGGCCAGAGAATGCTTAACGGCCATATACGAAACCTGCGCATCTGGCATCGCGCACTCACCGACAACCAAATCAGAGGACTCCGCTAATGAGAGACTTATATCTGCGCTTTGCTGACGCCGATGAAATACGTATGCAGTTAATCGGGGCGGGTTTTCTGGTCGATGAAGAACAGGGCTGTTTATTCCACCCGGATATCAGCCTGGATATCATCGGGGTTATTACCATCGTCAGCGATATTGAAAATCCGGGGCAGGAAAACGAGTTAATAAAATATTCCGAGGAACCCGGTTACCACGCCAATATCCGGGTAATAAATGACGGGCTTGATTTATCACCTCTGGATGAATTCATCGTGACTCCAAAAACGCCTGCTCGCGTCTGGGCATAAGGAAATTACATGGCAAACCGAATTGACAGCATTGAACTGACGCAGGCCAATGGTACATGGATATCATTAATCAACAGCGCATCAGTGCCGGGTAATAGCACGTCTACTTTAGGTGGTCAGATACGCTCTCAATTTAATATCGCAGGAGCCGAGGCCGCTTCTGCTTTGTTTGAAGCATTGTATTTTAAGGACGCTGCCGGGGCTATTACCCGTCGGTGCCGTATCACTGTGAAAGGGGGAACCCCTCCGGCTGACGCCGATGTCGTAGAGATTGGGCAAAATGGGCAGATATTCTGTAACGGCGCAGTATTTAAGGGACAGACCGGAATATCACCCTCATTGCAACTGTTCGGGAATACTAACGCGGGCGTTTTCGTGAACAGTTATCCCTACAATAAAGCGGGTGAGCCCTATACGCGCAGGATTATGAGAATAGGTGCTTCAAGTTCCGCCAGTCAGGACATCGCGTCTATATCCGTGGCTGGCGGGTATACCTGTCGGGCCGGGACAGGTGGGATTGATAATCACGATAACGCCTTCAATTTCAACTGGTTGAATAGCACGCTAATAGCCTACATTGACTCATCAAACGTAGGTACTATCCAGATGCAAAGTACCTGTGATGCCGAACTTAAAAAGAACAAGGTATACGTTACTGACAAAATGGCTGCGCTGACGGAGGTTTTGCAGTGGAAGCCGGCTACCTTTAAGTACAAAGCGCGTGGCATCCTGCCGGAGAGTGAAACCAAACTCAGCTTCATTGCAAACGACCTGGCTGAGACTTCACCAGAAACTGTCAAGGGTGAGGGCATCTCTCCTGGAGAGGATATTCAGGACAATGCGGTTTTTGCAAAAAGCTACATTCTGGACAAAGACGCTATGATCGCCAAACTGACACTGGCGCTTCAGGCCACAAACCAGAAGTTAGACGAGTTGCAGTCTGAAATCCAGTCATTGAAAGCGTGACGGTATCAGGATGTTTGGCGATGATTTTCATCAGCCGTATTTTCGATATCTCTTAAGAGAAAAAAGCCCGTACGGGAACGGGCACAAATCCCTTAGTTTTGTTATCAATCCCGCGCTCATGACGCAGGTCGTTAACATATCGGCAGCATCAGCCATTACTTTAGGTAGGTAGCATCAACACTTCGTTTAAAATCATCTACCTTTAATGAAGGTGAATCCCCCTTTGCGGCGGGGCAATCCAGTTAACTGCTAAGTGCAGATATGCTTGCGGCCCGTATAACTGGTAACGAGTCACCGGGAGGCACCCGGCACCTGTATCAGAGTAAGCTGTTTGTGTGTGCTGATTTCATTTGCCTGCCTAATCAGCAGGCTTTTTTTTACGGCCTGGATGGTGAGTCCTGGATGGCAAGTGTTGCGTTTTTAGCTGTTTGGTTTGTGCTGAACGTGTCAGGTCTTATCAGTCTTTTGAGAACGTTATTAAATATCTGGTGCGATCAGGAGCAAGTCTAAATACCGCTTAAAATGATGTCTGGTCCGACCATGGTTACCGGAACATTAAGGAATATTAAACTATCGTTTAGCTAAAAGGATGAGGTGTATTGGATCAGCTAACAGCCTGGAGGCATCATACCTGCTATGAAATTGATCTGTCCTATTTGCAGAAGCAACCGGTTCTTTTACACTTCCTTCAATCCCGTGCTAAACCTGCCACACGGCGCGGTATGTTCCGTATGCGGAACCCGACTTACTACGCGCTCCATTCGTCCAACGCCACGTAGAAGACGCTGGCCTAAACAGGTGGTTTAAGCCCCTGCTGACACGAAGCGGGCTCCGGTCACCGCTACAGCCCTCTGGGCCTTTCAGAGCTCAGTTTTATACCGGAAATTCTGGTATACCCGCTTGGTCAATTCGGCAGAACAGCCAGATATTCAGCATTATCTATCAATAGGCAATGCTTTCTTGATCTGCACCCTCTTTAAAACTACTGTATATAAAAACAGTGGAAGGAGTGCGGCTCATGCCCCGCCGTTCCGACATTCACGCCGCATTTGTGGCCGCAATACAGCTAAACCCCAAGGGCTACCGGTGCTTACGCACTGAAGACTTTATCCGCGAGTTGGCAAAAGTCCATTGGCATTTCAGCCGGGCCGACGCCAACGAGTGGATAGAGCGCTATCAGCCCGACTTCGCCGACAAGACTACAGACCTGAGCGAGAACCGCCTGTGGATCCTGCGCAATATGGGGAGGGTTCACTAATGGGCTTCGCCTCACCAGCTACCGACTATATAGAGCAGCGGGTTACGCCAGCCAGTGTCTGCATGACTCCCGACAGTCGCATCCTCGAGACGTCGGCGGGTTATGCGATCATCGTCCCGGTCACGCGCCCACAGCAGGGTGATGCGCTGTTGATTCTGTCCGGAGGTCGGACGCAGTTTGCGAAGCTTAGGGGTAAAGCGTTAATCACGGATGACGGCGAAGCGATCGAAGGTGATGCAGCTGAAGAGGCTGAGGTTATGAGGCGGGTGACGCACTTTATCAACAGCACTGATGCTGCGATATCTCCTGAGGCGGCATTGGCGCAGTTTTGAGACATATGTACGATAGAAAAATTCCGAAGATTGGCAATAGATCTCTTTATATTTGCATTCAAATTTTGTTTATTATGTATTTACATAACGTAAATTTATAAAATTTAATAAAAACAACTCAGGTTGCTTATTTTTAAAGATGCATTTAATATATATGTTATAAATTGCAAAGCTCATTAAGGGATTCCCCAGTGAATATTGATAAAATGAAGATCCAGCATGCCGAGATTATCCATAAAATTAGCCGCCTCAGGGAGCTTAGCCGGGCGGGTGTGACGGCTCATGCGCAAGAAATCGCTCAAACCGTTATCAGTATGAGTTCTGTGATTAAAGTACACCTTTCTGCCGAAGATCAGTTTTTATATCCTTATCTGGAAAAGGTGAACGATCAAAAGCTAAAAACAATGAGCGTAAATTTTCAGCGCGAGATGGCTGATATTGTTGCCGAGTATGAAAAGTTTTCCCGTCGCTGGAATACGGCAAATAAGCTTATCAATTGTGACGAGGCATTTCGCCGCGACGCGAATGTAGTGTTGCGCAAGGTGCATGAACGAATGCAGCGCGAGGATCATAATTTTTATCCGCTGGTAGAGCAGCTTTAAAAAAGGGCGGCAATGGTTCATCCAATACGGGAATTTGGTTTCCCGTATCCAGAAAGGTATGAAAAGGACTTGGTAAAAGCTGGCACTACTCCGAAACTAACCACATATCGGATTCTTCAAACATTTCCTCCAGCATGCGGTTCAGCTTCTCCCGATCGCTTTTGCTGGCATCGCTGTTTAAGCCGTTCGCCTGCATCGGCTTAACCTTCACTTCTGCATCCGGAAAGATCCGGTGCACTCGCTTTGTTAACTCATTCAGAATTATTTCTCTGGCACCTGTTAATCCTTCAACATTCCGTTTGTCGTACACCAACTCAACGAACATACCGCCTCCAAAGCAACAATGATTTTGCACGCAATTTATACTGTTTATTTATACAGTGTCAACGGTTGGGCACGTAGCTTTTTAAGGAAGGTTTTTGGGGCATGTATGGGGCATAAATGCCAGTTTTGGGGCATGGTTGGGACATTTTAACTCATATGAACTTAACCGAATTTCATATGGAGGCGTCTTATAATGCACTGATTAACCTAAAGAAAACACATGCTCTTGGGCGTTCTTTAGTGATTTTAAAAATTACCGCGTCACGCAGTTAAAGTAGCGGGCGTACTCTTCAAGACCGTTGATACCCAGCCGCACCCATTTCGGGTGCGACCATTGGGGTAAACCCAGATAGATCATAGTGCGTTGATAATCTCGTCGGTGCTGCGCACGCGGCTGATGCGCGGGAAGATATGCGTCACGCTGGCCTGATGCTGCTCGGCGGTGGCCGTGCTGCACGCATCTTCGGCGATCACCAGATTAAAGCCCAGCTCCCAGGCGTTACGCGCGGTGGATTCCACGCCAATGTTGGTGGCGATCCCACACAGAATAATAGTCTCAATGCCGCGACGGCGCAGCTGCAGCTCCAGGTCGGTGCCGTAGAAGGCACCCCACTGGCGTTTGGTCACTTCGATATCGCTGTCGCGTTTACCGAGTGACGCGGGATAGGTCCACCAGTTGTCCGGCAGGGCATGGGCCGCGCCCTGAGCGTCGACAGGCTGCTTCAGCGCCTCGGCAAAGTCCGCAGACCAGCCCACGCGCACCATCACCACCGGCGAGCCGCTGGCGCGGCATTTTTCTGCCAGACGTGCGCTGCGGCTGACCACCTCATCCGCCGTATGTGGGCCACCGGCAAAGGGCAGGATCCCTTCCTGTAAATCAATGACCACGAGGGCGGTACGGGCAGCGTCGAGTGTAAGCATGGTTGTTCCTGTTAAAAAGTTAGCGTCCGGAATACCTTACGCGTCCAGGCATGTTGTGGGTCTGATATTTTTGTTAATTTTTGTGAGAATATGCAAGATGCGAGCAGCAATCGTGCGTCTGGCGTGCTTCTCTCTTATCGTCTGGCGGAATTTCCAGTATAATAGCCGCCTTTTTTCATCCAGTTTGACATACAGAAAGCTGCGACCTTGTAGCCTGCGGCTAAGTTAAGGGATATCTCATGCGTACAGAATATTGCGGGCAGCTGCGTCAGTCCCACGTCGGACAGCAGGTGACCCTGTGTGGTTGGGTCAACCGTCGTCGTGATCTTGGCAGCCTTATCTTTATCGATATGCGCGACCGTGAAGGCATCGTGCAGGTATTTTTCGATCCGGATCGTGCCGACGCGTTAAAGCTGGCATCTGAGCTGCGTAATGAGTTCTGCATCCAGGTGACCGGCACCGTGCGTGCGCGTGACGAAAAGAACATCAACAGCGACATGGCGACCGGCGAAATCGAAGTGCTGGCAACCGATCTGACCATCATTAACCGTTCAGAATCACTGCCGCTGGACTTCAACCACGTCAATACCGAAGAAGCGCGTCTGAAATATCGCTATCTCGACCTGCGTCGCCCGGAGATGGCCGATCGCCTGAAAACCCGTGCGAAAATCACCAGCCTGGTGCGCCGCTTTATGGACGATCACGGTTTCCTCGATATCGAAACCCCGATGCTGACCAAAGCGACCCCGGAAGGCGCACGTGACTACCTCGTGCCATCCCGTGTACATAAAGGCAAATTCTACGCGCTGCCGCAGTCTCCTCAGCTGTTCAAACAGCTGCTGATGATGTCCGGCTTTGACCGTTACTACCAGATCGTTAAATGCTTCCGCGACGAAGATCTGCGTGCTGACCGCCAGCCTGAATTTACCCAGATCGACGTCGAGACCTCCTTCATGACCGCCGAGCAGGTGCGCGAAGTGATGGAAGCGCTGGTGCGCAGCCTGTGGCAGGACGTGAAGGGTGTGGATCTGGGCGACTTCCCGATCATGACCTTCGCCGAAGCCGAGCGTCGCTACGGCTCCGACAAACCAGACCTGCGTAACCCGATGGAGCTGGTGGACGTTGCTGACCTACTGAAAGACGTTGAATTCGCCGTCTTCTCCGGCCCGGCGAACGATCCGAAAGGCCGCGTGGCTGCCCTGCGCGTACCGGGCGGTGCGAGCCTGAGCCGCAAGCAGATCGACGACTACGGCAACTTCATTAAGATCTATGGCGCGAAAGGCCTGGCTTACATCAAAGTCACCGAGCGTGCGAAAGGCATTGAAGGCATCACCAGCCCGGTCGCCAAATTCCTCAACGCTGAGATCGTCGAATCCATTCTGGCGCGCACTGAAGCCCAGGACGGGGACATGATCTTCTTCGGCGCGGACAACAAGAAAGTGGTTGCCGATTCAATGGGCGCACTGCGCCTGAAACTGGGTAAAGACCTGAACCTGACCGACGAAGCCAAATGGGCGCCGCTGTGGGTGATAGACTTCCCAATGTTCGAAGACGACGGCGAAGGCGGTCTGACCGCAATGCACCACCCGTTCACCTCGGCAAAAGAGATGAGCGCGGCAGATCTGAAAGCGGCACCGGAAGACGCGGTCGCTAACGCCTATGATATGGTCATCAACGGCTACGAAGTGGGCGGTGGTTCCGTGCGTATTCACAGCATGGAAATGCAGCAGACGGTGTTCGGTATTCTGGGTATCAACGAACAGGAACAGCGCGAGAAGTTCGGCTTCCTGCTGGATGCCCTGAAGTACGGTACGCCTCCGCACGCAGGCCTGGCCTTTGGTCTGGATCGCCTGACCATGCTGCTGACCGGTACCGACAACATTCGTGACGTTATCGCTTTCCCGAAAACCACCGCCGCTGCCTGTCTGATGACCGAAGCGCCAAGCTTTGCTAACCCAACCTCACTGAGCGAGCTGGGTATCGAAGTGGTGAAAAAGGAAGAGAAAAACTGATATGACATATAAGCTTCCCGTTTCTGTCTTAGTTGTCATTTATGCCCAGGACACGAAGCGGGTGCTGATGTTGCAGCGGCGCGACGATCCCGCGTTCTGGCAGTCGGTTACCGGCAGCCTGGAAGAGGGTGAAACCGCGCTGCAGGCCGCCGCGCGCGAAGTAAAGGAAGAGGTCGCCATTGACGTTGCTCGCGAGCAACTGACCCTGAAGGACTGTCAGCGCACGGTGGATTTTGAAATTTTTAGCCATTTACGTCATCGCTACGCGCCGGGGACTGAACGCAATACGGAATCCTGGTTCTGCCTTGCGCTTCCTCACGAGCGGGAGATCGTGTTCACCGAACACCTGACCTACCGCTGGGTTAGCGCGGCCGAGGCCGCGTCGTTAACCAAGTCGTGGAGCAACCGGCAGGCGATTGAAGAATTTGTAATCAATGTTAATTAATTTCCAAGCATTTCAGTTTCCAGGAAGGCGGCAAGGTCGCGAATCGCCAGGAGCTTACATCGGTAAGTGACTGGTGTGAGCGGGCGCAGCCAACGCATCTGGAAGCTGAAAGGCGCAGGATAATTTTGAGGAACTTTTTATGGCAGGTCATAGTAAGTGGGCCAACACCAAACACCGCAAAGCGGCACAGGATGCCAAACGCGGTAAGATCTTTACCAAAATCATTCGTGAGCTGGTTACCGCAGCCCGTCTGGGCGGCGGCGATGCCGGCTCCAACCCACGTCTGCGCGCAGCGATCGATAAAGCGCTGAGCAACAACATGACGCGTGACACCCTGAACCGTGCTATCGCCCGTGGCGTAGGCGGCGACGATGACACCAACATGGAAACCATCATTTATGAAGGTTACGGTCCAGGCGGCACGGCGGTGATGATTGAGTGTCTGTCCGACAACCGTAACCGTACCGTTGCGGAAGTGCGTCACGCCTTCACCAAAACCGGTGGCAACCTGGGTACCGACGGTTCCGTGGCCTACCTGTTCAGCAAAAAAGGGGTGATCTCCTTCGAGAAAGGCGACGAAGACGTGATCATGGAAGCGGCGCTGGAAGCCGGTGCTGAAGATGTTGTGACCTATGACGACGGCGCGATTGACGTCTATACCACATGGGAAGAGATGGGTGCGGTGCGTGATGCGCTGGAAGCGGCAGGTCTGAAAGCCGACGCGGCTGAAGTCACCATGATCCCGTCCACCAAAGCGGACATGGATGCGGAAACCGCACCAAAACTGCTGCGTCTGATCGACATGCTCGAAGACTGCGACGATGTGCAGGAAGTTTACCACAACGGTGAAATCTCCGACGAGGTTGCGGCTACGCTGTAATGGCCCAACGTAAACCGACAACCGGAGAGGCGTGATGGCGATTATTCTCGGTATTGACCCGGGCTCACGCATCACCGGTTATGGCGTAATCCGCCAGGTCGGGCGTCAGTTGACCTACCTTGGCAGCGGTTGTATCCGTACCAAAGTGGACGATCTGCCGTCGCGTCTGAAGCTCATCTACGCGGGCGTGACGGAGATCATTACCCAGTTCCAGCCGGACTATTTCGCCATCGAACAGGTGTTTATGGCGAAGAACGCCGACTCAGCGCTGAAGCTCGGTCAGGCACGCGGCGTGGCGATTGTCGCGGCGGTAAATCAGGATCTGCCGGTGTTTGAATACGCCGCGCGGCAGGTCAAGCAAACCGTGGTGGGGAACGGTGGAGCAGACAAAAGCCAGGTGCAGCACATGGTGCGAACCCTGTTAAAACTGCCCGCCAATCCGCAGGCGGATGCCGCCGATGCCCTGGCGATCGCCATTACCCACTGCCACGTCAGCCAGAACGCGATGCAGATAAGCGAGTCGCGGCTCAATCTGGCGCGCGGTCGATTGCGCTAAATATGAAATCAGGCTGGATGTTTATCCAGCCTTTTTTTATTATGGCAGCGGTAACTTTTAGCCCTTAACGCAGGAGCGTCACGTGATAGGCAGACTCAGAGGCATCATCTTAGAAAAACAACCCCCGATAGTGCTGCTTGAGGCCGGAGGCGTGGGCTACGAAGTGCATATGCCGATGACCTGCTTCTATGAATTGCCGGACGCGGGCAAAGAGGCGATTGTCTTCACCCACTTTGTCGTGCGTGAAGATGCCCAGCTGCTGTTTGGCTTTAACAATAAGCAGGAACGCACCCTGTTTAAAGAGCTGATCAAAACTAACGGCGTAGGGCCAAAGCTGGCGCTGGCGATCCTCTCCGGGATGTCGGCTCCACAGTTTGTTAACGCCGTTGAGCGCGAAGACCCCGCCGCACTGATTAAACTTCCCGGCATCGGCAAGAAAACGGCCGAGCGCCTGATTGTTGAGATGAAAGATCGCTTTAAAGGTCTGCACGGCGATCTGTTTACCCCTGCTGCTGACCTGGTGCTGACGTCACCTGCCGGCCCGACAGCAGACGATGCGGAACAGGAAGCGGTTGCCGCGCTGGTGGCGCTGGGCTATAAACCTCAGGAAGCGAGCCGGATGGTCAGCAAGATTGCTAAACCGGACGCGACCAGTGAAACCCTGATTCGTGAAGCGCTGCGCGCTGCATTGTGAGGTAAAGGATGATTGAAGCAGACCGTCTGGTCTCGGCCGGCAGCGTTCAGACAGAAGATCTGGTGGACCGTGCGATCCGCCCGAAGCTGCTGGATGAGTATATTGGCCAGCCGCAGGTACGCTCGCAGATGGAGATCTTTATCCAGGCGGCGAAACTTCGTGGCGACGCACTCGACCACCTGCTGATTTTTGGCCCGCCAGGGCTCGGGAAAACCACGCTTGCCAACATTGTCGCCAACGAGATGGGCGTCAATCTGCGCACCACCTCCGGCCCGGTGCTGGAGAAAGCGGGCGATCTGGCAGCGATGCTGACCAACCTCGAACCTCACGATGTGTTGTTTATCGATGAGATCCACCGCCTGTCACCGGTGGTGGAAGAGGTGCTCTATCCGGCGATGGAAGATTACCAGCTGGATATCATGATTGGCGAAGGTCCGGCGGCGCGCTCGATTAAGATCGATCTGCCGCCCTTCACCCTGATTGGCGCCACCACCCGCGCGGGCTCGTTAACCTCGCCGCTGCGCGACCGTTTCGGTATCGTGCAGCGCCTCGAGTTTTATCAGGTGCCCGACCTCCAGCATATCGTCAGCCGCAGCGCGCGCTACATGGGGCTGGAGATGAGCGAAGAGGGGGCCTTTGAAGTGGCGAAGCGCTCCCGCGGTACGCCGCGTATTGCGAACCGACTGCTGCGTAGGGTGCGTGATTTTGCCGAGGTGAAGCACGACGGCTCCATTTCGCATGAGATCGCCGCTCAGGCGCTGGATATGCTGAACGTGGATGCCGAAGGGTTTGACTATATGGACCGCAAGCTGCTGCTGGCGGTGCTGGACAAGTTCTTTGGCGGGCCGGTCGGGCTGGATAACCTGGCGGCAGCGATTGGTGAAGAGCGGGAAACCATTGAAGATGTGCTGGAGCCGTACCTGATCCAGCAGGGCTTTTTGCAGCGCACGCCACGCGGGCGCATGGCGACGGTGCGTGCCTGGGATCACTTTGGCATTACGCCGCCGGAGATGCCTTAACCTCTGCGAAAATTGCCGGATGGCGGCTGCGCCTTATCCGGCCTGGATTAGCGCGATCCTGTAGGCCCGGTAAGCGTAGCGCCACCGGGCAATTAATTACCTCAGCTGGCCGGTTTCTTCATCATGCTGAAGATAAACAGCGCTGCCGCACAGAGCACCACCGACGGTCCGGCTGGGGTGTCGTAAAACGCTGAGAAGGTTAACCCTCCGGTCACGGCAATCATCCCGACACCCACGGCTACGCTGGCCATCTGCTCCGGCGTGCGGGCAAAACGACGCGCGGTGGCGGCGGGGATAATCAGCAGCGACGTAATAATTAACGCCCCGACAAACTTCATCGCCACGCCAATGGTCAGGGCGGTCACCAGCATCAGCAGCAGCTTGACGCGTTGCAGCTTCACGCCATCAACAAAGGCTAAATCCGGGCTGATGGTCATCGCCAGCAGGTTACGCCACTGCCACAGCAGGATAGCCAGCACGATTACCACCCCGATGGCGATAGCAATCAGATCGTCCGGCGTCACCGCCAGCAGGTCGCCGAAGAGATAGGCCATCAGATCCACGCGAATGTTGGACATCAGGCTGACCACCACCAGACCCAGCGACAGGGCGCTGTGCGCCATGATCCCGAGCAGCGTATCCACCGCCAGGTGCGGGCGCTTCTCCAGCCACACCAGACCGGCGGCCAGCAGCAGCGTCACCGCAATCACTGCATAGAACGGATTAACATCCAGCAGTAAGCCAAACGCCACACCCAGCAGGGAGGCGTGGGCGAGGGTATCGCCAAAGTAAGACATCCGACGCCAGACGACAAACGAGCCCAGTGGACCCGCCGCGCAGGCGAGCATCATCCCGGCCAGCCAGCCGGGCAATAATAATTCAATCATGAGTTACCGTTTCCCCGGCGAAGGACAATGCGTCCCTGCAAATCATGGCGGTGGTTGTGATGGTGGCGATAAATGCCCAGCTGCTCGGCGCCGCGTGGGCCAAACATCGAGATAAACTCAGGGTGCATGGAGACCACTTCCGGTGTGCCAGAACAGCAGATGTGATGGTTCAGACAGAGCACTTCGTCTGTTTTTGCCATCACCAGATGCAGATCGTGTGACACCATCAGCACGGCGCAGTCCAGCTCTTTGCGCAGCTGATCGATCAGGTCATACAGCGCCACCTGACCGTTGACGTCCACCCCCTGGGTAGGCTCGTCGAGCACCAGCAGCTGCGGCTTGTTGAGCAGGGCGCGGGCCAGCAGCACGCGCTGGGTCTCGCCCCCGGAGAGCTTTTGCAGGGGCGCGTCGATCAGATGCCCGGCCTGTACCCGCTTGAGCGCCGGAAGAATGTCCTCTTTGCGCGTATCGGGACGCAGACGCAGAAAACGGCTGACCGTGAGCGGCAGGGTGGCGTCCAGGTGCAGCTTCTGCGGTACATAGCCGATGCGCAGCTGCCGGTCACGCTTGATAAGGCCGCTGTCGGGTGCTACCAGGCCCAGCACCACGCGCACCAGCGTCGATTTACCCGCGCCATTGGGGCCAAGCAGCGTCAAAATTTTACCGGGTTTCAAATCCAGCGAAACGTCAGAGAGGACGCGGCGCTGACCGAATGAAACCGAAATGTTTTCGAGAGTTACCAGATTCGTCATGTCAATTTTATGCTTGCAGAAGTCATCGAATGTTATAATATCACATTCCACCAACTCATTACGATGAATAGTCGCATTATGTTACAGAAAAATACGCTTCTTTTCGCAGCATTATCCGCTGCCCTTTGGGGTTCAACAGCACAAGATGTTAACGCCGCCGTTGTCGCTTCGCTTAAGCCGCTCGGTTTTATCGCTTCCGCTATTGCAGATGGCGTGACGGAAACCCAGGTGTTACTGCCTGATGGTGCCTCTGAACATGACTATTCCCTGCGCCCTTCGGATGTAAAACGCTTACAAAACGCAGACTTAGTGGTCTGGATTGGGCCAGAGATGGAAGCCTTCATGCAGAAGTCTGCAAGTCAGCTGCCGGATGCTAAACAGGTTAACATTTCTAATCTTACGGGTGTGAAACCGCTGCTCATGAAAGGGTCTGATGATGACGATCATGACCACGATCACGGGAGCGCTGAAGGGGAAAAAGGTGACGAGCATCACCATCACGGTGAGTACAATATGCACCTTTGGCTTTCCCCAGAGATAGCACGCCTTTCGGCGGTTGCAATCCATGAAAAATTAGTGGAACTTATGCCGCAAAGTCGAGCCAAACTTGACGCCAACCTGAAGGATTTTGAGGCACAACTTGCCGCAACCGACAAGCAGGTGGGTACCGAGCTCGCACCACTGAAAGGTAAAGGATATTTCGTTTTTCATGATGCCTACGGCTACTATGAAAAACACTACGGTCTCACGCCGCTTGGCCATTTCACCGTCAATCCAGAAATTCAACCCGGTGCGCAGCGTTTACATGAAATCAGAACACAGTTGGTTGAGCAGAAAGCGTCCTGCGTTTTTGCTGAGCCACAGTTCAGGCCAGCGGTCGTTGAAGCCGTGGCAAGGGGTACGTCCGTGCGTATGGGCACCCTTGACCCACTTGGAACCTCTATCCAGTTGAGCAAAGCGAGCTATTCGCAGTTCCTCAGCCAACTGGCGAACCAGTATGCGAGCTGCCTGAAAGGAGATTAACGAGGAAGTGAATACGTGCAACAGATAGCCCGCTCTGTCGCCCTGGCATTTAATAATTTGCCCCGGCCCCACCGCGTCATGCTGGGGTCGCTTACTGTTCTCACCTTAGCGGTCGCCGTCTGGCGGCCCTATATTTACCACCCAAATTCCACGCCAGTTATCAAGACCATCGAACTGGAAAGAAACGAAATCCGCTCACTGTTGCCCGAAGCCAGTGAACCTATCGACCAGGCCCCGCAGGAAGAAGAAGCTATTCCGCAGGATGAACTGGATGACAAAATCGCCCCTGAAAGCGGCGTCCATGAATATGTGGTTTCAACTGGCGATACCTTAAGCAGCGTGCTTAACCAGTACGGTATCGATATGGGCGAAATCAGCCGGCTTGCTGCCGCGGATAAAGATCTGCGTAACCTGAAAATTGGTCAGCAGCTTTCATGGACCCTGACCGACAGCGGCGATTTACAGCGCCTGACCTGGGAAGTCTCCCGTCGTGAAACCCGCACCTACGATCGTGCTGAAAACGGTTTCAAGATGAGCAGCGAAATGCAGCAGGGCGACTGGGTTAACAGCGCTATCAAAGGCACCTTAGGCGGCGGCAGTTTCGTTGCCAGCGCGCGTGAAGCGGGTCTGACCAGCGGTGAAATCAGTTCAGTGATCAAAGCCATGCAGTGGCAGATGGACTTCCGTAAGCTGAGAAAAGGCGATGCCTGGTCGGTGCTGATGTCCCGCGAAATGCTGGACGGCAAGCGCGAGCAGAGCCAGCTGCTTGGGGTTCGTTTACGCTCTGACGGGAAAGATTATTATGCGATCCGCGCCGAAGACGGCAAATTCTACGATCGCAACGGGACCGGTCTGGCGAAAGGCTTCTTGCGCTTCCCGACCTCGAAACAGTTCCGCGTCTCCTCGAACTTTAACCCGCGTCGTCTGAACCCGGTTACCGGCCGCGTAGCCCCGCACCGCGGTGTGGACTTTGCTATGCCGCAGGGGACACCTGTTCTGGCAGTCGGTGATGGCGAAGTGGTGATGGCAAAACGCAGCGGTGCCGCCGGCTATTACGTTGCCGTGCGTCATGGACGTACCTACACCACCCGCTATATGCACCTGCGTAAGCTGCTGGTGAAGCCGGGGCAGAAGGTGAAGCGTGGCGATCGCATCGCGCTATCGGGCAATACCGGGCGTTCTACCGGCCCGCACCTGCACTATGAAGTGTGGATCAACCAGCAGGCGGTCAACCCGTTAACGGCGAAACTGCCGCGTACCGAAGGGTTGACCGGTAAGGACCGTAGCGATTATCTGGCGCAGGTCAAAGAGGTTATGCCGCAGCTCAGTATTAATTAATCCTGCAGCGATAAAAGCCGGTGCGTTACTGCACCGGCTTTTTCTTTTGTGCCTTGCGCACTGCCTCGCTAAACTAACGCATTACTCTTTTAAGCATCACCCGCCCTGGAAAAAGCATGGAAACCCAAAAAAACAACAGTGAATACATTCCTGAATTTGAGAAATCCTTTCGTCATCCGCGCTTCTGGGGCGCCTGGCTGGGTGTTTATGCCTTTGCCGGTATTGCAATGCTTCCGGCATCCGTGCGCGACCCACTGCTTGGTCAAGTGGGACGTCTGGCGGGCAAGCTGGGTAAAAGCGCCCGCCGCCGCGCGCAGATAAACCTCTTCTACTGCTTCCCGGAGAAGAGTGAGGCGGAGCGCGAAGCGATCATTGACGAGATGTTCACCACCGCGCCACAGGCGATGGCCATGATGGGCGAGCTGGCGTTACGTGGGCCGGAAAAGGTCGCCGGCCGCGTTGACTGGAAAGGTCTGGAAATCATCGAGGAGATGCGTCGCAACGACGAAAAGGTGATCTTCCTGGTGCCGCACGGCTGGGGCGTGGATATTCCGGCGATGCTGATGGCGTCGCAGGGGCAAAAAATGGCGGCGATGTTCCACAACCAGGGGAACAAGGTTTTCGATTATGTATGGAATACGGTGCGTCGTCGCTTTGGTGGCCGCCTGCATGCCCGCAACGACGGCATCAAACCCTTTATCAAATCCGTGCGCCAGGGCTACTGGGGCTATTATCTGCCGGACCAGGATCACGGGCCGGAACACAGCGAGTTTGTCGATTTCTTTGCCACCTATAAGGCCACGCTACCGGCGATTGGTCGGTTGATGAAGGTATGCCAGGCGCGGGTGATCCCGCTCTTCCCGATTTACGATGGCAAAACCCATCGCCTGACGATTGAAGTCCGCCCGCCGATGGACGATCTGCTCACCGCCGACGACAACACCATTGCGCGTCGGATGAACGAAGAGGTGGAGATACTGGTGGGGCCGCATGTAGAGCAGTACACCTGGATCCTGAAACTGCTGAAGACGCGCAAGCCGGGCGAGAAAGAGCCTTACAAGCGCAAAGAGCTGTATCCCAAGAAATAAAAAATCCCCCGTCTCGGGGGATTTTTTTTGCCCGGCGGCGCTTCGCTTGCACGGGCCTACGAACCTCTAGGCCGGGTAAGCGCAGCGCCACCCGGCAAAACCGCCGTATTATTCGACGGTCATCACGCGGGTGGTGTTGGTTGAGCCAATGGTGCTCATCACATCGCCCTGGGTCACGATGACGATATCCCCGGAAACCAGATAGCCTTTGTCGCGCAGCAGATTCACGGCATCGTTCGCCGCCGCCACGCCGTCGCTGTTGCTGTCGAAGAACACCGGCGTCACGCCGCGGTACAGCGCGGTCAGATTCAGGGTGCGCTCATGACGGGACATAGCGAAAATCGGCAGGCCGGAGCTGATACGCGAGGTCATCAGCGCGGTACGGCCGGATTCGGTCATGGTGATGATTGCGGTCACGCCTTTCAGGTGGTTAGCCGCGTACATCGCTGACATCGCAATGGCTTCTTCCACGTTGTCGAACTGAATGTCCAGACGGTGCTTGGAGACGTTGATGCTTGGGATCTTCTCTGCCCCCAAGCAGACGCGCGCCATCGCGGCCACGGTTTCCGCCGGATACTGGCCGGCAGCGGTTTCGGCTGACAGCATCACCGCATCGGTACCGTCGAGCACGGCGTTCGCCACGTCCATGACTTCCGCACGGGTCGGCATTGGGTTGGTGATCATCGACTCCATCATCTGGGTGGCGGTGATCACGGAGCGGTTCAGCTGACGGGCACGGCGGATCAGCGCCTTCTGGATCCCGACCAGTTCCGGGTCGCCAATCTCAACGCCCAGGTCACCACGGGCCACCATCACCACGTCAGAGGCGAGGATAATGTCATCCATCGCGTCCTGGCTGCAGACCGCTTCCGCACGTTCCACTTTGGCGACAATTTTGGCATCGCAACCTGCGTCGCGCGCCAGACGGCGGGCGTAGTTCAGATCTTCGCCACAGCGCGGGAAGGAGACGGCGAGGTAGTCAACGCCAATCTCAGCCGCGGTGAGGATGTCGGCTTTGTCTTTTTCGGTCAGAGCTTCAGCAGAGAGACCGCCGCCCAGCTTGTTGATGCCTTTATTGTTGGAGAGCGGGCCGCCAACGGTTACTTCGGTGAACACCTTCATGCCCTGAACTTCCAGCACTTTCAGCTGAACGCGACCGTCGTCGAGCAGCAGGATATCGCCCGGCACCACGTCAGCAGGCAGGCCTTTATAGTCGATCCCCACTTTCTCTTTGTCGCCTTCGCCTTTGCTCAGGTTGGCGTCGAGGAGGAACTTGTCACCGATATTGAGGAAAACTTTGCCTTCTTTGAAGGTCGATACGCGGATTTTGGGACCCTGAAGGTCACCGAGGATAGCTACATGACGTCCCAGTTTTGCCGCGATCTCACGGACCTTATCTGCACGTAATTTATGATCTTCCGGTGTCCCGTGAGAAAAGTTCATACGTACCACGTTGGCGCCTGCAGCGATGATTTTCTCGAGGTTATTATCGCGGTCAGTAGCCGGGCCTAAGGTGGTAACGATCTTGGTTCTGCGAAGCCTTCTGGACATGTAATACTCCGTTGTCTGAAACAACCTGGTGTTGCGTGAACGATGATTCGGCACGTTGTCCGCCGTAATACCAACAGGAAACTTACCGAATGCCGAAAAAAGTAACAACTTTATAATTGACGATCAGGGAACTTCACCCTTGATGAACAATTCTTTATCAAAACGCGATTCCTTGAGCGCTTCTTTGACGCGCTTCAAGTTATCTCTGAATTTCGCCCCGCGGCGCAGGGTAAAGCCGGTAGCCAGCACGTCGATGACGGTTAACTGCGCCAGACGCGACACCATCGGCATGTAGATGTCGGTGTCTTCCGGCACGTCGAGAGTGATCGCCAGCGTCGCTTCACGCGCCAGCGGCGTACCGGTGGTGGTGAGAGCAATTACCATGGCATCGTTTTCACGCGCCAGCTGGGCCAGCTCAACCAGACTTTTGGTACGACCAGTATGCGATATCAGCACCACCACGTCATCTTCGTTACAATTCATACAGCTCATGCGTTGCAGCACGATGTCGTCGGAATAGATAACCGGGACATTAAAGCGAAAAAATTTGTTCATTGCATCGTGAGCGACGGCTGCTGACGACCCGAGACCAAAGAAGGCAATTTTCTTCGCCTGAGTCAGTAGATCGACGGCCCGGTTAACCGACCCCATATCCAGCGACTGGCGGACCTGGTCCAGCGTCGCCATTGCCGATTCAAAAATTTTGCCGGTATAGGCCTCCACGCTGTCGTCTTCATCGACATTGCGGTTTACATAGGGGGTTCCGTTAGCCAGACTCTGCGCCAGATGCAGTTTAAAATCAGGAAAGCCACGCGTCTCCATACTGCGGCAGAAGCGGTTGACGGTCGGTTCGCTGACCCCCGACTCCTGGGCCAGAGTGGCGATGCTGGAATGAATGGCCTGAGCGGGGGCGGCGAGAATTACTTCAGCCACTTTTCGCTCGGATTTGCTAAGGTGTTCCAGTTGAAACTGGATTTTTTCCAGCATGTTCATTATTAACACGGCGCTCATCGGTGGAAACGATTTCATTAAGGGGTGAAATCGCGATTCGAATTAGCAAGAATATACGCCTGTGATTTGCCGAAAAGGGCAAACCCCGAAAAAAATGTTGTTGTTTTTTTTCATTACTTGATCGCTGTCGGATTTTAGCAACGGCCTGAGAGAACAAAATTTCGCCCGTTTCACCGTTATTACCCCGCGCGGGGCGATCCCCTGACGAAATATCGCCGTATCGCACGCGAGGATAAGTGCAAATGGTTTCGGGAATGACATAAAAGCAGTAGAGTGCATGTAATAAAATTACAACGATATTCTGGCAAAAGCACCAGGATATCCAACTGAGGAGAATGACATGGCGGTAACGCAAACAGCCCAGGCATGTGACCTGGTCATTTTCGGCGCGAAAGGCGATCTTGCACGCCGGAAATTGCTGCCTTCCCTGTATCAACTGGAAAAAGCGGGTCAGATCCACCCGGAGACGCGCATCCTGGGCGTGGGCCGTGCCGACTGGGATAAAGACGCGTATACCAAAGTGGTGCGCGAAGCGCTGGAAACTTTCATGAAGGAGAAGATCGATGAAAGTTTGTGGGATACGCTGAGTGGACGTCTCGATTTCTGCAACCTCGACGTGAACGACACGTCGGCCTTTGCCGATCTGGGCGCGATGCTCGATCAAAAAAATCGCGTCACCATCAACTATTTCGCCATGCCGCCAAGCACCTTCGGCGCCATCTGCAAAGGGCTCGGCGAAGCAAAACTGAACGCCAAGCCGGCACGCGTGGTCATGGAAAAACCGCTGGGTACCTCGCTGGCGACCTCCCGTGAAATTAACGACCAGGTCGGGGAATACTTCGAAGAGTGCCAGGTTTATCGTATCGACCACTACCTCGGTAAAGAGACGGTGCTCAACCTGCTGGCGCTGCGTTTCGCCAACTCCCTGTTTGTGAATAACTGGGATAACCGCACTATCGACCACGTGGAGATCACCGTGGCGGAAGAGGTGGGGATTGAAGGGCGCTGGGGTTACTTTGACCAGGCCGGTCAGATGCGCGACATGATCCAGAACCACCTGCTGCAAATCCTCTGCATGATCGCCATGGCACCGCCGTCAGATCTCTCTGCAGACAGCATTCGCGATGAGAAGGTGAAAGTGCTGAAGTCCCTGCGCCGCATCGATCGCTCCAACGTGCGTGAGAAAACCGTCCGCGGTCAGTACACCGCCGGTTTCGCCCAGGGTAAAAAAGTGCCGGGCTATCTGGAAGAAGAGGGCGCGAATAAAACCAGCAGCACCGAAACTTTCGTCGCCATCCGCGTGGATATCGACAACTGGCGTTGGGCGGGTGTGCCTTTCTACCTGCGCACCGGTAAACGTCTGCCGGCCAAATGCTCTGAAGTGGTTGTCTACTTCAAAAATCCGGAACTGAACCTGTTCAAAGAGTCCTGGCAGGAGCTGCCGCAGAACAAACTGACCATCCGTCTGCAGCCGGACGAGGGCGTGGATATTCAGGTGCTGAACAAGGTGCCTGGCCTGGATCACAAGCACAACCTGCAGACCACCAAGCTGGATCTGAGCTACTCCGAAACCTTCAACCAGAACCATCTGGCGGATGCGTACGAACGTCTGCTTCTGGAAACCATGCGTGGGATCCAGGCCCTGTTTGTGCGTCGTGACGAAGTGGAGGAGGCGTGGAAATGGGTCGACTCCATCACCGAAGCCTGGGCCGCGGATCAGGATGCACCGAAACCTTATCAGGCGGGTACCTGGGGACCGGTTGCCTCTGTGGCGATGATCACCCGTGACGGCCGCTCCTGGAACGAGTTTGAGTAAATTAACCGCTAATCCTTAGGGGTTATTTTACCGGTAACATGATCTGGCTCAGGCCAGCGCACAATAAGTAACCATTTAAGCTCCGTGTGGATTTCCACCCGGAGCTTTTTTTATTACACTGCCAGAAGCGATTTTGCCCCAGAGCTCCGGCAATCAAGCGTTTCAGCGATGTTATAGCCTGCTAAACACTTTGTTAATTCCAGAGCGCGGACAGATAAATGACAGGAGCTTCTATGAATTCGACTTTGTTACGGGTAACACAGCGCATTGTTGAGCGCTCGAAAAAGACCCGTTCAGCCTACCTCGCGCGCATTCAGCAGGCGAAGACCGATACGGTCCATCGTTCGCAGCTGGCCTGCGGTAACCTGGCGCATGGTTTTGCCGCCTGCCAGCCAGAAGATAAAGCCTCGCTGAAAAGCATGCTGCGTAACAATATCGGCATCATCACCTCCTACAACGACATGCTCTCGGCGCATCAGCCGTATGAGACCTACCCGGACATCATTCGGAAAGCGCTGCACCAGGCCAATGCCGTGGGCCAGGTCGCGGGCGGGGTGCCTGCGATGTGCGACGGCGTGACCCAGGGTCAGGACGGGATGGAACTCTCGCTGCTGAGCCGGGAAGTGATCGCCATGTCCGCCGCGGTCGGCCTGTCGCATAACATGTTTGATGGCGCGCTGTACCTCGGCGTGTGCGACAAGATTGTTCCGGGGCTGGCGATGGCGGCCCTGTCGTTTGGTCATCTTCCTGCGCTGTTCGTGCCGTCAGGCCCGATGGCCAGTGGTCTGGCTAATAAAGAGAAAGTGCGCATTCGCCAGCTGTATGCCGAAGGCAAAGTGGATCGCATGGCGCTGCTGGAGTCGGAAGCGGCGTCCTATCACGCGCCGGGCACCTGTACGTTTTACGGTACCGCCAACACCAACCAGATGGTGGTGGAATTTATGGGAATGCAGCTGCCGGGCTCGTCGTTTGTCCACCCGGATGCACCGCTGCGTGAAGCCCTGACCGCCGCAGCGGCGCGGCAGGTGACCCGCCTGACCGGTAACGGCAACGAGTGGATGCCGCTCGGTAAAATGGTTGATGAAAAAGTGGTGATCAACGGTATCGTGGCTCTGCTGGCGACCGGCGGCTCCACCAACCACACCATGCACATGGTGGCGATGGCCCGTGCTGCGGGCATTCTCATCAACTGGGACGATTTCTCCGATCTGTCTGAAGCGGTGCCGCTGATGACCCGTCTCTACCCGAACGGCCCGGCAGACATTAACCACTTCCAGGCGGCGGGCGGCGTACCGGTGCTGATGCGCGAGCTGATGAAGGGCGGTCTGCTGCATGAAGACGTCAACACGGTGGCCGGTTTTGGCCTGCAGCGTTACACCCTGGAGCCGTGGCTGAACGATGGCGAGCTGGACTGGCGTGAAGGGGCTCAGGCTTCGCTGGATGAGAGCGTGATCGCCACCTTCGACAAGCCATTCTCTCACCACGGCGGCACCAAAGTGCTGAACGGCAACCTGGGTCGGGCGGTAATGAAGACCTCTGCGGTGCCGGTGGAAAACCAGGTTATTGAGGCCCCGGCGATTGTGTTCGAGAGTCAGCATGACGTGCTGCCGGCATTTGAAGCCGGTCTGCTGGACAAAGATTGCGTGGTTGTGGTCCGTCATCAGGGACCAAAAGCGAACGGCATGCCAGAATTACATAAACTAATGCCGCCACTTGGTGTATTATTGGACCGCTGTTTCAAAATTGCGTTAGTAACCGATGGACGCCTCTCCGGCGCATCAGGTAAAGTGCCTTCTGCCATCCATGTCACCCCGGAAGCTTACGACGGTGGATTGCTGGCAAAAGTGTACGATGGCGACATCATCCGCGTTAACGGTCAGACTGGCGAGTTGACCTTACTGGTGGATGAGGCGGTACTTGCCGCACGTAAGCCACATATTCCTGACCTGAGCGCATCGCGCGTGGGCACGGGGCGCGAAATGTTCAGTGCGCTGCGCGAGAACCTCTCGGGCGCAGAGCAGGGCGCGACCTGTATTACGTTTTAAGACGACAAGAATTATCGATCTGGCGAGAGAAAAACTCTGATGAAAAACTGGAATACAAGTGCAGAAGCAATCCTGAAAACTGGCCCGGTAGTGCCGGTGATCGTGGTTAACAAGCTGGAACACGCTGTGCCGATGGCGAAAGCGCTGGTTGCCGGTGGCGTTCGCGTCCTGGAAGTGACCCTGCGTACCGCCTGTGCAATGGATGCGATTCGCGCCATCGCCAAAGAAGTGCCGGAAGCCATCATCGGCGCAGGTACCGTACTGAACCCTCAGCAGTTGGCTGAAGTCACCGAAGCCGGTGCGCAGTTCGCCATCAGCCCGGGTCTGACCGAGCCCCTGCTGAAAGCGGCAACCGAAGGCTCTATTCCACTGATCCCGGGCATCAGCACCGTATCTGAGCTGATGCTGGGTCTGGACTACGGCCTGAAAGAGTTCAAATTCTTCCCGGCGGAAGCCAACGGCGGCACCAAAGCGCTGCAGGCTATCGCAGGTCCGTTCGCCAACGTGCGTTTCTGCCCGACTGGCGGCATCTCCCCGGCGAACTACCGTGACTATCTGGCGCTGAAAAGCGTGCTGTGCATCGGTGGCTCCTGGCTGGTTCCGGCGGATGCGCTGGAAGCGGGCGACTGGGATCGCATCACTAAGCTGGCGCGCGAAGCGGTAGAAGGCGCGCAGCAGTAAGCTTTTTGACTGTCGTGCGCTTTGTTTGCCGGGTGGCGCTGCGCTTACCCGGCCTACGATAAACGTCAAATGTCTAAAAAAACGGGCCATCAGGCCCGTTTTTTTTATCCTGCTACCTGCACGCTGGCGGCGGCCTGTTTCGCCCGCTCTATTGCGGTTTCCACATCTTCGCCCGTTGCCAGCGCCACGCCTAAGCGACGCGAACCTTCGATTTCTGGCTTACCGAACAGACGCAGCTGCAGGCCCGCGCCCACTGCGGCATCAACGTTATCAAAGGTGACGTTCTGGCTGGTCAGCTGGGGCAGGATCACCGCCGATGCCGCGGGACCATACTGACGCACGCCGCCGACCGGCAGGCCGAGGAAGGCGCGAACGTGCAGGGCGAACTCGGAGAGATCCTGAGAAATCAAGGTCACCATGCCGGTATCGTGCGGACGCGGAGAGACTTCGCTGAAAATTACCTCGTCGCCACAGACGAACAGCTCGACGCCAAACAGCCCGTGGCCGCCCAGGGTCAGCACTACCTTGCGGGAAATTTCCTCGGCGCGTGCGCGGGCCAGCGGGCTCATCCGCTGCGGCTGCCAGGATTCGCGGTAGTCGCCATCTTCCTGACGGTGGCCAATCGGATCGCAGAAGTGCACCCCATCGACGGCACTGACGGTCAGGAGGGTGATCTCAAAATCAAACTGCACCACCCCCTCAACAATCACCCGTCCGGCTCCGGCGCGGCCCCCCTGTTGGGCGTAATCCCAGGCCTGATCCAGCTGGTCGGCGCTGCGCACAAAGCTCTGTCCCTTACCGGAGGAGCTCATCACCGGCTTAATGATGCACGGGTAGCCAATCGCGGCGACCGCCTCTAAAAAATCACTTTTGCTGTCGGCAAAACGGTAGCGGGAGGTAGGCAGAGCCAGCTCTTCCGCGGCCAGGCGGCGAATACCTTCCCGGTTCATGGTCAGCTTCGCGGCGCGGGCACAGGGCACCACGTGCTGGCCTTCGGCTTCCAGCGCCAGCAGGGTATCGGTGGCGATAGCTTCGATTTCCGGCACCACGAAGTGCGGTTTTTCTGCGGCAATCACCGCACGCAGGGCGTCGCCATCGAGCATATTAATGACGTGCGAGCGATGGGCAACGTGCATGGCCGGGGCATCGGCATAGCGATCGACGGCGATCACTTCAATCCCTAAGCGCTGGCACTCGATGGCCACTTCTTTGCCCAGTTCACCGGATCCGAGCAACATTACGCGCGTCGCTGCCGGGCGCAGCGCAGTTCCTAAACGAGTCATAATCATCCCCCTGAAAAAGTTGCGCGCAGTATAAACGAAAACGTTTGCGTCTGTCTTGCTTCGCGAAAATCCGCCGTGCCGACAGGCGGTTATTTGCATCGTCATATTTTTCGACCATGCTTTTGGGGAGCCAATACAGGAGATCGTGATGAACAAAACAGGGGTTGTGATGGCGCTGGCGCTGTTGAGTGCCAGCCTGACGGCGCAGGCCACCGATGAGAAAACCGTGAAGTTTCCGACCTGTGAAGGTCAGGATGCCGAGGGGATTGCCGCCAGCGTGAAGCGGGACTATCTGCAAAACCGCATCGTGCGCTGGGCGGACGATCAAAAGACGCTGGGGATGGCCGACCCGGTAGCGTGGATCAACCCGAAGGAGGTAAAGGGTGAAAAAGATCGCTGGACCGTGCCGCTGACGGTGCGGGGGAAAAACACCGATATCCATTATCAGGTGAAGGTGGACTGTAAAGCGGCTAGCGCGCAGTACCAGTCAGCGAAAAAGTGAATTTTCGCTTCTTTTGTCGCCGCAGACATTTCCTGACATCCCCTCGCTTAGGCTGTGAGATTCATGCACCGTTAAGTGAGGGAAATCATGTCAAACTGGTTGAATCAATTACAGTCGCTGCTGGGGCAGAAAGCGGGGTCATCCTCGGGAGAAGGGCTGAGCAAAATGCTGGCGCCAGGGGCGCTTGGCGGCCTTGCAGGGCTACTGGTTGCGAATAAATCCTCGCGTAAGCTGTTGGCGAAATACGGCACCGGGGCCCTGCTGGCGGGCGGCGGCGCTATTGCCGGTACCGTGCTGTGGAACAAGTATAAGGACAAGGTGCGCAGCGCCCATCAGGATGAACCGCAGTTTGGTCAGCAGGCCTCGGCACTGGATGTGCGCAGTGAAAGGCTGATCCTGGCCCTGGTCTTTGCGGCGAAGAGCGACGGGCACATTGACGATCGAGAGCGTGCCGCCATTGAGCAGCAGCTGCGGGAAGCGGGCGTGGAGGAGCAGGGCAGGACGCTGGTGGCCCAGGCCATCGAGCAGCCGCTTGATCCCCAACGACTGGCGCAGGGGATAAAAAATGAAGAGGAAGCGCTGGAGCTCTATTTCCTGAGCTGCGCGGCGATCGATATCGATCACTTTATGGAGCGCAGCTATCTCAATGCGCTGGGCGATGCGCTGAAAATCCCGACCGAGGTCCGGGAAGGCATTGAACAGGATATTCGTCAGCAAAAACAGGCGCTCCCCGGCTAACTTTTTACCCCCGGGTATCCCGTTTCGCTTGCATCGTGCGCATGTTTTGCCAACCTTATAGGGTGTTAAACGTAAAAGAATCATACTGACATGCCACCTAAAGCCCAACGCATACCGCACGCTCTCACCGCGCACGGTGACACGCGTATCGACAACTATTACTGGTTGCGCGACGATACCCGCTCACAGCCGGAGGTGCTGGATTACCTCCACGATGAAAATGACTATGGCCGCAGGGTCATGTCGACGCAGCAGGCGCTGCAGGACCGTCTGCTTAACGAAATGGTAGAGCGCGTTCCGCAGCGTGACGTCTCGGCGCCCTGGAGTCGCAACGGCTATCGATACCGACACGTCTATGAGCCCGGTAACGAATACGCCATCTATCAGCGGCAGTCGGTGCTCTGCGCCGAGTGGGAGGAGTGGGAAACGCTGCTGGATGCCAACCAGCGGGCGTCGCACAGCGAGTTTTATACCCTTGGCGGCATGGCGGTATCGCCGGATAACGCCATTATGGCCCTGGCCGAAGACTACCTCTCCCGACGGCAGTACGGCTTACGGTTCCGCAATCTGGAGTCCGGGAACTGGTATCCTGAGATGCTCGACAACGTCTCCCCCGATTTTATCTGGGCCAACGACTCGGAGACCGTCTATTACATCAAAAAGCATGCCACCACGCTGCACCCTTTTCAGGTCTGGCGGCATACGGTAGGCACCGCGTCCACCAGCGACGAGCTGGTTTATGAGGAGAAAGACGAAACCTTTTACGTCAGCCTGCACAAGACCACGTCGAAACACTACGTGATTATCTTCCTCGCCAGCGCCACCACTACCGAGGTGCTGCTGCTGGATGCCGAACTGCCGGACGCCCAGCCGCTGTGCTTTATGCCGCGCCGCAAGGATCACGAGTACAGTCTCGACCACTTCCAGCACACCTTCTATCTGCGCTCCAACCGGGAGGGCAAAAACTTTGGCCTTTACAAAACCAAAGTGCGCGACGAACGCAAATGGGAAGTGCTGATCCCGCCGCGCGAGCAGGTGATGCTTGAAGGCTTTACCCTCTTTACCGACTGGCTGGTGGTGGAAGAGCGCCAGCGCGGGCTGACCAGCCTGCGGCAGATCAACCGCAAAACCCGGGAGGTGATCGGTATCGCCTTCGACGATCCCGCCTACGTAACCTGGATTGGCTATAACCCGGAGCCGGAAACGTCGCGCCTGCGCTACGGTTACTCCTCCATGACCACTCCCGATACCCTGTTCGAGCTGGATATGGACACCGGGCAGCGCAAGGTGCTGAAGCAGGCCGAGGTCAAAGGCTTTAATGCTGAACTCTACCGCAGCGAGCACGTCTGGATTGTAGCTCGCGACGGCACCGAAGTGCCGGTTTCGCTGGTCTACCATAAGCACCATTTCCGCAAGGGCAAAAACCCGATCCTCATCTACGGCTACGGTTCTTATGGTTCCAGCATCGACGCCGATTTCAGCAGCAGCCGCTTAAGCCTGCTCGACCGGGGCTTCGTCTTTGCTATCGCCCATATTCGCGGCGGCGGCGAGCTGGGGCAGAAGTGGTATGAGGACGGCAAATTCCTGAAAAAGAAAAACACCTTCAACGACTATCTCGATGTCTGCGATGGGCTGCTCGAGCTGGGGTATGGCGACAGGAAACAGTGCTTCGCGATGGGGGGTAGCGCGGGCGGCATGCTGATGGGTACCGTGATCAACGAACGTCCGGGGCTGTTTAAAGGCGTGGTGGCGCAGGTGCCCTTTGTCGATGTGCTGACCACCATGCTCGACGAATCCATCCCGTTGACCATCGGAGAGTATGAGGAGTGGGGCAACCCGCAGGATCCGACCTACTACCGCTACATGAAAGCCTACAGCCCTTACGACAACGTAGAGGCGAAGGCCTATCCGCACATGCTGGTCACCACCGGCCTGCATGACTCCCAGGTGCAGTACTGGGAGCCCGCGAAGTGGGTGGCGAAACTGCGTGAGATGAAGACCGACGATAATTTATTGCTGCTCTGTACCGACATGGATGCCGGACACGGCGGGAAATCCGGGCGCTTTAAATCCTATGAAGGGGTGGCGCTGGAGTATGCGTTTATCGTCGGCCTGGCGCAGGAGACACTGACCGCCCGGTCTGGAGAGGCGGATCAGGATCCGCCCAGATAGTGCTTCAGGGTGAGGCGCAGCTCGGGGCTCATTCTGTCGAGGTTGTTATACAGCCAGCGCAGATAGCCCGGATCTTTGTCTGCCACCTCCGCTACCGCTTTCCCGCGATATTTACCGAAGGTAAAGGTGGTCAACAGCGCCGGTCGTCCGGTGATGTCGGCCATCTCATCCGGGGTCCAGCCGGTGGTGTTCATGATATCAATCAGCAACGCGGCGGTAATATAGCAGTCGTACAGGGCGCGGTGATGATGCAGCCCTTCCGGCGTCCTGACGCTGAGTTTGCGCGACTTATAGAGCGCCATATTGCTGTATTTGATCCCCGGCCATACGCGCCGGGCCAGCTTCATGGTACAGATCCATTCTCCCGGCATCTCGGGCAGAACGCGGCGATCGAAGCTGGCGTTATGCGCCACATACCACTGGCTGCCGTGATAGTGCGGGATCACCTCTTCAATCCAGGGTTTGTCGGCCACCATCGCCTCGGTGATGCGGTGAATCGCCATCGCCTGCGGGCTGATGGGGCGATCCGGACGCACCAGATGGCTGCATGGGTTGACGATCTGCCCGTTCACAACATCGACAGACGCCACTTCCACAATCCCTCCCTGCAGATCGCAGGTTTCGGTGTCGATGACACGTAGCATGGCTCTCTCCTGGCCGTAAAAGGTTTAGCGTAATGGAATGATCTCACCTTGCCAACTCTGCTCTACATAGCGACCCGTTAATAACAGCTCGCCGGGATCGGCGCGAAGGATTAACTGTCCGCGCGCATCCCACAGGGCGCTACCGCCGTCGTGATTGGCCACCAGCACCGCAATCCCGTAGCGATGGGCAAAACGCTGCCACTGTGCAAAGGAGGCGGGCCTTTCAGCTTCACTCACCGCCATGCCGCGGGTAAACAGCGTGGCGTTGGGGGTGATATTGGGCGGCTCGGCGTGAGCATCGACAAGAGACAGGCCGCTGCTGTGTCGACTCTCCAGACAGGCACCTGCGCCATGCGGGTAGAGAATGGCCTGGGGCCGTTCCGGGCTAAACCACGCCAGCCCACGCTGACGCTGGCCGTTATCGTCCACCGTGATCCCGGCAATAACCGAGAGGTTACACGCCTTCACGGCCTCATGCAGCGGCGCGAGCTGCTGGCGAGCAGGTGGGGCAGGGAGTTGGCTGTTTGGTAAGACCGGGCCGGTTAACGAGAGTTCCGGAAAGAGCAGCAAATTGCACTGCTGGCGTGCGGCGGCGGTGATAAAACGCAGATGGTGTGATACGTGGTCGTCCACGCAGTGATGGGTCGGCTGGTACTGAGCAGACGCAATAGTCCAGTGAGACATCGTGATTTCCTTATGCACGGAGTCGCAGAGATTCATAAAGCCCCTGAATGAATCAGGGCTTTTTATCCTGGCATAATCTGTGTAAGGAACTGTAACAGCGGGTAAGGTTACTTAACTTTCGGCTCCCACGGCAGGCGCGAGAGGTTAACAGAGGTTAATCGATGCGCAATCAGTCGCTCGCGGAACCAGTCGCGCAGGTGCGCCGGTTGTTCCCGCTCTACCACCTCAGCGATAACCGGCATGTTATAGCGCTCTTTAAAAGCTACGCCCGCAGCGGCCAAATCTACATTCACTTTGTCCATCTCCTCCTGGGGGAGGGTGGCGAGATTAGTCTTCATAAGGGTCTCCTTCATTTGCGGGCCAACGTTACCCAAACGGCGGCGCATTGACAAGCCCGGGCAGGATGATCCTCGACTGGATCATTATACAGAGTTATCCTCTGACAATCAGGCATAACAAAAAGGAATGTATGTGATGGCGATACCCCTTTCCCGTGCTCTCTGCACGCTGACTCTGTTATTGACTACGTTGACGACGCCGGTTGTCTTTGCTCATGCCCATTTGCAGCATCAATACCCCGCGGCCGATGCCGCCGTTGACGCGGCGCCCCAGGCATTAACGCTCAACTTCTCCGAGGGGATCGAGCCGCGGTTTAGCGGGGTTTCCGTCACGGATGATAAACAGCAGCCCGCCGAAACCGGGGCGGTAAAACGCAATGAGAAGGACCCGACCCAGCTGATCGTGCCATTAAACTCTCCGCTGACGGCAGGCACCTACCGGGTGGACTGGCATGTGGTCTCCGTGGATGGTCACAAAACCCAGGGTAGCTACCGTTTTAGCGTGAAGTAAAATGCTGGCGTTCTGCTACATTACGCTGCGTTTTGTCCATTTTTCCGCCCTGATGGTGCTGTTCGGCAACGCCCTGTACGGCGCCTGGCTGGCACCCGTCTCGCTGCGGCGTCTGCTGGCGCGCCGTTTTCGTCGCCAGCAAAAAGCGATCGCTTCTGTTGGCCTGCTCTCAGCAGTGATGATGCTGGCGCTACAGGGCGGGATGATGGGCGATGGCTGGCAGGATGTTATTAGCGCACCAACCTGGCTTGCAGTACTCACCACCCAGTTTGGCCGGATCTGGCTATGGCAGATTATCCTTGCCCTGATGACCTTCTGGATTGCCTGGCTGGAACCGCGAAAAGCCGTTCCGCTGATCCTGCTGTTTACCGCCGCGCAGTTTATCCTGCTGGCGGGCGTCGGGCATGCGGCGATGCATGAGGGCATTCTGGGGAGGGTGCAGCGCAGCAATCATGGCCTGCATCTGCTGTGTGCGGCCGTCTGGCTGGGTGGCTTATTGCCGCTGCTCTTTTGCCTGCGCCTGTCGCGCGGACGCTGGCGGGAGGCCGCCATCTATACCATGATGCGCTTCTCGCGCTATGGTCATCTGGCCGTCGCCGGGGTGGTACTCACCGGGGCGATCAATACCCTGCTGATCCAGGGCTGGGTAGCGCCGTGGCACTCGGCATGGGGGCGGCTGCTGTTGTTGAAATGTGCGCTGGTGGCAATGATGGTGGTAATTGCGCTGGTGAATCGGTATGTTCTGGTGCCGCGATTTCGTTCTGGCGACGGACGTGAGCAACGTTATTTTATCAGGATGACGCAGACTGAGGTTGTGCTGGGGGCGCTGGTTCTGGCGGCAGTCAGCCTGTTCGCGACCTGGGAACCCTTCTGACGAGGTGGAACACAATGAAAAAAACAGTACTTTCTCTCTTATTGCTGGCCTGTTCCGGCACGGCGCTGGCGGCACCGCAAGTGATCACCGTTAGCCGGTTTGAAGTGGGTAAAGATAAATGGGCGTTTAACCGGGAAGAGGTGATGCTGACCTGCCGTCCGGGCCATGCGCTGTATGCCATCAACCCAAGCACGCTGGTGCAGTATCCCCTGAACGACGTGGCGCAGCAGCAGGTCGACAGCGGTAAGAGCAACGGCCAGCCGATTTCTATTATCCAGGTTGATGACCCGGCTAACCCAGGGCAGAAGATGAGTCTGGCGCCGTTTATTGAGCGCGCCAATACGCTCTGCTAGCTTCCCGCTTCCAATAAAAAAACCGCAGGCTTCTCTTCGGAAGCATTGCGGTTTTTGTGTTTAAGGACAGGCTAACGCTTTTTTTCAGGCCACTTTTGCTGCGGACTGGAAAACCTGGCGTCGTCATCTATTCTTAAAGTGCAAGGCGACTTAGCCTGCATTAATGCCAACTTTTAGCGCACGGCTCTCTCCCAAGAGCCATTTCCCTGGACCGAATACAGGAATCGTATTCGGTCTCTTTTTATCTGTTGAAAGTAAACGCATTTTCCTGTTGCGGACTTTAACAGTTGGGCAACATCCTCTGTTATTCCTTAAACCATACCACACTACGCCCGGCGGAAGTCCAGCGCTTTTTAGCGCTTGTGTTAAATTTTTGCCTGTCACCGATGAAAGCAGATATTAGCGGCAAAACCGGACGCGGATGGCCTGCTCAATCTCATCCAGCAGCTGAAAACGACGACGGTATTCGGCGCGTTTTTTACTGGCAATGCTCTCCAGTGATTTGCGTTCCATGCCGGCTGGCAGGGCCCAGCGGAAGGCATTGTCCTGCTTACCGCCCAGTGACGCCCAGAATTCATCGTAGCTGGCGTGCAGATGGCGCCCTTTGCTCAGACGGTAACGCAGGGCGCGAAAAACATGGCCCTCATCGCTGACGCCGTAAATGGCGCTGATATCTGACTGCTTCGCCAGGTTGAAGACGGCTTCCAGCAGAATACGTTTCGGAAACAGGCCATAACAGGCCCGTGTGGCGTTTTTAATCGTCTCCCGGCCGACATCCCGGCGTGGCCCCTGCAGGCCGCCAATCACCAGCGCGCTGCGCCCGTTCTCTCCGACGACGCTGAAGGTCAGACTCGCCAGCAGGGTATTATCCCCGGCGCGTAACCAGAGAGTGGTTTCGCCCTCGCGCTCGGCCTTCACCGCGGAAGTGGCGCAGATCGTATAGCAGGCGTCCTCTTTGGTGGCGAACTGCAGCAGCGGAAGCGGCGACGGGCTGGTAAAAAGATGCGCCAGGCTACTATCCGGTAGCGCATCAATCCAGGCGTAGTGGTGCAGGATCGCCGCCGCGCGCTCACCGGCCGTCAGCCCGCGGGTGAGGTACTGGCGCTGGGTTTTCACCGGCAGCGTTGGCTGTGCCTTCAGCAAGGTTGAAAAATCATCGCGACGGGCGATCGTCTCCAGCATGCGGGTGGTCGAAGACCAGAACAGCAGGGTGCGCAGGAAAAATTTCAGCCGGTAATCGCGTTTTTGCCACAGCGGCCCGGGCGTAAGATCGCCTTTCGTCAGGGCGAGAATAACGGAAGAACGGTGCGCGTATGGCACCTCAGCAGGCAGGATAGTATTTGACACGATGAAGACCTCTTTATAATTCTGCAATTATCTTAAAGGTCATCGGATAATCATTTAACCGTTGCTAAACCTTTATTTCCGCTTCGTTTAATAACGATTGAGGTTATTAAACAGGGTGCCTTCCTCTCCTCACCAGTGCTCCATTCCGCAGGGGCTATACTGATCCTGAGGAGGCGCTATGTATCTAAAACTTGATGGTCACAACTGGCGACACGTCTGGGTGGTAAGCGATCTTCACGGCTGTTATCAACTGCTTATGGATGAAATAGAGCAGCGACATTTTAATCCGTATGAGGATTTACTTATTTGCGTCGGCGATCTTATCGACCGCGGGCCGGACAGCGTCAAATGCCTGCAGTTATTAAATGAAAACTGGTTTTATGCGGTGCGCGGCAATCATGAGCAGATGGCGCTGGATGCCCTGCATAATAAGAGCTTCGGGCTGTGGTTGATGAACGGCGGCGTCTGGTTTGCCGAATTAAAGGGCGACCAGCAGCAGGCTCTCGACCTGTTCAGGCGCTGCGAAACGCTGCCGTGGATTATCGAAATCACCTGCGCCAACGGCGTGAACGTGATTGCCCATGCCGATTACCCGTCATCGCAGTATGAATGGGATAAACCGGTCGCGAAGCAGCGCATTCTGTGGGACAGGGATCGCCTGCGGGCTCTAATGAACGGTCATGAGGAGGGGATCGCCGGGGCCGATCACTTCTGGTTTGGCCATACGCCGCTAAGTCAGCGGTTTGATTGCCAGAACCTGCACTATATCGATACCGGGGCGGTGTTTGGCGGGTCGTTGACTCTGGCGCAGCTACAGTGATTAGAGGTCGGCATACTCCTGAGCCGGACGCCAGAAGCCGTCGATAAAGTCTTCGACCGGATAGCAGCCGCCGTGACGGATCCGCTGATCGTCCATCGAAGCCTCGCACTGCAGTTCGGTGCGATAAACGTCCACGACCAGGTCTTCGCAACCCGCGTCCAGATAACAGATAAACAGAACCAGTGCGTACATCATGCCCCTTAGCATTCACTATCGTATTAATATTGTAGGGGATGATTCAGGGAAGGGGAAAATACGCTGACAAATAACCCGCCTGCGGGCGGGTTCTCTCCAAATCATGCAAGGCGCATGATCCAGGCATCGGAACCTTGGTCGTAATGCTCACGGTATAGTACGGAGTGTTCGCCATCGAGGAGTGCCGGGACGCTGGTATCTGCATCCCAGGCATCGAGCTGCATGCACAGGTCAGGGTCAGACTTGCAGGGGATGGTTAACGTTCGTTCGCCCTGCGTATCGCCGTTTAACTCGGCATCATCGATTTCGAATGCGCCAATGCGCACATTGGTTTTCGTCATAATGCTCTCCAGAATCTCGCTGTGGTCTGGTACGACCAGTATAGTCGCCCACTTTTCAGCCTGGTCAATGGAGAGCAAAAGCGCCAGTAAAAAAGTGCCTTTTTTTAGCCCGCGTCACCGTTACCGGTAAACAAACGACCATCGCGAACCAGCTCGCGCGGGTAGCTATTCTTCAGACGTGAGCCCACTTTTTTCGCCAGACCGAGGGGGAAGCCCTGGTAAGTCACTACCGCATCATCTCCGGCAGGGCTCTCCTGCGGCCAGACGTCGCGGCCGCGATACCACTCTTCCGCTTCCTGCTGGGTTAAGGCAAAGGCGTTGTCCTGACTGGCCAGGGCGATCACCGCTTCATGCTGCCAGCGGTAACCTTTATTGTGGGTTTCTGCCAGGCGGATGCCGAGGCGGGAGAAGCGCACTTTGCCGATCAGCGGCTCAATCTCCGTCGGGAATAACCACACCTCTTTGTCGCGCTGCCACAGGCGCAGGTTGTCGCCCCAGTGCAGACCGGCCTGGTTTGCCGCAGCGGCGATCTGCGTGGCTTCACGAGTTTTTAGCGGCGTAAACGGGAAATTGCCGACCTTGAATTTAGGGGCTGGCAGCGGCGCGATGGCGGCCGTTTTGCGCAGCCGCGCCACGAAGAAGCCTTCGCAGTCGTAGATGTGCGGGAAGACGTGCAGGAAGCCTTCCGGCGTGACGCATTCACTGGCGCTGGCGAACAGGTCGTTCAGCGGCAGAAACTCCACGGCGTCGGGATACTGCTCTTTTAACCACAGGCAGACCGCTTCGTTCTCGTCGCGGTTGAGGGTGCAGGTGGAGTACACCAGGGTGCCGCCGGGGCGCAGGGCATGGAAGGCGCTGTCGATCAGCTCGCGCTGGGTGGCGGCGATCTCCAGATTGCTGGCCACGGACCAGTTCTTCAGCGCATCGGGATCTTTGCGCACCACCCCTTCGCCGGAGCAGGGGGCGTCCAGCAGGATCGCATCAAAAGCTTCCGGCAGGGCGGCGCCAAAGACGCGGCCATCAAAATGGGTTAACGCCACGTTGCTGATCCCGCAGCGGCTAATATTGGCATGCAGCACCTTAACGCGGCTGGCGGAAAACTCATTGGCGAGGATCGCCCCCTGATTATTCATCCGCGCGGCGATTTGGGTAGTTTTGGAGCCCGGGGCTGCCGCCACGTCCATCACGCGGGATGGCGTATTGTCGTCAGCAAAGAGTGCGGCAACCGGCAGCATGGAGCTGGCTTCCTGAATGTAAAACAGCCCGCTCAGGTGCTCGGCGGTACTGCCCAGCGGCAGGGCTTCCTCGTCGTCACGTTCGATCCAGAATCCCTCTTCGCACCACGGAACCGGCGTCAGTTGCCAGCCGTACGGCGCGACCAGGGTGAGGAAATCCGCCACGCTGATTTTCAGGGTATTGACGCGCAGGCTGCGGCGCAGCGGGCGCTGGCAGGCGGCGATAAACGCATCGAGAGCGAGAGAGTCAGGCAGAGCCTGGCGCATTTGCGCCAGAAATTCATCTGGCAGATAGACGGGACGTTGAGACACGAGCGCACCACAGGGAGTAAAAGAGGCGCGCAGTGTACCACAAAGGCTCCGGTGGGTTGACACCGGAGCGCAGGCATTAACGTGGCAGGGCGGTTCCCCAGGTGCGCCACTCTTTCGGCTCGCTCTCCTGCAACAGGAAGTGCTTGCCGGGCTGGGATTTCGGTGCCAGCGGCGTGCCCGGTGGCGTCGCGAAGGCGATCCCCCCACGGATAAACTGGTTGAAGGTCCCGGTTTTCACTACCCCGCCGGTCAGGCCGAAATCGAGCGAGTAGCCGGAGGCCAGCCAGAAGACCGAGTTGTTCCGCACCAGATGCTGATAACGATCGCTGATGCGCAGGGCCACCATCACCCTGTCGGAAAGCGTCCCCAACGTCAGGCCAGTGACCGTGCCCACTTCCATTCCGCGGAACAGCACCGGCGTACCGATATCGAGCGATGCCGCATCCGGCACTTCCACCACAATGCTCAGGCCATCGAGATAGCGTGAGTCGGTGATGGTCGCTTCCTGCAACTCAAAATCGCGGCGCGGTTTGCCCTGTCCGGGCTCGACGTTGATATAGGGCTGGAGGATAGTATCCAGATGCTCCACGCCTGCGGCGGAAATCTGCGGGGTGATCACCGAGAAACGCGTTCCGGCGCGGGCGAAGTTATCGACATATTCCGGATACAGCACCGCCGTGGCCTGCACTTCATTGCGGGCGGTAATCAGCTTCAGGCTCTGGACCTGACCAATATCAATCCCCAGATAGCGCACCGGCATCCCTTCCGCGAGCTTGCCGGCATCAAAGGCGTGCAGGGTGATCTGACCGCCCACCGCGCGGGCGGCAGTTTCAGACGGATAGAGGATCCGCTTGTCACCTTTACGCTGGCTGGCGCTGGCACCGCTCAGGTTGTCAAAGCTGATGGCGCCGCGCAGGGCACGGGAGAGCGGGGAGGCCTGCACCGTCAGACCGCTGCCGTTGAGCTGCACCTTGGCCCCGCCTTCGGCCCAGAACACGCTGTTGCTGGTCAGCAGCTTGCGGTACTCCGGTTTGATATGCAGTTCGATATCAAAGGCATTTGCGCGCGGGCGCACAAGGATCACCTCGCCCACTTCGAATTTGCGATACAGCACCACCGAGCCCGCCTGCACGTCCGGCAGGGTGTCGGCTACCAGCGTGAGGGTGGTGGTCGGCAGATCGCTCAGGCTGTTTTCGAGGGCTTTGTCCAGGTTGGCATACAACGGGTAGCTGTCGCGCATGGCGCCTTTCTCACCCGGCAGGATACGGATCCCGCCGCTGATCCACTCGCTGGCGCTGGCCGCCAGGAACTCGACCCCGTCGAGCCCGACTTTGACATCCACCCGGCTGTTGACCACGAATTTGCTGTCGCCATGCACCAGCTCGCGGTACTGCGGATCGATCGCCACCTCAAAGGTAACCCCTTTGCTGGTTAACGACCGCTCAAGCACCTGACCAATCTGCACGCCGTGCAGAATCAGCGGCTGACCGGCGTCGATACCGTAGCTTTCCGGCGCGCTAAGGCTTACGGTCAGGACACCTGGTTTTTGTAACAGCGCCTTATCGGCAGGGGCGATAGTAAACTGATTGACCGGTTCGCCGCCGCCGGGGATCAGCTCAAAGGTACTGCCGGTGAGCAGGCTGCTGACGCTGGGGTTGCTGAGGGACAGCTTAGGGCTGCGCATTTCGATACGCGTTTTTTCCCGCAGCAGATCGACCACGCTGGGATCAACGGTCATCTCACCGGTCACCAGGCCGCCAGGATTCAGCGTCATTTTGGTGAGCTGACCTACCTGTAGCCCCTGATACATCAGCGGCGTGGAGTCGGCCTTGAGGCCATCCGCAGAGGGGAGGGTGAGCTTGACGATCACGCCGCGCTGGCTGTGGGCCAGATCTTTGTACAGGCCGAAATCATCTTCCTGTGTGGCGGGCTCGGAGCCTTCCGGCGAATCGAAGGCGATGGCACCATTCACCAGCGCCGCGAGGCTTTCCAGCTTCACTTTGGCCCCGCTCAGGCTCAGGTCGGCATCGACGCCAGAGACGTTCCAGAAGCGGCTCCCTTTTTTCACCAGCGAGGTGAAGCGTCGTTCAATCAGCACGTCGATGGTCACCCCCTGCTTATTGGGGGTGATGGCGTAGTCGTAGACGCGGCCCACGGGGATCTTGCGGAAATAGACCAGCGACCCGCTGTTCAGTGAGCCCAGATCCGGGGCGTGGAGATGAATCATCAGATCGCCGTTGTTGAGCCGGTACTTCGGCTGCGTATCCAGGGCGGTAAAGTGATCCTTTGGCTCACCTTTGCCCGGCATCATGCCGATGTAGTTGCCGCCGACCAGCGCATCCAGCCCGGAAACGCCCGCCAGCGAGGCTTTTGGCGTCACCAGCCAGAACTGCGTCTCTTCCCGCAGGGCGTCTTTCATATCGGACTTGATGCTGGCGCGAACCTCAATTTTATTCAGGTTCTTGTCCAGAGAAATATCCTGGACGGTGCCCACCTCAACCCCCTGGAAACGCACGGGCGTACGGCCCGCAACGATACCGTCGGCGCTCTGGAAATCAATGGTAATGGTATTGCCGCGATCTTCATAACTGGTCCAGATTAACCAGCCGGCGATCATCAGAGCGATAACCGGCAGTAACCAGAAAGGCGAAATACGACGTTTTGTTTTAACTCGCGCTTCAGTCGGCGAAGCTGGCGTTTCCTGACTCATGTGCATCCCAAAGTAAGCGGCTATCCAGCCATTCCACTGCAAGAATAGTCAATATCACCGCAGTACCGAAATAGAGCGCCGCGGGTCCCATAGTAAAAGCAAGGAGCTGATCGCGATTGATCAGCGACATCATCAACGAAATAACAAACAGATCCAGCATTGACCAGCGGCCAATCCAGGTAACGAAACGCAACAGCAGTATGCGGGTTCTTAGCCCCTGTTCACATTTAAAATGAATGCTGACGAGCAGGGTAAACATCACCACGACTTTGGTAAAGGGCACCAGAATACTGGCGATGAACACCACGGCCGCGACGGCGATGTTGCTCTGCGCCAGCGAGACGATGCCCGACATAATGGTATCTTCCTGGCGTGCACCGTTGACGTAAATCACCGAGATGGGCAGCAGGTTAGCCGGTAACAGCAGTATTAGCGAGGCGATCAGCGCCGCCCAGCATTTTTGCAGACTGTTATGGCGGCGCAGGCGCAGCGGAATATGGCAGCGCGGGCAGCGACCGCGCGCGTCGGGTAGCCCGGTATAGTGACAGCCCAGACAGACCCGCAAATCGGTGTTGTAGCGGGTGGCAGGGCGCTGGGGGTAAAACCGCTCCCAGAGCTGCTCCACGTTCAGGTGGATCATTGTGAGAATGCTGAGGATCACCAGCGCGATAAAGGCGAACAGACCACTGCCGGGCTGCAGCCAGGCGTAATCCTGCACCTTGATTGACGCCACGACGATCCCCACCAGGTAGATATCCAGCATCACCCACTCCTTAAGCCTCTCGAGCATCAGAAGCACCGGGCGCAGGTTCATCCCCAGAATATTGCCAAACCACAGGTAGGCGATGGCGGCCACCAGCACTACCGGCGCGCCGACGGTGCAGAACAGTACCATCGAGGCGGTGAGGGGATCGCCCTGGCGGGTCATCTGCCAGATCCCCTCCAGCAGGTTGGCGTCAATACGCACACCCAGCAGGTGCAAACTGAGCAGCGGTTCGCTCCAGGCAAAGGGCATCAGCAGCATCATGGTGACGGCCATCGCGGCCAGTCGCGTCAGGGACCAGTCGCGGCCATCGCGGATTTTTGCGTTGCAGCGCGGGCAGAAAGCACTTTGGTATGATTTCATCTTTGGCAACGTAAAAAGCGTATCGCATTGCGGACAACGCTGATAATGTGCACGGGGCAGCGCATCGCCAACCGCATGCACAGTAATCTTTTTCGCCGGTGTTATTTTCGGTGTTTTAAGAGCCATCGGTCGCGCTAAAAAAGGATAGTTAATAGTTATCTTAACTCATGAATGGATTCATCTTGAGCATGAACGTAAATAATGCGTATTTTAATAGGCTATGCTGTAATTTTGTAAGACAACCAAGTGATTGAATAATGAACAAAACAGAATTCTACGCGGATTTGAACCGTGACTTTCAGGCATTGATGGCAGGTGAAACCAGTTTTTTAGCCACGCTGGCGAATACCAGCGCGTTGCTTTTCGAACGTCTGTCTGATGTGAACTGGGCCGGTTTCTATCTGCTGGAAGGCGAGACGCTGGTGCTGGGACCCTTCCAGGGCAAGCTGGCCTGCGTACGTATTCCGGTCGGGCGCGGCGTGTGTGGTACCGCGGTGGCGCAGGACCAGGTGCAGCGTGTTGATGATGTCCACGCGTTCGACGGGCATATCGCCTGCGACAGCGCCAGCAATGCTGAAATCGTACTTCCTCTGAAAGTGAATAATCAGATTATTGGTGTACTGGATATCGACAGCACGGTCTTCAACCGCTTTACCCACGAGGATGAGCAGGGGCTGCGCGAGCTGGTGGCGAACCTTGAAAACGTCCTCGCCGCGACCGATTATCATAAATTCTTTGCGAGCGTCGCAGGATAATCAACGGATAACGTAGCATTTACCGATGGCGTCATTATAATGACGCCTGTTCATGCCTGCGGCTTGTCGGCAACGTCCGTTGTAATCAGGAAATTTCATGGAAAATCAACCTAAGTTGAATAGCAGTAAAGAAGTTATCGCGTTTTTGGCCGAACGTTTTCCTCAATGTTTTAGTGCCGAAGGCGAAGCTCGTCCCCTGAAAATTGGTATTTTTCAGGATCTGGTAGAGCGTGTTGAAGGTGAGATGAACCTCAGCAAAACCCAACTCCGCTCCGCCTTACGTCTTTATACTTCGAGCTGGCGTTACCTGTACGGTATCAAAGCGGGCGCAACGCGTGTGGATCTCGACGGCAACCCTTGCGGTGTGCTGGATGAGCAGCACGTTGAGCACGCCCGTAAGCAGCTCGAAGAAGCCAAAGCGCGAGTTCAGGCTCAGCGTGCTGAACAGCAGGCGAAGAAGCGCGAAGCTGCCGCGGCCAATGGCCAGGAAGAAGCCCCTCGCCGTGAACGCAAGCCACGTCCTGCACCGCGTCGCAAAGAGAACACCGAGCGTAAGCCACGTGCTGAGCAACCGGCGGCAAAAGCCCCGCGTGCGCCTCGTGAAGAGCCGCGCCACACTCCGGTTTCTGACATTAGCGTCCTGAGCGTTGGTCAGTCTCTGAAGGTGAAAGCGGGTAACAATGCTATGGATGCCACCGTACTGGAAATCACCAAAGATGGCGTTCGTGTACAGCTGACTTCTGGTCTGTCAATGATTGTACGCGCAGAACACTTGTTGTTCTAAAACGGAGGCCAAGCCCGGCATGAACACATTTTTTAAGCTCACCGCGCTGGCTGGCCTGTTTGCGATAACAGGCCACGCCTTCGCTGTGGACGAGATTACGCGTGTCGATCAAATTCCGATTTTGAAGGAAGAGACCCAGCACGCAACGGTCAGTGAGCGCGTTACCTCGCGCTTCACCCGCTCGCACTATCGTCAGTTCGACCTTGACCAGGCCTTTTCGACAAAAATTTTCGACCGCTATCTGAACCTGCTGGACTACAGTCACAACGTCCTGCTGGCCAGCGATGTCGAACAGTTTGCCAAAAAGCAGTCTGAGGTGGGTGACGAGTTACGCAGCGGCAAGCTGGACCTGTTCTACGATCTGTATAACCTGTCGCAGAAACGCCGTTTCGAGCGCTATCAGTACGCGCTTAAGGTGCTTGAACGTCCGATGGACTTCACGGGTAACGACACCTTTAATCTTGACCGCAGTAAGTCGCCGTGGCCGAAAGATGAAGCCGAGCTGAATGCCCTGTGGGACAGCAAAGTGAAGTACGACGAGCTGAGCCTCAAACTCACCGGTAAAGATGAGAAAGAGATCCGCGAAACGCTGACCCGCCGCTACAAATTTGCCATTCGTCGCCTGGCGCAGACCAACAGTGAAGATGTGTTCTCGCTGGCGATGACCGCCTTTGCGCACGAAATCGATCCACACACCAACTATCTCTCTCCGCGCAACACCGAGCAGTTCAACACCGAAATGAGCCTCTCCCTTGAAGGGATCGGTGCGGTGCTGCAGATGGACGACGATTACACCGTCATCAACTCCATGGTTGCCGGGGGCCCGGCTGCCAAGAGCAAGGCGATTAGCGTAGGCGATCGCATTGTGGGTGTCGGCCAGGTTGGCCAGAACATGGTCGATGTGATCGGCTGGCGTCTGGATGATGTCGTTGCTCTGATCAAAGGGCCAAAAGGCAGCAAGGTCCGTCTGGAAATCCTGCCTGCCGGTAAAGGCACCAAGACCCGTATCGTTACCCTGACCCGCGAGCGTATCCGTCTGGAAGATCGCGCGGTGAAGATGTCGGTGAAAACCGTGGGTAAAGACAAAGTCGGCGTGCTGGATATTCCTGGCTTCTATGTGGGCCTGACGGACGACGTCAAGGTTCAGCTGCAGAAGCTTGAAAAACAAAACGTTAAGAGCGTCATTATCGATCTGCGTACCAACGGCGGCGGCGCCCTGACCGAAGCGGTTTCGCTTTCGGGTCTGTTTATCCCGTCCGGCCCGGTGGTACAGGTACGCGACAACAACGGTAAAGTGCGTGAAGATGCCGATACCGATGGCGTTGTTTACTATAAAGGCCCGCTGGTGGTGCTGGTCGATCGCTTCAGTGCGTCGGCATCGGAGATCTTTGCCGCTGCAATGCAGGACTACAGCCGCGCACTGATTGTTGGCGAACCGACCTTCGGGAAAGGCACGGTGCAGCAGTATCGTTCCCTGAACCGCATTTACGATCAGATGCTGCGTCCGGAATGGCCGGCGCTGGGCTCGGTACAGTACACCATTCAGAAGTTCTATCGCGTGAATGGCGGCAGTACCCAGCGTAAAGGCGTGACCCCGGATATCATCATGCCGACTGGCACTGAAGAGACGGAAACCGGCGAGAAGTTCGAAGATAACGCGCTGCCGTGGGATAGCGTTAACGCTGCTACCTACGTGAAGTCGGGCGATATGACTCAGTTTGGTCCGGCGTTGTTGAAGCAGCACGACGATCGCATCGCCAAAGATCCTGAGTTCCAGTACATCGTGAAGGATATTGCCCGTTTCAATGCCCTGAAAGCGAAACGCAATATCGTCTCTCTGAACTACGCTCAGCGTCTGAAAGAGAACGAAGAGGATGATGCAACACGTCTGGCGCGTATCAATGACCGCTTTAAACGTGAAGGCAAGCCTCTCCTCAAAAAACTGGACGACCTGCCGAAGGATTACCAGGAGCCCGATCCGTATCTTGATGAGACGGTGAAGATCGCCATTGACCTGGCGCAACTGGAAAAAGATCATCCTGCCGGGAATCCCGCCCCGGCGAAATAATCTCCCCTGACAGGCACAAGAAATTGTGCCTGTTTTTTTGTTAACCGCATCCAGCCGTCAGGCAGTCATTTCATTGTGTAAAGTTGTGTCTTTCTGGTGACTTACGCCGCTGCAATCCTTGAAAATATGCGGAATACCCATACGATGTGGGTAATCGCATAGTGCGTTTTGTTAAACTGAGGTTAAAAGAATATTATGATGCGAATCGCGCTCTTCCTGCTCACCAACCTTGCGGTCATGGTGGTCTTCGGGCTGGTGCTCAGCCTGACAGGAATTCAGTCGAGTAGCGTTCAGGGCTTGTTAATCATGGCGCTGCTGTTTGGTTTCGGTGGCTCCTTTGTCTCGCTGCTGATGTCCAAGTGGATGGCGCTCAAGTCCGTGGGCGGCGAGGTTATTGAGCAACCGCGTAACGACATGGAACAGTGGTTGATGACCACCGTTGCCAACCAGGCCCGCCAGGCGGGTATTGCTATGCCGCAGGTCGCGATCTATCACGCGCCGGACATCAACGCCTTCGCCACCGGCGCGCGTCGCGACGCGTCTCTGGTTGCGGTCAGTACCGGCCTGTTGCAGAACATGAGCCGTGACGAAGCCGAGGCGGTTATCGCCCATGAGATCAGCCACATTGCCAACGGCGATATGGTGACCATGACCCTGGTTCAGGGTGTGGTGAACACCTTCGTTATCTTTATCTCGCGTATTATCGCGCAGATTGCCGCAGGCTTTATGGGCGGCGATCGGGAGGAAGGCGAGGCGAGTAACGGCAACCCGCTGATTTACTTTGCGGTCTCAATGGTGCTGGAACTGGTGTTTGGTATCCTGGCGAGCATTATCACCATGTGGTTCTCCCGTCACCGTGAGTTCCATGCGGATGCCGGCTCAGCTAAACTGGTAGGTCGCGAGAAGATGATTGCCGCGCTGCAGCGTCTGAAGACCAGCTACGAGCCGCAGGAAGCCTCCAGCATGATGGCGTTTTGCATCAACGGTAAATCGAAATCGCTGAGTGAACTGTTCATGTCCCACCCGCCGCTGGACAAGCGTATCGAAGCGCTGCGTAGCGGCGAGTACCTGAAATAACGGTTTTGGGTAGGAAATAAAAAAGCGCGTCCCCGGACGCGCTTTTTTTATGCCTGCGAACGTGGCTGCGTCACCCTTAGCCCGCTGATAATGGCCGCGACGGTGGCCAGCGTACCGGCGGTCAGCAGCGCCAGATGGGTCCCGCTTTGCCCGGCCAGGTTAAACATCAAGGCCACCAGCGCCGCCCCGGTACTTTGTCCCAGCAGGCGGGCGGTACCCAGCATGCCGCTGGCGCCGCCGCTGCGATGGCGAGGGGCGGCGGTAATAATGGTATGGTTATTTGGCGACTGGAACAGACCAAAGCCCGCCCCGCACAGCATCATCCGCCAGATAATATCCAGATCGTGCGGTGCCACCGGCAGCAGGGCGAGGGCGAAAAGACCGACCGCCATTATCACCAGCCCCAGCGCCCCCAGTAAGCCCGCATGCACCCGTTCAATCAGATAGCCTGCCAGCGGCGCCATCACCATCGTGGCCAGCGGCCATGGGGTTAACAGCAGACCCGTTTCCACTTCCGAGCGACCAATCACGCTCTGCAGGAAGAAGGGCAGAGAAACCAGGGCCAGCATCTGCGCGCAGAAGGAGCATATTGACGTACCGATAGAGAGCGAAAAGAGCGGAATACGCAGCAGATCCACCGGCAGTAATGGTACCGGCAGGGCCAGCTGACGCCGCACGAAGACGAAGCCGACTACCAGCAGCGCCACAACTTCGCCGGCAATTAACGTCAGCGACTGTCCCTGGGCGAAACCGCTGAGGGCGGTGATCAGCAGGCCAAAGGTGAGGGCGTTCATCACCGCGCTCGGCAGATCGAATTTAGGCATACTGCTTTTTGGGCCGTTGGCGGGCAAGTAGCGCAGGGCGAACAGCAGCGCCACGATCCCCAGCGGGACATTGATCAGGAACAGCCACTGCCAGGAGGCTACCGAGAGGATCGCCGCCGCAATTGTCGGGCCTGCCGCCGAGGAGACGGCGACAATAAAGGAGTTAATGCCCATCCCTCGTCCCAGATGCCGCTGCGGGTAGATAAGACGAATCAGCGCGGTATTGACGCTCATCAGCGCTGCGCCGCCAAACCCCTGAACGATGCGCGCCAGCGTCAGGGTGTGCAATGTGTCTGAAAGGGCGCAGAACAGGGAGGTCAGGGTAAAAACCACCAGTCCGCACTGATAGACCCGGCGGTAGCCAAACATGTCCCCGAGGAAAGAGAACGAGAGCAGCGAGATGACAATCGCTATCTGGTAGGCGTTGACGATCCAGATCGAACTGGCAGGCGAGGCATTCAGGTCGCTGGCGATGGTCGGCAGGGCAACGTTGGCGATGGCACCATCCAGCACCGCCATGGAAATACCGATAATAATGGTCGCAATGGCACCATAGCGCTGCGGTAACGGCAGGCCATCTGTGAGGGTTTTTGTCATGAGAATGAATGAGCAATACAGGTTATTATTAACAGGGTAACGATATTATCACTGTTATTTCGGTTATATGTCGCAGATTTGTAACCAGGTTAGCCAGGATTGATTGCAGCAATGCGGTCGCGAATTTATAATAAAAACCGGTTCTAAATTTTATAAAACACTTGCGTTGAGGTGATTAATGGCAATCGCGGATTTGGATAAACAGCCAGATTCTGTTTCTTCTGTGTTAAAGGTGTTCGGCATCCTGCAGGCGCTTGGCGAAGAGCGCGAAATTGGTATTACTGAGCTGTCCCAGCGTGTGATGATGTCAAAAAGCACCGTTTACCGCTTTTTGCAGACCATGAAATCACTGGGTTATGTTGCACAGGAAGGCGAGTCTGAAAAGTACTCCCTGACTCTGAAGTTATTCGAACTGGGCGCACGCGCGCTGCAGAACGTCGATCTGATCCGTAGCGCGGATATTCAGATGCGTGAACTCTCTCGTCTGACGAAAGAGACGGTGCACCTGGGTGCGCTGGATGAAGACAGCATTGTCTACATCCATAAGATCGACTCCATGTATAACCTGCGCATGTATTCACGCATTGGCCGCCGCAACCCGCTGTACAGTACCGCCATCGGTAAAGTCCTGCTGGCATGGCGCGACCGTGAAGAAGTGAAGCAGATCCTCGAGAACGTCGAGTACAAACGCAGCACTGAACGTACCATCACCACCACCGATGAACTGTTAGCGGTGCTGGATAAGGTGCGTGAGCAGGGTTATGGCGAAGATAACCAGGAGCAGGAAGAGGGCTTGCGCTGCATCGGCGTACCGGTATTTGACCGCTTCGGCGTGGTGATTGCAGGCCTGAGTATCTCCTTCCCGACGCTGCGTTTCTCTGAAGAGCATCTGCACGAATACGTGGAAATGCTGCACACGGCGGCGCGGAAGATCTCTGAGCAGATGGGTTATAACGACTATCCGTTCTGAGTTGTTCCTGCATAAAAAAACGCTGCCTGATGGCAGCGTTTTTTATGGATGGGATCAGCCGTTATCGACTACTGTCTCGCTCTTTCGCAGCAGCGGGCAGCGGGAGAGTCCAATAATTCCGCTGTCAGAATGAATATACTGCGCCGTGCTGAAGCCGCGTGCGGTGAGGTACTGACACTGAATACCCAGTCCGCCAGCGTTCTCTTTACTGCCCGTCAGCACGCCGTAGCCTGCGAGCAGTAAACCTGTCCAGACCAGTGCTATAACAATCAGTGTGCGAATAAAAAAGCGCATTATTGCCTCATTTTTTTTAATGACTGCCGTCTAGCGTAACCGATAAAGTCGCGTGAACAAGCCTATGATTCCGAAAAGCTCGTCTTCACGTTACAGTTAGGCATGGTTTAAGTTGCGCATGATAACCTGGCATCAGGCAGTTATGGGACGGAGAGTGGAGTGAAAAAAATACGCTGGGTAATTCTGGTGCTGGTACTGGTGGCCTGTGTGTTGCTCTGGACGCAGACTATCAATGTGATGTGTGACCAGGATGTACAGTTTTTTAGCGGTATTTGTTCTATCAATAAGTTTATCCCCTGGTAACAGGCATTTTTATCGCAAATGATTTCCTTCCGTAACGCGAGTGCTAGAATGAGCGTTTTTATTGGGGGGTGAAATGGGTGAGTTAGTGAATTCCGGGATGCTTAGTGTGGCATCTCTGGCGATTTCGGGAATATTGCTGATCGTGGGTCTGGTGCTGTGGTTTTTCGTCAACCGAGCAAGCTCCCGTACCAATGAGCAAATCGAGCTGCTGGAAACATTAGTTGATTTGCAAAAACGCCAGAACGCGCTGCTGCGCCGCCTGTGCGAAGCCAATGAACCGGAAGAGAAAGTAGCACCAAAAGCGGCAGAAGAGACGGTTAACAGCCAGGACGATGACTTTATTCGTCTGGTAGCCGAACGCTAACCAGTCAGGGGAGGTGAGTATGGCCTGGAGCAATCCCTGGTATAACGCCTCCCTCGCGCATCATACCCCGCAGGGTTTTCGCAACACCGATGGAGCTGAGCACCAACCCGGCGATGTCGAACGCTGGCAGAAAGAACGAAAGGCCGCCGGTTTGCCGAAACCGCCCGAACAGGGCTACGACCAGTTTATCCGCCAGTGGTGGCAACCTGTCACACTCAATACCCTTGAAGAAGACGGCGTCTGGTGGCTGGGACATGCCAGCCTGCTGCTGCGCCTGAACGGGAAATACATTCTCACCGATCCGGCGTTTTCCCGTCGCGCCTCCCCGGTACCCTTTGCCGGGCCGATCAGAAAAACGCCCCCGGTGATGAGCGTCGCGGCGCTTCCACCCCTTGATGCGCTGGTCATTTCCCATAACCACTTTGATCATCTGGATTCCGCCACCTTCCGCCAGCTTCTGCGGCGTTTTCCGCAGCTGACCATTTTCGTGCCGTTAGGCCTGGGGGAGTGGTGCCACCGGCGTGGGGCAAAACAGGTCGTCGAGCTGGACTGGTGGCAAAGCTATACCTTCGAAGGGCTGGGATTCACCGCCGTCCCGGCGCAGCACTGGAGTATGCGCACCCTGTGGGATCGCAACCGCTCGCTCTGGTGTGGCTGGGTCTTTGAGGGGCAAAACCAGCGCTTCTGGTTCAGCGGCGATACCGGTTATACGCCGGAGTTACTGACCATTCCGCAGCGGCTGGGAAAACTGGATACCATTGCGATACCCGTTGGCGCGTATGCACCACGTTGGTTCATGTCTGTTCATCATATGGATCCGCAGGCGGCGGTAGCGCTCTGGCAACAACTGGGGATGCCGACGGCGATCCCGATCCACTGGGGGGTGTTTGAGCTGGCGGATGAATCGCTGGATGAGCCTGTAAAAGAACTCTCTTTGGCCCTGAATGATTTATCGCTGCCGGGGGCTAACTTTCAGCCTCTACGCATTGGTCAATATTTATCCATATAAACTATTCTCTGTTCAGTTAGCACTTATTCCGTATTAAACCGACGCATGTCATATTTTATTTTAATCGAAACGTTTTGATTGCCTTTTTTTGATGCAGGTTCATAAAAATATCATTATTTTGGTGCATGGCAACAATCAGCGTTGCGGTGTATATAAGTTAAACAAGCGAAGCGACCCAAAGTGTTTTTTTTCAAGGAAACAAATGCCTGCCGTTACGATTAAATCAGCATAACTTCTTACCAATTGTTCTAAAGGAAATAACCGCCGCACGAAATCGGCCACGCTTGCTGGACGATATGAAGTTCTTGGTCTAAGTTAAAAAAGTCTTTGATAACAGCGTCTACCCTGACGGTTACTGATCGAGCAACAGACGGGCTATGTATACACGTAAGTGCATTACTGTGCAGATTGTGGCAAATCAGTCCCTGAATTTGTGCGGCTGATCGAGACACGTTTAAAAATGGCTTGCCATTATTTAAGTTGTGTGTGATAACACGGTTTGGGTCAAACGAGGTACAGTTCTGTTTATGTGTGGCATTTTCAGTAAAGAAGTCCTGAGTAAACACGTTGTCGTTGAATACCGCTTCTCTGCCGAACCTTATATTAGTGCCTCATGCAGTAATGTCTCAGTTTTATCTCAGTGAATGCCCGCGGGCTAAGAAAACATTCTAAGGAATTTTGCAAATGGCAAAGATTAAAGGTCAAGTTAAGTGGTTCAACGAGTCTAAAGGTTTTGGTTTCATTACTCCTGCTGACGGCAGCAAAGATGTGTTCGTACACTTCTCTGCAATCCAGGGTAACGGCTTCAAAACTCTGGCTGAAGGCCAGAACGTTGAGTTCGAAATTCAGGACGGCCAGAAAGGTCCGGCTGCTGTTAACGTAACCGCTATCTGATCGAACCCCTGCCTAATCTGAAGCGTTCCGGCGTTTCAGTTGCAGAGATAAAGCCTCGCGTATGCGGGGCTTTTTAATGCATTTTTTTCAAAGTGTTACCACCTGCGTCTCTGTTTGCAGTTTGTTGCAAAGCTGCGAGAGTATTAGCATTGTTTTCCCCCTCAGGGTGCAAATTTGCCGTTAAATCAGGGCGTTGTTATTCAGCCCTGGAGCCCTGGTGAAAAAGAAACCCGTCAATCCCGCAGCAAACTTCACCCCGTTACGTTTTGCCCTTCTCTGCCTGGCCATTTTTGGCAGCCTGGTTTTCCTGCTGGGGCGCGTCGCCTGGCTGCAGATTGTAAAACCGGATCCGCTGGTCAAGCAGGAGGATATGCGCTCGCTGCGTGAGGTGGCTATTAACGCCCCGCGAGGGATGATCGTCGACAGGGAAGGGCGGCCGCTGGCGGTGAGCGTGCCGGTGCAGGCGGTGTGGGCCGATCCGAAAACGGTGCTGGCGAAAGGCGGTGTCGGGTTTGACGATCGCTGGCAGGCGTTAGCCAGCGCCCTGCATCTGTCGCTCACCAACCTTGCCGCGCGGATCAACAGTAATCCGCAGGGGCGTTTTATCTATCTGGCCCGCCAGGTCGATCCCGCTCAGGCCCAGTGGATCGACAAACTCCATCTACCGGGTATCAGCCTGCGGGATGAGTCACGACGTTTTTACCCGGCCGGACACGTGGCGGCTAACCTGATTGGCTTTACCAATATTGACGGGCAGGGCATCGAAGGGATCGAGAAAAGCTTTAATGCGCAGCTCACCGGCAAACCCGGCCTGCGCCGAGTGCGCGAAGATCGCTACGGGCATGTGATTGAGAATATTACCGAGGTCCCGCCAGTGCCGGCGCACAATATCCAGCTGAGCATTGATGAGCGGCTACAGACTATTACGGAAGATGCGCTGGACAACGCTGTGGCATGGAACAAAGCGGAGTCGGGGGCCGCGGTGCTGATCAACATTCAGACCGGCGAGATTCTGGCGATGGCCAGCTTCCCGGACTTCAATCCCAATAACCGTGACGGCGCCACGCTGAATGATTTTCGTAATCGTGCCATCAGCGATACCTTTGAGCCGGGCTCTACCGTCAAGCCGCTGGTGTTGATGACCGCGCTGCAGCAAGGGCTGGTGCAGCCGGACAGCGTCATCGACACCCATCCCTACACCCTGGCCGGGCACCGCATTCGCGACGTCGGTTACTACCCGGAGCTGACGCTGACCGGCATCCTGCAAAAATCGAGCGATACCGGCGTGTCCCGCCTCTCGCTGGCGATGCCGATCCAGCGGCTGCTGGATACCTATCACGGGTTTGGCTTTGGCCGCTCCACCGGCCTCGGGTTAACCGGGGAGAGCAGCGGCCTGCTGCCCGAGCGTAAATTCTGGAGCCAGCTCGATCGCGCTACCTTTGCGTTTGGCTATGGCCTGATGGTCACTCCGCTCCAGCTGGCGCACGTTTACGCCACCATTGGCAGCTATGGTCTGGAGCGTCCGCTCTCTATCACCCGCATTGACCCGCCGGTCATCGGCACCCAGGTAATGCCCGTTCCGATTGTGCAAGAGGTAGAGCATATGATGGAGAGCGTGGCGCTGCCCGGCGGCGGCGGGGTCAAAGCGGCGGTACGTGATTACCGGGTAGCAGTGAAAACCGGCACCGCGAAGAAAATCGATGACGGCGGCAACTATGTGGATAAATATGTGGCCTATACCGCCGGCGTCGCGCCGGCCAGCCGTCCGGTATTTGCCCTCGCGGTGGTGATCAACGATCCGCAAAATGGGGCCTACTACGGCGGGGTGGTCTCGGCACCGGTGTTCAGCCAGATTATGGGTGACGTGCTGCGTATCGAAAACATCAAGCCGGATGGCTTACCGGCCGATTCCAGCCATCTCATCGTAATGCGTTAAGGCCGTTTTATAGCGGGGCGATTAGCGGTACACTTTCGCCCTTTATGATTGCCCGGAGTTACCATGACATTCTGCTGTCCTCTTTGCCACGCGCCTCTGGCGCACACGGATAAAAGTTACGCCTGCCCGCAGGGGCATCGGTACGATATGGCGAAAGAGGGCTATGTTAATCTGCTCCCGGTGCAGCATAAGCGTTCCCGGGATCCGGGCGACAGTGCGGAGATGATGCAGGCCCGCAGAGCCTTTCTCGATGCCGGCCATTATCAGCCCCTGCGCGACGAGGTCGCCGGTAAGCTGGCAGCGTTATTGCCTGAAGGGGCGACATCGATCCTCGATATCGGCTGTGGAGAAGGATATTACACCGCCGCCTTTGCCGATACTGCCCAGAAAAAGGGCGCCGCAACCTTTGGGCTGGATGTCTCTAAATCCGCCATCCGTGCCGCAGCTAAACGCTATTCGCAGGTCACCTTTTGCGTGGCGTCCAGCCACCGCCTGCCGTTTGAAGAGAGCAGCATGGATGCGGTGATCCGCATCTACGCCCCCTGCAAAGGCGAAGAGCTGGCCCGAGTGGTGAAAGAGGGGGGCTGGGTGATCACCGTTACGCCGGGTCCGCGTCATCTGATGGAGCTGAAAGGGCTGATCTACAGCGACGTTCTGCTGCATGCCCCGCACTCGGAGCAACTGAGCGGCTTTGCGCTCCGGGAGGAGCAGTCGCTGGGGTATAACATGTCGTTGAGCGGAACAGAGGCGGTGGCGCTGTTACAGATGACGCCGTTTGCGTGGCGGGCAAAACCTGAGGTGTGGGAGACGCTGGCAAAACAGGAACTTTTCAGCTGCCAGACCGATTTTAGCATCCACTGCTGGCAGCGCGTCGCTTAACCGGCGAAGTGGCTCCACATAATTTGAGCGCCGATACCGATTAATACAATACCGCCGAGGATTTCGGCGCGTTTCCCTAACAGCGGGCCGATAAACCGGCCGATCATCATCCCCAGGGTGGACATGATTAAGGTCGCGCAGCCAATCGCCAGCGCGGTAGCGATAATGTTCACCTGCAGGAACGCCAGCCCCACGCCGACGGCCATCGCATCAAGGCTGGTGGCGATCGCCGTGGTCACCAGCAGCCAGAAGCCGTGGCGGTGAACGGGCTCATCTTCATCAACGTCATTACGAATGCCTTCAATAACCATACGTCCGCCGAGGAAAGTCAGCAGGATAAAGGCGATCCAGTGATTCCACTCCAGCACGAACTGGCTGGCGAGCATCCCCAGACCCCAGCCAATCAGCGGCGTCAGGGTTTCGATAGCACCAAAGATCAGACCGGTACGCAGGGCTTCAGAGAATTTAGGTTTGTGGAGCGTGGCGCCTTTTCCCATGGAAGCAGCAAATGCATCCATAGACATACCAAAGGCCAGAAGAAGTGTTGCAGAGAGGTTCATCAGCGCGTCCAGACCGGGATATCCATATGACACATCACTGCCCCCAGTAAACAGCAGTTGATGCGTCTATGGTCTCGCCTGATTGGTCTGCCTGACGCAGAAACAATCCGTACGTGCCACGTTTTGCAACGAGTATGTTGACACGTACATTTCCGGCATACCGGAAATCGGCTACTCCCCAACGACGGGCGCAACCTTAACATATTTTGAGAAGTTAAAACAACAACCGGAAAGTATTATTCTCCCGGCTGGTTGATAACGATTTTCATTTAGATTTTGATGTGAAAATAACGTTAATAATATGGCGTGTATTCACGCAGAAAATATAGCTTTGGCTATATGACAGGGTAATTTTTTCGTCAAAATATAGCCAGTGCTATTATTTTATCTTACTGAGTTTTAACGAGTAATTTGTATATCTTCTCCAGGTCTTCAATATTCTTCACCCGGATAAGCAGGCGTCGCTGTTCCAGTTGCATCACCAATACGCCGTCTTCCGATAAATTCATCTCTTTAATACGGTTATATTCTATCCAGACATTGGCGAAAAAGAATCCACTGGATTTGAAGATTATTTTCGGCACCCGCATCCAGAACAGATAAAACGCCATTAATGCCAGAACACATAATAACCATGTGGTTAATAACGCACCCTGGCTCATGACGTTGTTATAAATCAGGATCATCAGCAGGCCGGCGAAGATCACGGCATCGACGCGACCGCGACGCAGCAGGGGGATAGTGAGCAAGGTAGGGCCGTTGCGGCGCGGCATGATCAATTCGTCGTAGATGGCATACGCCAGAAGGGCAACAATAAAGACAACCAGTACGATGTCCGTGACCGTCATTCATCCTCCGGATAAAAAAACGGGGGCATACATGCCCCCGGTGTATTCAGTGAAAACTTACAGACCCAGCAGACCGATAGCGTAACCCACGATACCGATAACGAAGAAGCCGACGATAATCCACAGCGCATTCACTTTCTTACGCAGCAGCCACATACAGGCGAAGGTCAACAGCAGCGGCACCAGGCCCGGCATCAGCTGGTCAAGGATGGTTTGCACGGTGGTTACGCGAGTCTGACCATCCTGACCGGTGATGGTTGACACCACCAGCGGAATGTTGACGTGCGTCCACTTGTTTACCAGCGCCCCCATCACAAACAGGCCGAGGATTGACGCCCCCTCAGTCAGTTTCTGCAGGAAGCCGCCGCCCATGTCCTGAACGATATCCACGCCCTTACGGTAGCCGTAAGCGACGCCGTAGTAACGGGTCGCCAGACGCACTACGTTAAACAGGATAAAGAACAGCAGAGGACCGAGCAGGCTGCCGCTCATGGCGATACCCGCCCCCAGCGCCGCGAAGACCGGACGCACGGTACCCCAGAAGATCGGGTCACCGACGCCTGCCAGCGGTCCCATCAGACCGACTTTGATACCGTTAATAGCACCATCGTCGATTTCGGCACCGTTCGCACGCTGCTCCTCCATCGCCAGCGTAACGCCCAGTACCGGGGCCGCAACGTAAGGGTGGGTGTTGAAGAATTCCAGGTGACGCTTAATCGCCTGGCGACGCGCTTCGTTATTTTCCGGGTACAGACGTTTGATCGCCGGTACCATTGAGAAGCAGAAGCCCAGCGCCTGCATACGTTCGAAGTTCCATGAACCCTGGAACAGGTTTGAACGGATGAACACGCCACGAATATCCCCTGGAGTCAGTTTTTTCTGAGGGGTAGTTTTAGTCATATCAACCATGTCGCTCACCTGCTAGTCCAGTTCGTTATCGAGATCGTTATTACCAGCAACCTGTGCACCACCGGCTACGCGGTTATATTTCGGGCTCAGCTGGATGTAGAGGATAGCCATGACCGCACCAATCACGCCCAGTGCTACCAGGTTGAAGTTGGTAAATGCCGCGGTAACAAAGCCGAGGTAGAAGAACGGCATCAGGTAGCCTGCGCGCATCATGTTAATGACCATCGCATAACCAACCACCACGATCATGCCGCCGGCGATGTTCAGACCACCGGTAACGACCTCTGGAATGGCGTTCAGCATGCTCTGGACTTCGCTGGTGCCGACAGAAATTGCCACGATAACCGCCGGGATAGCAATACGCATCGCCTGCAGGAACAGGGACGAGACGTGGAGCCACGAGAGCGCCGTCAGGTTGCCATTCTCCGCCGCCTTATCAGCCGCATGCTGGAAGGCAACGGTAATGGTACGCACGATAATGGTCAGAACCTGGCCCGCAGCCGCCAGCGGGATAGCCAGCGCGATACCGGCACCGATATTTTGATGGCCGGCGATAACCAGCACGGTAGAGATAATGGAGGCGAGCGCCGCATCCGGTGCAACCGCAGCACCGATGTTCATCCAGCCGAGGGCGATCATTTCCAGGGTACCACCGATGATGATACCGGTTTTCATATCCCCGAGAACGGCGCCGATTAACGTACAGGCAACCAGCGGACGGTGAAACTGAAATTCATCAAGTACGGATTCCATACCCGCTATACAAGCGACGATGAACACCAGCACAATCTGAAGAGTGGTAATCTCCATTGTACTTCTCCTATGACATAAGCTTTATGTGAAAAATCAGCGCGGGGTTATTTCCCGACTTTGCCGATCAAATCCATCATTTTCAGTTTCTGGTCGGTGGAAACCTTACGGGCCTCCAGTTCAATGCCGCGTGCATTCAGCTTGTTAAAGGCTTCAATATCCTTCTCATCGACTGAAATCGCGTTGTTCACCTGAGTTTTACCCTGGCGGAACGCCATACCCCCAATGTTGACGGACTTGATGTTCACGCCGCCTTCGACAACGCGTTCCACGTCTGTCGGATTGGTAAACAACAGCATGATGCGTTCGCCCGCATATTTCGGGTTGTTATAAACGCGGATCATTTTGGCGACGTCTACCACGTGGGCGGTTACGCCCGGTGGGGCCACCTGGGTAAGGAGGGTTTTACGGACCGTATCGGCGGCCACTTCATCGCTGACTACGATGATGCGCTGGACGTTGGTCTCTTTGGTCCAGCGCGTCGCGACCTGACCGTGGATCAGACGGTCGTCGATACGGGCAAGGCCAATCTGCATGTAATCGTTCGGGCCCATTGGCTTAAGCGGGGCGGCGGGTTTAGCAGCGGCTGCGGCAACCGGCGCGGGTTTCGCGACTTCGACCGGTTTCGCTTTCAGCGCTTTCACGCCTTCGCGACCGGTTTCAACCGCCAACGCAACCAGCTCGTCAAAGCTCGGGTTGTCGTCGCGTGCCATCAGGGTTTCAACCAGCATCGGAATATTGACCCCGGCGACCACCTCATGCTGCTCTTTATCGACCACAATGCGGCTGGCGGCGTTAAACGGGCTGCCACCCCATGTGTCAACAAGGAACAATACGCCGCTGCTGGTGTCCAGTCTGGACAGTTGAGCCGTGTATTTCTCTATCAGTGTCTCGGCGTTTTCACCGGGAACGAAATCGATCCAGCCGACGTTTTCCTGTTCGCCTAAAAGCATTTCTGCGGTTTTAAGTAACTGCTCTGCAGCCCAACCATGTGTGCCTATAACAATAGCAATAGTCACTTGCTACCTCCTTTTATTATCGTTAATGCCCAAAACGCGTCAGGACATTAGTGATCTTCTTCGAAAGAACGAATCGATTCAGATAAGGGTTAGAGTTCAACTCACTCAGTCTTACGCGATTTATTTTAGACAGTGAAAAAATAATTTATGTGATGAAGATCCGTAATTTAGCCTAAGCCAATGAGATATTTCTGTGATCAAAAAAAGCGCTGAAACATCTGTTTGCAAAGGAAAGTAAATCTTTGCCATAAAGCCCATGTCTCTGATATGTTTAGCGTCCGTTTACTTGTCAGGAGTATTGGGCAGCAGCCCACTGTATGGACCGTCACCGACGCCAGTCACACACCCGGCCAATTCTGGCCAGCCTTACCGGCGATTCGCGCCACTCACTGTTTACGCCTTTTACCGCTTCGCCCGAATCTATCGCGGCGCCGTTTTGCCATTCCTTTAGCAGGAGCTTGTCATGGAATTCTTAATGGACCCGCAGATCTGGGTGGGATTGCTCACGCTGGTGGTGCTTGAGATCGTACTCGGCATCGATAACCTGGTGTTTATTGCCATCCTTGCGGACAAACTTCCGCCTAAACAACGGGATAAAGCACGCTTAATCGGCCTGTCACTGGCGCTGATCATGCGTCTTGCGCTGCTGTCGGTCATCTCCTGGATGGTGACGCTGACGCAACCGCTGTTCACCGCATTCGATTTCACCTTCTCAGGGCGTGACCTGATCATGCTGCTGGGGGGTATATTCCTGCTCTTCAAGGCCACAACCGAACTCCATGAACGGCTGGAAAATCGCCAGCATGACGACGGACACGGTAAAGGCTACGCCAGCTTCTGGGTGGTGGTTCTGCAAATTGTAGTGCTGGACGCCGTCTTCTCCCTCGACGCGGTGATTACCGCTGTCGGCATGGTGAACCATCTGCCGGTGATGATGGCCGCCGTGGTCATTGCGATGGCGGTGATGTTGCTCGCCTCGAAGCCGTTGACACGATTCGTCAACCAGCATCCGACCGTGGTGGTGCTCTGTCTGAGCTTCCTGCTGATGATTGGTCTGAGCCTGGTGGCAGAAGGTTTCGGCTTCCATATTCCGAAAGGCTATCTGTACGCTGCAATTGGTTTCTCGATCATTATAGAGATGTTTAACCAGATTGCCCGCCGCAACTTTATTCGCCAGCAGTCGAACCAGCCGCTACGTGCCCGTACCGCTGATGCGATTCTGCGTCTGATGGGCGGCCGTCGTGAAGCCAAAGCGCAGCAGGACAGCGACAACCATGCTCCGGTGCCGGTACCCGAAGGTGCCTTTGTGGAAGAAGAGCGTTATATGATCAACGGCGTGCTGTCGCTGGCCTCGCGCTCCCTGCGCGGGATCATGACCCCGCGCGGCGAGATCAGCTGGGTCGATGCCAGCCTGAGTGTGGAAGAAATCCGCCAGCAACTGCTCTCCTCCCCGCACAGCCTGTTCCCGGTCTGTCGCGGTGAGCTGGATGAGATCATCGGCATTGTGCGTGCCAAAGAGATGCTGGTGGCGCTGGAAGAGGGTGCCAATGTGGAAGCTATCGCTGCCGCGTCGCCTGCCATCGTGGTGCCGGAAACCCTCGACCCGATCAACCTGCTTGGCGTGCTGCGCCGTGCCCGGGGTAGCTTTGTTATCGTGACCAACGAGTTTGGCGTGGTGCAGGGCCTGGTGACGCCGCTGGACGTACTGGAAGCCATTGCCGGTGAGTTCCCGGATGCCGACGAAACGCCGGAAATCATCAATGATGGTGACGGCTGGCTGGTAAAAGGCACCACCGACCTGCATGCGCTGCAACATACGCTCGGTCTGGAACATCTGACCAACCATGACGATGATATCGCGACGGTAGCCGGTCTGGTGATCGCCGTTAACGGTCAGATCCCGCGTAGCGGTGATGTGCTTGAATTACCGCCGCTGAAGATCACGATCGTGACCGCCAATGATTACCGCGTTGACCTGGTGCGCATTGTTAAAGAGCAGTCTGCCCACGACGAAGAAGAGTAATCAGGGTAGTGACGGCATCATGTTCCCGCTGTGAGGGGGTGGCGGAGGTGAACTCTCCGCCAGCCACTGCGGGAAATCCCGCAGCGGCATGGGCCGCGCATACAGGAACCCCTGCAGAATTTCGACACCGTGCAGGCGAAGATGCTTCGCCTGGTCGCAGGTTTCCACCCCTTCGGCCACCAGCTCAATGTTCAGACGCTGGGCCAGGGCAATAATAATATCCGTCACCGTCGAGTTAACGGCATCGGTGCCAATCGCGGCGGTGAAGGATTTATCAATTTTCAACACTTCCGGATTGAGTTTCTCCAGCCACGACAGCGAGCTGTTGCCGGTGCCGAAATCATCGATCGCCAGCTTGACCCCTTTCTGATGCAGTGCCTCCACGATGTTGTAATCCATCTCCAGCAGGGTATCGCGCTCGGTGAGCTCTATCACCAGCTGCTGCGGGGGGGCGGCGCTGAACCAGACGTGATTCAGATCGTGGAGAAGCACCCCGTCGCGAAAATGTTTGGCCGCCACGTTGATGCCAATATGAAATCCCGGCGCGGGCGGAAATATTGCCAGCTGGCTGACGGTTTCGATCAGCACGTAGCGGGTCAGGGGGACAATCAGGTTATGCTCCTCCGCCAGCGGGATAAAAATATCCGGGGCGATCCATCCCTGCCGCGGATTATTCCAGCGCAGAAGGATCTCAACCCCGACGCAATCCTGTTTTTTGGCATCGATCAGCGGCTGGCAAAACAGCTCAAACTCACCGGCAGCAAGCCCGTAATTAATCTCCCGGGTGAAGCTCATGCGACTGGCCGTGGCAAGCCAGGCGATATAGCCCACCAGCATGGTGAATATCACCGCCAGCGGCAGCTGCGACGGGAGGTTTTTCAGCGCCAGATCCGTCGGGCCAGGGCCGTTAACGGTAATGGTGAACGGGAAATTGCCGGAGGCCTGCTGATACACCGTTTCGTCACTGTCAAATACCAGCGCGTCTGAGAGCTGGCGCTCATGGTTCAGATGTTTACCGCCCACGCTGAGATTGACGTCGTTGATGATCGGCAGCTGGGGCTCCAGAAGTAGCCTGGCAATGAGATCGATATTCACAATCTCCATCACCCCGTCGTCGCTCTGGCCGGGCACCGGATACCACTGGATAAGCACCGGGCTGCCTTTCAGCAGGGCGTGGTCGGAGGTGAGAAGCAATAAAGGCTGAGACGCGGGCAGTCGGGGCTGGAGCTGGCTGATGGGAATGTCGCGGTTACCGAACATGCTGGAGCAGTAGAGGATACCGTCCTTAATCAGGCCAATCGAGCGTACGGTTTGCAGGGAAGCGGCCTGTTTGCGCAATAAGAAATTGACCTCCACGCAGGGCAGGCCGATCAGCGGCTGTACCACGTCGCGCCCGGTCTCCAGCGGCTGGAGGATCTTATCCAGCGTCTCGACAGCATGCGATACGAAGGCGGCGGTAGACTGCTGATTTAAATTGCGCTGCGAAATAAAGCCGATAATGAGCGTGCAAACAAGGGTGGAAAGTGACAGCACCAGGCAGACGATGATCCGTTTGCGGCGATAATTTTTAATTATCCTGTGAGCTGTTTGCATGCCACGGCCACCTGAAGAGCCACGCGGATGCCCGTGGCAACTCAGGTAGTGTAGTGGGCATTATTTCAGGTAACGAGAAAAGTGCATAAAATTCGCCCATCCGTATCAGATGGGCGAAAGAGGTATGAAAGACAAAAGTCGCAGTGGCGCCGTCAGAGGATTAGTCGCACTGCACCTTGATGGCCAGGCCGCCGCGGGAGGTCTCACGGTATTTGGCGTTCATGTCTTTGCCGGTTTCATACATGGTTTCGATCACCTTATCCAGCGAAACGCGTGGTTCGCTGGTGCGGCGCATCGCCATCCGCGAGGCGTTGATCGCTTTCACCGAAGCAATGGCGTTACGTTCGATACAAGGTACCTGTACCTGGCCTGCAACCGGGTCGCAGGTCAGACCGAGGTTATGCTCCATGCCAATCTCCGCAGCCACGCACACCTGTTCCGGGCTGGCGCCCAGCAGCTCTGCCAGACCGGCCGCCGCCATTGAGCAGGCCACGCCCACTTCACCCTGACATCCCACTTCTGCACCGGAGATGGAGGCGTTCATCTTATAGAGCGCGCCCACCGCGCCCGCGGCGAGGAAGTAACGAATATAGATATCCGGGCTCACCGATTCGATAAAGTGATCGTAGTAGGCCAGTACCGCCGGAACGATACCGCAGGCACCGTTGGTGGGAGCCGTTACCACGCGGCCACCGGCGGCGTTCTCTTCGTTTACCGCCAGGGCAAACATGTTCACCCAGTCGATGACGTTCATCGGATCGTTGGAATATTTGTCGGTGGTGACCAGCATCCGGCGCAGGGCAGAGGCGCGACGCGGTACGCGCAGCGGGCCCGGCAACACGCCTTCGGTATTGATACCGCGATCGATACAGGCGCGCATGGTCTGCCAGACGTTAGCAAAATAGTCTTCAATCTCTTTCTTGCTGTGCAGCGCCAGTTCGTTCTGCATCACCATGCCGGAGAGGGACAGGCCGGTCTCGTGGCAGTAATCCAGCATCTCTTTCGCCGACTTGAACGGGTAAGGCACGTTCACGTCGCCCGTCGCGTCCTGGCCGAAATGCTCTTCGTCGACAATAAAGCCACCGCCGATGGAGTAATAAGTTTTGCTGTAGACCACTTTGTCGCCGCTGAAGGCGTGGATCTGCATCCCGTTTTCATGCAACGAGAGATTGTCGCTGCGAAAACGCATGCCGTCGTCCTGTGGGAAGTCCACTTCCTGCCGGCCATTCGCCAGCAGCAGACGACCGCGCGTTTCCACGTCGCGGATAAACGCCGGAATGGCGTCAATATCTACGGTGTCCGGCATATTTCCGGCCAGACCCATAATAATGGCGATATCGGTGTGGTGGCCTTTACCCGTTAACGACAGTGAACCGTAAACGTCCACGGCCACGCGGGTAATGCTGTCCAGTAATCCTTTTTCGACCAGGTCATCGACGAACTGTTTACCGGCCTTCATCGGCCCTACAGTGTGGGAAGAAGAGGGACCAATCCCCACTTTGAACATGTCGAATATACTAATCACTTTAACACTCCTGACAGGGTTACCGGGTTTCCAGTAACGATGTAATAACTTCGCATAGTGTAAGAGGGAAGCCCGCCGTCAGCTCAACTATTCACATGAATTAAACTAATGCCTGAGGCGGGATAAACTAATAGCGGGAGGCGGATCGCAAAGGTACAAAAAAAGGGCGAATGTAAAGTATAGTCAAGGTTTCAGGCCGATCTGCAGCGCCAGCTCACGAATAATTCCTGCCGTCATGCCCCAGACAAAATAATGCTCATACCAGGATAACCACACCCGATGATCGTGGCCACGACGATGAATATCGAGCGGATGATAACGGCCCAGACGCAGGGCTTCCGCCAGCGGCATTTCGAACACCGACTCCACTTCGTCTTCGCTGGCGTGATAGTGCAGATCCGGCGGGATAATGCCCACTACCGGGGTCACCTGAAAACCGGTCACGCTGTCTACCGGCGGCAGGACGCCAATCACCTCGACCTTGTGCGGCGGGATAGCCACCTCTTCCTCGGCTTCACGCAGGGCGGCGGCAATTAACGAGGCGTCGGTGCTGTCCACCGCGCCGCCGGGAAAGGCCACCTGACCGGCATGCTTGCGCAGCTTCGCCGAGCGCCGGGTCAACAGCAGGCCCGGCTGCTCCCGGCGCACCACCGGGATCAATACCGCCGCCTGACGCTGGTTCAGCGACGTGCTGTTCACCTGCGGGCGCAGAAGCTGAAAACGCGATAAAAAATTGTCGAGGGTCAGGTCGTGGGTATTCACCAGTTAGCGCTCCAGTTGTTGCAGAATACGATTCACTTTATCAAAGGTTTCCTGATATTCCGCCGCGGCCTGGCTGTCAGCCACGATCCCGCCGCCTGCGGAACAGTAGATCTGCCCGGCCACCGCCGTCAGGGTGCGAATAGTGATGCTGGTGTCCATGCCGCCGCACAGGCTGAGATAGCCGATGCTGCCGCACCAGGCGTTACGACGATGGGGTTCCAGCTCGTCGATGATCTCCATTGCCCGCACTTTTGGCGCGCCGGTGATCGAGCCGCCCGGGAAGGCGGCGCGCAGTAGATCGCACGCGGTCTGCGCTGGCGGCAGCCGGGCGGTAATGGTGCTCACCAGGTGATGCACGGCCGGGAAAGGCTCAACCACGAACAGCTCCGGCACCCGCACGCTCCCCGGCTCCGCTACCCGGCCAATGTCGTTGCGCATCAGATCGACAATCATCAGGTTTTCGGCTCTGTCTTTCGGCGAGGCGGCGAGCTTCTCCGCCTGCTGGCGATCGGCATCCGCATCCGCGAGGCGCGGCAGGGTGCCTTTGATCGGGCGGGTCTGGATAGTGCCATCCGCCAGATGGATAAAACGCTCCGGCGACAGGCTGAGGATCGCCCCCTCGTCGAGGCGCAAAAAGGCGCTGAACGGAGCGCGGTTGCTCGCATTCAGTCGGGTAAAGGCCTGCCATTCGTCCCCTTCATAGCGGGCCTGGAAACGCTGGGCCAGATTGACCTGATAGCAGTCGCCGCTGTGCAGAAACGCCTGCACACGATCGAATTTTTCATGATACTCCGCCGCGGTCATATTGGCCTGCCAGCCGGAGGTCAGCCGGAACGCGGGCACATTCGCGGGCGCGCGTCGCGATTCAAGCCACGCCAGGCGGGCTTCAGCATCGCCATGACAGACCAGCGACACCTGCTGGCGGTGATGATCGACCAGGATCGCCCAGTCGTAAAGACCCACGGCCATGTCCGCCAGGGTGATATCGCGCCAGGCCCGTTCCGGCAGCTGCTCAAAGCGGCGGCCGAGGTCGTAGCCGAACAACCCCAGCGCGCCGCCCTGGAAGGGCAGGTCCGGGTCCGGCGTGCAGGGCAGGCCCATCTCATCAATGGCCTGCTGAAGCAGACTCAGCGGACAGGCGTCAGAGTGAACCCCGTCGATCAGCGTATCCACCCCGTGGGTCACCAGCGTGGTGCGCGGGTCGGCCACCAGAATGTCAAAGCGGCTGTAAGGATGATCCGCATGACCAGAATGCAGCAGCATCGCCCACGGCAGATGACTTATTGGCGCAAACCAGAATTCTGCGGCGTCAGGACGCCAGGGTAATGTCAAAACAGTGGGGGATAACGGGTTCATGGGTGGTAGACTACCGGGCAGCGTGAAATAATTAGCGCTGATAATTTAGCAGGAGTTGACGATGTTTGCAGGTTTACCTTCACTGAGCCACGACCAGCAGCAAAAGGCCGTCGAGCGTATTCAGGAGCTGATGTCCCAGGGGATGAGCAGCGGACAGGCTATTTCCCAGGTGGCAGAAGAGCTGCGCGCCACCCATACCGGCGAGCGGATCGTGGCGCGTTTTGAAGATGAGGATGAAGAAGAGTAACGCCCTTACACCGCGGCGATAATCTTAATTTCAACCTTATACTGCGGTTTCATCAGCGCCGCCTGTACCGTGCAGCGTACAGGCGCGTGACCTGCCACGACCCACTCATCCCAGGCTTTGTTCATCGCCGCAAAATCGTCTTTATTGGCCAGGAAGATAGTCGCATCCAGAATGCGGGACTTATCGCTGCCCTGTTTTTCCAGCACCGCGTCGATCTGCGCCAGGGTATTGGCGGTCTGCTCATACGCGTCGGCGTCGAGATTCGCCGGTACGCCGGTGTAGTACAGGGTCTGGTTGTGGATCACTACATCTGACCAGCGGGCTTCGGCATCAATGCGCACAATTGTCATATACGTTTCCTCGTGAGTGTCTGTTTCAGCAGGCAAGACTGCCATATTGTTTTGCCTGCGTCACTCTCGACTGGCGCCAGGGCGAGCGGCCTGACATAATCCCCTGTGCAAAAATACAGGGGGCAGAGTGGCAGACGATTTCGCAGCAGACGGACAGTTAGCAAAGGCAATTCCAGGCTTTAAGCCGCGCGAGCCGCAGCGTCAGATGGCGCACGCGGTGGCCGATGCGATCGACAGCGCCCAGCCGCTGGTGGTGGAAGCGGGCACCGGCACCGGTAAAACCTATGCCTACCTCGCGCCCGCGCTGCGCGCCAAAAAGAAAGTGATCATCTCCACCGGCTCAAAGGCGTTGCAGGATCAGCTCTACAGCCGCGATCTGCCCACCGTAGCTAAGGCCCTGAAATATAAAGGCCGTCTGGCCCTGCTGAAAGGGCGCTCCAACTACCTCTGTATTGAACGTCTCGAACAGCAGGTGCTGGCGGGGGGCGATCTGCCGGTACAGACCCTCAGCGACGTGATCATCCTGCGCAGCTGGGCCAACCAGACCCTCGACGGGGATATCAGCACCTGCGCCAGCGTGGCCGAAGACTCCGCCGCCTGGCCGCTGGTCACCAGCACTAACGACAACTGCCTCGGCAGCGACTGCCCGCTGTACAAAGACTGCTTTGTGGTCAAAGCGCGTAAAACGGCGATGGATGCCGACGTAGTGGTGGTCAACCACCACCTGTTCCTGGCGGATATGGTGGTGAAAGAGAGCGGCTTTGGCGAGCTGATCCCCGAGGCCGACGTCCTGATCTTCGATGAAGCCCATCAGCTCCCGGATATCGCCAGCCAGTACTTCGGCCAGCCCCTCTCCAGCCGTCAGCTGCTGGACCTGGCGAAAGATTTTACCATCGCTTACCGCACTGAACTGAAAGATACCCAGCAGCTGCAGAAGTGCGCCGACCGACTGGCGCAAAGCACGCAGGATTTCCGCATGCAGCTCGGGGAGCCAGGCTATCGCGGCAATCTGCGCGAACTGCTTGCCGATCAGCATATCCAGCGCGCGCTGCTGCTGCTCGATGATGCCCTTGAGCTCTGCTACGACGTGGCGAAGCTCTCCCTGGGGCGCTCGGCGCTGCTGGATGCCGCCTTCGAGCGCGCCACCCTGTACCGCGCCCGCCTGAAACGGCTGAAGGCGTTTAACCAGCCGGGCTACAGCTACTGGTACGAATGCAACTCGCGCCATTTTACCCTCGCGCTGACGCCGCTCACCGTGGCCGATAAGTTCCAGGAAGTGATGGCGCAGAAGCCGGGCAGCTGGATTTTTACCTCCGCCACGCTGTCGGTAAACGACGATCTGCACCACTTCACCGAACGTCTTGGTATCGCAGAGGCCAAATCCCTGCTGTTGCCGAGCCCGTTTGATTATGCCACCCAGGCGCTGCTCTGCGTCCCGCGCAATCTGCCGATGCCTAATCAGCCCGGCGCCGCCCGTCATCTGGCGGCCATGCTCAAGCCGATGATCGAGGCCAACAACGGCCGCTGCTTTATGCTCTGTACCTCCCACGCCATGATGCGCGATCTGGCGGAGCAGTTCCGCGCCACCATGACCCTGCCGGTGCTGTTGCAGGGTGAAACCAGCAAAGGCCAGCTTCTGCAGCAGTTTGTCACCGCGGGGAATGCCCTGCTGGTGGCGACCAGCAGCTTCTGGGAAGGGGTGGACGTGCGCGGCGACGCTCTGTCGCTGGTGATCATCGACAAGCTGCCCTTCACTTCGCCGGACGATCCGCTGCTGAAGGCGCGGATGGAAGATTGCCGTCTGCGCGGGGGCGATCCCTTCGACGAGGTGCAGCTCCCTGACGCGGTCATCACCCTCAAACAGGGCGTGGGCCGTCTGATCCGCGACGTGGACGATCGCGGGGTGCTGGTGATCTGCGATAACCGTCTGGTGATGCGTCCTTACGGGGCCACCTTTATCGCCAGCCTGCCGCCGGCACCGCGCACCCGGGATATCGATCGCGCGGTGCGTTTCCTGGCGGCGTCTCAGTCGGAGTAATTTGCTGACGGGTGTGTTAAAATGCGCGCCTTTTTGTGACTGACCCTTGCGAGAGCGCGACAACACATGCGAATTCTGGCTATTGATACCGCCACAGAGGCCTGCTCTGTTGCCCTGTGGAACGACGGTAAACTCTGTGCTCATTTCGAAGAGTGCCCCCGGGAACATACCCAACGTATCCTGCCTTTGGTGAAGATGATCCTCACCGAGGGCAACACCTCCCTGAATAACCTCGATGCTCTGGCTTATGGCCGCGGCCCCGGCAGCTTTACCGGCGTGCGCATCGGTATTGGCATTGCCCAGGGGCTGGCGCTGGGCGCCGAACTGCCGATGATTGGCGTTTCGACCCTCGCCACCATGGCTGAGGGCGCCTGGCGCAACACCGGTGCCACCCGCGTGCTGGCCGCCATTGACGCCCGGATGGGCGAAGTCTACTGGGCGGAGTACACCCGCGATGAGCAGGGCGTCTGGCACGGTGAAGAGAGCGAAGCCGTGCTCACGCCGGAAGCGGCAGGCGAGCGCATGAAGCAGCTTTCCGGTGAGTGGGCGACCGTCGGGACCGGCTGGCCGGCGTGGCCAGCGATGGCAAACGACAGCGGTCTGACCCTGGTGGACGGCAAGGTGCTGCTGCCTGCCGCCGAAGATATGCTGCCTATCGCCCGTCAGCTGCTGGCCGCAGGAAACACCGTGGCGGTCGAGAAGGCCGAGCCGGTTTATTTGCGAAACACCGTAGCGTGGAAGAAACTTCCGGGCCGGGAGTGAATCTCAGTATCAGAGCCTGAGAAAAAGGAGTCGCATCATGGCGGTTCAAAAATATGTCGTTCGTCTGCTGACCGTCGGGGCGCTGGCCCTGGCATTAACAGGATGTGTCTCTGTCCCTGATGCGATCAAGGGCAGCAGCCCGACACCGCAGCAGGATCTGGTCCGGGTGATGAACGCCCCGGAACTGTACGTCGGCCAGGAAGCACGCTTTGGCGGCAAAGTGGTGGAGGTGATGAACCAGCAGGGGAAAACCCGTCTGGAAATTGCCACCGTTCCGCTGGACAGCGGCGCGCGGCCGATGTTGGGTGAAGCCTCACGCGGGCGCATCTATGCCGATGTGAACGGTTTCCTCGACCCGGTAGACTTCCGTGGCCAGCTGGTCACCGTCGTCGGCACCATCACCGGCGCGGAGCAGGGCAAAATTGGCAACACGCCGTATAAATTTATGACCCTGCAGGCCAACGGCTATAAACGCTGGCGAGTAGTGCAGCAGGTAGTGATGCCGCCGCAGCCTATCGATCCCTGGTACTGGGGCCCGCATCCGTGGCGCTATGGATATGGCTACGGCTATGGCGGCTGGCCAGGTTATGGTCCCGGACCGGCTCAGGTTCGGACGGTGGTAACAGAGTAAATATCTGTTATGACTGAAGAAGAAACAGCGGCCCTGCCGCTGTTTCGTTTTTTTTATCGCTATAACAAAAATAAATAGTGACGCGCTTCGCAACCTTAAATCCGGACAATTAATAAACTGGTACGCTGAGTTAATATTATGTTAACGACTTGTTTATTAACCGGGGCTGTGATGACGACGAACACGCATTTCAGAGGTGATGTAGTGAAGAAGGTTTGGCTTAACCGTTATCCTGCGGATGTGCCTGCAGAGATCAATCCTGACCGTTATCAATCCCTGGTTGAACTGTTTGAAAACTCCGTGACGCGCTACGCCGATCAGCCTGCGTTTGTGAACATGGGTGAGGTGATGACCTTCCGTAAGCTGGAAGAGCGCAGCCGGGCGTTTGCGGCCTACCTGCAACAGGGTTTAGGCCTGAAAAAAGGCGACCGGGTCGCGCTGATGATGCCGAACCTGCTGCAATATCCGGTGGCGCTGTTTGGCATTCTGCGCGCCGGGATGATCGTGGTTAACGTTAACCCGCTGTATACCCCGCGCGAGCTGGAGCATCAGCTGAACGACAGCGGCGCAGCGGCAATTGTGATTGTCTCGAACTTCGCGCACACCCTCGAGAAAGTGGTCGACAAAACCCAGGTGAAACACGTCATTCTGACGCGGATGGGCGATCAGCTCTCCACCGCCAAAGGGACGCTGGTGAACTTCGTCGTCAAGTACGTCAAACGTCTGGTGCCTAAATATCACCTGCCGGACGCCATCTCCTTCCGCCGGGCGCTGCACAACGGCTACCGCATGCAGTACGTGAAACCGGAACTGGTGCCGCAGGATCTGGCCTTCCTGCAGTACACCGGGGGGACCACCGGGGTGGCGAAAGGGGCGATGCTGACCCACCGCAACATGCTGGCGAACCTCGAGCAGGTGAACGCCACCTACGGGCCGCTGCTGCATCGTGGCAAAGAGCTGGTGATCACCGCGCTGCCGCTCTATCACATCTTCGCCCTGACCATGAACTGCCTGCTGTTTATCGAGCTTGGCGGGCAGAACGTCCTGATCACCAACCCGCGCGATATTCCGGGGCTGGTCAAAGAGCTGGCGAAATATCCTTTCACCGCCATGACCGGGGTGAACACCCTGTTTAACGCGCTGTTGAATAACAAAGAGTTCCAACAGCTCGACTTCTCCACCCTGCATCTGTCGGCGGGCGGTGGGATGCCGGTGCAGCAGGCGGTGGCCGAGCGTTGGGTCAAACTTACCGGGCAGTATCTGCTGGAGGGCTATGGCCTGACCGAGTGCGCCCCGCTGGTGAGCGTGAACCCGCACGATATCGACTACCACAGCGGCAGCATCGGCCTGCCGGTGCCCTCCACCGAAGCCAAACTGGTGGATGATGAAGATAACGAAGTGGCGCATGGTGAACCGGGTGAACTGTGCGTGAAAGGGCCGCAGGTGATGCTGGGCTACTGGCAGCGTCCGGATGCTACCGATGAAATCATCAAGGACGGCTGGCTGCACACCGGGGATATCGCGGTGATGGATGACGAAGGTTTCCTGCGCATCGTCGATCGCAAGAAAGACATGATCCTGGTCTCCGGGTTCAACGTCTATCCGAACGAGATCGAAGACGTAGTGATGCAGCACAACGGCGTGCTGGAAGTGGCTGCAGTAGGTGTTCCGGCGGGCAGCAGCGGTGAAACGGTGAAAATCTTTGTGGTGAAAAAAGATCCGTCCCTGAGTGAAGAGGCGCTGATCACCTTCTGCCGTCGCCAGCTGACCGGCTACAAAGTGCCGAAACTGGTGGAGTTTCGCGACGAACTGCCCAAATCGAACGTCGGGAAGATATTACGACGAGAATTACGTGACGAAGCGCGCGCCAAAGTAGACAATAAAGCCTGAGCTTCGTGTTAGTCACCCAAAGACGCTGGCCATGCCGGCGTTTTTTTATGGGCGCAAACCAAAGAGAATATGATTTGAATTACCAGATGATCACCACCAACGACGAGCTGGCTTCGCTGTGCGATGTCACCCGTGACGCACCCGCCATTGCGCTGGATACCGAGTTTGTGCGGACCCGCACCTATTACCCGCAGCTGGGTCTGATCCAGATGTATGACGGAAAAAATGTGTCGCTTATCGACCCGCTGGGGATCACCGACTGGGCGCCGATGCGCGAGTTGCTGCTGAATACCGCCATCACCAAATATCTGCATGCCGGCAGTGAAGATCTGGAAGTTTTCCTTAATACCTTCGGCATCATGCCGGAGCCGCTGATCGACACCCAGATCCTCGCCGCCTTTGCCGGTCGTCCGCTGTCCTGGGGCTTTGCCGCCATGGTGGAAGAGTACACCGGGCTGGCGATCGACAAGAGCGAGTCCCGCACCGACTGGCTGGCTCGCCCGCTGACGGAACGCCAGCTCGACTACGCGGCGGCGGATGTGTTCTACCTGCTGCCGATCGCCGGTCAGCTGATGAAAGAGGCCGAAGCCTCCGGCTGGCTGCCTGCCGCCCTGAATGAGTGCCGGATGACGCAGCTGCGTCGTCAGGAGATCACCGATCCGAAAGAGGCGTGGCGCGACATCAGCAATGCCTGGCAGCTGCGCACCCGCCAGCTGGCCTGTCTGCAGCTGCTGGCCGACTGGCGTCTGCGTAAGGCGCGCGAGCGCGATCTGGCAGTGAACTTTGTGGTGCGTGAAGAGCATCTGTGGGCCGTGGCGCGTTACATGCCGGGTAGCCTGGGCGAGCTGGACAGCATCGGGCTTTCCGGTTCGGAGATCCGCTTCCACGGTAAAACCCTGCTGGCGCTGGTGGAGAAGGCGCAGGCGTTGCCGGAAGAGGCATTGCCGCAGCCGCTGTTAAACCTGATGGATATGCCGGGTTATCGCAAAGCGTTTAAGGCGATCAAAGCCCTGGTGCAGGAAGTGGCGGCGGAAAGTAAAGTCAGCGCCGAGCTGCTGGCCTCACGTCGTCAGATCAACCAGCTGCTGAATGCGCACTGGAAGCTGAAACCGCAGAATGGTACGCCGGAACTGATGGCAGGCTGGCGCGGAGAACTGATGGCCGATCGCCTGAATGCGTTGCTGGAAGAATATCCGCAGTAACTGGGCTCTGTAACCCCCGGCGGCGCGATGCTTGCCGGGGCTACAAATCCGTAGGCCGGGCAAGCGTCGCGCCGCCCGGCAACAACCACGGTTAAGAACGCGACTCTTCCGCTTCCGGCAGGGTCACGTTGAGCTCCAGAATCGAGATATCCCCGTCCTTTTGCTCCAGCTGTACGGTCACCATTTCCGGGTCAATCTGCACATACTTGCAGATCACTTCCAGAATGTCTTTACGCAGCTGCGGCAGGTAGTGCGGTTCCGCGTCGCTGCGGCGGCGTTCTGCCACGATGATCTGCAGACGCTCTTTTGCGATGTTAGCGGTGCTTTTTTTCCGCGAGAGAAAAAAGTCCAGTAATGCCATAACTTATCCTCCGAACAGGCGTTTGAGGAAACCTTTCTTCTCTTCTTCTATGAAGCGGAAAGGACGTTCTTCTCCGAGCAGACGATCTACCGTGTCCGCATACGCTTTACCGGCGTCTGCGTTAGCGTCGAGGATAACCGGTTCACCCTGGTTAGACGCGCGCAGCACGGATTGATCTTCCGGGATGACGCCAACCAGTTTGATGCGCAGGATCTCCAGCACGTCTTCCATACTCAGCATATCACCTTTATTGACACGACCCGGATTATAACGGGTCAGCAACAGGTGCTCTTTAATCGGTTCTTCGCCATTTTCCGCACGGCGGGATTTCGAGGCGAGGATCCCTAAAATACGGTCGGAGTCGCGCACGGACGACACTTCCGGGTTGGTGGTGATGATGGCTTCATCGGCGAAGTAGAGCGCCATCAGCGCGCCGGTTTCGATGCCCGCCGGTGAATCGCAGACCACGAAATCGAACTCCATTTTTTTCAGCTCATCGAGCACTTTTTCCACGCCTTCACGGGTCAGCGCATCCTTGTCGCGCGTCTGCGAAGCGGGAAGAATATAAAGGTTGTCGGTACGTTTATCTTTAATCATCGCCTGATTCAGCGTGGCGTCACCCTGAATCACGTTCACAAAATCGTACACCACGCGGCGTTCACAACCCATAATCAGGTCAAGGTTACGCAGGCCGATATCGAAATCAATAACGACGGTTTTCTTTCCCTTCTGGGCCAAACCAGTAGCGATGGCCGCGCTGGAGGTGGTCTTGCCAACGCCTCCTTTACCCGAAGTAACAACAATAATGCGTGCCATAGAAATTCCTTGTTAAAAAGGGATCAATTCAACGGTTGAACGGTCAAAGCGTTGTCTGCCAGGCGCAGACGTGCCGCTTTGCCAGAAAATTCGGCCGGGATGTTATCACTCAGCCAGTAAACACCTGCGATGGAGACCAGCTCCGCCTCCAGGTGGGTACAAAAAATTTGCGCATCGCGATCGCCGCTGGCACCCGCCAGCGCACGGCCTCGCATTGAGCCATAAATATGGATATTGCCATCCGCAATCAGCTCCGCCCCCGCGCTGACGTGGTTGGTCACAATCAGGTCACAGTTTGGCGCATAAATGCGCTGACCGGAACGCACCGGCAGATCAATCAATCGCGTTTTTGTGACAGGAGTAACAGGGACTTCAGGTGGGGCAGGGGGCTCTGCGCGTGGGGCTTTATCTTTGCCTTCGTTCAGCAGCGGAAGACCCGCCCGATCGATTTCGGCTTTCAGTTCAGCGTCTTTGCAGCCGCTGATGCCCACAATTCGCAGGCCGGTGGCGGTGACCGCCTGCTGCAAATGGTGCCAGTTAACCGGCGCTTCGAGGCCGCTTACGTTGATGACCACGGGCGCATGTTTCAGAAATGCGGGCGCCTGGGCGATTTTGTCTTCTAACGCCTGACGAATAACCTCGGGTTTTGCTTCATGCAAATGAACCACTGATAAGGTGAAGCTACTGCCTTTAAGCTCGATGGGCGTGTTTGACATCCTGGCCTTACTCAATTTGCTTTTACCACGACGTGCGCGCCGTGATATTCCGAAGAGTATCAGGCATGTTATAGTCACAATTATATTGAGGCAAGTCACCCTCCCGCTTAATTCAGAGTAAATATATGTTTTGTGTGATCTACAGAAGTACCCAGCGCGACCAGACCTACCTGTATGTCGAAAAAAAGGACGATTTCTCCCGCGTGCCTGAGGCACTGCTGAAAAGCTTCGGTAAGCCGCAGCTGGTGATGCTCATGCCCCTCGACGGGCGTAAGCAGCTGAGCAACGCCGATCTGGAAAAAGTAAAAACCGCATTGACCGAACAGGGCTATTATTTACAACTCCCTCCACCGCAAGAGAATTTACTCAAACAGCATCTCGAGGCGCAGGGGAAAAAATAGTTTAAGAATTATCTGTCAGCGTCACATTAACCGTTCAGGGGACGTATATGTATCAACATCATAACTGGCAAGGAGCCTTACTGGATTATCCGGTAAGTAAAGTCGTCTGCGTAGGAAGTAATTACGCAAAGCATATTCAGGAAATGGGAAGCGCGATTCCGGACGAGCCGGTGCTGTTCATTAAACCGGAAACGGCGCTCTGTGATATCCGCCAGCCGCTGGCATTACCCCAGGGGCTTGGCTCGGTTCACCACGAAGTGGAGCTGGCGGTGCTGATCGGCGCCACGCTGCGTCAGGCTTCTGAAGATCATGTGCAGAAGGCGATTGCCGGTTATGGTGTGGCGCTGGATCTGACCCTGCGCGATGTGCAGGGCAAAATGAAGAAAGCGGGCCAGCCGTGGGAAAAAGCCAAAGGTTTTGATAACTCGTGCCCGATCTCCGGATTTGTCCCGGTATCGGAGTTTCAGGACGATCCGCAGAACACCACCCTGAGCCTGAAGGTGAACGGCGAGGTGCGTCAGCAGGGCACCACCGCCGACATGATCCATAAGATTGTGCCGCTGATTGCCTATATGAGTCGTTATTTCACCCTCAAACCGGGCGATGTGATCCTCACCGGCACCCCGGAAGGGGTGGGTCCACTCTCCGGCGGCGACGAGCTGGAAGTGGCCGTTAACGGCCTGTCGCTGAAAACCCGCGTGCTGTAATCCCCGCTTGCCGCCCCTTTTGGGCGGCAAAACTTGCATCGAGGTGCCAGACTGGTTATAAGGTGCGCTTTATTTTGACGTGTGGACATCCTTATGAGCGAAATCCCTTTCTGGCAAAGCAAGACTCTCGACAACATGACCGACGCCGAGTGGGAATCGCTGTGCGATGGCTGCGGGCAGTGCTGTCTGCATAAGCTGATGGATGAAGACTCGGACGAAATCTATTTCACCAACGTCGCCTGCAATCAGCTGAACATCAAAACCTGCCAGTGCCGAAACTACGAGCGCCGCTTCGAGTTAGAGCCGGACTGCATCAAGTTGACCCGCGATAACCTGCCGACCTTTGAATGGCTGCCGCCGACCTGCGCCTATCGTCTGCTGGCGGAAGGGAAAGACCTGCCGAAGTGGCACCCGCTGCTGGCCGGTTCTAAAGCGGCGATGCACGGCGAGCGAATTTCTGTGCGCCACATTGCGGTGCGGGAATCAGAGGTGCGCGACTGGGAAGACCATATTATGAATCACCCAAACCGCGCATAATAAAAAACCCGCCTCGGCGGGTTTTTTATTGCCGGGTGGCGCTGCGCTTACCCGGCCTACAACACCGTAGGCCCGCGCAAGCGAAGCGCCGCCGGGCATTAGCGCCCAAACAGATCGCGTTTTTTCGGTTTAAACGGCTGGGCAATCAGCACCAGCAGCGCTACGACCAGATAGGCGGCGAAAATGCCCACCAGCCACTGCGGCATCTCAAGGGTCAGGAACTCCCACTGACGCACGGAGCAGTCACCGCTTGCCACGAATACCTGCGGCAGCCACTTATCCAGCGGCAGCCAGCTCGGGAAGCGGGCGGCAAAATCGCAGGTCTGAAACGGCGACGGATGCAGCTGGATCATGGTGTGCTCCCAGGCCAGCTGCAGGCCTTTTCCGGCGCTGTAGAGCCAGATGGCAATCGCGCCGTAGCGCAGCGGGCTTTTCGGCGCGATGGCGCCGACCAGGCCTGCGCCCATCACGCCAAACAGCGCGCTGCGTTCATAGATACACAACACACAGGGCTTCAGCAACATCACATGCTGGAACCACAATGCCACCATTTCGAGCGCGAAGGCGGTCAGGGCCAACAGCAACCACGCTCCGCGTCCACGCGAGCATTGGTTCAAAAATTTCAACATAATCATTTCCCTGGAACAGGTATAGAAAGCGCAGTGTAAACGAAAACAATTTGCGCGCCAGTCTCGGCACGCAAAATATAACGTAATCGGATATTTATCATTCGTCAGTGCAGCCGGGTAATAAATTACCCGGCTGACTCACTTAATGCGTCGCCAGTATACCCGTCTGTAACATCCATTGGGTAAAAGGAATGAGGGTAATTTTGACGCACAACAAACCGACGCAGGTTAATACCACCGTATAGGGCAGAGCCATCCACACCATCCGGCCATAAGAGAGTCTTATCAGCGGCGCCAGCGCCGAGGTGAGCAGGAACAGGAACGCCGCCTGGCCGTTTGGCGTGGCGACGGAGGGCAGGTTGGTCCCGGTGTTGATCGCTACCGCCAGCAGTTCAAACTGTTGCTGGTTTATCGCCCCGCTCTGTAGCGCGGTTTTGGCCTCATTGATATAGACCGAGCCGACAAACACGTTATCGGAGATAGCCGACAGCAGGCCGTTAAACAGATAGAAGAGCGACAGCTGGGCATCTTGCTCGGCCTGTAGCACGTAGCGGATGATCGGCGCAAACAGCTGCTGGTCGACTATTACCGCCACCACCGCGAAAAAGACCGCCAGCAGGGCAGTAAAGGGCAGCGCTTCGGTAAAGGCTTTGCCGATAGCGTGCTCGTCCGTCACGCCGGTGAAGGAGGTCGCCAGGATGATCACCGACAGGCCAATCAACCCCACCTCCGCCAGATGAAACGCCAGGGCGATAATCAGCCAGACGCCAATCATCCCCTGAAAAATCAACGCCAGCTTCTGTTGACGGGTCCGCTGGCTGCGGCTCTCATCATCGTAACGCTGCAATACTTCGCGAACCTGAGTCGGGAGCAGGGTGCCGTAACCAAACCATCTGAATTTCTCCACCAGCCAGCAGGTCAGCAGGCCGCACACCAGCACCGGCACGCTGACCGGGGCCACCCGCAGGAAAAACTCGGTAAAGTTCCAGCCCACGGCTTTGGCGATGATCAGGTTCTGCGGCTCGCCGACCATGGTCATCACCCCACCCAGCGCGGTGCCCACGCCGGCGTGCATCATCAGGCTGCGCAGGAAGGCGCGAAACTGCTCCAGCACCTCGCGCTGTTTGTTATCAACCTTGCTGTCATCATGCAGGTTATCTTCCGGCTGGGCGGAGGCCACCCGGTGATAGATCCCGTAGAAGCCGACGGCGACGCTGATCACCACCGCCACCACCGTCAGGGCATCGAGGAAGGCCGATAAAAAAGCGGCCGCGATGCAGAAGGCCAGCGACAGCATCGTTTTCGAGGGGATACTCAGCAGCAGGCGGGTGAAGATAAACAGCAGCAGCTGCTTCATAAAGTAGATCCCGGCCACCATAAACATCAGCAGCAGGAGCACTTCCAGATTCGACGCCAGCTCCTCTTTCACATGCTCTGCGCTGGTCATGCCGATCGCCACCGCCTCAAAGGCCAGCAGGCCGCCCGGCAGCAGGGGATAACATTTCAGCGCCATCGCCAGGGTAAAGATGAACTCGGCGACCAGTAACCAGCCTGCGGCAAACGGGCTCACGAGAAAGATAAGAGGATTGATAACCAGAAAAATAATAAGAGTCAGTTTGTACCAGTCAGGCGACTGGCCTAAAAAATTGCGCCAGAAGGCGCGGCTATAAGACATTTCCACAACAGATTTCCTTGCCCGTCACATAATTACGTTTTAAGTATACGCAAACTGACACATGGAGGGGGCGTCAGGCCTGACTTTTAAATGATAAAAATAAAACGGCGATCCCTTTTTTCTCGCCTCGCTGCGCTATCTGCCTCTGCCTGCCTCTGGTATGATGAGTGAATTTTGTAAAAAGCAGTTAATGGAAAACTCACTATGGTCATAAAGGCGCAAAGCCCGGCGGGTTTCGCGGAAGAATACATTATCGAGAGCATCTGGAATAACCGATTCCCCCCTGGCTCGATACTTCCCGCAGAACGCGAACTCTCTGAACTGATTGGCGTCACACGTACCACCTTACGTGAAGTGTTGCAGCGACTGGCCCGCGATGGCTGGCTGACGATCCAACACGGCAAACCGACCAAAGTGAATAACTTCTGGGAAACGTCGGGCCTGAATATTCTTGAAACGCTGGCGCGCCTCGATCACGAGAGCGTACCGCAGCTGATCGATAATCTGCTCTCAGTGCGTACCAACATCGCCACCATCTTTATCCGTACGGCGTTTCGCCAGCATCCGGATAAGGCGCTGGAAGTGCTGGCCCGTGCTACCGCCGTGGAAGATCACGCCGATGCCTTCGCCCTGCTGGATTACAACGTCTTCCGCGGCCTGGCTTTTGCCTCCGGCAACCCGATCTACGGCCTGATCCTCAACGGCATGAAAGGGCTCTATACCCGCATCGGTCGTCACTACTTCGCCAACCCGGAAGCCCGGAGCCTGGCGCTCGGCTTCTACCATAAGCTGAGCGAGCTGTGCTCTGAAGGGTTGCACGACCAGGTGTACGAAACCGTGCGTCGCTACGGTCGTGACAGCGGCGAGATCTGGCACCGGATGCAGAAGTCCCTGCCGGGCGACCTGGTGATTCAGGGGCGCTAAAATAAAAAACCTCTCGCTTGAGAGGTTTTTTTTCGCCCGATGTCTGGATTTCGTAGGCCGGGTAAGGCGTAGCCGCCACCCGGCAAAACAGGCCGCACCGAACTACAACATATTGCCTTTCACCGGGCACCGCTCCAGCAGCTCCACGCTGCCGTCTTCGTTCTGCTGCTCAAGCATAATGTCAAAGCCCCACAGGCGGTGCACATGCTTCAGCACTTCCTTGCGCCCTTTATCCAGCGGCGCGCGGTTGTGCGGAATATAGCGCAGCGTCAGGGAGCGATCCCCGCGCAGATCCACATTCCAGACCTGAATATTCGGCTCAAGGTTGCTTAAGTTGTACTGGGCCGAGAGGCGGGAGCGGATCTCACGATACCCCTCTTCATTGTGGATCGCCGAAATCTCCAGGTAGTTGTTGTGATCGTCATCCAGCACCGTAAACAGGCGGAAATCACGCATCACCTTCGGCGACAGGAACTGGCTGATAAAGCTCTCATCCTTGAAATCGCGCATCGCGAAATGGAGCGTCTCCAGCCAGTCGGACCCGGCGATATCCGGGAACCAGTATTTATCCTCTTCCGTCGGGTTCTGACAGATACGCTTGATGTCCTGGAACATGGCAAAGCCCAGCGCATACGGGTTAATGCCGCTGTACCACGGGCTGTTGTAAGGCGGCTGGAACACCACGTTGGTGTGGCTGTGAAGGAACTCCAGCATAAAGCGTTCTGTCACTTTGCCTTCGTCATACAGGTGGTTAACGATGGTGTAGTGCCAGAAGGTCGCCCAGCCTTCGTTCATCACCTGAGTCTGTTTTTGCGGATAGAAGTACTGGCTCACCTTACGCACGATGCGCAGGATCTCACGCTGCCACGGCTCCAGCAGCGGGGCGTTCTTCTCCATAAAGTAGAGCAGGTTCTCCTGCGGCTCGGAAGGGTAGCGGCGCGCTTCCACTACCGTTTTCTCTTCTTCACGTTTCGGCAGGGTACGCCACAGCGTATTCACCTGGCTTTGCAGATACTCTTCGCGGCTTTTCTGCCGGGCTTTCTCCTCCTGCAGGGAGATCTTCTGCGGACGTTTGTAGCGATCCACGCCGTAGTTCATCAGCGCATGGCAGGAGTCCAGCAGCTTTTCGACCTCATCCACGCCGTAGCGCTCTTCGCACTGGGTGATGTAGTTACGGGCAAAGATCAGGTAGTCGACAATCGAACTGGCATCGGTCCAGCTGCGGAACAGGTAGTTATTTTTGAAAAACGAGTTATGTCCGTAGCAGGCGTGGGCCATCACCAGCGCCTGCATGGTGATGGTGTTCTCTTCCATCAGGTAGGCAATACAGGGGTTGGAGTTGATAACGATCTCATACGCCAGCCCCTGCTGACCGTGTTTATACAGCCGTTCGGTTTCAATGAATTTTTTGCCAAACGACCAGTGGGTATAGTTAATGGGCATCCCGACGCTGGAGTAAGCGTCCATCATCTGTTCGGAGGTAATGACTTCAATCTGATGGGGATAGGCATCCAGACGGTAGAGTTTCGCCACCCGGTCAATTTCCGCCAGATAGGTGTCCAGCAGCTCGAATGTCCAGTCGGGTCCATCGCTCAGACGTGTGGTGTCCTTATTCATGGAATCAATAGTAGCCATTAGCGCGCCCTCATTGTTGGTAGCTCTCTCTGTCTGGAGAACCTCTTTTCAAGCATAGAACACGCCATTCAAAAGCGTGCTGGCACGCTATTTTTTTCTTTGCGATTTCCCGTTTTCCACATGACAAAAAAAGGGTGTCTCTCAGCATAATATGCTGGTTAAAAATGCCGCGCAGCAGGAGATGCCAAAACCGCGCTGCCCGCGTCAGCAGGGGAAGGTGTGAGTTATGTCACCATAAAAAAGGCCTATGTTGAATAATATTTTCAGCTGGGTTATCAATATGTAATCAGAAGATTGTTCTTTTGCTTATTAAGGGAGTGGCTATGCGTGTTGTCATACTGGGAAGTGGCGTCGTTGGCGTAACCAGCGCCTGGTACCTGAGTCAGGCCGGGCACGACGTGACCGTCATCGATCGTGAGCCGGGTCCGGCGCTGGAGACCAGCGCCGCCAATGCCGGGCAAATTTCTCCGGGCTATGCGGCGCCCTGGGCGGCCCCGGGTGTGCCGCTGAAGGCGATTAAATGGATGTTCCAGCACCATGCGCCGCTGGCGATCAGTCTCGACGGCACCCAGTTTCAGCTCAAGTGGATGTGGCAGATGCTGCGCAACTGCGACACCTCACACTATATGGAAAACAAAGGGCGGATGGTGCGTCTGGCGGAGTACAGCCGCGACTGCCTGAAAGCGCTGCGCGCCACCACCGGCATTCAGTATGAAGGCCGCCAGGGGGGCACGCTGCAGCTGTTCCGCACCGCCCAGCAGTACGAAAACGCCACCCGCGATATCGCCGTTCTTGAGGATGCCGGGGTGCCGTATCAGCTGCTGGAAGCCAGCCAGCTGGCGCAGGTCGAACCGGCGCTGGCGGAGGTCGCCCACAAGCTCACCGGCGGCCTGCGTCTGCCCAATGACGAAACCGGCGACTGCCAGCTCTTCACCCAGAATCTGGCCCAGATGGCCGAGCAGGCGGGGGTCAAATTCCGCTACAACACCTCAGTCGATAAGCTGCTGTACGAAGGGGAGAATATCTACGGCGTGCTGTGCGGCGAAGAGGTGGTAAAAGCCGACGCCTACGTGATGGCCTTCGGCTCTTACTCCACGGCGATGCTGAAGGGCATCGTCGATATTCCGGTCTACCCGCTGAAGGGTTACTCGCTGACGATCCCGGTGAAAGAGGACAGCGGGGCCCCGGTTTCAACTATCCTTGATGAAACATACAAAATCGCGATCACCCGTTTTGACAATCGGATCCGCGTGGGAGGAATGGCGGAAATCGTCGGCTTTAACACCGAGCTGCTGCAGCCGCGTCGGGAAACGCTGGAGATGGTCGTGGGCGACCTCTTCCCGCGGGGCGGTTATATCGAACAGGCGACCTTCTGGACCGGGCTGCGCCCGATGACCCCGGACGGTACGCCGGTGGTGGGCCGCACCCCGTTTAAGAACCTGTGGCTCAACACCGGGCACGGTACGCTGGGCTGGACGATGGCCTGCGGTTCAGGGCAGTTGCTCAGTGATTTGATCTCCGGGCGCACACCGGCTATTCCGTTTGATGATTTAAGCGTCGCGCGCTACCGTCCGGGGTTCACTCCGTCACGTCCACAGCATTTACACGGCGCGCATAACTAACAAGGAGTCGTCATGTCCCGTCCTGTTGTGGCTCAGCTGGATCTGCAGGCCCTGAAAGATAACCTGCACATTGTCCGTCGCGCTGCGCCAGCTTCACGCGTCTGGGCGGTGGTCAAAGCCAACGCTTACGGCCACGGTCTGGATCGCATCTGGAGCGCACTCAGCGCGACCGATGGTTTTGCGATGCTGAATCTGGAAGAGGCCATTCTGCTGCGCGAGCGCGGCTGGAAAGGGCCGATTCTGATGCTCGAAGGCTTCTTTAACAGCGATGAACTGCCGCTGTTTGATAAGTACCGCCTGACCACCAGCGTGCACAGCAACTGGCAGGTCAAGGCGTTGCAGAATGCAAAGCTGCACGCTCCGCTCGATATCTACCTGAAAGTGAACAGCGGCATGAACCGTCTCGGTTTCCAGCCGGATCGAGTTCACAGCGTCTGGCAGCAGCTGCGGGCGGTGAAAAACGTCGGCGAAATGACGCTGATGGCCCATTTTGCCGATGCGGAAAAGCCGGACGGCATCACGGAGCCGATGATGCGCATTGAACAGGCGGCGGAAGGGCTGAACTGTCCGCGTTCGCTCTCTAACTCAGCGGCGACCCTCTGGCACCCGGAAGCGCATTTTGACTGGGTGCGACCGGGAATTATTCTCTACGGCGCGTCTCCTTCCGGCCAGTGGCAGGATATCGCCAACAGCGGCCTGAAGCCGGTGATGACCCTGCGCAGTGAAATCATTGGCGTCCAGACCCTGAAAGCGGGGGATACCGTGGGCTACGGCAGCCGCTATCGTGCCTCGGGCGAGCAGCGCATCGGCATTGTCGCCGGGGGCTATGCCGACGGCTATCCGCGCATTGCCCCTTCCGGTACCCCGGTCTGGGTGGACGGCGTGCGCACCGGCACGGTGGGCACCGTGTCGATGGATATGCTGGCGATCGATCTCACCCCCTGCCCGCAGGCCGGGATCGGCACGCCGGTTGAGCTGTGGGGGAATGAGGTGAAAGTGGACGATGTTGCGGCAGCGGCGGGCACAATAGGGTACGAGTTGTTAACCGCGTTAGCCCCGCGGGTGCCCGTCATTACGGTATAAAGTCGTTATAGGCCGGGTAAGGCGTAGCCGCCACCCGGCATGAACGCCGGAGCCAAACGCCGGGTGGCGCTTACGCTTACCCGGCCTACTCCTCGATATCCTCCGCCACGCGCACGCCCACTTTCCGCACCCTGTTATCTTCTTTCTCCGCCACCGTCCAGATCATCCCGGCAAACTCCACCTGATCACCCACTACCGGCGCGGCACCGAGCAGCTTCTGGATAATTTCGCCCAAGGTCTGCTGGTTATCCCGATACTCCAGCCCTTCATCCAGGCCGTAGATCAACGCCACGTCGGCAAATTTGGCGCTGGCTTCGAGAATAAAATCCCCAAAGAAGCGCTGATCCAGCGCCACCGGCGGTGACTGGCTGAACAGCTTACCGAGGGCAGGGAGGTCGCGCTCGCGGCCAATCACGCAGAGAATATCCCCCTCGCGCAGCCGGGTGCTCCCGGTCGGGTGCAGCAGGGCATTATCGCGGAACAGGGCGGCAATGCGCGTCTCTTCAGGCATATGCAGATCCCGCAGCGAAGCCCCCACGCACCACTTGTCGGCGCTGAGCTTGTAGACAAACTGTTCCCACGGATTCTCCGGATGCAGATCCAGCCCCACGCGTGAGACCGGCCAGCCCACCGGCGGGATCACCACTTTGGCCTTTTTCGCTGCCCACGACAGGGAAGTCCCCTGGAACAGCAGCGACACCAGCACCACGAAGAAGGCCACGTTGAAGAACAGGCGGGCGTTGTCCAGCCCGGCCATCATCGGGAACACCGCGAGGATGATAGGGACCGCGCCGCGCAGCCCCACCCAGCTGATAAACACCCGCTCGCGCAGGTTAAATCCCTTAAACGGCAGCAGGCCGGCAAACACCGACAGCGGACGGGCAAAGAAGATCATCCATATCGACAGCAGCAGCGCCGGAATGGCAATCGGCAGCAGATCCGACGGCGTCACCAGCAGCCCCAGCACCAGGAACATGCCGATTTGCGCCAGCCAGGCGAGGCCGTCAAAGTTCTGCAGAATGCCAAAGCGGTTGCGGATCGGCCGGTTCCCGAGGAGGAAGCCACACAGGTAGACCGCCAGAATGCCGCTGCCGTCCATCGCTGTAGTGAGAGCGAAAATCAAAATCCCGCCGCTCAGGGCCAGCAGCGGGTAAAGCCCGGCAGGCAGCGAGATACGGTTGATCATCTGTTGCAGCAGGTAGCCGCCGGCGAGGCCAATGATGATCCCGAGGCCAAACTGCTGAATGATGTGCCAGGCGAACATCCAGCTCAGGCTGGTTTCATGCTGCTGGATCATCTCAATCAGGGTGATGGTAAGAAACACCGCCATCGGGTCGTTGCTGCCGGACTCAATCTCCAGCGTCGAGCCGACACGTTCGTTCAGCCCTTTGCCGCCCAGCAGCGAGAAGACCGCCGCGGCATCGGTCGAGCCGACAATGGCGCCAATCAGCAGGCCTTCCATGATATCCAGCTTAAACAGCCACGCTGCCATCATCCCGGTCAGGCCGGAGGTGATGAGCACCCCGACCGTCGCCAGCGACAGGGCCGGCCCCAGCGCCACGCGAAACGAGCTGGCCTGGGTGCGCATCCCGCCATCCAGCAGGATCACCGCCAGCGCGAGGTTACTGATCATGTAGGCAAAGGGGTAGTTATCGAAGGGGATCCCCCCGACGCCATCAACGCCCGCCAGCATGCCGATGGCGAGGAAAATAACCAGAATGGGGATGCCGAGACGAGAAGAAAACGAACTCAATAATATACTGCAGGTTACAAGAACTGAACCCAGGATAAAAAGACTGATTATTGCTGCGGCATCCAATGTGTGCGTACTCCCTGCGTGACGCGATGACTGTTATTAAAACCCTAACATATTAATGCCCCTTACAGCGTGCTAATCCGGCGCTTAAGGGGCTTTTTTTATGCCTTAATCACCGGATGTCCGCTCAGGGTTAAACAGGTCTTACCTGCGGCATGAACAAGCGTAGCCTGCGCACCCAGCGGCAGAGTGACGGTCTTCTGTTCGTGGCCGAAATCGAGCCCGCTGATAATCGGCACCGACACCCGGGCGCGCAGATAATCGATCATGGTCGCCAGATCGTAGCCGGCATCGTAATCATTGGCAGTCGCGCCGCTAAAACTGCCGAGCACAATCGCCTGCTGACGGTCGAGAATGCCCGCGTGATGCAGCTGCAGCAGCATGCGCTCAACGCGGAACGGGTGCTCGTTGATATCTTCCAGCACCAGAATGCCGTTCTCAATGGCGGGCAGCCAGCGGGTGCCGATCAGCGACACGACCATCGCCAGATTGCCGCCCCACAGCTGGCCTGCGCGTTCACACGCCGGGCCCTCGCCCTGCCACTCCACGGAATAAGTGCTGTTTTGCAGCGCGCGCCAGAAGTGATCCAGGGTAAAAGCGTTCAGCTCCGGTGCGCCAAAGTTGCCCGCCAGCATCGGGCCGCTGAAGGTGATGACGTTATGCAACGCCAGCAGGCCGAGCTGGATGACGGTGAAATCGCTGTGGCCGCAAATCAGCAGCGGGTCCTGCTGCTGGCGTTCGGCCAGCCCCTGCCAGTCGATCTGCTCCAGCAAGCGGCTGGCGCCGTACCCCCCGCGCACCGCCAGTACAATCTGGTTGGCACCCGGCAGGCGAGCGAGGGCGTTTATGTCGCTCAGGCGCTGCGCCTCGGTTCCGGCAAATCGCTGCTGACGGCGGGGTATAATTATCTGATTTTGCACCTGATGCCCGTCGTCCAGTAAACGCGCAACGCCCCGGTGGGCCGCTTCCTGATTAATGCAGTAACCTGATGGTGCGATGAGATGAAACTGAGACATGGCATTTCCTTGCTGACTTATAAATCTAAATGTATATATCATGCCGCCTGAGCGCGTCCTTCATCAAGCGGAGGATAGGGTAACAGCGATGAATGACCATAAGGACAGATGACGTGAAATTGAGATGGTTTGCTTTTTTGATTGTGTTGCTTGCAGGCTGTAGTTCAAAGCAGGATTACAAAAAACAGGAATGGAACCCGGAAGTCCCGGTGAAACGGGCGATGCAGTGGATGCCGATCACTGAAAAAGCCGGTGCTGCCTGGGGCGTCAGCCCGCGTCTGGTGACCGCCATCATTGCGGTTGAGTCGGGCGGGAACCCGAATCTGGTCAGTAAATCGAACGCGGTGGGCCTGATGCAGCTGAAAGCCTCCACCGCCGGGCGGGAAGTCTACCGCCATATGGGCTGGAGCGGACAGCCATCCACCAGCGAGCTGAAGAACCCGGAGCGCAATATTTCGATGGGTACTGCCTATCTGAGCATTCTGGAGCACGGGATCCTGCAGGGAATTGAGGACCCGGAAGTGATGCAGTATGCGCTGGTGGTTTCCTACGTTAACGGGGCAGGCGCGCTGCTGCGCACCTTCTCCTCGGATCGCAAAAAGGCGATTGCCGAGATCAACGACCTGGACAAAGACGAGTTCTTTGAGCACGTTGTCAACAATCACCCCGCTCCGCAGGCGCCGCGCTATATCTGGAAAGTGCAGAAGGCGATGGACGCCATGTAATCCGTTGCCGGGCCGCCACGTGCTGCCCGGCCGCGATTAACGCACCTTGTTGGCGCGCTCCCGCGCTTCACGCTCCAGCGAGTAGATAATCCGCTGCAGTTCCCGCTCCGGGCCTGGCCCGACATTGAGAAAACGGAAGCTCAGACGCGGCGTGGTGATGGTTTCGTTTTTGCTGTCCACCACTTTACGTTCGCTCACCGTGATCAGCTGCGCATCGAAGAAGAAGCGACCCCAACCGCCCATATCCAGTTCGATTTGCGAAAAGCGCATCCCTTCGACCAGAGCGTCGGGTTTAGCGCTATCCATCAATGCCCCCATGCCGCCCAGGGAGAGATCGTGCAGGCGAAAACGGATCACGCTCTTGTCCGGCATTTTGGCTTTACAGAAGTAGGCCGGATGCAGCGGAGCATTGATGCGGAAATATTCCCGTCGCTGGATACACCATACCGATGCCGGCAGCGAGGTGATAAAGGCGGGCAGCCCCTGCCAGGTTCCCTGTTCCAGCCGCGGCAGCTCGAACTCCACTTTCGCCCCCTGGGTGTCGGCGGCCACGGTGATGGTTTCTGCGCGCAGCACCGCACGGTTTTCGTACTCCTGGCTGCCTAAATCCATTACCAGCCGCTCTGGCGTTGCATCCAGAATTTTGCTGATGAACTGGTTGTTCCCCCAGCTGATACGCACGGGAACATTCTGTTTTTGCAGATCGCGTAATACCCCTAATACAGCCAGCGGATTAGTTTTCAGGAACTGCTCACTGTAATTACTCACGCCCCAGGGCTCCTCGATAAATGACAGTCTGTGGTTGCGTTATCGGCAGGCAACGGCGGAACTTAATACAAACCAGCAATTATTTTTTTTCGCCACAGCCGCAATTAAGTCAGTGTCCTCAATATGGTTTTCCGGCTATTGCCTATACTTATATGACTTGCGCGGGCGGGTGTTCTGCGCAAGCTTAACTCTGCAAGAGGGCATCACTATGGGTATTATCGCCTGGATTGTATTTGGTCTGATTGCTGGTGTTATCGCAAAATTCATCATGCCGGGACGGGATGGTGGCGGTTTTATTGTGACCTGTATCCTTGGGGTCGTAGGTGCGGTTGTCGGCGGCTGGCTGGCAACGATGTTTGGCATCGGCGGCAATGTATCCGGATTTAACCTGCAAAGTTTTCTGGTCGCCGTGGTGGGCGCTATTCTCGTGCTACTGGTTTACAGGATGGTACGACGCGCCTGACACACGTAAAAACGGCTCTTTTGTAAGAGCCGTTTTTTTGTGCGGTTTTCCCTGCAACATCGCCGGGTGGCGGCTACGCCTTACCCGGCCTACGTCCTGCCTTTGAACTTGTAGGCCCTGCAAGCGTAGCGCCGCCGGGCAGCAGGCCGCACCGGGGCTACATCGCCGGGTGGCGGCTGCGCCTTACCCGGCCTACGCTCTGCCTTTGACCTTGTAGGCCCTGCAAGCGTAGCGCCGCCGGGCAGCAGGCCGCACCGGGGCCACATCGCCGGGTGGCGGCTGCGCCTTACCCGGCCTACGCCCTGCCTTTGACCTTGTAGGCCCTGCAAGCGTAGCGCCGCCGGGCAGCAGGCCGCACTGGGGCCACACTGCCGGGTGGCGGCTGCGCCTTACCCGGCCTACGCCCTGCCTTTGACCTTGTAGGCCCTGCAAGCGTAGCGCCGCCGGGCAGCAGGCCGCACCGGGGCTACATCGCCGGGTGGCGGCTACGCCTTACCCGGCCTACGTCCTGCCTTTGACCTTGTAGGCCCTGCAAGCGTAGCGCCGCCGGGCAGCAGGCCGCACCGGGGCCACATCGCCGGGTGGCGGCTGCGCCTTACCCGGCCTACGTCCTGTCTTTGTCCTTGTAGGCCCTGCAAGCGTAGCGCCGCCGGACAGCAGGCCGCACCGGGGCCACATCGCCGGGTGGCGGCTACGCCTTACCCGGCCTACGACACCTTACTGCCCGACACTCTTCTGCGTTTGTGCCGATTCATCATTCGCGGCTGGCTGTGAGGTGGACGGGGCGCTGGCCGCCGGTGGGTTACTCGCGGCTGGTGGCGTTGTTACCGCCGGTTGATTGCTGGTGGCCGCAGCATTAGCCGCAGGCTGCTGGGCTGGCAGTTTGTCGCAAGGGTTGGCCTGCGGGCAAACCAGATCCAGCATCTTCAGCGTTACGCCGTTGGTCCAGCCAAAGCCGTCCTGCAACGGATATTCGCCGCCACCGCCGCCCGTGCCGGTGGTGGACACATCATATTTCTCCACCAGCTTCTGCTCGCGATCGTAGGTGTGCTGGACGTTGGTAAGGAAGCGCCAGGTAACGTCCATCGCCACTTTTTTATGCCCGTAGTTCTGCAGGCCTTCGGTGGCGACCCACTGCAGCGGTGCCCAGCCGTTTGGCGCATCCCACTGCTGGCCGCTGTTGACGTTGGTCGTCGCAATCCCGCCGGCTTTCAGCAGCTGGGCCTCGGCGGCCGTGGCCGTTTTGTCCGCACGCTCCTGCGAGGCCGCCTGCACATACAGCGGGAACAGCGCCGCGGCGGTCAGCTGATCGCGCACCTGTTTGGTTTTCAGATCGTAATCCGCATACCAGCCCTGTTTGTCGTTCCAAAGATAGCGCTCCATCGCTTTCTGGCGATCGGCTGCCAGACCCTCGTAACGGCTGGCCGCCGCGCTGTCCCCGCCGTCCTGACTGGCCTTCGCCAGCAGTTTTTCCATCTTGAACATCAGGGCATTCAGATCCACCGGCACGATGCTGGTGGTGCGGATCGTCCCCAGCTGCTGCGGATCGTCCATCCAGCGTGAGCTAAAGTCCCAGCCGGAGGCGGCGGCGGAACGCAGATCGCGGTAGATCTCGGTCGCCGGGCGGTTGGGGTATTTTTTCGCCGTGTTGATATCATCCAGCCAGGATTCCGGGCGTGGGGTATCGCGATTGTCCCAGTAGCGGTTCAGCACGGCACCATCGTCCAGCTTCACCACCCGCTGGCTGGCCTGGCCCGGCTGGAGGGCATCCACCCCTTCCATCCAGTAGGCGTACTCTTTTTCCATCTGCGGACGGTATTTCTTCAGCGCCTCGCTGTCGTGGGTCGCCAGCAGCTCGACCATCAGGGAGAAGAACGGCGGCTGTGAGCGGCTCAGGTAGTAACTGCGGTTGCCGTTGGGGATATGGCCCCAGCTGTCCAGCTCATAAGCGAAGTTCGCCACCATATCGGCGACTTTGTCCCAGTGGCCGCTCTCGGCCAGACCCAGCATGGTGAAGTAGCTGTCCCAGTAGTAGATCTCGCGGAAACGCCCGCCCGGCACCACGTAAGGTTTCGGCAGCGGCAGCAGCGAATCCCACTTCCCGGCGCTGGAGGTGGTGCGCGTCAGCACCGGCCACAGGCCGTCGATATGCGCGCGCAGGCTCTGTCCGGCAGGCGGAACGTACTTTTCCTTTTCCGTCGGCAGGGTAAAGTTCATGTCAACAAAGTGACGCAGGTCGAAGCCGGACTGTTTGCGCTGCATGTGGTAATCGGCAAGGATCGCCTGGGGATCGTTTTTCGGTACGGCATCGGCAAAGGTTTTCTGGTCGGGGAAGAGTTTGGCGCTTTGCACGTCGTTAAACAGCGGCCCGAACAAAATGTCCGGGGGTTGTTTCTGGGCGCTGGACGAGTCGTCCGCATAGCTGAAGGCGGTGATCCCAAGCAGGATGCCGCCAATCGCCAGCCGCAGTGTGGCGGGGCGTTGAGGTCTCATCATGGTTGTTCTCCTAAGTTCGCTGGGCAGCGTGGCCGCTGTCATCAATCACCTGAAAACCTTAGACGAATCTTAGCCATTTCGCGTGTCGGATAGCGCATTTTGCGCATATCCAGACAATTTACCGTTGCGGATGGATCGGAGCGAAGCCGCTGTTTTTTCACATATATGCCGGAACAATCCCCACATCTGCACTACCTTCATAACCAGGCTAAGTGAAAGGGAGTGCCAATGAAATCTTTACCTTTGATCGTTCCAGCCATCCTGCTTCTTGTCGGCTGCGGGGCAAACAACTCACCGCCGCAGGCCCCCATCCCCGGTGAAAGCACCTCCGCCAAAATGCGCACCCTGGAAACGGGCGCCCAGGTGATTCAGTCCCGCCCGCCGGTGGAGGCCATCAGCGCGTATCTCGACGGCTTTCATTTTTACAGCGGGGATAAAAACGGACAGATGGAGGCCCATCACTACGTGACGGTGCTCAATGAAGACGTGATGCAGGCGGTTATTTATGACGGTAATACGAAGGATGCCCGGTTGATGGGCGTCGAGTACATCATCAGCGAGCGCCTGTTTAATACCCTGCCGCCGGAGGAGAAAAAGCTCTGGCACAGCCATCAGTACGAAGTGAAATCAGGCAGCCTGGTGGCCCCCGGCCTGCCGGCGGTGGCGGACAAGGCGCTGATGAGCAAAATCGTCAACACCTACGGCAAAACCTGGCACACCTGGCATACGGATCGCGACAAAACCCTGCCGCTCGGCATCCCGGCCCTGATGATGGGCTTTACCGGGGAAGGGCAGCTCGACCCGGCGCTGCTGGCGGATCGCGATCGGCGTCTGGGGATCGATACGCAGGAGATTAAACGCCAGCGTGCCGATATCGTTGCCCACCCGGTGGCGACAGGCGCCAATGCCTGGCAGCAGGGCGAGGTCATCCAGCTCCGGCGCGTGCAGGGCAGCGGTGAACACGGTCACGGCGACACTACGCATTTTGGCACGTCCGAACAGAGTCAGCAGACGCAATCACGTTGATGAGGAGGCGATATGAAGATCCATCACCTTAACTGCGGGTGCATGTGCCCGCTGGGCGGCGCGTTTTACGACGGTTTCAGCAAGGGGCTGCATGCGCACCTGGTCTGCCACTGCCTGCTGATCGAAACCGAGCGCGACGGGCTGGTGCTGGTGGATACCGGCTTCGGCCAGGGGGACGTGCGCGAGCCCTCCCGGCTGTCTGGCTTTTTCCGGGTGCTGAATAACATCCAGCGCCGGGAGTCGCTCACGGCCCGCGCCCGGGTCGAGGCGCTGGGCTTCAGCGTGGCGGACGTCCGCCATATTATTCTGACGCACCTGGATTTCGATCATGCGGGCGGGCTGACCGATTTCCCCCACGCGCGCATCCACTTAATGCAGCAGGAGATCGACACCGCGCAGCAGCGCCACAGCTGGCTGCAGCGGGAGCGCTATCGCCCCGGGCAGTGGAGTGCCACCTCTGGCTGGGAGGGCTATCAGGTGCAGGGCGAGCGCTGGTTTGGCTTCGACGCGGTAACGGCCCTGAACGGACTGCCGCCGGAGATCCTGCTGGTACCGCTGGCCGGGCACACGCCGGGGCACGCCGGGATTGCCATCCAGCAGCCGCAGGGGTGGCTGCTCCACGGCGGCGATGCCTGGTTTTACCGGGATGAGATGCGCCAGCCGCAGCGCCACTGTACCCCCGGGCTGCGCTTTTACCAGTGGATGATGGCAATGGACAACGATGCCCGGCGGCGCAACCAGCAGCGGCTGCGCGAGCTCTCCTGCACCCATGCCCACGACATCACTTTTTTCTGTAGCCATGATGCGCGGGAGCTGGAAAGTCTGTCGACGCAGCCAAAACCGTCCTGATTACCGGAACTTAGGCGTGGCCTGCTTTTGCGGGGATACGCTTAAAAATTATACTGGATATTTGAACAGGTATTTGTATACTATTAGAGCAAATTACCCGAGTAATGTATGAGTGAGGGGTGAAACCTATGGTAATTCCTGTTCAAAATTTCCAGTCCAACAACCAGCTTGCCACCATCAGCAGCCGTGAGATCGCAAAAATGACCGGCATTGCCCATACCGAGGTGAAGCGCATGGTGAAGAGTCTGGAAACAGCGCAGCGTCTTTCGCAGCCGGTAACGGCCAGTCTGTACGAGCGCGAAGGTGAAACGCGGCAGGAGTTTTTGCTGAACAAACGCGACTCCCTGCTGACGGTTTCACGCATCTCCCCGGGCTTCACGGCTGCCATGCTGGATCGCTGGCAGGAGCGTGAGAGAAACGCCAATATCCCGGACTTTACCAACCCGGCGGCGGCGGCACGCGCCTGGGCCGAGCAGTATGAAAAATGCCACCGGGCGGAGGAACAGCTTGCGCTCTGGGCTCCAAAGGCGGTGTTTTTTGACCAGTTCGTCAGAGTGAAAGAGGCGATGGGTTTTCGTCAGCTCTGTAAGATGCTCAAGGCAAAAGAGCCGCAGTTCCGCGAGTTCCTGCTGGAGCGCAATATCATGCAGCGCGTCGGCGGCAATCTGGTGCCGCCGCAGCACCATATCGACGCGGGCTATTTTACGCTGCACAGCGGCGTGGGCGAAAACCAGCACACCTGGTCTCAGGCGCGCTTTACCGCGCGCGGCGTGAAATGGGTGGCCGATCTGTGGTCAAAACATCTTTCCACGCTCACCATCGAACTGCCCCGCGAGGAGCGCAGCGAAGGCACACCGTCGCAGCAGAGCTGGCTTTAACCGCTAATCGAACCGGTCAGATCTCCTGTGGGGTCTGGCCGGCTTCGCGTAATGCCCCCGGCGACTGGCCGACAATCCGCTTAAACGCCCGGCTGAAGGCCGCCAGCGAGCCGTAGCCGAGGCGCAGGGCCACGGTCTCAATCGCCTGATTCTCCTGGCCGATATACTGGATCGCCAGCCGCATCCGCAGCTCGGTCAGGTATTTCGCCGGGGTCGTGCCGGTAGCCGAGAGAAACCGCTCGGCAAACACCGACCGCGACGTTCCTGCCTCTTTTGCCAGCTCCGCCACGCTCCAGTTAACTCCCGGCTGCTGGTGCATGGCGTAGATCGCCCGGCTGAGGCGCGGATCGCGCAGCACCTGGATCCAGCCGGTGGCTTTTCCGCACCCGGCCTCGACCCAGCCGCGCACAATCAGCGCCGCCACCACGTCCGCCAGCCGGGCGAGGATCCCGGCAAATCCCACCTGACGGGTCATCGACTCGCGCTCCATCGCCTCCAGCAGAGGATGGATCTCCGGCCAGGTGGTCATCAAACGGCTGACCATCATCACCTCCGGCATCGCCTTGATCAGCGGCTGCATCCCGCCGAGATCGAAATCCATACACCCGCTGAATATCACCACGTTGTCGCTGTCCGGGCAGGGCTCGCAGCGGATATCGCAGACGCTGTTGCAGATCGGCTCGCTGGGAAAGGCCGAGACCGGGGTCACCGTCGCGTCGTCTCCGGAGAGCAGGGCATGAGCATCGCCGTTGGGGATAAACACCGCGTCGCCGCTGTTCAGCGCCAAGCGCGCTCCGCTGTGCATCCGCAAGATCGCCGGACCGCGGCTGATAAAGTGGAACTGGGCTTTTCCCGCGGCCGCGCTGAAGGCCACGCCAAAGGGCATGCTGGCCTCAATCCGGCGGTATTTCACCCCCGACAGGCGCATTCCGCGCAGTAACTCACTGATCAAATCAGGCGACTGGAGCGTCATTTCTCGATTCCCGGACGAATAATCAATAAGTGGAGATTATATGTCATAGATCGTCCGCGGTGAACTGCCTATGCTTTGCGACATACATCACATTTTCCTGACGGGAGTAGTACAAATGCATTCATCCATCGCCGCAAATGATACCAGCGCCCCGGCCAGACCCGCCTGGCGCGCGGTCTGGTCGCTGGGGCTGGGGGTATTCGGCCTGATTGTCGCCGAGTTTCTGCCTGCCAGCCTGTTGACGCCCATGGCTGCCAGTCTCGGCGTCAGCGAAGGGGTGGCCGGGCAGTCAGTGACCGCCACCGCGCTGGTGGCGCTGGTCACCGGCCTGCTGATCACCTCCGCCACCAAAAGCATCGACCGCCGCTGGGTGCTGATGTTCTTCTCGGTCCTGCAAATTATCTCCAGCCTGATGGTCGCCTTCGCGCCGACGCTGCACGTCCTGCTGATGGGCCGCTTGCTGCTCGGCGTGGCGATTGGCGGCTTCTGGGCAATGTCCACCGCCACCGCGATGCGCCTCGTGCCCGCCAGCGACGTGCCAAAGGCGCTGGCCATTATCTTCTCCGGGGTGTCGATTGCCACCGTGGTGGCCGCGCCGCTGGGTAGCTATCTCGGCAGCCTGATCGGCTGGCGTAACGTCTTTATCCTCTGCGTGGTGCCCAGCGCGCTGGCCCTGCTGTGGCAGCTGTGGGTACTGCCGTCGATGCGCCCGGAGAACAGCGGTAGCCTCAGCACGCTGTGGCGGGTTCTGCGTCGTCCGGGGATGATCGGTGGCCTGCTGGCGACTATTCTGATCTTCAGCGGCCATTTCGCCTTCTTTACCTATTTGCGTCCGTTCCTCGAGACGGTGGGGCAGGCGAGCGTGGAAACCATTTCCCTGATCCTGCTTGGCTTTGGCGTGGCAAACTTCGTCGGCACCTCTATTGCCGGGCATCTGCTGGCGCGCAACCTGCGCCTTACCCTGGCGCTGGTGCCGTTCGCGATGGGGATCCTGGCGTTGCTGATGGTGGCCTTTGGGCATCTGGCGCTGGTCGACGGCCTGCTGGTGAGCCTGTGGGGCTTCGCCTTCGGTCTGGTACCGGTGGGCTGGTCAACCTGGCTGGCGACCACCGTCACTGACGAGGCCGAAAGCGCGGGCGGACTCATGGTCGCCGCGATCCAGCTGGCGATCGGCGCCGGTGCGGCAGGGGGCGGGGCGGTGTTCGATCTCAACGGGGCCAGCGGGGTATTTACCGCCAGCGGCGTGCTGCTGGTCGCAGCGATGGTGATGGTGTTTGCCGGGGTACGGGTGAAACCGGTCGCGGCGGAGTAAGTTTGCATGCCCGGCGGCGCTGCGCTTGCCGGGCCTACAAAAACCGTAGGCCGGGTAAGGCGTAGCCGCCACCCGGCGATGCCACTACTGCTGCGCGGTATTTTTCATTGGAATCAACGAAATCACCACCGCGCCCAGCACCAGGAAACCAGCCACCATAAAGATCCCGGCGTTGAAGTTGCCGGTGACATCCTTCATCCAGCCCATCAGCAGCGGCCCCAGCGCGGCGCCGGTCATCCCGGTGGCGTTGATCACCGCAATCCCCAGGGCACGGGCGCGCAGCGAAATAGAACGGTCCGGCGTGGTCCAGAAGATCACCATCGCCGCAAAGGCACCGGATGAAGCCATCACGATCCCGGTGAACTGCAACATCGGATCGCTGCTGGTGGCGGTCAGGATCCAGCCTGCGGCGGCAAACAGGTACGGCAGCAGGGTGTGAACTTTACGCTCGTTGCGCTTATCGGAACGTTTACTCCACCAGACCATCGCCACTATGGTACAGACCTGCGGGATGGCGCTCAGGATCCCGATGGTCACGTTGCTGCTCTCCTCGCTGATGCTGCGCAGGATCAGCGGCGTCCAGACGCTGAGGGCGCTCAGGGTGTTGGTCAGGCAGAAGTAGGCGAGGGTGTAGAGCATGATGGTCGGGGTGAACAGCTCCCGCATCAGGCTGCCCTGTTTCGGCGCCAGCGCGGCCCGCTCCCGCTGCTGGGTGCTCTCAGCATTCAGGCGATCCGCCTCCAGCATCTCCTTCAGGCAGGCCTTGTCATCCTGGGTCAGCCAGCGGGCTTTGTCCGGGCTGTCGTCCAGCCAGAACCAGACCACGAAGCCCAGAATCACTGACGGGAAGCCTTCCAGCAGGAACAGCCACTGCCAGCCCTTCAGGTTCATCACCCCATCGAGGTTCAGAATGTACCCCGAGGCCAGCGAGCCCAGCGCCATGGTCACCGGCATGGCAATCATAAACAGGGCGTTAGCGCGGGCGCGGTAGTGCGCCGGGAACCAGAAGGTTAAATAGAGCAGCAGGCCCGGCAGGAAGCCGGCTTCGGCGATCCCCACCAGCATGCGCAGCACATACAGGCTACCAGGGCCGGTGGCGAACATGGTGGCGGTTGATGCAATCCCCCAGACCACCATCAGAATGGCGATCCAGCGCCGGGCGCCCACGATACTCAGCATCACGTTGCTGGGGATCCCGCAGATAACATACATCACGTAAAACAGGGTGGTCGCCAGGCCAAACATGGTGCTGGTGAGGCCCAGATCTTTGCCCATCGTTAGCCCGGCAAAGCCGATGTTGATGCGATCCAGATATGAGAAGACGAACAGGATGAACAAAAAAGTGATTAGCCTGCGGAATAACTTTTTGATCACCCGCTGTTGACGCGGATCGAGCGTGACGTCAGCAGGCGAAGGTGGAGCCAGCACGTCAGCGCGTGTCTGTTCCAGCGATGGACTCTCGTTCATGAAAAGCTCCACATTGCGGTTATAGGTATTGTTGTTTCGTGCAACCTGAACACGTGCGCTAACGTATAGGAAATCGCACACATAAACGTCAATGTTATGTTTGAAAAATGATACGCAATTGTTAATCACGTAGCGTTTTCGAATCATATTGCGATATCGATCGGCTTTCGTGGCGCGCAGGTAATAAGAGAAGGCATTGCCGGGCGTGAAGAGGCTATAGCGGGCGGACAATAGCGGGTATAATTGCGGCCATTGCATCACTTCTGGAACGTCATTTCATGAGTCAAACCACACCATCGTCAGACACCGGCTCCTCTTTTCATCGCGAAGAGTTCCCGTTCTACTGGATCGTTAATGTCTATGCGCGCTACACGCAAGTTATGGAAATCACACTGAAAAAGGTGCAGCTCGATGTTTCCCGCTTTCGGGTGCTGATGATTACCGAGCAGTACGGTAAGGCCAGCATCTCGCAGATCTCCGAATATGCGATGACCAAGATGCCGACCGTCACCAAAATTGTCGGTCGCCTGCGTGATGACGGCCTGGTGACCACCGCCAGCAGCGTGCAGGACGCCAGGGTGACCGAGGTGATGCTCACCGATACCGGACGTGAAAAAGTGGCCGAGGCGCACCGCCTTACCAGCAAGGTTTTTGAGAAGGGTTTTAAAGGGATGACCGCCGCCCAGATGGAAAAAATGAACCTCTCGCTGGCGAAGGTACTCGATAACCTGAACGAGCTTTGAAGCGGCCGCAGGGAGAATTGCGGATTTGTGACAGCCTTAAAAATTTCAGATAATCTAATTTAAAACAATGAGTTAATAAAAAGCCGCGCTGAGTCCCAGCGCGGCTTTTTTTTCATTTCCGTGCAGTTTTAATTGTTATTAATCATCATCATACCCCTCTCGCCTGCAAGTGTTATAAAAATGTTTCCATGTTATTTTTACGTAAAATTAACGTGAAAAATTACTTGAATATTCATCTAAATATTCCATCATTGACCTGAGTTCACGTGGGTCGAATCGCAGCGAAGACTGCCCCGCCCGAATATGATTCGTTTTTTCTGTCTAAGGTGCGAATTATGCAGCCTGTTACTGAGAGCAATGGTTACGTAGCACGGTTTACCCTCGGCGAGGGCGACCTCAGCTTCGCGGTGAAAGACACCCTCGACATCGCAGGCTTCCCGACCCGCGCCGGCTGTCCGGCACTGGCGGCCAACCCGGCGGCGGAACAGCATGCCGACGTGGTGGCGACCCTGCTCGGACAGGGCTGCGTCCTGACCGGAAAAACCACCCTGCATGAGCTGGCGTTTGGCGTCACCGGGATTAACCCCTGGGGCGGCACGCCTATTAACCCGCGTTTCCCTGACCTGATACCCGGCGGCTCCTCCAGCGGTTCGGCCGCGGTGGTGGCCGCCGGTGAGGTGGATTTCGCCCTCGGCACCGATACCGGCGGCTCGGTGCGGATGCCCGCCGCCTGCTGCGGGATCCTCGGCTTAAAACCCACCTACGGCCGGCTTAGCCGGGCAGGGGTGATGCCCGCTCACAGCTCGCTGGACTGCGTGGGCATCTTTGCCCGCAGCAGCAGCGTCCTGCGCCAGGTGCTGACCCGTCTTGCCCTTCCGGTCGACGCGCCCGTGACCACGCTGCCCGCGATGGGCTTTATCCCGACGGCCACGAGCGACATAGACGCGCTGCTGCTGAATTTCCTCGCGCAGTGGGACCTGCGCCCGCAGCAGGTTGATCTCCCCCTGCTGGGCGATGCTCATCGCGCCGGGCTGACCCTCATCAGCCGCGAAAACTGGCAGGCCTTTAACCCCTTACTGAGCGACGACAGAGTGTCTGCCGACGTGGCAACCCGCATTCGCGCCGGAGCCAGCATTGATACCGACGCCCTGAATGGCGCTGAAGATATCCGCCGGGCATTCACCGCCCAGGTCGATGCCCGGCTTGCGAAAACCCCGCTGCTGGCGCTGGCAACCCTGCCGGAACTGCCCCCGACCCTGGACGAGGCGAAAGACCCGCTTAGCGTGGTCAACCTCACCCGGCTGGTGCGCCCGTTCAACCTCAGCGGCCATCCGGCGCTGACCCTGCCTGCGGGCACGCTTGGTGGCCGTCCGGTGGCGTTGCAGCTGATCGCCGCCAAAGGGCAGGAGGGCCTGCTGATCCAGGCCGCCGAATGGCTGGCTGAACGACGACGCCGCTAACCATCCCGTTTTACCGCGCCCGGTTTTAACAATAACTCAGTGAGTACCACTCATTGCGGCAGCGCTCGTCTCTCTGCGGGCCGCACACTCTTTTCGGGAGGAAGCTATGTCAGCCATTCATGTTCGTGAGGAGCTCGTTCCACTGCTGAATGACGTTGCGGCCCGCAGCGCCGATTTTGAGCAGCAGCGTCATATCTCTGACGACATCATCGCCCGGTTTAAGCAGGTCGGCGTCTACCGCGCGCTGGTCCCCAAAATCTATGGCGGCGAGGAGTGCTCTCCGGCGCAGTTCTGTGAGCTGATCGAGCAGATCGCCACCGCCGATGGCTCTGCAGGCTGGGTCGCCAGCTTCGGCATGAGCCCGTTTTATCTCGGGGCGTTGCCAAAGGACACCCTGAAAGCGCTCTACCGCGACGGCCCGGACGTGGTCTTCGCTGGCGGTATCTTCCCGCCGCACAAGGCAGTGCTGGCCGACGGCGGCTATCGGGTCAGCGGACGCTGGGGCTTTGCCAGCGGCAGCATGGGCGCCTCGGTGTTTGGCGTCGGCATCCTGCCGGAAAGCGGCGAACCTCTGCCGCGGATGGCGGTTCTGCCGCGTGATTGCGTGCAGATCGACCCGGTGTGGAACACCGTCGGCCTGGCCGGAACCGGCAGCCACGATCTGGTGGTTAACGATGCCTTTGTGCCCCAGGAGTGGACCTTCGTGCGCGGCGGCGCCCTTAACCTCGACGGGGCGCTCTATCGCTATCCGGTGCTGTCTCTCGCCACTCAGGTGCTCTCGGTGGTGGCGCTCGGCGTGGCCCGCGCCGCCCTGAATGAAATCTATGCCATAGCCCATCGTCAGCAGTCGGTAACCGGTGCCCCGCGGCTGGCCGACCGCCCGCAGGCCCAGATGCAGATTGCCCGCTGCGAAGCGGATCTGCGCTCCGCCCGGGCCTGGTTCTACGACGCCATCGACGATGTCTGGCAGTGCATTCTCGCCGGGGATGAGCCCGCCAGCGAGCAGATCAACGCCCTGCGGCTCTCCTCTACCCACGTCACCCGCGTGGCCGCCGAGGTCACTCGCCAGGCGCTGGCGCTGAACGGCATGGGCGGTATCACCATGAAAAGCCCGCTGCAACGCTACGTGCGCGACACCATGGTGATCACCCAGCACGCCTTTATGGGCGACCTCTCTTATCTCAACGCCGGTACGGTCTATTTCGGTGGCCAGCCTCTGCCGGGTTATTTGTAATTTTGACGAAAGGAGCAACAGATGAGCCAGACAACAACCTTACGCGTGCTGTTTTGTATCGGCGTGAACCAGAACTTCTTTGATGCCACCCCGGCGGAAGCCAAACAGGTTTGGGGCGCGTTCGGCGTGATGATGAAAGGCATCGACGAAACCCAGGGCATCCGGGTTATCGGCAACATGGACGACGACCGTCTGATGGTTGGCCCGTCTACGACCTCCCCGTGGACCACCTACGTGCTGGCCGATGCCGACAACCTCGACAGCGTGGTGGCCGCCTGCAACCTGTTCCGCACTACCCCGGTGGGCGACGGCGAGAGCAAGCTGTGGAAGTACTGCAAGATCGAAGCCCGCGTCGGGCGTGAACTGATCATTCAATAACGGAGCCCATCATGAGCCCACAGGATGCGCTGCGTTTACAGCAGCTTGAGGATCAGCAGGCAGCCCGGGTCTGTATCAGCAACTACATGCGGCTGTGCGATCGGCTGGACAGCATGGAGACGGTACAGGCCATCGGGGCGCTGTTCAGCGCAGACGCCTGCTGGGAAGGGGTGGGGGAGCCCTACGCCACCCGGCTGGGCAGGCATCAGGGGCGTGCGGCGATTGAGGCGATGATGGCGAGCTACGTCCGCCACCCGGCGCACTTCGCCCTCAATGCCCACTTTCTCTGTTCCGAAGCCCTGTATCAGGATGCCGACGGCGAGCTGCACGGCCGTTGGCTGATGCTGCAAACCTCCGCCTTTACCGCCGGAGGGGCGCACCTGAACGCGGCCGAGTTGCAGATTATTTTCCGTCGCGAGGCGGGGGAGATGACCATCCACCATTTCACCACCCGCAACCTGTTCAGCAGGCCGGTAAGCCACTGGCAGACGGCGGATGCGCTCCCGGTACCCGACAACAATCAGACCCCCGACGACGAGCAGGAGACAGATTATGCAGTGTGACCACATCATCAATGTCAAAAATATCGATACCACGGCGCAGCCCGTCCCGACCAGAGAAGAGATTGCGGCCCTGGTGAAGGCGGACCGCGTCCACACCTCGCTCTATACCTCAGATGAGCTGTTCCAGCTGGAGCTGGACCGTATTTTCACGAAAACCTGGGTCTGGGTGGCGCACGTCAGCGAGATCCCGGAGACCGGCAGCTTTAAAACCACCGAGATCGGCACCCAGCCGGTGATTGTGGTGCGCGACCGCAAAGGCACCGTCCACACCCTGCTGAACCGCTGCCGACACCGCGCGGCCACCGTCTGCGAACACCGCACCGGCAAAACCAACAGCTTCGTCTGCCCGTACCACGGCTGGGGCTACGCCCTCGACGGCAGCCTGCGCGGCGTGCCGCACCCGGAAAGCTACGCCGACCAGCTGGAGAAAAACGAACTGGGGCTGGTGTCGCTGCGTACCGAGCAGTACGCGGGCATGGTGTTCGCCACCTTTAACGAGCAGATCGAACCCCTGGAGGATTTCCTCGGCGCGGCGAAGAAGTGGATGGATCTGTTTATGAAGCAGGGGGCGGGCTACCCGGTCAAGACCGGGCCTGCGCACCGCTTCCGCTTCCCGGGCAACTGGAAAATCCAGCTGGAGAACACCACCGACGGCTACCACTTCCCGGTGGTGCACCGCTCCTTCCTCAGTTCGGTCGATAAGCAGACCGAAGAGATGCTCAATTTTGTGGACGGCAGCGGCTATGTCGAAGATCTCGGCAACGGCCACAGCGTGATGGTGATGATCCCCGAGCTGGTGGATCTGGAAGCCAACCTCGATGCGCCGATCCCGGAACGCTTTATCGGGCTGGCGGACGAACTGCGCAAAGAGCACGACGAAGAGCAGGTCCGCCGCATCGTGCGGGCGGTGGGCGGCTCTGGCTTCAACCTCAACCTGTTCCCGAACATCGCCTGCTCGATGGCCTTCTTCCGCGTTCTGCAGCCGATCTCGGTGATGGAAACCGAAATTCACCACGCGGTGATCACCATGGACGGCGGGCCGGAGATTGCCAACCAGGCGCGTCTGCGTCTGCACGAACACTTCCAGGGCCCGATGGGCTTTGGCACCCCGGATGACTCCGAGGCCTGGGAACGCGTCCAGCGCGGGGCCACAGCGGGGGACGACCTGTGGATCATGCTTAACCGCGGCCTGGCCGGGGAGTACCGCACTGACGACGGCCTGCGCAGCGACGTCAGCGCCGAAACCGGGATGCGTGCGGCCTACCAGCAGTGGAAAAAGTTAATGACGGAGAGCGAAAAATGATGACGCCAGATTCTGTGCTGTTTGCGGCGATGTCCGTAATTAACCTCGAAGGCGATCTGCTGGACCAGGGCGAGTTCAACGCCTGGCTGGATCTGTGGCAGCGCGACGGCCTGTACGTGGTGCCGATCGACCCGAACGAGAACGATTTCAAAAACACCCTTAACTACGCCTGCGACGATCACCACATGCGCGAGCGCCGGGTGAAGCGCCTCTACAGCGGGGAGTCAATCTCCACTACGCCGCGGGCCAGAACGCTGCGCACCCTGTCGCGCTTCCGCCTGCTGGAGTCCAGCGAGGATCTGATCGTGGTGCGCGGGGCGCAATCCCTGTGGGAGCACCGCAAAGGCCACAGCCGCCACTACGCGGCGGACATCACCTGGCACCTCAAGCCGCAGGAGGGCAGGTTGCTGATTACGCAGAAGGTGATCCGCCTGGTTAACAGCGACGATGTGCTGCACAGCATCGGCTACATCCTCTGAGGAACCGTCCATGACGCAAACCGTATTAGTGACCGGCGCCGCCGCCGGTCTGGGCAACGCCATTGCCGCTCATCTGCTGAAGCAGGGTTATCAGGTGGTGCTGACCGATGTCGATGTGGATCGCGCCCGGGAGGCCGCAGATCGTCTCGATGACGGTCAGGGCAGGGTGCTGGCGCTGGGGCTGGATATCTGCCAGCCGCAGGATTTCACCCGGGCGCTCGAGGCGACCATTGAACGCTTCGGCAGCCTGGAGGTGCTGGTCAACAATGCTGCCCTGACCCTCGCCACCCCGGTGATGGAGATTGACGTCGAGGAGTTCGACCGGGTGATCGCCACCAACCTGCGCGGCACCTTTGTCGGCTGTCAGACCTTTGGGCGCTACTTCGCCACCCGCGGCTACGGTCGCATCATTAATCTGGCCTCGCTGGCCGGGCAGAACGGCGGCACTGCCTCCGGGGCCCACTACGCGGCCTCGAAGGGCGGCATTCTGACCCTGACCAAAATCTTTGCCCGCGAGCTGAGCAAATCCGGCGTAACGGTCAACGCCATCGCCCCGGGCCCGCTGGATCTGCCCATGGTTCACGCCCTGGTGCCGGAAGAGAAGATGCCCGGGCTGCTGCAAACGATCCCGGTGGGCCAGCTAGGGGAAGCAGAGTTTGTCGCCCAGGCCGTGGCCTTGCTGGCATCCGAACAGGCGTCGTTTGTCACCGGGGCGACCTGGGACATCAACGGCGGTCTGTTTATGCGTTAAGGAGTCAACATGCTGACATTACAGGTTATCAGGCGGGAGTTGCAGGGCGAGGTGGTCCTGCTGACGCTGGCGCATGCTGAGGGTATCGACCTCCCGGCCTTCAGCGCGGGGGCGCATATCGATCTGCATCTGGCAGACGACCTGGTGCGTCCGTACTCCCTGTGCGGCGACCCTGAAGATCGCCAGCACTACCAGCTCGGCATTCTGAAAGATACCCAATCCCAGGGGGGCTCCCTTGCCGCCCACGCCCTCAACGTGGGGGATCGGATCCCGGTCAGCGAACCGCGCAACCTGTTTGCGCTGGATGCGTCAGCCAGCCACAGCCTGCTGATTGGCGGCGGAATTGGCATCACCCCGATGCTGGCGATGGCCGCCGAGCTGCACGCCTGCGGGCGCTCTTTCAGCCTGCACTACTGCGCCCGTACCCGCGATGGGGCGGCCTTTATTACGCAACTGGAGCAGGCGGCCTGGGCCGACCGCGTTCAGCTGCACTTCAGCGACACCCGGCGGCTGAACCTGGCGGCAGTGCTGACCGACGTCCCGGCCAATACCCACGTCTACACCTGCGGCCCGACGCGGCTGATGGATGCCGTTACTGAACAGGCCGCGGCCCTGGGTTACTGCCCGGAGCAGGTGCATCTGGAGTGTTTCAGCGCCGAAGTCGAAACCGGCGGCGCGGCATTCGAAGTCTTCGCGGCAGCCAGCGGCATCACCGTGCAGGTGCTGGAGAGCCAGACCATCGTCGAGGCGCTGGCACTGGCCGGGCTGAAGGTGTGCGTCTCCTGCAAACAGGGGATCTGCGGCAGCTGCCTGACCGACGTGCTGGAGGGCGAGCCGGACCATCGCGACAGCTACCTGACCGACGAAGAGAAAGCCGACGGCGACCAGATTTTGTTGTGTTGTTCCCGGGCGAAAAGCGCCCGTTTAGTTATCGATCTGTGAGGAAACCCTTATGACACTGCAAACCGAATTTCGTAATGCGATGGCACAGCTGGGAAGTGCGGTCTCGGTGATCACCACCGACGGCCCGGCGGGCAAGTTTGGCTTTACCGCCTCCGCCGTGTGCAGCGTTACGGACTCGCCGCCGACGCTGCTGGTCTGCATGAACCGCAACTCCTTTGCCCACGCGCCCTTCAGGCAGAACGGGGCCCTGTGCGTCAACGTGCTCTCCAGCGACCATCAGGATCTCTCCGGGGTGTTCGCCAACGCCAGCCTGCGCTCCGAGCAGCGCTTTGCGTATGACTCCTGGCAGGTGCTGGCCAGCGGCGCACCGGTGCTCAGCTCATCCGTCGCCAGCTTCGACTGCCTGATCGATACCTGCCATGAAGTGGGCAGCCACTCGGTTTTCTACTGCCAGGTGCAGGCGATACGCATCAGCGAAACGCCGCGCGGCCTCGTTTACTTTAACCGTCGCTACCATGCCGTCGGGCATGACCTGGAAGCGTAACACCCAAAATAAAAGGTAACGCGGATGAGCCATGTTGAGACTCAAACAACTGCTGCCCCGGCTGCGGGCGCACAGGATGCCGGACAGCTGCGCAAGCTGGTGATCGCCTCGGTGCTGGGCAATGCCCTGGAATGGTATGACTTCTTCCTCTACGGCACCGCCGCGGCGCTGGTCTTCGGGCCGCTGTTCTTCCCGGTGGGCGGCGACCCGATGCAGGGCACGCTGCTGGCCTTCTCCGGCTTTGCGGTGGGTTTCCTTGCCCGTCCGCTGGGCGGGATCGTCTTCGGCCATATCGGGGATCGTTACAGCCGCAAGATGACGCTGATCATGACCCTGACCCTGATGGGAGCCACCACCTTTGTGATCGGCCTGCTGCCGGTCTATGCGCAGATTGGCATCTGGGCGCCAATCTCGCTCATCACCCTGCGCTTTTTACAGGGCGTGGCGTCCGGCGGCGAGTGGGGCGGCGGGGTGCTGATGTTGAGCGAGAACGCCCCGGCGTCGCGTCGCGGCTACTTTACCGCCTGGAGCCAGATGGGGGTGTCCGGCGGGTTTGTCCTCTCCGCCTTCGCCTTTTATCTGGTGCAGAAGCTGCCGGAAGACGACCTGATGAGCTGGGGCTGGCGCGTGCCTTTCCTGCTCAGCATCGTGATTTTCCTGGTCGGGGTCTATATCCGCAAAAACATCCGCGAGAGCAAGGCTTTCAGTCAGGCAAAACCGGAGGCGAAGCACGAGAAGATCCCGCTGATGGTGCTGATCCGCGAGCACCCGAAGGCGCTGCTCCAGGCCATCGCCCTGCGTCTGCCGGAGAACGGGGCCTCCTATATCTTCTTTACCTTCTCGGTGGTCTACGCCAAACACATCGGCATTGGCACCGGGGAGATCATCAGCGCCGTGACCCTGGCGATGCTGGTGGAGTTCTTCTCGATCCTGTTCTGGGGCGCGCTCTCGGATCGCATCGGCCTGAAGCCGGTCTACTACATCGGCGTGATGGGTCTGCTGGTGATGGCCTTCCCGTTCTTCTGGCTGCTCTCCACCGGGGACTACGGCTGGATCATGGTGGCGATGCTGCTCGGCCTGCCGTTCTGCCACGGGGCGATGATCGGCACTCAGCCCTGCATCATGAGCGACCTGTTCCCGGTGCGCGTGCGCTACTCCGGCCTGGCGCTGGGGCATGAGGTGGGCTCGATCTTCTCCGGCGGTCTGGGACCGATGCTGGCGGTGGCGCTGCTGATGCATTTCGACGCCTCCTGGCCGGTCTCCCTGCTGCTGATGGCCTATGCGCTGCTGGCGTGGATCGCCCTGCGCAGCCTGCCGTCCACGAATAAAAACAACGAGGTAAGCAAATGATTGATAAACGGATTGCCGCCGCCGATGCCGCCGTGGCGGACATTTTCGACGGCGCGGTGGTGATGGTGGGCGGATTTGGCGCGGCCGGTCAGCCCGCCGAACTGCTGGATGCCCTGATCCGCCGCCAGCCGCGGGATCTGACCCTGATCAGCAACAACGCCGGGAACGGTGATTACGGCCTGGCTGCGCTGCTGAAGGCCGGCTGCGTGAAGAAGGTGATCTGCTCCTTCCCGCGCCAGACCGACTCCTGGGTGTTTGACGACCTCTACCGCCGGGGCGAAGTCGAGCTGGAGCTGGTGCCGCAGGGCAACCTTGCGGCACGCATTCAGGCGGGCGGCAGCGGCCTGGGGGCAATTTTCACCCCCACCGGATTTGGCACAGAGCTGGCGGCGGGCAAAGAGATTCGTCACATCGACGGCAAAGATTATGTCCTCGAGTACCCGCTCAAAGCCGATTTCGCCCTGATCAAAGCCCTGAAGGCCGACCGCTGGGGCAACCTGGTGTATGACAAAACCGGGCGCAACTTCGGGCCGATCATGGCTGCGGCGGCCAGCTGCACCATTGCCCAGGTGAGCGAGATGGTCGCCCTCGGCGAACTCGACCCGGAAGCGGTGGTGACGCCGGGGATTTTTGTTCAACGCGTGGTGACGGTCGCACCCGTTCGCCTGCCGCAGACAGCATAAGGAGATCCCGTGAATAAACTGACCCATCAACAGCTGGCCGAGCGCATTGCGCGGGACATCCCGGAAGGGGCCTACGTGAACCTCGGCATTGGCCTGCCGACCCGGATCGCCAACTACCTCCCGGCGGATCGCGAGATCTTCCTGCACAGCGAAAACGGCATTCTCGGCATGGGGCCTGCGCCTGCGCCGGGAGAAGAAGATCCGGAGCTGATTAACGCCGGGAAACAGCCGGTGACCCTGCTTCAGGGCGGCTGCTATTTCCACCACGGCGACTCCTTCACCATGATGCGCGGCGGCCACCTCGATATCTGCGTGCTGGGGGCCTATCAGGTCTCCGAGCGCGGCGATCTGGCCAACTGGAGCACCGGCGAACCGTCCTCCATTCCTGCCGTCGGCGGGGCGATGGATCTGGCGATTGGCGCGAAGCGCGTCTATGTGATGACCGAGCATCTGACCCGTCAGGGCGAGTGCAAAATCGTCCAGGCTTGCACCTATCCGCTGACCGGGATGGCCTGCATCGACCGGATCTACACCGATATGGCGGTGATGGATATCACTGCGCAGGGCATCCTGGTGCGCGAGCTGTTTGGCGACGTGACGGCGGAGTATCTCCAGTCCGTCACCCCGGTGGCGCTGACCTTTGCCCTCAACGCCGAAACCGAGGAGGCGTAAATGGATCTGGAATATCGCCTCGATGGCCCGGAAGAGGCCCCGGTGCTGGTGCTCTCTAACTCGCTGGGCACCACCTGGCAGATGTGGCAGGGGCAGATGGCCGACTTTACTCAACACTTCCGCGTGCTGCGCTACAACACCCGCGGGCACGGTCGCTCTCCGGTTCCGGCAGAGGGCATCACCCTTGATTTGCTGGGGCAGGACGCGATCGCTCTGCTGGATCATCTGGATATTGAGCGCGCCTTTTACTGCGGCATCTCTCTCGGCGGGATGACCGGGATGTGGCTCAACCGCCACGCCCCGTCGCGTTTTCCGCGCATCGTGGTCGCCAATACCGCGGCAAAAATCGGCGAGTCCAGAGGCTGGTTGCAGCGTGCGGCCACCGTGCGCCAGCAGGGGATGGGCCCGGTCGCCAGCACCGCGGCGGATCGCTGGTTTACTCCGGCGTATCGCCAGCAGAACCCCGGGATGGTCCAGCTGCTGATCGACGATCTCGCCGATACCCCAACCGAAGGCTATGCCGCCTGCTGCGAAGCGCTGGCAACGGCGGATCTGCGCGATGAGGTCGCCGCCATGCTGCGCCCGATGCTGGTGATTGCCGGTACTGAAGATCCGGTCACTACCGTGCAGGACGCCGAATGGCTTGCCGCCCAGGCGAAGCAGACCGAATGCGTCGCCTTGCCCGCCTCACACCTGTCGAACGTGGCCTGCCCGTCCGGGTTCAACCACCACGTCGTGACCTTTTTAACCGCAGGAGCTGTACATGACCATCACCATTGAATCCCTGGCCTGCTGGCTGGTGGATATCCCGACCATTCGCCCGCACAAGCTGTCGATGGCGACCATGGGCTGCCAGACGCTGACCATTGTCCGCATGGAGTGCGCGAACGGCATCACCGGCTGGGGCGAAGCCACCACCATCGGCGGCCTGAGCTACGGCGCCGAAAGCCCGGAGGCGATCAAATCCGCCATTGAAACCTATCTGGCTCCACTCCTGTGCGGCCAGTCGTTCCACGGCGTGGCCGACCTGGCGGAGAAGATGAACGCCAGCGTGAAGGGCAACACTTTTGCCAAATCCGCCCTCGAAACCGCGTTTCTCGATGCCCAGGGTAAAGCGCTGGGTCTGCCGGTGAGCTCCCTGCTGGGCGGGGCATTGACGCAACGCCTGCCGGTGCTGTGGACCCTGGCGAGCGGCGACACGCAAAAAGACATTGAAGAGGGTAAACGCCTGCTGGCGGAAGGGCGGCACAACACCTTCAAGCTGAAGATTGGCGCCCGCGGGCTGGATGTGGACATTCGACACGCCCTGGCGATCAAAGCCGCGCTGGGGGATGAGGTGAGCGTGCGGGTCGACGTTAACCAGGCCTGGGATCTGACCACCGCCATCAAAGGGATGACCCGGCTGCAGGACGGCGGGATCGACCTGGTGGAACAGCCGATCCCGCTCTGGGATCGACAGGGGCTTATCACTCTCAGCCAGCGTTTCGCGGTACCGATCCTCGCCGACGAAGCGGTGGCAACCAGCCATGACGGCTACGCCCTCGCAAGCGGCGGCTTTACCGGCGCGTATGCCCTGAAGATCGCCAAAGCGGGCGGCCCGGCGCAGGCCCTGAAGCTGGCGCACGTGGCGCAGGCGGCGGGTGTGGCGCTGTACGGCGGCACCATGCTGGAAGGGACGCTCGGCACCGTGGCCTCGCTGCATGCCTGGTCGACGGTAAACATGCAGTGGGGCACCGAGATGTTCGGCCCGCTGCTGCTGAAGGATGACATCGTGGTACGTCCGCTGGAATTCAGCCAGGGAGAGGTGACGTTACCGCAGGGGCCAGGACTGGGCGTCGAGATCGATGAAGACAAGCTGCGTCATTACGCACGTCAATAAAAGGAAAACGCGATGCTTTTTAAAGTGGAAATGACGGTCAACATCCCGTCGTCGCTGCCTTCGGCAGAGGTTGAAGCGATCAAAGCGAAAGAGAAAGCCTACTCCCAGCGCTTACAGCGGGAAGGTAAATGGCCGCACATCTGGCGCGTGGTCGGGCAGTACGCCAACGTCAGCATTTTTGACGTGGCGGACAACCAGGAGCTGCACGACATCCTGACCGCGCTGCCGCTCTACCCCTGGATGGAAATCAGCGTGCAGCCCCTGTGTACGCATCCGTCCTCCATTCATAACGAACAGTAGTCGTCGACATAACAACAAACTGAACCCTACAAAGAGGAAGATGCAATGTCCGTGAATCCTGCACATCAAACCGAACTGGAATCCTTACTGGCGATCAGCAGCGGCTTAAACGCCACCGGCGGTAACGATCGTCTGAAAAACATCATGCACCAGCTGCTGAGCGACCTGTGCAAAACCATCAAGCAGTTCGACGTCACCGACGAAGAGTTCTGGGTGGCGGTGAACTACCTCAACGAGCTGGGCGGTCGCCAGGAAGCGGCGCTGCTGGCGGCTGGCCTGGGCCTGGAGCACTATCTGGATATGCGTGCCGACGAGAAAGAAGCGGCATCCGGCGAGAACCAGGGAACCCCGCGCACCATCGAAGGCCCGCTGTACGTGGCAAATGCGCCGCTGAGCGATGGCTTTGCCCGCATGGACGACGGTCGGGAGCAGGCGGAAACCATGTGGCTGCAGGGCCAGGTGACCGATCTGCAGGGTAAGCCGGTGGCGGGCGCGATCGTGGATATCTGGCACGCCAACACCCTCGGCGGCTACTCGTTCTTCGACCAGTCCCAGAGCGAATATAACCTGCGCCGCCGCATCCGTACCGGTGAAGACGGCCGCTATGCGGTGCGCAGCATCGTGCCGTGCGGCTACGGCTGTCCGCCGGATGGCCCAACCCAGAAGCTGCTGACAGCCATTGGCCGCCACGGTAACCGCCCGGCGCACGTGCACTTCTTTGTCTCGGCACCGGGGTATAAGCACCTGACCACGCAGATCAACCTGAACGGGGATGAGTATCTGTGGGATGACTTTGCCTTTGCGACGAGGGCGGAGCTGATTGCGGATCCGGTGAAGATTACGGACAGTGCCGTAGCTAAACAGCGGGATCTTGACGGGGAGCATACGGAGGTGAATTTTAGTTTTGCGTTGGTGGAAACTGCTGAAAGTAATGAAGAGCAGAGAGGGAAGCGGGCGCGGGTTAAGGAATAGGTCCGAAAGGTTAGAGGGCCGGGGCCGCGTTGCGGCCCAGGTTTTTATGTTTGTAAGTAAAATGACTCTTCAGAGCATAAAGTAATAGAATCGTCTGCCCCAGATAATTGAAGAAAAATAGAGTTGAATTATTTAAATATGGATGTGGTTTTTTATAAATTGATAAATTCAGTACGGAACTAAAGTAACAACCATAGATAAGGTTAAATTTCCCAAGATAATTTCTCTCTAAGGAACCCTTATCCTTCCATATATCTTGTTACTTTATCATTGCTAAGAAAATCAGTATTAATTTATGGGGTTGATTAATGTATTTTAATGCTTGGTTAAAATTAAGTGAACAAAATAAGTGTTACTCAAGGAATGATAACTTCATTATCTTCAGTAACACTTGATTCTTTTTTTATTCTGGTAAGGGTGATACATATCCCAGGCCAATGCGACTTACACTTACCCCAATGCGTTGAATATAATTTAGGGCATATTCATAACGTAATTTCGCGATTACTTGAGCTTCTTTTTGTTCACTCTTAATTTTCATCTCATCAAGTTCGAGTTGAAGCTCTAATAATGAAAGTTTCCCATGTTCGATTACCCCCCCTCGCTGTGCTACGAATGCACGCCAATCAACTTTTTGAATTGCAGGAGTAGTAGTATCGTCTTTTGGAGACTTGACCCCAAGCCCTAAGATATTTCCTTCGTACTCAACGTAGCAATATGAACCGGTGTTAATATGAGAGGCTGTAAGTTCATCCAAATTAGTAACAGGGTGAAGTCTGATTGCAGTAAAAGGACGCAGATTTATATCACTACCTTTTTTGAAGGCTATAGTGTTCTGGCCAGGTTGTAAATCACAAGCAGGAGTTGCGCACACCCACCAAGTATTGTCCAATTTAAAAACATGTCCGCTATCTAGTTGTTCTGTTCTAGTTTTATCTAATATATCTTCTTTTGTTGGTAAGCAGCAAACATAGCGATTATATTGGTTAATTGCAGTTTTATTATCGGAAGCCGTGTCCAGACTTACCCGATAATGGTCTTTGAAAGTAAAGCCAGTTGCAGCGTCAACTTCATATATTTTTTTACCAAAGTCAGCAACATTTTCTTCAACCAAAAATGACAACATTTCAGATTGGCGAGATACATGATCTTTTAGTTTATAATGACGTAGAACTTCAATTTGTTCTTTTGGTAAGCCAGCTAAACCAGGATCACGTATTGTCTCATAGAATTTAGCAAACGCATGTTTCTGCTTTAATGAAGCATCTTCAACTTCAGCACCTATCCGGCTAATCTCATAACGGAATTTTGCCGATAGTAAACGAGATGGGGTAGGCTTCCAATCGACCAATGCATTCTCGAGCTCTGTTAATAGATTTTCTGGACCTTTGCTTACGAAGCATACAAACCCTTTGGAAGTACGTAACCACCTACAGGTGTTGGAAATATTCCATGATAAGCCTATTGGCGGAGTAACAGTAAACTCTGCAAGATATCTAGCCTCAAATAACTGTATTGCCCAATAAAAGAACCATTTCTTTTGTTGTGGTCTTAGTGTTAATTCATTTGCCCATGCAGTTAAGCTAGCATAGCTACCTCTACCACTCATAAACTCGCCAAGAGCTTTTTGCAGGCCACCATCAGGATGTCGTGCTTGGAAGTAAGAAGCCATATCAAGCTTTTCTTCGATAATTGATCTATCAAACTCGTCTGCATCTTCTTTTTCAGTAATCAAGTCATCTAAAATATTTATTTGTTCTTTACATTTATCATCATATTGAGATGTACAACTCATCATTAGTGAACGAAGGCACTCATAAATGACGTTATCTAACTCCTCGCTTGTATGAACTACTACCAAATTAAAATTTTGATTATCTAAAACAGAAGATAGAATTTTGCGTGCAATTTCCCCTCCCGTTCCGGCTTCAGCACCTTCGAGATTATAATCTAAAATTAATAAATCTGATTGATGAAGATGATTAGCCAGTTGGCTTGCAGATTCGCTACCAGCTGTTTTTAGAGCTGAATTGGATGAAACTCCATCATGAATATCAATAATAAAACCTGGTTTTCGACTACGAAATTCTTTTATCAAGTTCATAACTTCGATTGCAATATCTGAATTTTTCCACTTTTTCTTGCTTGAGATTTCTTCTATTTGCGGAGAATTTTCTTGTCCTTCAATCTTAGAGTTAAATATTTCCTCCCAAGTAGGGTATTGATCATCAATAATTAATACAGATCGTAGCGGAGCGATGAAAGCTTCGCTAACCAAACCCTGCAAAGTATTTGCCTCAGCCAAAATTAGCTCCCTTAAATTCGATCATAAAATTAGCTCCATCTAGTGGCCTAAACTTACGCTCTGTTGCGTACTCAATAGAATGGCCACCAACCATTAAATTTACTCGACAGAGATACAATCCAATACCTCTTCCCCCACTGGATTTCCGAGTAAAGAACATTTTAAAAAGATTATCTTGGTCAACTGGGTTGATACCTGGTCCGTTATCGGAAACTATTATCTTCCTATCTTTAGTCGAAAGATAAATTTCAGGATCTAAGGTTTGTGTAGTAACCAACCAATAGACACTATTATTAACTAAATTAACGAAAACAGGATACAAACGAGATGGTTGCTCATATATCGAAAACATACGAAATTCATCCGACGCATGTATTTTGATTTTTCTGTTTCGCAAGACCGTTTCAAAAAAGCTGATGATATAATTTTCAATTTCTCTACCATTAATTTCTCGACGGGTTTTGTTGCCTGATACTTTTAATGGAGATAGAAACTCAAGTTGTTGACTAATTGCCTCAAATCCTTCTATGATTAGATTTGTACCTGGAATCGCTCCCGCAGAACGAATTTGTCTTAGCCCTTCTCTAACCATTCGTTCGTTGTTGGTTAGTTCATGCCCAAGTATTTCAACAGTTATTCCCAATTGAGCAACTTGATTGAGACGATTTAAATCGTCTCGTAAGATAATGTTATCTGCTGTCCCTTGCCTAGCAATCAGCTCGATATTGATATTTTCACTCATCAATTCAAGAGAGTTTAAATAAGATTGAAAAGTATCTTCATTTTCAGCATCAAGTTTTGTGTAAATATTTTTCATCTCTTCTAGTACTTGATCAAGACCAAGAATGCCCAATCGTACTTGATCAACTAAAGGCATTGTTTCAAGATGAAAAGCCTTATTACGTTCGTCAAAGAGTGCTGAAACTCTTTCTCTCTCCGTTTCCTGTATATTATCAATCGACTTTCGCCAACTTTTAAGACGTGCCTGTAATCTGCTGGCGTGACTATTAAGTTGTTTTCTAGCAATATCTTCTGGTTTTGCTGGATTTATATTCTGAATCGCAATTGCTCGTTTCCCTTCGAGAGCTCGGATACGCTCAAGCATTTCAGCATACATAGCTCTGAATGAGCGATAATCCTCTTCCACAGCCCCTAGTTTTGCTGGAGCTCCAACTACTCTTAAATCAGCCAACCGCATATTTAATTCACTTATCAGTGTTTGCGTATCATCTAGGTCCTGTTCACATTTGATATGAGCATTAGCCAATAAATTCTGCGTCTCAGAAATCATTGATACCAAAAGTGGTAAGTTCATTTTTAATCGTGACCGAAATTTTTGAGCGTTTGTTTTTGCGAGCTTCTTTCGTTCATTTTCAGCTTTTTCTTTTTCATTTTGAGCTTTAATGTCAGGTAGAAGTTCTTTTCGGAGAACCGCATTACTCCCAAAAAATTCGTAAGCTGCTCGTTTCAGTATGTTTTTTACGACCTCACGCAAAACCTTAGTTGCGCGGTTATCGATAAAGCCTTCACGACCAGCTTTATCACGCAGATTTGAGTTCAACTCTCTCGAAATTGCGATACGACCAAACATACGTCTGGCATTCCAAAATTCTCGTCCAGCATTGATGCTACGTTGTTTTTCTATTTCAAAGAAGTCATTAGTTTCTCACCCATATGGCAGGACTCGTAACCCATTACGGAATATTAGAAAACCACTATGTTGTTTAGCTAGTTCGATGAATCGAACAAAATTTTCTTGCGAGAGGGTCGAGTTCTCTCTTGTTTGTTCAAATGTAGCCACATGTATGCTGAATGGACCAATGAATGTACTAGGTCCTTTCGGTATTGTTAGATCTTTAGGAGGGTAAATTACATAATCATTTCCAATTTTTCGCCACTCTCCAAAAGCTTTTACTTGACCCCTAAAGACACCGAATTCATCAATATTTCCAGATAACACGTGTTCCATTTGTTCTGTGACTTCTCGGTTGATGGCATCTCTATCATTTTCAATGATAGTAGTTGATAGCTTACCTAGCCATGTTTTAACTTCATAGGAAAAGTCAGGATCAAAGGCGTTGAACTCACTGGCATCGACCCCAACATAGGGATCAGTAAACGCAGAGAGTGTGCTAAAAAAAGACTGTCGAATATTTTTTACATTCGAGTCCAATTCGATAGATGATAATTGCGCTTTGAGGTCGTAATTAATGTCAGAAACGATTAAGGCTGTGCCATGTTGTCTTTTTTCATTCCAAACTAGCCAAGGCTCAAAATGGCGTTCTTCAAAGCGTGCTTTAATTATTGTGTTAGCAATAAGTTCTGATGGTTTTTTGGCTTTAGGATCATTATCTAACACGAGCCTGTCATAAATATCCCATGCGAGTTTCAGTCGTTTTGCTCTTTTTTCGTCAGAATTACCACCCCATAAATTATCCTTTAAACGGTTAAATAAATCAGGAAGCAATTGAAAGAGTTCTGACCGTTCAACAAATTGAGTAACAGGTATTTCAATATCTGATAAAATAAGGTATGGATTCTCGAAAATACGCCAGTCTATCAGCGCGGCAACAAAGTCCGCATTTTTTCTTTTGCTGACAATTAATAGTAGGGGACCAAGATTTGCTGATGATAGTCGGCCAATTCCTTTTTGGCCTTGCTTAGTTCGTTTTGGTAAACCGTCCCGGTCATCTTTATCCAAAGCACTTTCATAGTATTTTGAATCTGTTCCGACAATGAGCCAACGATTGATAAATTCATCATAACTCATGCCGTGTCCATCATCGTAAACAGCTGCTACTGGCTCCGGATCATCAAAAATATGTAGGCTTACGTTGCGTGCATAAGCATCGTAGGCATTTTTCCAAAGCTCAGAGATAGCTGTTGGGCAGTCAGCGATTTGCTCGCGCCCGAGGTGATCAACCGTCCTGGCTTGGGTACGAAAGGCAAGTGTCTCAATCATACTTTCTCTATTTCCTTCTCTTTGACGCTTGAAGATGCATCAACTCCCGTCTGGTCTAAGGATCTGTCAAGTAAATTACTTTTGATATATTTGATCAAATACCTGCCTAGCTCAACAGGTACTGCATTTCCGATTTGCCGGCCCGCAGCAGTAAGGCCACCAATGAAAGTGAAAGTATCAGGAAATGTCTGGATTCTAGCTGCTTGTCGAAGTGTAATGCCATGATGTTCTGTTGGATGTACGAAACGGCCTTTTGAGGGATTAATACATGCTGTTGTCATCGTTGGTGCAGGCTCAGCTGGATTGATTCGGCCATAGACATCTTTGTGTCCATCATGTTTTTCATGACATGGAAGTACTCGTCCTGAATCTTTTCTGCTTCCCCCATTTGGTGGTGTGTTGCGAAATGCATTAACTAAGTCGGAGCCGTGATTCATATGAATGTCATTTTCATCATTAACAGGAGCGGCTTTAAAAACATCTGCGCATGAGATCCACTGTTTTTGTCCCGCTTTAGCTTTCCCTGGTGCGATGTGAGTTGCCTTTGGTGGCCAGACAAAACTTTCCGCATCTATCGGGTCTCTCACCCCTAAGATGAAAACACGTTTTCTACGTTGTGGTACGCCGAAATCTCTAGCATCCAATACGACAGGACTAAAAATTGTATAGCCAGCCCTGGCTCCTTCTTCATAAAATTTTTCGAGGAATGCTTTATGGCGTTCCCAAAGTATGCCGGGAACATTCTCCATCAAGAAAACGCGAGGTCGAAAAGCTTTAACGAATTTGAAATACGCAAGAACCAGTTGATTTCTAGGGTCATTCACGCCAGCATCCAGTATTCGATGCGTAGAGAAGCCTTGACAAGGGGGCCCTCCCAAAAGCAAATCGCACACCGTGCTTCCGAGAAATTCATCACGTACTGATTCAGGGACATACTCAAGTATGCTTCTATCAAGTACCTTGGCCTTTTTTGCTGCATCGTACTTAAGTATATTAGTTGTATAGGTTTTTACAGCATAAGCGTCATTTTCTATAGCAATGGCAATTGTGCAACCAGCTTGTACAGCTGCAAGAGAGAATCCACCTGCACCTGCAAATAGATCGATCGCGATGGGCTTAGTGACACGATTTTTTTTATCCATTTAATTTTTAACGCTCAAGTGAAGCTAATTTGTTGATAGGTTTATTGGGTAAGCATTTCAAGCACAGTTTCGGCCAACAGTGCAGGCAAGTCTGAAAGCAGATCAGCCATAGCTTTACCTCATATGTTTTGCCACCCAAATATTGCATATAGCAAGTCTAACAATGGATCTTATAGTAAGAAAGTCTAAATGACCTTATTGAGTCAACCATAGGGCACTTATCAAGTATAAATGGTTACATTTTGTTCTTTAGCAACAGTCAAATTCCCCTATGCGCTATTGTACAAAATCAGATTAATAATTCCCAAAAGTTAAACCTTTTTACACGTTCCATCCCGCAGAAAACTTGTCTATGATTGTATTAAAGGGGCTCGTCATAGCCCTGCTTATCGCTAAACGCTGCAGTGATTTTCATCAGTTCTTATTGCACGGTAATATACGGCTCCTTCACAAACTCCGCCAACAACCACACCATATCATGCAGCAAACCCGTTAACTCCTTCGCCACGCCAGGCGGCAGAGTACCTGCCAGCAGCGCCTGCGTTAACGCCTGCGCATAGTCCACCTGTAGCGCAGTTTCCTGCCAGCACTCCGGTACGCAGGAGGTGACTTTCTCCCCCACGATAAGCTGTGTGACCAGGTACGGCGGCAGGTCGGCATTGCCGAGTTCCCGCAGCTGGCGCAGGCCATGCAGCACACGTTCACAGAGCGCAGTACATGTTTCTCTATTGTCAGTTTCAAGCAACACACTCACCAGTGCGGCGCAGCGAAGTAGTAGCGCTGACGGAGGTAGGAATGCCGTGCACGACAAAAACGGCCAGCCTTGCGGCTGCTCCGCCAGCGCCACCGTGATTTTAAAGGGATGAGCGCTGTCGCGACAAAAATATTGCCGTGGCGTGAAAGTACGGGTTCCTGGGCCCGATTGCGGATGTGCCGCAACGCCGTCACTCTATGACGCCGATCCTCTGAAAAAAAGAGTTCACCCCGAATTACATCAGGTTGCTTAAGGCTTTGCGAGGCGGCTTCCAGAAAGGTCATACCGGGTGATTTGCTTGCCCTGCGCGGCTAACTACACTCCCTTTTAGCCAAATAAAAAGAGGGAGAAGATCGTGAACATCAGCTTTCATTCACCGACCGCTCAACTCAAACAGTGGCTAAATCGTCTGGTCGCAGTAACGCTGAAAGAGATATTCGCGATTCAGGTTATCGCTGCCGTGCTGGTGTCGGTGCTGTTGTCCGATCTGGCGGGTTTTGATTACCCTGGCTGGGCAGCACTCAGTAGCTACGCGGTCATGAATACGTCAGTCAAGGCCTCGACGGTCCGGGCTTTCAACCGGGTGACAGGGACGGTACTTGGCGGTGTGCTGGCACTCCTGCTTACCACGTATCTCATCCAGGATGCGGCGTTTCTGGTCCTGTTCTGCGCAATTGTCGGGGGCGTGGCGGTATGGCGGGCGGACGTCTCCCGCTGGTCATACTCCTGGGTACTGGGGGCGGTCACATCCATGATGGTGATGGCGGAAGCGCAGAAGAACAGTGAATTTCGCCATCTGCTACGTTTTACGTTTAACCGCATCGAAGAGGTGGTGCTGGGTTGTGCAGTCTGTATTGCGATTACGATACTCTTTTACCCGTTGAACCGTCGCAGACAGGTTGCAACGCCGCAGCAAAATAGTCACCCTGAGCCGCCCCGCCGACCGCTGTTGCCCCTGCAGGCCGGGATCACCTTGTTACTGGTGACGCCGATACTGCTTGTTTTCCAGCTGACGGGATTCTGGCAGGCGATGGTTTCCGTGCTGGCGGTCTTTATTCTTCCGGCCTCAACTCAGCCCGTACAGCAGCAGGTCAGCCAACGAATGCAGCAACGTTTATACGGCTGCATGGCCGCTACATTGCTGAGTTTGATCCTTTTACCCGTCATGCACCATTATCCCCCGGTTTATATTGCCACGCTGGTTGCGGGGTTATGGCTGGGGTGTCACCTGCAACAGGGAAAGCCGTCCGTCAGTTATTTTGGTCGGCAGTTTACCGTTGCCTGGATCATCGTTTATATCCAGGAGTCGTTGTGGCTGACCGAGCCGATTCAGGCGGTCATGCGCTCTGTCAGCATCCTGATCGCCATTATTATCATTGGCATGGTGATGGCGGTGTTTCGCGCGTTAAAACTGAGTGTCTGAAATAGTGCACATCGTGGCGGGGTGGAGCAATGCCGGGGGCGCTTCGCTTGCCCGGCCTACAAACCAGATCTCATTTTTACTCTGGCTTTTGGTGTTGATTCTTAAGATAGTTATCGCACTAAGCAATACAAGGGAAGCAATAATGTTAACGAAGATAAATACCGGGCACCCCGCGTCCGCGACGGGCGAATTTCGGGCCGGTATTGCCGCCTGTATCCCGACCATTGCGGGCTACTGGAGCATTGGCTTTGCCGCCGGGGCGATCGGCACGCTCTCGGGTTTTACCACCGGACAAATTGCCCTGCTGGCCAGTGCCCTCTACGCCGGGTCGGCGCAGTTTCTGTTTTACTCTCTGTGGGCGGCGGGAGCCGAAATGGCATCCGTGGTGCTGAGCGTGCTGCTGGTGAACCTGCGCTACCTGCTGATGAGCTCCTCCATGAGCGTCTTTTTTCGCGACTACACCACGCTGCAAAAAGTGGTCAGCGGGCTGCTGCTGACGGACGAAACCTTTGGCGTGGCGGTTCAGCGCGCCAGCCCACAGGGCAACATCAGCTATGCCTGGATGCTGGGCCTGAACGTGACTGCCTGGCTGAACTGGATCATCGCCTGCGTGACCGGTGCCTGGCTGGCGACCACGCTGCCTGCATCGCTGATGGAGGGGCTGGGCTTTAGCCTGGTGTCGATGTTTATCGGCCTGATCCTGATGATGTGGTTCGCCAGCCGCAGAAAGGTACTCGAAACCATCAATATCGCTGTCGCGGTGGTCATTACGCTGTTAACTGCCGGGAATGGCTCGCTCAGTCTGGTGGTGATTGTGGCCGCCTCCCTTGCCGCGACCCTGGCGACGCTGCTGTTACGCACCCGGAAAGGAAAATAAGATGGAACGACATATTCTGCTGACCATTCTCGCCTCGGCGCTGGTCACCGCTCTGATGCGTACCGTGCCGGTGTTATTGCTGTCCCGCTTCCGTCTGCCGGATGTGCTATTACAGTGGCTGAGCTTTATCCCCACCGCCATCATGGCCGCCCTGGTCGCCGCTGAACTGTTGAGCAAGCCCGCGATGACCGATTCCGGGATCAGCATTTCGCTGCTGGCGGCGGGATTTGCCACGCTGGTGGGCATTCTGACCCGCGGGTTATTTGCCACGGTCATTGCCGGGGTAGTGGCGTTTTGCGCGGCGGGGTATTTATTGGCGCATTAATCTTTGAATAGTAAAGGCATGCCGGGGGCGCTTCGCTTGCCCGGCCTACACATTGCGCCGTCTGATGATAGAGTGAATACAGGCAGCCACTCACCAGGAGAAAAGCACATGAACGAACATCCGCTTCGCCAGATCATTAAGGCCTGTGACAGGGCGATCACAGCCAAAGATTTCGATTCGTTGATGGAGTATTACGCTGAAGACGCCGTGCTGGTGGTTAAGCCCGGTACGATCGTTAAGGGCAAAAACAATATCCGCAGCGCGTTTATCTCTATCTCGGACTATTTTCAGGATCGGCTCATCGTCAAACAGGGCGAAATGCAGATCATCGAAGGCGGCGGAGATGCGCTGGTGATCATGGAAACCCAGCTTTTTTATCCGGATGAACTGGGTGGAACTGCTGAGATAACGCGTCGGGCAACCTATGTCTTCCGCCTGGAAAATGACCGTTGGCTCTGCACCATCGACAACTCTTACGGCACTTCGCTTTTAGATGGTGATAATGCCTGAATATTGCTCTTACGTAGGCGTCACCAGCCCGACGCTGACCATGCCTTTGTCCCAGATGATTTGGTGCAGGGAGGTCTGAATAATGCTGGTGATAGGTTTCGGGGTTAGCAGTGCCCAGCAAATACCTTCCCGGTGGCGAACCGAGCGGTATGTTATGCCGGTCTCACCCGCGACGCGCAGGCTTGCGCCCAGCTGTTGCGGTGCGCGGTAGTCCGTTGGATGGTACCAGGGGTGCGTATCCGGCAGGCCGGTGATATCGGCAAAGGACGAGCCGCTCAGCTCCGTCTCCAGACAACGGTACTCGAACCGTTCGAACTTCAGTTCAGGCACGTTCTGCCAGTAGCGCCGGCAATGATAGACCACTTCGGCCAGCGCCGTTTCCTGGCTGTTCCCGAGATAGTAGACGCCAAAATCGCCATTCGAAAAGCGGCTGCCGTCGGGGTTGATATGGGTGAAGGCCGCCATTGCATAATGTGCGCCGCGGATCCCCAGCACCCACTCCTCGCGAGGCAGCAGCGCCAGATTTCCCACTTCCTGCGACAGGCGTGGATTGGTTAATTTCTGGATGTCATAGAGAACGTCAAACTCTTCCGGGGTGGCAACGTCCTCGAACACGTAAATGGCAGGGTACTTGGTATGGAGCAGGCGGTAGCCTTTGATGGGAGTTTGTGCCGTTCTGGGGATCTCAGGATGGATCATCCGGACAGGCCTCCGCGCAGGACATCAACCCGCTTGGCGACTTCATGCAGGTTGCCGAACTCCCCCCCCTCAATCAGGGACAATGGCGTTGCTCCATTGAAGTAAGCATTATGATTTGCCATGGACATAAACCCGTAGACGTTCTCGGGGTTGCTGAACACGATCCGCAGCGCCGAGTGCATATTCAGCAGGTAGCTGATCCGGGTTAACTGATCGTGAGTCAGCGAGGCCGTCTTCGTCTCTTTCTGGCGGTATTTGTAGAGCGCCGCTCTGGAGAGTTGCAGAATGTTCTGCTGTTGCTCTGTCGAGCAGCCCCATTTATCCAGAATGTTCATTGCAGCTCTGATGGCGATGAGATCGCGATCGCCGCGGGCTTCAGAGTTAAGGTTCAGGTGCTTCGTCATGTGATCGCTCCCTCAGCTCAGCGTGACTGATATAGTCTTAGCATGAACCAAATAAGACAATCTGTCTACGCGAAGACACCTTTGCCTGTTTAATGCGCATGGCGCGCTATAGCGTCCTCATCTCTTTTGAACGCAGGGTGATACGTACCGGCACCGATTTATACGATGGCGTGCCGCTCTCCTTATCAAGATAATTGAGCGGAACCAGCACGTTAGCCTCCGGGTAGTAGGCAGCCACCGTGCCCGGCGCAATGCTGTAGGCCACCAGGGTGATGTCGTCGAGGCGCTGCCGACTGTCGGGCAGGGCGGTGGTGATATCCACCCGGTCGCCATGCTCCAGCCCCAGCTGCTGCATATCCTCTTCATTCATAAACAACACGTCGCGGCGACCAAACACCCCACGATAGCGATCGTCCAGGGCGTAGATGGTGGTGTTGTACTGGTCGTGACTGCGCAGGGTGACCAGGCGCAGCACGTTTTCACCTTCCCCCGGGCTGTTCTCCGTTACGCCGTCAAACAGGGAGAACATCGCCTTGCCGCTGGCGGTAGGCCAGACGCGCTCGGTAGGCGGCAGCGGCATGCGGAATCCGCCGGGAATACGGATCCGTTCATTGAAGTTCTCAAAGCCGGGAAGAGTCTGTTCGATCCGGTCGCGGATGCGATCGTAATCGGCCACCAGCGCCAGCCAGTCTGTTTTACTGTTCGTCAGGGTGGCGTGGGCTATCCCGGCGACAATGGCCGGCTCCGAGCGCAGCCACGGCGAGGCCGGTTTCAGCTTCCCGCTGGAGGCATGCACCATCGACATGGAATCTTCCACGGTGATCGACTGCTGGCCGCTGCGCTGTATGTCCAGCTCGGTGCGCCCGAGGCAGGGCAGCAGATACGTCTCTTTGCCGACAAGCAGGTGGGTGCGGTTCAGCTTGGTGGCAACATGTACGCTGAGATCGAGGCTTTTGAACGCCGGGAAAGCCTTGTCATGATCGGGCATCGCTACGGCAAAATTGCCCCCGAGGCAGAGCAGCGCTTTGGCCTCGCCGTCGATCATCGCCTGGGCGGCCTGCACCGCGTCGTGGCCGTGGGCGGCCGGCGGCGTAAAGCCAAACACCTCGCCCAGCCGGTTGAGGAAGGCGGTGGTCGGTTTTTCGGTGATCCCCACCGTGCGGTTACCCTGCACGTTGGAGTGGCCGCGCAGCGGGCAAATACCTGCTCCGGGCTTGCCGATATTGCCGCGCAGCAACAGCAGGTCGGCAATCAGGCGCACGTTGGCGGTGCCCTTGTTGTGCTGGGTGATCCCCATGCCGTAGGTGATGATGGTGGCGTGGGATTTGGCGTAGATCTGCGCCACGTTCTCCAGATCGGCGCGGCTGAGCCCGGACTCGCGTTCGATGGCCTCCCAGGTAGTGGCGGCGATGTCGGCGGCAAACTCCGCGAACCCCTGGGTCTGGGTGGCGATAAAGTCGCGATCCAGCGCGTCCAGCACCAGCAAGTGTTTGGCGATCCCCTTTAACGCGGCGGCGTCGCCCCCGGCTTTCACCTGATAGTAGGTTGAGGCGATATCGGTGGCGCTGTACGTCGCCATCTCGCGGACGTTTTGCGGATCGGCGAAGCGCTCCAGGGCGGTTTCGCGCAGCGGGTTAAAGACGATAATCGGCACGCCCCGGCGGGCAAGCTCGTGCAGGGTACCCATCATCCGCGGGTGGTTAGTGCCCGGGTTATGGCCGATGGAGATCACCAGCTCGGTGTGGTCAAAATCCTCCAGCGAGACGGTGCCTTTACCAATGCCGATGGAGCGGGGCAGACCGACACTGGTGGCCTGATGGCACATGTTGGAGCAGTCGGGGAAGTTATTGGTGCCCAGTTCGCGGGCAAACAGCTGATACAGGAACGCGGCTTCGTTCGAGGCGCGCCCGGAGGTGTAAAACTCCACCTGATTCGGCGCCAGGCTGCGCAGTACCTCACCGATACGGGCAAAGGCCTCGTCCCACTCTACCGGGCGAAAGGTGTCGCTCTGCGGATCGTACTTCATGGGATGGGTCAGACGGCCATAGCCCTCCAGCTCAAAATCGCTTTTCGCCCACAGGGTGCTGACGGTGTGCTCCGCGAAAAATTCAGGAGTAACGCGCTTCGTGGTCGCTTCCCAGGTCACCGCCTTGGCGCCGTTCTCGCAAAACTGAAAGGTGGACTTGTGCTCTTTGTCCGGCCAGGCGCAGCCCGGGCAGTCAAAGCCGTCGGGCTGGTTGGTGCGCAGCAGGATGGCGGGGGCGTCAAAGGCATCCATCTGCGTGCGCACGGCAATGGCCGTGGCTTTTAAGGCTCCCCAGCCGCCCGCCGGCCCGGCGTAATGGCGGATCCCGGGAACCGCTCGTCTGTTGTTACTCATCTGCACTCCTGTCTGTTCTCTCATCATGACGGCGGATCTCCGCCAGCAGCAGCGACGCCTCCTCTGAGTGTGGCACAAGCTCGCCCGGCGTCTCCCCCTGCCACCAGATCCCGCTGGCAGGCGAACAATGATTTCCGGCTAACTGCCAGTGACCGTTCAGCACATATGCGATGCCCTCCGCCCCGGGTCGCAGAGCGCTGGTGGCAATGGTCACCTGCGCGCGGGCCCGGCTGCGCTGGGTCATGACATTAAAATCCAGGCCCGGCCCGGTGACACCCTCGCTGGCAAGCGGCCACTCGCCAGGAAAGGCCCAGGGTACGCCGGGCTCAAGGCGGTGCAGCAGGTCGTCGCCGCGCAGCCACAGCCCGGAACCGCCGAGCAGCATAATCACCCGGTCGACACCTGGGAAGAGGGAGAAAGGTCCATCCTGGCCGAGCGTAGCGATGCTGGCTCGCCACAGAAAGGGGGCATCCGCCGAGGGAATACTGACAATTTCCCGGGTTTCGCCCGCCCCGTTTTTCCACGGGGTGACCGGCAGGGAAGCAAGCGTAAAGGGGGTAATCATGTCCGTCTGACCCTGATTGTGGTGGTTAATGATTCATATGTGCTACAGATAATTTTCAAAATAATTACAAATTATTCACAGTTCAGTTCACAAATCCATCATCAGATTCGTGTCGGCAGATGTCAATGGTTGTATATACATGATCTGTCATGTGGCGTTGCCCTGACGCAGGCAGGGTGTCTGGCGGTCATTCATTATCCATTCAGAGAGGAAGCTATGTCGTCTTTTTCGTCTTCAGAAACGCAGTCAAAGAAAAACGGGACGCGGTTGTCGGAAACGCGCTCCATCGATTACATCCCGGATAATGAACGTCATGGTCACCCCTTCAGTCAGTTCACGCTGTGGTTTGGCGGCAACCTGCAGATCACGGCCATTGTGACCGGCGCGCTGGCGGTGGTGCTGGGCGGCGATGTGGTGTGGTCCATTATTGGTCTGCTGGTGGGGCAGGTGATCGGGGCGACGGTGATGTCATTCCATGCCCTGCAGGGGCCACGTCTGGGCCTGCCGCAGATGATCATCAGCCGCGCTCAGTTTGGCGTGTTGGGGGCGGTGATCCCGCTGGTGCTGGTATGCGTGATGTACGTTGGCTTCTCCGCCAGCGGAACGGTGCTGGCCGGACAGGCGATGGCGAAACTGCTGTCGGTATCGAACGTGGCGGGGATGATCCTGTTCAGCGCGATCATTATCGTGATTGCTGTGCTGGGCTATCGCGTGATCCACAAGCTCGGCAAGGTGGCGAGCGTGGTGGGCGTACTGGCGTTTGTGTACCTGTTTATCGCCCTGCTGATGTCCAGCGATCTGGGGGCGATTGCGCAGAACAACCACTTCTCGATGCCGATGTTCCTGCTGGCGGTGTCGCTCTCTTCATCCTGGCAGATCGCCTTTTGTCCCTACGTGTCGGACTACTCGCGCTATCTGCCGCGAGACGTCTCCGGGGTGAAAACCTTCTTCTCCGTCTTCAGCGGTACGGTGCTGGGCACCCAGGCCTCGATGACCCTCGGGGTGATCACCGCGGCGATTGCCGGCAGCGCTTTCAAGGGACATGAGGTGAGCTACATTGTCGGGCTGGGCAAAAGCGAGGCGATGGCGATGGTGATCTATTTTGCGATCTGCTTCGGCAAAATCACCTTCACCACCCTGAACGCCTACGGCAGCTTTATGTCGTTGACTACCATCGTGTCGGGTTTCCGCAACCAGACCACGCTGAGCCAGAGAAGCCGGGTGATCTTTGTGGTGCTGATGGTGGCTATCTCCTGCGTGATTGCGCTGCTCAGCGAACCGGCATTCCTGAAACACTTCACCCATTTCCTGCTGTTCCTGCTGGCGTTTTTCGTGCCGTGGAGCGCCATCAGCCTGACCGACTATTTTATTATTTCCCGTAAAGCGGTGGATATTCCGGCGCTGTTCGATCCGCGTGAACGCTACGGATACTGGAATATGTTTGGGATTAGCGTGTATGCCGTTGGTGTCCTGATCCAACTGCCGTTCATTGAAAACCCGCTCTATCACGGCTCCCTAACGTGGATCTTCGCCGACAATGACGTGTCGTGGATCATCGGCTGGTTCTGTACGGCGGCGCTGTACTATGCGTTCAGACGTTTTGATCGCCGGGTGCTGCCGGAGCAGACCATCTATCCGGCGACGGGCAGGTAAGGGGAGTGCCAGCGACCCCGCAGATGATACGGGGTCGCTGTTGCTTTACCGGTCGTTAAAAGCAAAACCTTCGTCGGCCCACCCGGTCATGCCACCAATCATAATTTTCACCGGGCGACCCAGCTGCGCCAGCTTCAGCGCCGCGCGATCGGCACCGTTGCAGTGCGGCCCGGCGCAGTAGACCACAAACAGGGTATCGGCTGGCCATTCCGCCATCCGCTGGGCGGTGATCTCCCGATGGGGCAGATGCAGGGCGCCCGGAATATGGCGCCGGGCAAAGATCTCCGGGCTGCCCACCACGTGCAGCAACACAAAATCGGTATCCCCCTCTTTGAAGGCACTCCAGACATCGGCACAATCTGTCTCCACGCTCAGTCGCTGTAAAAAATGGTTCACCGCGTTTTCTGCCGCCGCGGCAGGGTAATCAGTCACATAGCTCATACTTTCCTCCAGGATTGAGACTTTACTCTACGGCGGCAGCGCGCTTTTGACAGCTGGCAGAAATGCCATATACCATCGAGATCATGACAAAAATACCCTGAGTGCGGTGATGAAAAATCCTCTGGTGGTTGCGCTGGCCTATGACGGCTTGTGTACGTTTGAATTCGGCATCGCTGTGGAAATTTTTGGCCTTGCCCGCCCTGAAATGGGGGATCACTGGTATCGCTTTGCGGTGGCGGGTGTCGAACCGGGGGAGCTGCGCGCCACGGGCGGCATCCGGCTGGTGGTCGACGGCGGGCTGGAGCTGCTGGCGGAGGCCGGGACCATTATCGTTCCTGGCTGGCGGGGCGCCGATGTCCCGGTACCCGCCGCGCTGTGTGAGCAGCTGGTCGCCGCCCATCAGCGTGGGGCGAGAATTTTATCTATTTGTTCTGGCGTCTTTGTGCTGGCCGCCGCAGGGTTGCTCGATAATCGTCAGGCCACCACCCACTGGCGTTACACCGACCTGCTGCAGCAGCGTTATCCAGCCATTCAGGTGTCCCCTGACGTATTGTATATCGACAGCGGTGATGTGCTGACCTCCGCCGGCAGCGCCGCGGGTATCGACCTGTGTCTGCATCTGGTGCGCCGGGATTATGGCAGCGTGGCGGCTAACCAGGTGGCGCGTCGGCTGGTGGTGTCGCCCCATCGTGATGGCGGCCAGGCGCAGTTTATCCAGCAGGCGGTGCCTGTCGCCTATGAGGGCCACCGGCTTGGCGCGCTCTTTGATTACCTGCTTGAAAACCTTGCCGCTCCGCACAGCGTCGATTCGCTGGCGAAATTTGTCGGCATGAGTCCCCGTACCTTTCTGCGCCGTTTTGCGGCGACCACCGGCAAAACACCTGCCCAGTGGTTGCTTCATGCTCGCCTGACTCGTAGCCAGGATCTACTGGAGAACACCCAGCTGTCGATAGAGCGGATTGCTGAACAGGTGGGATTTGGCAGCGTAGCGACCATGCGCCATCACTTCCGCAATCAGCTGTCGACCACGCCTGCGGCGTACCGGAGAGGAGAGAGGTCGCTTCGTTGAAAAAAAAAATCAAATTAATGGGAATAATGTTTGATAGCAGGAAGGATTACCTTAAGTAAAAGCCTTAGAGGTGGTTTCAAAAAATATTAACATCAATGAACGTTTGTTTTTGTTCTTCGCGATATATATTAACTCTCCGGTAGAATTTAACCATAAGAATGAAATGTCATTAATATAATTATTGGGAACGTATTAACATTATTATCAGCGCGACGTGGTAAATGATCTTTACCACGTCGGCCCCCTTTTAGTTGAGGTAGTTTCCACTTTTTTTGTAACGGTAGTGTTCAACAAGTGCTTTGCCGCAGTCTGGGCTACCGTGTCTTAACCCGTCTGAAAGCGCTTTTTTAATGTCTGGCAGCTCACTAATGGCTTGCTGCACGAGTTCGGGAATGATTTCCTTAACACGATCAATAGCGTACTCATAACCGGCTTGCACGCCAATCGATACGCCATCACGAAGCCCCCGTATATAGTCGTCACTCCCGCCGCCACCCCCACCTGATGCCGGAATCAATTCTCCCTCCCGGGAGAGAATTAGGGGTAATTTTGTACTTGAATCATTGTTATCCTGCATACTGCCTCCGGGTGTTTGATAAACTGAACTGCGTTGTTTTCGATAGAGACAGGTTACTCACCCGTGAAAAAAGATGAAATCCGGCTTTTTTTTGGGTTTTAGCCTTGTGAATTGATAGAGGTTGTGTTAGTGGCGCGCAATGTAGAGATAAGATGAGACCATAATGCAAATGAGATTCAGGGGTGCAGACATGAATAATGAGTTAGCTTTAAAACGGATTTTTGAAGCCGGGGTTTTCTATAATATGGCAGGTACGCTGTATCCTGAAGATATTAATCTAATAGATAACTTTATCGATGATTATGAGAATTCCCAGCCTGAGCTTACCCACAGCATTGGCGATTTACTGTTTCTCTATATGATTGAAAAGGAACCACAGCAAGCGTCACTTTTTTTTCAGGCGATATATAGTTTTACCTCAGGGGCAGACATTGTTTTTGCCGCTCGGGATTTGAAAGAGAAGCTAGTGCTTCCCTGGCCGCCATCCTATTTATCAAAAAAAGAACGAGAAGCTGTACGGCCAGAGGTCTTGCTTGATGAGTTTTTAACATTGGCATGTAATAAGAAAGGATTTAAAACCATCACGACAGATGATGTAAACCGGGTTGCCGAAAAATTCTCAATATTGACACATTTTCGTGAGGGGAATCATTTCTTTCAGCATCGGATAAAAATGAAAAGAAACAGTGGAAATGGGCATATCCACATATATTACGATCGCGACCGGGTGTCATTCAGAAAGTCACTTATTTATGCAATGGAAAATATAAAACATGCGCATGGTAAGGATGTTCTTGCCGATAAATGGTCTGCTAAAAGCATATCTACCTTGGGCAGGATGCTGTTAGCACAGGCCTATTTTCACACAGAAGATAGCCATGGTTTGTCTCAGGAAGCCTATTTTGAACGTCTCCTTGAGCGCTACCCCAAAATGGAATATATCGGCCTAAGGGATAAAAAAAGCCTTTTCGAGGGGAAGCGAAAGTTGGCCGCATTGGCGTCCGTGTTTACCAAAAACTATCATGCGGATACTGATGAATTCGCTATTCAGCGCCGGAATTTTGGGCATAGGAACTCTGATGACATAGATGCCAGAATCAGCCCTCCGGTTTTACTAAAAAGCGCGTTATCAAGTTACATAAATTATTATGCTTTTGCTTTATCGCATGTGGGTTTTATCAGGCAATTATATCAACTGCGCGATTCGATATATGATATTGCGACCAAGCAATTTAATTTAAATGAATTTGTGACTTTCTATATTCTTAATAATATCAACAAGTCTTCCACCGAATCGTTGCAGGCACTCTACACCGAGATTATTATGGCGGTAGAAATCCAGTGTCATGGTTTGTTAACTGCGCTTAGAGCCTACCCCGTTCGTCAGGAGTATTGGGGATACTTTGCCTACCAATATATTATTCCGACAATTGGCAAAATAGTGAAATCAATGGGGACTCTTTCTACACTGTGCAATGTAAATTATCAGCACATAACGGATGAGCATTTGAAAGCGCTGGGTTGGAAAGACGAACTCAACAAGGCGGTAATTTTGAACCGTATTATTGCGAGTGATAATGATTTTATCTGCGCAGGCTACGGACTCAGTAATCATACGATAGTACTACCAATGAATGCGCCGAATAATGTTTATGGCAGTATTCAAGCCGCGCTGGATCTGTATGATAAAAATCTAAAAAATAATTATCTTTCCAGTACAATTATCCATGAGGATATTCAACAGCTTCAAAGCATTTTGTGGGGCTTCCATCATCTTTATCATAAGGAATTTTCTCCCGGCAAAATAACGAATGAACTTTCCATTGACGAGATAGGTCGGTTTTATCGACAACCGATATCTGAAAGTCAGTTTAAAAAGGGGAAAAAAGCGGCTCAACAATTGATAGCTTCTTACAAAAAGTAAAAATACCGTAACGGTATTATTCCTGCAATGATTTAGAAGCCATCATTATGGATTCATTTTTCTCAGCAGCTAACTCAATGTTAGCTGCCTTTCTACGATAGTATCTGAGCAACTATGAAATGAAAAATCCATGCATTTGCGTGGATCTTAATAGGATGCTCAACCTTAAACGTTAAACAAGAAGTTCATCACATCGCCATCTTTAACGATGTAATCTTTCCCTTCAGCACGCATCTTGCCGGCTTCTTTCGCGCCTTGCTCACCCTTATAGGTGATGAAGTCTTCAAACGCGATTGTCTGCGCACGGATAAAGCCCTTCTCGAAGTCGGTGTGGATCTTACCCGCAGCCTGAGGAGCGGTCGCGCCAACAGGGATAGTCCATGCACGCACTTCTTTCACGCCAGCGGTGAAGTAAGTTTGCAGGTTCAGCAGTTCGTAACCGGCGCGGATCACACGGTTCAGACCTGGCTCTTCCAGACCCAGCTCGGCCATGAACTCTTCACGGTCGGCATCGTCCAACTCGGCGATATCAGATTCCACCGCAGCACAGACAGCCACAACCACAGAGCCTTCGGCCGCCGCGATTTCGCGCACTTTGTCGAGGTATGGGTTGTTTTCGAAACCGTCTTCATTGACGTTAGCGATGTACATGGTTGGCTTCAGGGTCAGGAAGCTCAGGTATTTGATCGCCGCTTTGTCTTCTTCGGTCAGGTTTTTCAGCGCGCGCAGCATGCCGGCGTTTTCCAGCTGTGGCAGGCATTTTTCCAGCGCAGCCTGTTCCGCTTTCGCGTCTTTGTCGCCGCCTTTGGCTTTCTTCTGCACGCGGTGCAGGGCACGCTCGCAGGTGTCGAGGTCAGACAGCGCCAGCTCGGTGTTGATGACTTCGATATCGTCAGCCGGATCCACTTTGTTGTTCACGTGGATGATGTTGTCGTTTTCAAAGCAACGCACCACGTGACCGATGGCTTCGGTTTCACGGATGTTGGTCAGGAACTGGTTGCCCAGGCCTTCACCTTTGGATGCGCCTTTAACCAGACCAGCGATGTCCACGAACTCCATGGTGGTTGGCAGAATGCGCTGCGGCTTAACGATCTCAGCCAGCTGGTCCAGACGCGGATCGGGCATTGGCACGACACCGGTGTTTGGCTCGATGGTGCAGAACGGGAAGTTAGCTGCTTCGATGCCCGCTTTAGTCAGCGCGTTAAACAGGGTGGATTTGCCAACGTTAGGCAGACCAACGATACCGCATTTGAATCCCATTTCTGAATCACCTTAATATCTTGATATTCAACACGTTAACATTAACGAGTCGAAGAAAAGTAAATAACTTTGCCTATTATACACGTAACCCGCAGCCTGCGGGGCAAAAAAGGCGTCTCGCGCCGGTTATTGCGCTTTGAAAGCGTGCAGACGGTTGGTGGCCTTGGTTAAGCCATCCTGCAGCCAGATTTCGGTACAACGCACCGCTTCGTCTACCGCCTCGTCGATCAGCTTCTGTTCTGAAGCCAGGGGCTTACCGAGGACAAAGCCGACAACTTTGTTTTTATCGCCCGGATGACCAATACCGACGCGCAAACGGTGAAAATTGGGGTTATTGCCCAGTTTGCTGATGATGTCTTTTAAGCCGTTATGCCCGCCGTGACCGCCGCCGAGTTTGAATTTCGCCACGCCCGGCGGCAAATCCAGCTCGTCGTGGGCCACCAGGATCTCATCCGGGTTAATACGGTAGAAGGTCGCCAGCGCGGCAACGGCTTTGCCGCTTAAGTTCATAAACGTGGTCGGCACCAGCAGACGCACATCGGCTCCGGCCAGGTTCACGCGTGAGGTATAGCCGAAGAATTTCGGTTCCTCGCGCAGGGGAGCGCGCAACCGCTCGGCCAGCAGATCAACATACCAGGCGCCCGCATTGTGGCGGGTGGCCGCATATTCCGCGCCGGGGTTGGCCAGGCCGACAATCAGTTTAATCGTCACGTTTTGGTTCCTGAAAGTGCTAAGTCTGGCGCGTAGTGTACTGTCTGCCGCGTCGCTTGACAAAATTCTGCGCGCCGTCACGGTGAATCAGAATAATACCGTCTCTGAACCATTAGAATTTCATGCTACTCAAAGGCTTATTTGTAAAGTTTTGTTGCTCCGATGTGCGTAAATGTGATCCCTCACGCAATCAGCAAAAGGGGTGTTGTCTATACTTTACACACAAGGATTAGGGAGATTATTTCCCTGCAACCCAAAAGTTCCGGAGGTGACATATGAAACGCAGCAACGCTTCGTTACTCGGTAACGTGCTAATGGGGTTGGGATTGGTGGTCATGGTTGTTGGCGTCGGTTATTCCATTTTAAACCAGCTGCCGCAACTTGACCTGCCGCAATATTTTGCACATGGTGCGGTGCTGAGCATCTTTCTGGGTGCTGTATTGTGGCTGGCGGGTGCCCGCGTCAGCGGCCATGAGCAGGTCTGCGACAGATACTGGTGGGTGCGCCACTACGATAAGCGCTGCCGTCGCGATCAGCATAAGCACAGTTAATGTGCGAACCCAATGAATACCGAAACGGCTCCCTCTGGAGTCGTTTTTTTTTGCATCATCTATTGACCCTCACGTAACGTAAGGCTCCAGAGTGACGCCACTGGCACAAGAAGGAGCCGTTATGTTAATTCAGGTCGGGGAACTGGCGAAACGCGCCGGGATCACCGTGCGCACCTTGCACCATTATGAGCAAACAGGGTTGTTGCTGCCTTCTGCCAGAAGCGCGGCAGGGTACCGGCTCTATAATCTGGCCGATGTTCAGCGTCTGCATATGATTCAGGCGCTGGCAAAGGCAGGGCTGGAACTTGCTGAAATCAGGGACTTTCTGGAGAAAGATTCACTCTCGCTATCGGAACTGCTCGAGGCGCAAATCCACCTGCTGGACAAGCAGGTGCGCAGCATCACCACGCTGCGCGACCGGCTTGTGGCGTTGCGCACCGGGCTCGATGCCCATGAGGATCTCGATCTGGAGTCCTGGCTACAGACTCTGGAGTTGATGAATATGTACGATCGCTGGTTTAGTAAAGACGAGTTGCAGCAGTTACCGTTTGCGCAGCACAAGGAGGCGCTGGCGGATATCTGGGCCGCTCTGGTTGTGGAGGTGAAAAACCTGCTGGAGAACGACGTTACGGTTTCCGATCCCCGGGCGAGGGATCTGGCTACGCGTTGGATGGTTCGCCTCGAGCAGGATACGGCGGGCAAACCGGAGTTTCTCAACCGTCTCAACGAGATGCACAGCGTTGAGCCGCAGATGCGCGAACAAACGGGCATCACGGCGGAGATGACGGATTACATTACGCGGGCGTTTGCCGAATCAAAGCTCATCATCTGGGAAAACTATCTCACGCCGGAGGAGATGGCCTTCACCCGGGCGCACTATTTTGATCGCATGATGGAGTGGCCACCGCTGGTGGCGAAGCTGCACCGGGCCCAGTCGGAGGCGTTAGATCCGGCATCCGACGCCGCGCAACAGCTGGCCGAAAACTGGCTGGCGCTGTTCCAGTCTTACGCCGGAACTGACCCAGTGACGCAGCAAAAATTCCGCCAGGCGATGCAGCAGGAGCCGCATCTGATGAAGGGCACCTGGATGACGCCTGCTGTGCTTGAGTGGCTCCAGCAGGCGATTGGCATCATGATGCAGCGGCGGATGTCACAGATCCGCTAACGCTGCCTCGCGGTTCGGATAGAACGCCAGACGACCGGCAATGGGTTGCACCCCTGCGCGCGCCATGGTGCGCAGGGGCTGGAACTCGAGATTGCTCACCCGCAGTTCACAGCCTTCCGGCAGGCGTTGCACAAACCGCTGGAAAGCGTCCAGCCCGCCCGCATCCAGTACCGGAACCGCATCCCATTTCAGTACCACAATTCGTTTCCCCGCGATGCGCGACTCGAGATCGCTGAACAGGCCCTCGGCGGCGGCAAAGAACAGTGGGCCGATCACCCGCAATACCAGCACGTCGTCAGGCACCGTCACGTTGACCGTCGCCAGGCGGGTCATACGGGCAATGCGGCGCATAAACAGCAGCGAGGCCAGCACAATCCCGACGCTTATCGCAATTACCATGTCAAAGAGCACGGTCAGCGACATGCAGATAAGCATCACGATGATGTCGTCCTTCGGCGCGCGGCGCAGCAGGTTCACCACTTTATGCGCCTCGCTCATATTCCATGCCACCATCAGCAGCAGGGCCGCCATCGCCGACAGCGGCAGCCACGAGAGCAGGGGAGCCAGCACCAGCAGGGCGAGGATCACCAGTATCGAGTGGATCACCGCCGAGACCGGGGAGGTTGCGCCGGCGCGCACGTTCGCTGCCGAGCGGGCGATGGCTGCGGTGGCGGTGATCCCGCCGAAGAACGGCGCGATGATATTGCCCAGCCCCTGGCCGACCAGCTCGCTGTTGGCTTTGTGTTTGGTGCCGGTCATGCCGTCCAGTACGACCGCGCAGAGCAGGGACTCAATCGCCCCCAGCATCGCCATCGAAAAGGCGGCAGGCAACAGGGCGCGCAGAGAGTCCCAACTGAGGGTGAAGCTGGATCCGGGCATATCCCACGGCAGCACCAGCTGCGGCAGAAGCTGCGGGATACCGTTACCCTGCGAGCCATCTGCCAGCACATAGTGGAACTGCGAGCCGATGGTGGCGACGTGTCCGCCCAGCAGATTAACTACCCCCATCACCGCACAACCCAGCAGCAGGGCGGGCAGATGTCCCGGCAGGCGGATGCCCAGTCGCGGCCAGAGGATCAGCGTGCCCAGCGTTACCACGCCGATCGCCGCATCGCCCAGGTTTGCTGTCGGCAGCGCCATGATGAGCGCCCCCACTTTTTGCAGGTAATGCTCCGGCACGTGGGCCATCTGCAGGCCGAGGAAATCCTTGATCTGCATGGTACCGATGGTGATGCCGATCCCGGAGGTAAAGCCCAGGGTCACGGAAAGTGGAATGTACTCAATCAGCCTGCCAAAACGCGCCAGGCCGAACAAAATCAAAAATACCCCGGACATCAGGGTCGCCACCAGCAACCCGGCGAGGCCAAACTGCTGGGAAACCGGATAGAGGATCACCACAAAGGCGGCGGTCGGTCCGGAGACGCTGAAGCGCGACCCGCCGGTCAGGGCGATGACAATCCCGGCGACGGCAGCGGTGTACAGGCCGTATTGCGGTGCCACGCCGCTGCCAATCGCCAGCGCCATCGCCAGCGGAATGGCAATGATACCGACGGTGATCCCGGCAATCAGGTCACGGGTAAAGCGTGACAGGGTGTATTTCTCTTTCCAGCAGGCGTCGATGAGGGCGCGGAAGGGCAGAACATGAGAGGAAGCGTTTTTCACAATCATCATCCATGTGCGCATCATCTGTCATATCAATGGCAGGTGAAGGAGGCATTAATCATACAAATAAATACCACAGACAAAAAAACCCGCCGTAGCGGGTTTTCAGACTGCGTCCGATTAGTGTTCGAACATTGCAGAGATGGATTCTTCGTTGCTGATACGACGAATCGCTTCGGCCAGCATCCCGGACAGGGTCAAAGTACGCACGTTTGGCAGCGCTTTGATTTCGTCGCTCAGTGGGATGGTGTCACACACCACAACTTCATCAATGACGGAGTTGCGCAGGTTGTTCACTGCATTGCCGGAGAAGATCGGGTGAGTTGCGTAAGCGAATACGCGTTTTGCACCACGCTCTTTCAGCGCTTCGGCGGCTTTGCACAGAGTGCCGCCGGTGTCGATCATGTCGTCAACCAGCACGCAGTCACGGCCAGCGACGTCACCGATGATATGCATCACCTGAGAAACGTTAGCGCGTGGACGACGTTTGTCGATGATCGCCATGTCGGTATCGTTAAGCAGTTTGGCGATAGCGCGTGCGCGAACCACGCCGCCGATGTCCGGAGAAACCACAATCGGGTTGTCCAGGTTCAGCTGCAGCATGTCTTCCAGCAGGATTGGGCTGCCGAATACGTTATCAACCGGAACGTCGAAGAAGCCCTGGATCTGCTCGGCATGCAGGTCAACCGTCAGAACGCGGTCAACGCCAACACTGGAGAGGAAGTCAGCAACAACTTTAGCGGTAATTGGCACACGTGCGGAACGGACGCGACGGTCCTGACGGGCATAACCAAAGTAAGGAATAACAGCAGTGATACGGCCAGCGGAAGCACGGCGCAGGGCATCGACCATGACAACCAGTTCCATCAGGTTATCGTTAGTTGGAGCACAGGTGGACTGGATGATGAAAATATCACCACCGCGTACATTTTCGTTAATTTGTACGCTGACTTCGCCATCGCTAAAGCGACCTACGGCGGCGTCGCCAAGAGAAGTGTACAGGCGGTTGGCAATACGTTGTGCTAGTTCCGGGGTGGCGTTACCAGCAAAAAGCTTCATATCAGGCACGAGAAGAACCTCAGGCATGCGTCCAGTGGTGGATAGTTCGCCGTAAACTGTGCGGGCCAGGCGAATGCTATCCAGGCGGTGTATTAAAGAGCGCGATGCAACGTCTGGAACAGGGTGACGTTGTCACCGAAACTCAGATTGCGCCAGAATGGCCTGCTGCAGCGGGGAGATGTTCATACCACGCGCTACGAAACCATGCAGCCACTCTGGAGCCAGCTCGAGCACCTGACGTGCAGCGGATTCCGTATCAAATTCAGCAAAGACACAGGCCCCTGTGCCAGTCAGGCGCGACGGCGCGTATTCTAACAGCCAGGAAAGCGCGACATCAACCTCGCGAAAACGTTTTCTTGCGATATCCTCGCAATCGTTGCTGAATTCACAGTTTAATAACGTTTCTATTGACCTTACTGGCGTATCGCGCGGAAGGTCCGGATCTTTAAAGATAACCGGGGTCGGAATGCTGACCCCCGGGTGGGCCACCAGATACCATTTTTCTGCCGGTTCTGCCGGGGAGAGGATCTCGCCCACCCCTTCAGCAAAGGCCGCATGTCCGCGGACAAACACCGGCACGTCGGCCCCGAGCGTCAGCCCGTGCGCGGCCAGCTCATCCACCGTGAGATCGCAGCCCCACAGGTGGTTGAGCACCACCAGCACGGTGGCGGCGTTAGATGATCCGCCGCCGAGCCCGCCGCCCATCGGCAGCCGTTTTTCAACGCTGATATCCGCGCCGCTGCCCACAGGCAGACGTCCGGATTGTTGCGCGGCGCGCATCAGCAGACGGGCGGCGCGCACGATCAGGTTATCCTCATCGGCCACGCCTTCAACTGGCGTCAGCAGACGGATTTCTCCGTCCTGACGCAGTTCAATGGAAATCGTGTCGCCATAGTCAACAAACTGAAACAGCGTCTGTAGGGTGTGATACCCGTCAGCACGCTGGCCGGTAATGTATAAAAACAGGTTCAGTTTTGCGGGCGAAGGCCAGTGGGTCATCATTTGACAATCCAGTTATCCATTTTCAGCTTGATGCGCTGGCTGCCTTCGGTCAGTTCCAGGCTGGACGGCAGGGCCGGTTTGCTGTTGCTGTCGTAGCCGCCGTACACCACTTTCCAGGTTTTGCCGTTCTGGCTGTAGTTCACCTCGCTCAGGCGATACTGGTCGTCGAGCTTATAGTCGGTGGCATCGCCAGGCAGGCCGAGGATCCACTGGCGCAGGCTGGTGATCGGAATCGGCATCCCGGTCAGCTTGCCGATCATCTCTTCGGCATCGGTACCGGTATATTTCTGCCCTTTATTGTCGGTGACCTGGGCGCTGCCAGGCTGGGCAATCAGCTCCATCTCCGTGCTGCCAAGCGGGTTCAGCAGCAGCAGGCGATAGCGATCCTGGCCGGTTTGCTGCCAGAAGAAGCGGGCGTAGACCTTCTGCTGATCCGACAGATAAGCAAAGGCGCCGCGGGTCTGATATTGGCTTAATGTGCGCACTTCCTGTTGATGCTGGCGCCACTGCGGGGAGTCCGGGCTTTTACCTGGCCCTTTAGGCGGCGTAATGGAACATGCGGTCAGCACCAGCGCGGCCAGGGGCAGCAGGCGAATCAGTCTGGTCATAATGAGGACAAATCCTTGAGATACGTGGCAGTTATAGTTCTTAATGCTAGCGCCCGGTAGCGGGAGCGTCTACGCTCAAGTTGTCCTAAATCATCAAATTAACGGTTAATAACAACTAATAACCTATTACTCCGAAAGGGTGCAGTCTCTTTTATTGATCTCGCGCATCCTGTATGATGCGGCCTGCTAACCTTATTAACGCTGGTACTACTCCCGCTCATATGACCCTTTTAGCACTCGGTATTAACCACAAAACAGCCCCGGTATCACTGCGAGAACGTGTGACGTTTTCGCCGGACACGCTCGACCAGGCGCTGGACAGTCTGCTTGCCCAGCCGATGGTGCAGGGGGGCGTGGTGTTGTCAACGTGCAACCGTACTGAGCTCTATCTCAGCGTTGAAGAGCAGGACAACCTGCACGAAGCGCTGGTCCGCTGGTTATGCGAGTACCACAACCTGAACGAAGAAGAGCTGCGCAACAGCCTGTACTGGCATCAGGATAACGATGCGGTCAGCCATTTGATGCGCGTGGCCAGCGGGCTCGATTCGCTGGTGCTGGGCGAGCCGCAGATCCTCGGTCAGGTGAAAAAAGCCTTTGCCGATTCGCAAAAAGGCCACCTTAAGGCCAGCGAGCTGGAACGCATGTTCCAGAAATCCTTCTCCGTCGCCAAGCGAGTGCGAACCGAAACCGACATTGGCGCCAGTGCCGTTTCGGTTGCTTTCGCCGCCTGTACCCTGGCGCGACAAATCTTTGAATCGCTCTCCACGGTCTCTGTGCTGCTGGTGGGCGCGGGCGAAACCATCGAGCTGGTGGCGCGCCATCTGCGCGAACACAAAGTTAAAAAGATGATGATCGCCAACCGCACCCGCGAACGCGCTCAGGTGCTGGCGGATGAAGTGGGGGCAGAAGTGATCGCCCTCAGCGACATCGACGCCCGTCTGAGCGAAGCGGATATCATCATCAGCTCCACCGCCAGCCCGCTGCCGATCATCGGTAAAGGCATGGTGGAGCGCGCCCTGAAGTCCCGCCGTAATCAGCCAATGCTGCTGGTGGATATCGCCGTTCCGCGCGATGTCGAGCCCGACGTCGGCAAGCTGGCGAATGCCTATCTGTACAGCGTGGACGATCTGCAAAGCATCATTTCGCACAACCTTGCCCAGCGTAAAGCGGCAGCGGTGCAGGCGGAAACGATCGTTGAGCAGGAAACCAGCGAATTTATGGCCTGGCTGCGCGCGCAAAGCGTCAGCGAGACCATTCGCGAGTACCGCGGTCAGGCGGAACAGGTCCGTAATGAACTGACTGCCAAAGCGATGGCGGCCCTCGAGCAGGGCGGCGATCCGCAGGTCATCATGCAGGAACTGGCATGGAAACTGACCAATCGCCTGATCCATGCCCCAACCAAATCACTTCAACAGGCCGCCCGTGACGGGGACGACGAACGCCTGAACATTCTGCGCGACAGCCTCGGGCTGGAATAGCGCGCCATACCCATTTTATTATTATAAGGTGCACTTACGCCTATGAAGCCCTCTATCGTCGCCAAACTGGAAGCATTGCACGAGCGCCATGAAGAAGTTCAGGCGCTGCTTGGCGATGCCGCAACCATTGCCGACCAGGAACGTTTTCGCGCCCTGTCGCGTGAATACGCGCAATTAAGCGATGTTTCAAAATGCTTTACCGACTGGCAACAGGTTCAGGAAGATATCGAAACCGCGCAGATGATGCTCGACGACCCGGAAATGCGCGAGATGGCGCAGGAAGAGTTGCAGGACGCCAAAGTCCGCGCGGAAGAGATGGAGCAACAGCTGCAGGTGCTGCTGCTGCCGAAAGATCCGGACGATGAACGCAACGCCTTTGTCGAAGTCCGCGCCGGAACCGGCGGGGATGAAGCGGCCCTGTTTGCCGGGGATCTGTTCCGCATGTACAGCCGCTATGCCGAATCCCGCCGCTGGCGCGTGGAGATCATGAGCGCCAACGAAGGCGAACATGGCGGCTATAAAGAGGTGATCGCCAAAATCAGCGGTGACGGCGTATACGGTCGCCTGAAGTTTGAATCCGGCGGTCATCGCGTGCAGCGCGTACCGGCCACCGAATCACAGGGGCGTATCCATACCTCCGCCTGCACCGTGGCGGTGATGCCTGAGCTGCCGGAAGCAGAACTGCCGGACATCAACCCGGCGGATCTGCGTATCGACACCTTCCGCTCCTCCGGAGCCGGCGGTCAGCACGTTAACACCACCGATTCCGCGATCCGTATTACCCACCTGCCAACCGGCATTGTGGTTGAGTGCCAGGACGAACGTTCCCAGCACAAAAACAAAGCCAAAGCGCTGTCGGTGCTGGGGGCGCGTATTCATGCGGCAGAGATGGCAAAACGCCAGCAGGCCGAAGCCTCTACCCGTCGCAACCTGCTGGGCAGCGGCGATCGCAGCGATCGCAACCGTACCTACAACTTCCCGCAGGGCCGCGTGACCGATCACCGCATCAACCTGACCCTCTACCGTCTGGATGAGACCATGGAAGGCAAGCTGGATTCCCTGATCGAACCTATCGTGCAGGAGTACCAGGCCGATCAGCTGGCGGCGCTGGCAGAGCAGGATTAATGGATTTTCAGCACTGGCTACAGCAGGCGATTAGCGGGCTGGCGGGCGGTGAGAGCCCCCGTCGCGATGCGGAGATCCTGCTGGAGCATGTGACGGGCAAAGCACGCACGTATATTCTCGCCTTTGGCGAAACGCAGCTTACTGCCGATCAGCAGGCTCAGCTTGACGACTTCCTGGCCCGCCGCAAGGCCGGCGAGCCTGTGGCCCACCTGGTGGGTGAGCGTGAGTTCTGGTCGCTGCCGCTGTATGTCTCCGCGGCGACTCTGATCCCCCGTCCCGACACCGAGTGTCTGGTGGAGCAGGCACTGGCGAGACTGCCCGCCACGCCCGCGCGCATTCTGGATTTAGGCACCGGCACCGGAGCCATCGCTCTGGCGCTAGCCAGTGAGCGCCCGGATTGTCAGGTCACCGCCGTGGATGTCATGCCCGATGCGGTGGCGCTGGCACAGCGTAATCTTGCGCGTCTGGCGCTGCCAAACGTCACGGTGCTGCACAGCAGCTGGTTCACCGCCCTCGACGATCGGCAGTTTGAGACCATCGTCAGCAACCCGCCCTACATCGATGAAGCCGATCCGCATCTCGCTGAAGGCGATGTGCGCTTCGAGCCGCGCAGCGCGCTGGTCGCTGCCGATCATGGCCTGGCCGATCTCAGCCATATCATTACTCAGTCCCGTCAGCATCTGGTGACCGGCGGCTGGCTTCTGCTGGAACACGGCTGGACGCAGGGCGAAGCGGTGCGGGCACTCTTCCTGCAGGCCGGTTTTGAACGCGTCGAAACCTGTCGCGATTATGGCGGCAATGAGCGTCTGACCGTGGGCAAACTGCCATGAATAGCTTCTCCGTGCTGATCGCCCTGCATCTGACCGCCGTCACCCTGACCATCAGCTTTTTCGCGCTGCGTTACTGGTGGCGTTACAGCAATAATCAGCTGATTAACGCCCGCTGGGTGCGGGTGCTGCCGCACTGCATCGACACCGTACTCTTTGTGTCGGGCGCGGGGCTGATGTGGGTGACTGGCTATCTGCCGTTCACCGATGACGGCGCATGGCTGACTGAGAAGCTGTTTGGCGTTATCATCTACATCGTTTTGGGTTTTATTGCGCTGGGACGTCATCGTCCGCGCAGCCAGCAGGTGGGGTTTATCGCCTTTCTGCTGGGGCTGGTGGTGCTGTACATCATCATTAAACTCGCCACCACAAGAATACCGTTACTGGGGTAAGTCATGGAGTCCTTGGCCGATTTCGAATTTAACAAAGTGCCGTTGTGCGATGGAATGATCAAAGTATCAGAGATGATCCGTGATGATTTCATTTCACAATACGTCTACGACGAGCTGGAGAATCTGGTGAGTCTGGCGCGTGAAGAGATAAGTCAGGCGCGCCCGCAGGACTGGCAACTGGAGAAACTGATTGAGCTGTTCTACGGCGAATGGGGCTTTAGCGACACGCGTGGCGTGTATCGCCTCTCCGATGCGCTGTGGCTCGATCAGGTACTGAAAAACCGTCAGGGTAGCGCTGTCTCCCTGGGGGCCATTTTATTATGGGTGGCGCACCGCCTGGATATCCCGCTGGTGCCGGTCATCTTCCCGACGCAGATGCTGCTGCGCGCCGAGTGGCTGGACGGTGAAATGTGGTTAATTAACCCGTTCAACGGCGACACCCTTGACGATCACACGCTGGACGTCTGGCTGAAGGGCAATATCAGCCCGATGGCCGAGCTGTACAATGAAGATCTGGACGAAGCGGATAACGCTGAAGTGGTGCGCAAGCTGCTGGACACCTTAAAATCGGCGCTGATGGAAGAGCGGCAGATGGAGCTGGCGCTGCGTGCCAGCGAGGTGCTGTTGCAGTTTAACCCGGAAGACCCGTATGAGATCCGCGATCGCGGTCTGATCTACGTCCAGCTCGAGTGCGACCACGTCGCGCTGACGGATTTGAGTTATTTCGTTGAGCAGTGCCCGGAAGATCCGATCAGCGAGATGATCCGCGCGCAGATTAATTCCATCGCGCATAAACAGATTACACTGCATTAATCTTAACTCCGATTCACCCTGAATAAGGCGATCCTATGAAACAAAAAGTGGTTAGCATTGGCGATATCAACGTGGCGAACGACCTGCCGTTCGTGCTGTTCGGCGGCATGAACGTTCTGGAATCCCGCGATCTCGCGATGCGTATCTGCGAACATTACGTGACCGTGACCCAGAAGCTGGGTATCCCGTATGTGTTCAAAGCCTCTTTTGACAAAGCCAACCGCTCCTCTATTCACTCTTACCGTGGCCCCGGCCTGGAAGAGGGGATGAAGATTTTCCAGGAGCTGAAGCAGACTTTTGGCGTGAAAGTGATCACCGACGTGCATGAAGCCAGCCAGGCGCAGCCTGTGGCTGACGTTGTTGACGTGATCCAGCTGCCGGCGTTCCTCGCCCGTCAGACCGACCTGGTTGAAGCGATGGCGAAAACCGGCGCGGTCATCAACGTGAAAAAACCGCAGTTCGTAAGCCCTGGCCAGATGGGGAACATCGTCGACAAGTTTATCGAAGGCGGTAACGATCAGGTGATCCTGTGCGACCGTGGCGCTAACTTCGGTTATGACAACCTGGTGGTCGACATGCTGGGCTTCAGCGTGATGAAGAACGTCTCTAACCAGTCGCCGGTGATCTTCGACGTAACCCACGCTCTGCAGTGCCGCGACCCGTTTGGCGCCGCCTCCGGTGGCCGTCGTGCACAGGTGACCGAACTGGCGCGCGCCGGTATGGCAACCGGTCTGGCGGGTCTGTTTATCGAAGCGCACCCGGATCCAGCCAACGCGAAATGCGACGGCCCATCCGCACTGCCGCTGGATAAGCTGGAGCCGTTCCTGAAACAGATCAAAGCGATTGACGACCTGGTTAAGAACTTTGAAGAGCTGGATACCAGCAACTAATAAAAAAACCCGCTTCGGCGGGTTTTTTTATGCCCGGCGGCGCTGCGCTTGCGCGGGCCTACGGGTTCAGTTGTAGGCCGGGTAAGGCGTAGCCGCCACCCGGCATTACCGCATCACGCAAATATCGTCATCAGATAGGCCGCAAACAACGCCATATGCGCCGCGCCGTTGAGCACATTGGTGCGCCCGGTTGAAAACGAAATCTGGCACAGCAACAGCGACGCCACCATCACAATCATCTCCGGTGCCCCCAGGCTAAACACCAGGTCATTGCCGGTGATGAAGGCAATCAGCGTCACCACCGGAACCGTCAGGGAGATGGTCGCCAGTACCGACCCAAAGAACAGGTTCATCGCGCGCTGCACCTGATTGTTCAGCACCGCACGCAGCGCTCCCAGCCCTTCCGGGGAGAGGATTAACAGCGCCACCAGGAAGCCGGTAAAGGCTACCGGCGCGTTCAGCTCGGTCAGCAGCGTTTCGAGCGGGTTCGCATTCATCTTGGTGACCGCGATAACCGCAATCAGATGCACGATCAGCCAGACGGTATGCCACAGGCTGCTGTGTGCGGACGGCTTGCCGTGGTGCGGGTCGTCGTCGTCGCTCTCGTCTTCGTGCTCATACACGAACAGGCTCTGGTGCGTTTTGGTCTGAATGAGAAGGAAAACGCCGTACATCGCCGCAGAAATCAGCGCCACCAGCAGGGCCTGGCCGGTAGTGAAGTTAGCGCCCGGCAGCGCCATCGGGAATACCAGCACGATAATCGCCAGCGGGAAGAGGGCGATCAGATATTGCTTAATACCAAACAGATTCATGTACTGGGTGGCGAATTTGCGTCCGCCCAGCAGCAGTGAGAAGCCGACCAGCCCCCCGGTCACAATCATAATAATGGAGTAGAGCGTATCACGCATCAGGGTGGGAGCCGCATCACCGGTCGCCATCAGTGCGGAAATAAGGCTCACTTCGAGAATAACGACGGAAAGACTTAAAATCAGCGAGCCGTAGGGCTCTCCCAGGCGGTGGGCCAGCACGTCGGCATGGCGAACAACGCTGAAGGCGCTGCTGAGGATACCAACAAGTGCCAGGACATTAATCCCGATAACCACTGGCAGTGACTGACTACTTCCCCAGAAGAGCAGCACGGCCAGTGCCAGCACCGGGAAAATGAGAGAGGTCTCCTTATGACGGGTTTTCACCGTCTCGTGTGCGGTTGTCATGTAGTTCTCCAGAGTTGCAGGTGCTTGTCATTATAGATAGAAAAAGAGGACGTTAAATTAACAGATTGCCGCAGGTTACTGATTATATTTTACTTAATTTTACGGTTCGAGGTGATTTTAAGTCGAAAACGACATAATAAGATATTTCCGTTAAATATATCCTTAATAACAGTAAATTAAATAAAATCATTATCCGATTATTAATTTGACTGGAAGCCTCCGGCATTGTCTACCACACTTATTAATTGATTAAAAATAGGGGGTTGATATGCCATACAAATCGAAAACTGATTTACCGGACAATGTTCAGCACGTGCTGCCGGCCCACGCGCAGGATATTTATAAAGAAGCTTTCAACAGCGCCTGGGATCAATACAAGGATGAAGAGGACCGCCGGGGCGATGCCAGTCGGGAGGAGACCGCGCACCGCGTGGCCTGGGCGGCAGTGAAGAATGACTATGAGAAGGGCGATGATGACAAGTGGCACAAGAAGAAATAGCGCCTGCCTGATTGCCTGTGCTTAATAGTTTGCACCCTGCGCTTTGACTTTTAAGGCGGTTGCGCTGTCCATCTGTTGCACCCGGCAAAATTATTGCATATCGTCACGGTACTGCTTTCTAATTGAGCAGTAAAAAGACCTGGAAGGTTCATAAAAGTGTGGGCAGGGAAGCAGGCAGTGGCGGAGGTGCACTATGTTAACGCGTGATTTTCTTATGAAGGCCGACTGTAAAACGGCCTTTGGTGCGATTGAAGAATCGCTTCTGTGGTCAGCCGAACAACGGGCGGCATCGCTGGCAGCAACGCTTGCCTGCCGTCCTGACAACGGTCCGGTGTGGCTCTTCGGCTACGGCTCGCTGATGTGGAACCCGGCGCTGGAGTTTGTCGAATCGGCAACCGGAACCCTGCCGGGCTGGCACCGCGCCTTCTGTCTGCGCCTGACCGCCGGTCGCGGCAGCGCCTGCCAGCCGGGGCGCATGCTTGCACTGAAAGAGGGCGGACGCACCACGGGGGTGGCCTATCGCCTGCCGGATACCACGCTGGAAGAGGAGCTGGCCCTGCTGTGGAAGCGCGAGATGATCACCGGCTGCTATATGCCGAGCTGGTGCAAGCTTGAACTCGATGACGGACGCACCGTCAATGCGCTGGTGTTCATTATGGATCCACGCCATCCGCTGTTTGAAGCCGATACCCGGGCGCAGGTGATTGCCCCGCTGATTGCGGCGGCCAGCGGCCCGCTTGGCACTAACGCGCAGTACCTGTTCTCGCTCGATCAGGAGCTGACCCGGCTGGGCATGCGGGATGACTGTCTGAATGAGCTGGTGTCGCGCGTGCGGGCCTTGCTTGATGGCACCCAGCCCGATAACCCGCTGAATGCGAGCTTCGCCTGAAAAAACGCCCGGTGGCTTTGCAGCGTACCGGGCGATTGCTCATCAGGCGGCGACGTAGCTGATGGAGTGCTCAAGCGACTGGCTGTGGCTGTCGATGAGCACTTCCCAGGTGCCGGTGTAGGGCACCGTGAGCCAGGCGCTGTCCCTGTTCTGCACGCTCAGAATATCCGCCTGCGTTTTACGTGCTGCTTTATTACTCATCAGATGAATATGACAGCGCTCCGAGCAGCGCACCACCACCGTATCCCCGCCAAACAACTTCAGACTTGCTTTTACCAGTGCCATTTTTTACCCCGTATCCCAAAACAACGCTCTCCTTGCGGCCAATCCTGAGCGTGATGTTGTTCACAATTCACTCATGGCATAACACCAAAGGGGAAGGTCGGGGGTGCTGATTTTGATCAAAAAATGGCATAACCCTTAAACAAAAATGACAATATGCCTGAAAGCTTTCAGCGGACACCGCTTTACACCGCTTTCAGGCAATGGATTAACATTAAATGCGGAAATGTCCGGCGGTTTCAGCCAGCTCGCCTGCCTGACCCTGCAGGGCGCTTGCCGCGGCGGCCGACTGCACCACCAGTTCGGCGTTCTGCTGCACCATGCTGTCCAGATGCGTCACCGCCCGGTTGATCTCCTGAATGCCTTTCATCTGCTCGCTGGTAGCGACGGTGATCTCCCGCATGATCCCCGACATACTGCCGATGCTGGTGACGATCTCATCCATGCTCTGGCCCGCCAGATGCACATAGCGTGAACCGGTCGCCACGCTGTCGGTGGTGGAGTCGATCAGGCTTTTGATCTCTTTTGCCGCCTGGGCGCTGCGGCTGGCGAGATTACGCACTTCACCTGCAACCACCGCAAAACCACGACCCTGTTCACCTGCACGCGCGGCTTCAACCGAGGCATTCAATGCCAGGATATTGGTCTGGAAGGCGATACCGTCGATCACGCTGGTGATATCGCCAATTTTAGTCGAGGCGGCTTCGATGGACTGCATGGTGGTGATCGCCTGGGAGACCACGCTGCCGCCGCGGGTTGCTGCCTCGGAGGCTTTGCCCGCCTGCTCGTTGGCGATGGCGGCCGATTCGGTCGACTGGGCGACGGAGGCAGTGATCTGCTCCACGGCGCTGGCGGTTTCGCGCAGGCTGGAGGCGGCCCGCTCGGTGCGGCCAGAGAGATCCTGGTTACCGGCGGCGATCTCCTGGGCGGCGTTTTTCACCGAGGCGCTGGCGTCGCGCAGCTGTACCATTACCACCGAAAGTTTGTCGCTGAAGGCGTTAAAGGCATGGGCGATCTGCGCTACCTCATCCTCGCCTTTCTCCGGCAGACGTTGAGAGAGATCGTTGGTGCCGTTGGCGATGGCGTGCATCGCATCGCGAATATCCGACAGGCGTTTAAGCAGACGGGCAATCACGAAGTGAACCACGACGGCGCTGAGCAGAACCAGGATCACCAGCGACAGGGAGGAGGCCTTCAGCAGGGTGCGCATCCCGGAGGTGGCATCATTGCTGTCGAGGGCGACAATCAGCTGCCACTGGGTGCCGGCAATCGGGGTGGCGGCAAAGGTTTTGGTCGCGTCGTTGAACTGGCCTTCGGCGCTCTTGCCGCTCTTGAGGACATTCAGATCGACGCCGCTGATGACATCGTTAAAGGCTTTCAGGGTCAGGGCAGGGTCGTTGGCGGCGATCACCGTCCCGTCGCTGTCAATCAACAGCCCGCTGCTGGCCGGGGTCGGACGGATACCGCGCACGTTGGCGATCACGCTGTCCATCGCTACGTCACCCGCCAGCACCCCTTTCAGCTCGCCGTTCTCTTTCACCGGCACGGCAAAGGTGACCACCAGCTTTTTGGTGCCGGTATCGACATAAGGCGCGGTGACGATGGCGCGATCTTCTTTCACCGCCTGCTGATACCAGGGACGTATGGTGGGATCGTAGTCGGCAGGTACGCCGTCAGGATTGGAGAACTTCGCGGTTTTGCTGGCATAACCCACATAGACGTTGATAAAACCGCCCGCCTGCGCCAGCTGTTTGAACATCGGCACCGGATCGTCGCTCAGGGCGACGTTCTGCAGAGAGTTGATTACCGCGGTTTTGCTGTTTACCCAGTCACCAATCGCCAGGCTGTGGCTGGCGCTGGTGCTGGCCAGCATGTCGCGTTGCGACTGTTGATTGTCCCGACGCGTGACCTGGAAATTAATCACGGTGTTCAGAAGGAGCGCGGCGATCAGACATCCGACCGTCGCCGCAATAATACGAGCGCGAATTGACCTGAACATAAATGTAATACCTGCTGTGTTGTTGTAAGAAGCCTATCGGCATCGGGCAGGCAAACTTGATGCTGGAACCGCGCTCATAAGAAAAAAATATTTTAGTTAAATCATTATTAGAAAGTTAATAGTTTATCTGCGGATAGTGTCCACTGCGCCAGCTCCACCAGAGTGCCGATTTCCACCCCCTCAATCAGCGGCAGGGCGCTGATACCGCGGCCGTCGGTGCAGGTCTTGCACAGCTTCACCGGCACGTTTTGTGCGGTGAGGATCTCCAGCATCTGCTGAATGTTATAGCCCTCGGCAGGCTTCTGGCCGCGCAGCCCGGCGGTCACCGCGTCGGACATCAAAAACAGGCGCAGATCCAGCTCGCTCTCCTGCTCGCGCAAGGCAATCGCCAGCCGCAGGCTGTTAAACAGGGATTCACTGCCATAGGCCGCGCCGTTGGCGACAATCACGATCTTCTGCATCTTGACTCCTGAAAGGTATAAAAGGCATGAAAATTGCTTCTCTCTGTCAAACACTGACCCGGGAGAGAAAGCATGACGAACATCACCGGCGCCACCGAATGGTTTCAGCACGCCAGGCTGATGCGTAAACAACAGCTGTGCAAACTGGCGCAGCTGGGCACGCTTGTCAGCCGAATCAGTCATCTTGCGCACATGCTACAGTGCGAGCGCGGGGCTTCCAACATCTGGCTCTGCTCCCGGGGCACGCTGTATGCCCTCGAATGTAAAGCCAGCCGCGCGCTGGTGGACGAACATCTCCAGGCGCTGCACCAGGCGCTCGGCACGCCGCTGATGGCCAGCGGCGCCCTTAGCGAGCGGGTGGCGAACGCCCTGCAGAGCCTGGAACAGCTGCCCGCATTACGCGAGGTCATCACCGCCTGTACGCTGCCCGCCGACGTGGCGATGGAGCGCTACAGTCGCACCCTGCGCAACCTGCTCAGTATCGTACCCCAGCTCAACGACAGCATTGACGATCCGCAACTCGCCGGCAGGTTTGTTGCACTTTATAGCCTGATGCAGGGTAAAGAGCTGGTCGGCCAGGAGCGGGCGCTGGGGGCGATCGGCTTTACCCAGGGCTTTTTCAGCGATGAGATGCGCCAGACCCTGGTGGACCGCATCGACGGGCAGCAGGCCTGCTTCGAGGTCTTTCTCTCCCTGACCCCCGCCAGCGTGCACGACCATTTCGCCCTCAGCGTGCCGGGAGCCGAAACCGAACAGCTGCGGCGGCTGGCCTGTACCCGCCAGCCGGCAGCGGATAAGGGCGTGCTGGCGCTGCACTGGTTCTCGCTGCAAACCGAACGTCTCGAACACCTGCGCGCCCTGGAAGAGATGCAAATTGCCGATCTGATGCTGGCGGTGGAGGCGCTGATTGGCCGGGCCGACGACGACCTGCCGGAGGAGCCATCCTCCGAAGAGCCGCTGGCCCTCTATCCGCAAAAGCCGCTCCTGCCGCTGGTGCGCCAGCAGGCGCGGGAGATAGAGCAGCTCTCCCGCCAGCTGGCCTCGATGCGCGACACTCTCGAGGAGCGCAAGGTGATCGATAAAGCCAAAAGCGTGCTGATGACCCATCAGCAGATGAGCGAGGAGCAGGCCTGGTGCCAGCTGCGCAAGATGGCGATGGACAAGAACCAGCGGATGGTGGATATAGCCCGGGCCTTGCTCACCGTCAAGGCACTCTGGCAGCAGTAGCTGCACCTCAGGCGGGCAACCTGTGCATGGTTGAGGTGCGTTCTGGCTGCGGGATGGCGGAAAAGGCCCGTAAACCAGGGCCTTAAAAGCTGGCATCCCCTTTGCATTAGTTAATTCACAATTTGAGACGGCGCGCCAACGGCGGTGCGACGGTCTTCAGGATAAAGGCGTCCTGCAGTGCTTCGGCACTGCCGGGCGCTTTTTTTTGGCTTTTTTTCAGGAGTGAGCATGTTGGAATGGACAAGGCGGCGTTTTTTACAGGCCAGCGCGCTGGCAGGCGGGGCGCTGATGTTGCCGGGCGTGATGCAGGCCGCATGGGCAGCAGGCTCCGATAAACCGGAACTCGAGACGGTGCGCGTAGGTTTCATCCCGCTCACTGACTGCGCGCCGCTGGCGATCGCGGCGTATAAGGGCTTCGATAAAAAATACGGCTTCACCCTGGTGCCCACCAAAGAGGCCAGCTGGGCGGCGGTGCGCGACAAGCTGGTGGCCGGAGAGCTGGATGCCGCGCACATTCTCTATGGCCTGCTGTACGGCCTGGAGCTGGGCATCGCCGGTAAGCCCAAGCCAATGGCTAACCTGATGACCCTCAACCAGAACGGACAGGCGATCACCCTGTCGAGCGATCTGGCCCAGCAGGGCGTGCGTGACGTCGAGGGGCTGAAGAAGCTGATCGGCCAACAGGCGCCGGGCAGCTACACCTTCGCCCACACCTTTCCCACCGGCACTCACGCCATGTGGCTCTACTACTGGCTGGCCAGCGCGGGCATTAACCCCTTTGACGACGTGCGCACCGTAGTGGTGCCGCCGCCGCAGATGGTGATGAACATGCGCATCGGCAATATGGTCGGCTTCTGCGTCGGCGAACCGTGGAACGCCCGCGCCATCAACGATCGCATCGGCTTTACCGCCGCCACCTCCCAGTCCATCTGGCCGGAACACCCGGAAAAGATCCTCGGCACCCGCCGGGAGTGGGTTGAAGCCCACCCCAACACCGCCCGGGCGCTGGTCAGCGCATTGCTGGAGGCCCAGCGTTGGATCGATGCTTCGCCGCAAAATAAAGAAGAGACCGCCCGACTGCTGGCCCGTCGCGCCTGGCTCAACACCAAAGAGCAGTACCTCACCGGCCGCATGCTGGGTGAGTACGACAACGGGGTGGGGCAACGCTGGCAGGACGCTCACCCGATCCGCTTCTTTGAGGACGGAGCGGTCAGCTACCCGTGGCACTCCGACGGGATGTGGTTCTTAACCCAGTTCCGTCGCTGGGGGTTGCTGAAAACCGACCCGGACTACGCCGCCATCGCCCAACGCATCAACCGCACCGACGTCTGGCAGGACGCCGCCACGGCGGTGGGCGGCATTCGCGCACCATCGTCACCGCTGCGCAGCAGCACCCTGATGGACGGCACCGTCTGGAACGGCACCGATCCGCAGGGTTACGCCAACCGTTTCGCCATTCACCGTACAGGGGCCTGATATGAAAAAAGTTAACACCAAAGCGGCACCCGCCGCGCCGGTCAGCGGGGAAGTGATTGCCCTGCCGCCGGTGCAGGTGCGCCGCCGCTCACCCGCGTTTGCCCGCCGGTTCAACGACCTGCTGCAACGTCTTATTCCGGCCCTGCTCGGCCTCGGGCTGCTGGTCATCGCCTGGCAGCTGGCGGCCATCAACAGCAAAGGCTTCCCGACGCCGCTCAGCACCCTGGATTCGGCCATCACCCTGTTTGCCGACCCGTTCTACCGCGACGGCCCGAACGACATGGGGGTGGGCTGGAACGTGCTGGCCTCGCTGCAGCGCGTGGCCATCGGCTTTGGCCTGGCGGCGCTGGTGGGGATCCCGCTGGGCTTTATGATCGGTCGCTTTACCTTTCTGGCGCGCATGTTTAACCCGCTGATCGCGCTGCTGCGCCCGGTCAGCCCCCTGGCCTGGCTGCCGATTGGCCTGCTGCTGTTCCAGAAGGCGGAGCCCGCCTCCAGCTGGACCATTTTCATCTGCTCCATCTGGCCGATGGTCATCAACACCGCCGAAGGGGTGCGCCGCATCCCCGAGGATTACCTCAACGTGGCGCGGGTGTTGCAACTCTCCGAGTGGACGGTAATGCGCCGCATTCTGTTTCCCGCCGTGCTGCCTGCGGTCCTGACCGGGGTCCGCCTCTCCATCGGCATCGCCTGGCTGGTGATTGTCGCCGCCGAGATGCTCACCGGGGGCCTGGGGATCGGCTTCTGGATCTGGAACGAGTGGAACAACCTCAACGTCGAAAACATTCTCATCGCCATCGTCATTATCGGCGTGGTGGGTTTGCTGCTGGAGCAGGGGCTGATGCTGATCGCCCGTCGTTTCAGCTGGCAGGAAAAATAAGGAGCGCACATGAAACCATTAATTCAGGTCCAGGCCGTCAGCCAGCGTTTTTCCACCGCCAGCGGCGAGTTTCTGGCGCTGCAAAACGTCTCTTTTGATATTCACGAGGGCGAGACCGTCAGCCTGATCGGCCACTCCGGCTGCGGTAAATCGACGCTGCTGAACCTGATCGCCGGTATCACCTTGCCCACCGAAGGCGGGCTGATCTGCGACAACCGCGAGATCGCCGGGCCGGGCCCGGAGCGGGCGGTGGTGTTCCAGAACCACTCCCTGCTGCCCTGGCTCACCTGCTTCGACAACGTGGCCCTGGCGGTGGATCAGGTGTTCCGCCGCAGCATGAGCAAGGCCGAGCGCCGGGAGTGGATCGAACATAACCTCGATCGGGTCCAGATGGGGCACGCCATTCACAAACGTCCGGGGGAGATCTCCGGCGGGATGAAGCAGCGGGTCGGCATTGCCCGCGCCCTGGCGATGAAGCCGAAAGTGCTGCTGATGGATGAGCCGTTCGGTGCCCTCGACGCCCTGACCCGCGCCCATCTGCAGGATTCGGTGATGAAAATTCAGCAGGAGCTGAACACCACCATCGTGTTGATCACCCACGACGTTGACGAGGCGGTGCTGCTCTCGGATCGGGTCCTGATGATGACCAACGGCCCGGCGGCGACGGTGGGGGAGATTTTGCGCGTTGATCTGCCGCGTCCGCGTAATCGGGTGCAGCTGGCGGAGGACGGCCGCTATCACCATATGCGTCAGCAGATCCTCCATTTCCTCTACGAAAAACAGCCGAAAGCGGCCTGAGGAGCGCCACTATGCGCCTGGTCATCATTGGAAACGGTATGGCGGCAACGCGGCTGATTGAGTCGTTGACCGACCGCGCGCCCGGGCGCTTCGTCATCACCGTCATCGGTGACGAGCAGGCACCGGCCTACAACCGCATACAGCTCTCCCCGGTGCTCGGCGGCGAGAAACAGGCCGCCGCCACGCAGCTGCATGATGACGCCTGGTATCGTGCGCGCGGCGTCACGGTGCTCTGCGGCGAGCGGGTGCTGGCGGTGGAGGGCGCGGCGCGGATGTTGCGCACCGATAAACGTCTGATGGGGTGGGATGAGCTGGTGTTTGCCACCGGATCCCAGCCCTTTGTGCCGCCGATCCCCGGAGTGGGTCTGCCGCACGTCTTTACCTTCCGCACCCTCGATGACGTCAACGCCATTCTGGCGACCCCCGGCCCGGCGGTGGTGTTGGGGGGCGGGGTGCTCGGCGTGGAAGCCGCTGCGGCGTTACGGTTGAGAGGTGACGGTGTCACTTTAGTGCATCGTGGCCCCTGGCTGATGGAGCAGCAGCTGGATCAGCAGGCCGGGCTGCTGCTGGAGCAGGCACTGAGCGAGCGGGGCATCGGCTGCGAGCTTAACGGCGGCCTGACGGCGATTGCTGCCGACAGCGTCACCCTCAGCAGCGGACGCACTCTGGCCGCCACGCGGGTGGTGCTGGCGACCGGCGTGACGCCCAACATCGCCCTGGCGCAGGCAGGCGGCGTGCCGTGCGGGCGCGGCATTCTGGTGGATGACCAGATGCGCACCGCCCTGGATGGCATCAGCGCCATCGGCGAGTGCTGCGAAATTGACGGCCAGACCTGGGGGCTGGTGGCCCCGTGCCTGGCCCAGGCGGAGATCCTCGCCGCCCGTCTGGCCGGGGAAAACGTCACCCCCTTTACCCCGATGCAAAACGGCATGCGCCTGAAGGTGACCGGCGTTGAGCTGTTCAGCGTCGGGGAGGTGGCCGCGCAACAACATGATGCGGTGTGGACCAGCTGGGATCCGCTGACACGCCACTACCGCCGCTTACTGGTTCGCAACGGCACGCTGGCAGGCGTGCTGCTGATGGGGGAGTGTCGCAGCGCGGCCACCCTCACCGATTTACTGGCTACGTCAGAACCCGCCCAGGCGGACTGGCTGTTCGATCGATTCACTACGCAGCCGCAGGTTGCAGGACAAAACGCGATGACAAAACCTACTCTGATTGTGGTTGGGCACGGTATGGTCGGCCACCATTTTCTTGAAGACTGCGTGAACCGCGGTTTGCATCAGCAATACCAGATTGTGGTCTTCGGTGAAGAGCGCTATGCCGCCTATGACCGCGTCCATCTGTCGGAATACTTTGCCGGACGCAGCGCCGACTCGCTGTCGATGGTGGCCGGGGATTTCTTTGCCGATAACGGCATCGAGCTGCGCCTGTCCCAGCAGATTGTCGCCATCGATCGCGACGCTCGGGTGGTGCGCACCGCAGGTGGACATGAAACCCACTGGGATAAACTGGTGCTGGCGACCGGATCCTATCCGTTTGTACCCCCGGTACCGGGGCGCGACCTGCCGGGCTGCTTTGTCTACCGCACCCTTGACGATCTGGACCAGATTGCTGCCCATGCCAAAGGCTCCCGCACTGGGGTAGTGATTGGCGGCGGGCTGCTGGGGCTGGAGGCGGCCAACGCCCTGAAACAGCTCGGACTGGAGACCCACGTGGTGGAGTTCGCCCCGAACCTGATGGCGGTACAGCTGGATAATGACGGGGCCGCCATGCTGCGGCGCAAAATTGAAGCCCTTGGCGTGGGGGTGCATACCAGCAAAGCCACCACCGAAATTGCCGATACCGACGCGGGCAAAGTGCTGCGCTTCGCCGACGGCAGCGAGCTGGCCACCGACATGGTGGTCTTCTCTGCCGGGATCCGCCCGCAGGATGCGCTGGCCCGGGACTGCGGTCTGGTGCTGGGGGAGCGCGGCGGGATCAATATCGACAACCAGTGCCGCACCTCTGACGAGGACATCTTTGCCATTGGAGAGTGCGCCCTCTGGGAGGGGAAAATCTATGGCCTGGTGGCCCCGGGCTATCAGATGGCGCGGGTAGCCAGCGCCGCGCTGGCCGGGGAGGCGAACGCCTTCACCGGGGCGGATATGAGCACCAAACTCAAGCTGCTGGGGGTGGACGTGGCCTCGTTTGGCGATGCCCACGCCCGCACGCCGGGGGCGCAGAGCTACCAGTGGACCCACGGCCCGCAGCAGATCTACAAGAAGATCGTGGTCAGCGCCGACAACAAAACCCTGCTCGGCGGGGTGCTGGTGGGGGATGCCAGCGAATACGCCACCCTGGTGCAGATGATGCTCAACGACATCCGCCTGCCGAAGGATCCCGAGACCCTGATCCTGCCCGCGGTGGCGGGCAGCGCCCCGAAAGCGCTGGGCGTGGCGGCCCTGCCGGAGAGCGCGCAGATCTGCTCCTGTCACAACGTCAGCAAGGGCGATATCTGCCAGGCGGTGAGCAACGGTGCTACCGACATCGGGGCGGTAAAACAGTGCACCAAAGCGGCCACCGGCTGCGGGGGGTGCAGCGCGCTGGTGAAACAGGTGATGGAGTTCCAGCTGGCGGCCCAGGGCGTGGAGGTGAAAAAGGATATCTGCGAGCACTTCGCGTACTCGCGCCAGGAGATCTACCACCTGGTACGCGTCAACCGCATCCACACTTTTGACCAGCTCATCAGCCGCTACGGCCAGGGCCACGGGTGCGAGATCTGTAAGCCGCTGGTGGGCTCGGTGCTGGCCTCCTGCTGGAACGAATACCTGCTGAAACCGGCCCATCTGCCGCTGCAGGACACCAACGACCGCTACTTCGCCAACATCCAGAAAGACGGCACTTACTCGATTGTGCCGAGGATGGCCGCCGGGGAGGTGACCGCCGACGGGCTGATTGCCATCGGCCAGATCGCCAAACGCTACCAGCTGTACAGCAAAATCACCGGCGGACAGCGCATCGACCTGTTTGGCGCCCGGCTGGAGCAGCTCCCGGAGATCTGGCAGCAGCTGATCGACGCCGGGTTTGAAACCGGCCACGCCTACGGCAAATCCCTTCGCACCGTGAAATCCTGCGTCGGCTCCACCTGGTGCCGCTACGGTGTGCAGGACTCCACCGGCCTGGCGGTGACGCTGGAGAACCGCTACAAGGGGCTGCGCGCCCCGCACAAAATCAAGATGGCCGTCTCGGGTTGCACCCGCGAGTGCGCCGAAGCCCAGAGCAAGGACGTGGGGGTGATCGCCACCGACAAGGGCTGGAACCTCTATCTGTGCGGCAACGGTGGGATGAAGCCGCGCCACGCGGATCTGTTTGCCAGCGATCTCGATGACGCCACCCTCCTGCGCTACGTCGATCGCTTCCTGATGTTCTACATCCGCACCGCCGATCGCCTGCAGCGCACCAGCACCTGGCGGGATAACCTCGAAGGCGGGCTGGAGTACCTGCGGGAGGTGATCATCGATGACAGCCTCGGCATTGCCGACGAGCTGGAGCAGGAGATGCAGCGGGTGGTGGATACGTACCAGTGCGAATGGCAGACCACCCTGCAGGATCCGGGTCGGCTGGCGCAGTTCCGCACCCTCGATGCCGCGCCGGTGACATCAAAGCGCTGGCAGGCGGTCTGTACCCTGGAGGAGATCCCCGAGCAGGCCGGGATCGGTGCCCGTCTGGGTGAGCAGCCCATTGCGCTGTTCCGCTTCGGCAAGTCGGTCTACGCCCTGGAGGACAGGGAGCCGGGCGGCAGCGTCAGCGTGCTGTCGCGCGGTATTCTGGGCGATGCCGGGGGGGAGCCGGTGGTGATCTCCCCGCTGTTTAAGACGCGGATCCGCCTGCGCGACGGGCGGCAGGTCGACACCGGCGAAGTGGCGGTGCGCGCCTGGCCGGTGAAGGTTGACGGCGACCAGGTCATGGTAGGCAGCGAAGAGCTGGTGATGCGTGCGGAGGCCTCATGAGTGAAACCCAGACGACCTGTCCTTACTGCGGCGTGGGCTGCGGCGTAATCGCCCGCGTCGACAACGGCGAGGTGAGCGTGCGCGGCGACGACAGCCATCCGGCCAACTTTGGGCGGCTGTGCGTCAAAGGTTCGTCGCTCGGGGAGACCACCGGGTTAGCGGGACGACTCCTGCATCCGGAGGTGGACGATCGGCCGGTGAGCTGGGAGCAGGCGCTGGATGCGGCGGGTAGCCGTCTCCAGGCGATCGTCGACACCTACGGGCCGCAGGCGGTGGCCTTTTATGCCTCCGGCCAGCTGCTGACCGAGGATTACTACGCCGCCAACAAGCTGATGAAAGGCTTTATCGGGGCGGCCAATATCGACACCAACTCCCGGCTCTGCATGTCCTCGGCGGTGGTGGGTTACAAGCGCGCCTTCGGGGAGGACATTGTTCCGTGCAGCTACGAGGACGTTGAGCATACCGACCTGGTGGTGCTGGTGGGCTCCAACGCCGCCTGGACCCATCCGGTGCTCTATCAGCGTCTGGTGCAGGCGAAAATTGATAATCCGGCGCTGAAGGTGGTGGTGATCGACCCCCGGCGCACCGCGACCTGCGACATTGCCGACCTGCATCTGGCCCTGACGCCGGGGAGCGATGCCGGGCTGTTTGTCGGCCTGCTGAACGCCATTGACCCTGAGCAGGCCAGCGACTGGTCGACTGAACGCGTGGCGGCGTTTTGCAGCCTGCCGCCCGAGCATGTCGCTGCCTTTTACGCCTGGTTTATCGCCGCCCCGCGGGCGGTGACGCTCTACACCATGGGGATCAACCAGTCCACCAGCGGCAGCGACAAGTGCAATGCCATTATCAATGTCCACCTGGCGAGCGGCAAAATAGGCCGCGAGGGCTGCGGGCCGTTTTCGCTGACCGGTCAGCCCAATGCGATGGGCGGGCGCGAGGTCGGCGGGCTGGCGAATCAGCTCGCGGCGCATATGAACTTCACGCCGGACGATCTCAGCCGGGTGGCGCGCTTCTGGGGGACGGAGCGGCTGGCCCAGACGCCAGGGCTGATGGCGGTAGAGCTGTTCGACGCCATTGCCCGCGGCGAGGTGAAGGCGGTGTGGATCATGGGCACCAACCCGGCGGTGTCGCTCCCGGACAGCCATGCGGTCTGTCAGGCGCTGGCGGCCTGCCCGCTGGTGATGATCTCGGAAGTGATGCGCGACACCGATACCAGCCGCTTCGCCCACATTCGCTTTCCGGCGCTCGGCTGGGGAGAGAAAGAGGGGACGGTGACTAACTCCGAACGCCGCATCTCGCGCCAGCGCGCTTTTCTGCCCGCGCCCGGCGAGGCGAAACCGGACTGGTGGATCATCGCCCGACTCGCTGAAAAGCTGGGCTACGGCGCGGCCTTTGCCTGGGATCATCCCCATGCCATCTTTACCGAACACGCCGCACTGACCGCCTTTGAAAACCAGGGCGAGCGGCAGCTGAACCTCGCGGCGCTGGCGCAGCTCACCCGCACGCAGTGGGATCAACTGACCCCCTGGCAGTGGCCGATTAACCGGGAAGCGTTAACCCACGCCCGGCGGGTGCCGGTCACCCCACAGCCGCACGCCGCCGCGCCGAATCTGCTCTATCCCTTGCTGCTCAACAGCGGTCGACTCCGCGACCAGTGGCATACCATGACCCGCACCGGCTATGTCCCGCGCCTGATGCAGCACCGGGATGAGCCGACGGTGGATATTTCCCCCCAGGATGCCGCCCGGCTGGGAGTTCAGGACGGACAGCTGACGCGCATCAGCGCCCCGCGCGGGCTGATGGTGGCCCGGGCGCGGATCGGTGACGGGCAGCGCGCCGGGGAACTGTTCGTCCCGATGCACTGGAACAGCTGTTTTTCGCGCCAGGGCAAGGTCAATGCGCTGGTGGAGGGGCGCTGCGATCCCCATTCCGGTCAGCCCGAAAGCAAGCAAACCGCGGTGCGGCTGATGCCGTGGCAGCCCGCCTGGCAGGGGGAGCTTTACAGCAGGGAGGAACTGGCGCTGCCAGTGCATGTCCACTGGTGGCGCAAGGCGACGGCCGGGGTGACGCGGCTGACCCTGGTGGGGGACAAACCGCTGCTGGAATGGCTGCTGCATCACTGCACCGGGCAGGGCTGGCAGCTGCAAATCGCGCAAACCGGCGATCGCAGCAGCGTGCTGGCCTGGCATGACGGGACACTGATGCTGGGATTCTGGCAAGGCATCGGGTTGCCGGCGCTGGCGCACAGCTTTATCGAAGAGGCGTTTCGCATCGCGCCCGTACAGCTGGCCGAACGTCACGCTCTGCTGAACGGGCAGCATCCCGGCGAGCGCGTTGATCCCGGGCGCATTATCTGCAGCTGTTTCAGCATCGGTGAAAACGCGATCCGCGAGGCGATTGCGCAAGGATGCGACTCCGCGGCGGCGCTGGGGGCAAAACTGCGCTGCGGCACCAACTGCGGCTCCTGCGTGCCGGAACTGAAAGCGATGCTTTCCGTGCGGGTGTAAACGCCTGATGGCGCTAACGCTTATCAGGCCTACGGGTCCTGTGCGGGTGTAAATGCCTGATGGCGCTAACGCTTATCAGGCCTACGGGTCCTGTGCGGGTGTAAACGCCTGATGGCGCTGCGCTTATCAGGCCTACGGGGCCTGTGCGGGTGTAAACGCCTGATGGCGCTAACGCTTATCAGGCCTACGTCCCGTAGGCCGGGTAAGCGCAGCGCCACCCGGCAAGCAGGCCCCACAGGTCGGTAAACGTCAGCGCCACCCGGCAATCAAGCTTCAGGATATTCCTGAAATTTCCCTTAGGGCTGAAATTTTTCCTCAATCACGCTAAGGTGTTAACTCTGTTTTCCATCAACACAGGCGCCCTTTCACGACGGTGATGGTTGTTTCCCCCCGCATTCGTTGGCTGTTTTTCCTCCTCTGTTCTGCCGGAGCCGTTCAGGCTGCTCCGAATTCCTTTCTCCAGCAGGCGCAAAATCCCTTTGATAATAACGGCGACAGCCTGCCGGATTTAGGCATGGCGACCCCGACGGGCGAGGGTGAAAAGCATCTGGCGGAGATGGCGAAAGCCTTCGGTGAGGCTAGTATGACCGACAACGGCCTGACCACCGAGGAGCAGGCCCGGCAGTTCGCCCTCGGCCAGGTGCGGGACGCGGTCAGCCAGGAGGTCAATCAGCATATCGAATCGTGGCTCTCCCCCTGGGGAAACGCCAGCGTCGATCTGCTGGTTAACGACGAGGGGCGCTTTACCGGCAGCAAGGGCAGCTGGTTTATCCCCTGGCAGGATAACAATCACTACCTGACCTGGAGCCAGCTTGGGCTCACCCAGCAGGAAGACGGCCTGGTCAGCAACGCGGGGATCGGCCAGCGCTGGGTGGCGGGCAAATGGCTGCTGGGTTACAACACTTTTTACGACAATCTGCTGGATGAGAACCTGCAGCGTGCCGGTCTTGGCGCTGAAGCCTGGGGCGAATACCTGCGCCTGTCGGCCAACTACTATCAGCCCTTTGCCAGCTGGCGTGACAGCTCGGCGGTGGAGGAGCAGCGCATGGCCCGCGGCTACGACGTCACCGCCAAAGCCTGGCTGCCGTTTTATCATCACCTCAATACCAGCGTCAGTTTTGAACAATACTATGGCGACAACGTCGATCTGTTTCACACCGGTACCGGCTATCGCAACCCGCTGGCGGTTAATCTGGGGCTCGATTACACCCCGGTGCCGCTGGTGACCTTCTCCGCCGCCCACAAGCAGGGGGAGAGCGGGGTGAGCCAGAATAACCTCGGCCTGAAGCTCAACTATCGCTTCGGGGTGCCGCTGAAAAAACAGCTCTCCGCCAGCGAAGTGATGGACAGCCGCTCCCTGCGGGGCAGTCGTTACGATCCGCCGGAACGCGAGAGCCTGCCGGTGCTGGAGTTCCGCCAGCGGAAAACGCTATCGGTATGGCTGGCGACGCCGCCGTGGGATCTCAAGCCGGGTGAAACGGTGGTGCTGAAGCTGGATATTCGCAGCCGTCACGGGGTGCGGACGCTGCACTGGCAGGGGGATACCCAGGCGCTGAGCCTGACCTCACCGGCGCAGGCCAGTGATAGCGACGGGTGGAGTATTATTCTGCCGGCGTGGGATAACCGCGAGGGGGCGAGCAACCGCTGGAAACTGTCGGTGGTGGTGGAAGATAAAGCCGGGCAGCGTGTCTCTTCCAATGAGATCACGCTGGCACTGACGCAGCCGCTCCTGGCCCTGCCAGAAGAGGATCCGCGCTGGGCGCTGCTGCCGGACGAGTAAACTCAGAAAATGCGTTCCTGATGTACCCACACCGCGGCTTCCACCCGTGATTTCAGCTTCATCTTCTTCAGCATATGTTTCACGTGCACTTTAACCGTGCTTTCGGTGATGTCGAGACGGCGGGCGATCATCTTGTTCGGCAGACCCTGAGCAATCAGCTTGAGGATATCGCGCTCACGCGGGGTCAGTTGGCTGACGTCGCGGTCGGAGGTGGCGCGGTTGGCGCGCAGGCTGGCCGCCAGCACCGGGGTCAGGGCTTCGCTCAGCACCATGTCACCGGCCGCCGCCTGCTGCAGGGATTTCAGCAACTCTTCCGGCTCCATGTCTTTTAACAGGTAGCCATCGGCGCCGCGTTTCAGGGCGGTGACCACGTCCTCTTCATGATTGGAGACGCTGAACACCACCACCCGCCCGGAAAGCGATTTTTCGCGCAGCCTGTCCAGGGTTTCGAGGCCGTTCATGCCGGGCATATTGAGGTCGAGCAGGATCAAATCAGGATCGAGAGCCTCGGCCAGTTCAATGCCCTGTTCCCCGTTGCTGGCCTCGCCCACGACGGTGATATCCGACGCCATGCTGATAAGTTGTTTTACGCCGGTGCGCAGCATCGGATGGTCGTCGATCAACAGGATTGTTGCCGGCTCCTGATTAGACATGGTGTTCTCCTTGGGCAGTGAAAAGAGGCTTTTCGGGAATAAAGGTGACGATAACGTCCGTTCCGCCAGATTCACCTGGGCGAACCTGACAATCTCCACGCAGACTTTGTGCGCGGTCGCGCATAATAATCAGACCGTAGTGGTTACTTCTTTCGGCGTTTGCCGGTATGCCGCAGCCGTTGTCGCGCACCACCAGTTTGACCTGATTATCGTGTTGGCTCACGGTGAGTGAGACCGCCGTCGCTCCGGAATGCTTCAGCGCGTTGCTCAACGCTTCGCGGGCGATCTGCAGAAGATGGATGGCCTGGTGCGAGGGCACAAACCGCGGCGGCAGCTGGTAGTCCAGCGACACGGTAAAGCCGAGTCGGGCGCTGAACTCCTGGCAACTGGCCTCCAGCGCGGGCCGCAGGCCAGGCTCCGTCAGCTGCAGGCGGAAGGTGGTCAGCAGTTCACGCAGCTGCACCCAGGAGGTGTTCAGCTCGTTGCGGATCTGGCTTAACAGCTGTTTGCTGCTCTCCGGCAGGTCGGTATCCTGCATCTGCAGACAGCTGACCTGCATCTTCATGCAGGAGAGCGACTGGGCGATGGAGTCGTGCAGCTCCCGGGCAATGGTGGCGCGCTCTTCCATCACAATCAGCTGCTGCTGTTTTTCCTGATGGCGATCGAGCGCCAGGGTGGCGGTCAGCTGCTCCACCAGGGTGTCGACCAGCTGCTGCTGATCGTGGCTCAGATGGCGTCCGGCGGGCAGGGTCGCCAGTAAAATGCCGTACTGCGTCAGGTTATCCGCCAGCCGCCACTTCAGGGTCGTGCCGCTGGTGGTCAGCGGCGGCAGGCCGCGCGGACAGAGATGGCAGCCGATTTCATCGCAGCTCATATCTGACTGACAGGTAAATTCCTGATGATTCTCTTCATCTTCCAGGTCATACACCCGCAGCTCGATATCGTGCAGCAGGGTCAGATTTTGCAACCCGTTGAGCACCGGCGAGAGCCGCTCGCACATCGGCACCTGCGAGTGCAGACGGCGGTTAGCCTGCCAGAGGAAGGAGAGGATCTCGTTTTTCTGCTCCAGCCCGGCGGTTTTTTCCCGCACCCGCTGTTCCAGCACCGCGTAGCTTTCAGCCAGCTCGCCGGACATGGTGTTCAGCGCTTCGCCGAGCATGGCCATTTCGTTGCGCCCGTTGATGTGCGCGCGCTGGGTAAAATCGCGCTGGGTGACGGCGCGGGCTACCGCCAGCAGTTGCCGCCAGGGGTGCAGCAGCCTGGCGCGTAGCCAGAGAATGGTGAATATCAGCAGCAGCGCCATAAACAGCACCATCAGCCGCTGCATCAGTACCACCCGCTCAATACGTTGTTCGGTGCTGCGGTCGAAGGCGGTGACCAGATTATCGAGGCGGCTGACAAAACCGGAGACATCACTGGCGACCGCGTCGGGGTTTTGCGCCTGACGGAGCCCCGGGGCCAGCTGATTTTGCCAGTAATCCTGCAGGGCTTTCAGCTGCGCCTGCTGGTTATCGCGCTGTGCCGCGCTTTGCAGTTCCGGGCTGAACGCCGTGGCGTTCATTTCATCGAGTAACGTCTGGTCTTTGGCTTCCAGCGGGATCGCCGCCAGCAGGCGGTAGCTCTGCATGCGCAGTGAACCGGCCTTGTTAATGGCGTGCGCGCTGCCCTGTACGCCCTGAACCAGCCAGCCGGAAATTGCCATTCCCGTCACCCCGATTGCGGTAGACAGCATGACAATAAGTACCAGTTGATTAACCAGCGTCAGCGGTGAAAAACAGCGTTTAAACATAGGGCAGTCTGGCTCCTGACAATGGCTGGACTCGGCAAGGGCTCTATTCTCAGGCATACCCTGGAGTATACCCATACCCAAAAAGGATTACCTACTAATTGCCATTTGTCGGACGAATGGGAGGAGGGGGTAAGCCGGGAGTAGCAGCACCGTGAAAAACCACACCTTTTTTAGCGGAATGCGCTACTCACGAGGGAGTAGCACAACTTTTCTTCGCGGAATTTGCCCGCCTTCTCCTTGATTTATATCAACTTACCGCCAGCTTAAAACCCTGATCTTTGTAGCATCTTTTAAGAATCAGAGGTGTCTATGAGTCACTCAACTACCCCCGAAAGGGATTCTGGCCCGGTTATTACGGAGTGGCGTCCGGAAGATCCGGCGTTCTGGCAACAGCGCGGCCAACGTATAGCCAGTCGTAATCTTTGGATTTCCGTTCCCTGCCTGCTGCTGGCGTTTTGCGTCTGGATGTTGTTCAGCGCCGTCGCGGTTAACCTGCCAAAAGTGGGCTTCAAATTTACCACCGACCAGCTGTTTATGTTAACGGCGCTGCCGGCACTCTCCGGTGCGCTGCTGCGTGTGCCTTATGCCTTTATGGTGCCGCTGTTCGGCGGTCGCCGCTGGACCGCGTTCAGTACCGGGATCATGATTATTCCGTGCGTGTGGCTGGGCTTTGCGGTACAGGATACCTCTACTCCGTTTAGCGTCTTTGTGATTATCTCCCTGCTGTGCGGTTTTGCCGGGGCTAACTTTGCCTCCAGCATGGCCAACATCAGCTTCTTCTTCCCGAAACAGAAGCAGGGCGGGGCGCTGGGGATCAACGGCGGTCTGGGCAACATGGGCGTCAGCGTGATGCAGCTGATTGCGCCGCTGGCGATTTCGGTCTCTATCTTTGCGGCCTTTGGCGGTGCGGGCGTTGAGCAGGCTGATGGCTCTTACCTGTTCCTGCAGAATGCCGCGTGGATCTGGGTGCCGTTCCTGGTGGTCTTAACCCTGGCCGCATGGTTCGGTATGAACGATCTGGCGGCGTCGAAAGCCTCCCTCAGCGAACAGCTGCCGGTGCTGAAGCGTGCCCACCTGTGGATCATGGCGCTGCTCTATCTGGCGACCTTCGGCTCCTTTATCGGCTTCTCCGCCGGGTTTGCGATGCTGTCAAAAACCCAGTTCCCGGACGTGCAGATCCTGCACTACGCCTTCTTCGGTCCGTTCATTGGCGCACTGGCGCGCTCCACCGGGGGGATGATCTCCGACCGTCTGGGTGGTACCCGCGTCACCCTGGTGAACTTTGTGGTGATGGCGATCTTCTGCGCCCTGCTGTTCATGACCCTGCCGGTAAACGGCGTGGGCGGTAATTTTGGCGCCTTCTTCGCGGTGTTTATGGTGCTGTTCCTGACGGCCGGGCTGGGCAGTGCTTCCACCTTCCAGATGATTTCGGTGATCTTCCGTAAGCTGACGATGGATCGCGTTAAAGCGCAGGGCGGCAACGAACAGCAGGCGATGCGTGAAGCGGCCACCGATACCGCAGCCGCGCTGGGCTTCATCTCTGCGATTGGCGCGATTGGCGGGTTCTTTATCCCTAAAGCGTTCGGCATTTCGCTGGATCTGACCGGCTCCCCGGCGGGTGCCATGAAAGTGTTCCTCGTTTTCTATATCGTCTGCGTGTTTGTCACCTGGCTGGTATATGGACGCAATTCTAATAAAAAGTAAGTAAGTGATTATCCGTTTGCGCGGCCTGGTGCCGCGCTTTTTTTATCCTGTATTTAGTTACAACATACTAAAGGCGGTACCCCCTGCCGTCGGGCAGCCGCTGTGATCGCCATCGCTAATCAGGACGCTCTACCCCTTAATACCACTCTGTAAAACTTCCAGGCATACTTTTGTACGATAAATCACAAATAGACATATAAAACAGCAACTTGATGTGTTTTCCTCTATACCGCTTTAGGGGTAGTGGAGAATTAGCCCCTCATAACATCCCCCGTTCCTCTTGATCGTTATCAATTCCCGCCATCTTTCATAGCGTTACCTTCGCTGCAAATCAGCAATGTCGATTTAGAGAGCCACAGGCTCCACACAGGAGATACCCGATGAGCAAATTTTTGGACCGGTTTCGCTACTTCAAACAGAAGGGTGAAACTTTTGCCGATGGGCACGGCCAGGTTCTGGAGACCAACCGGGACTGGGAAGACGGTTACCGTCAGCGCTGGCAGCATGACAAAGTTGTCCGTTCCACCCACGGCGTAAACTGCACCGGCTCATGCAGCTGGAAGATTTTCGTGAAAAACGGTCTGGTGACCTGGGAAATGCAGCAGACCGACTACCCGCGCACCCGCCCGGATATGCCAAACCACGAACCGCGTGGCTGCCCGCGTGGCGCCAGCTACTCCTGGTATCTCTACAGCGCTAACCGCCTGAAATATCCGCTGATGCGTAAACGCCTGATGAAAATGTGGCGTGAAGCGAAAGTGCAGCACAGCGATCCGGTTGAGGCCTGGGCCTCTATTATCGAAGACGCCGACAAAGCGAAAAGCTTCAAGCAGGCGCGCGGTCGCGGCGGTTTTGTCCGCTCCTCCTGGCAGGAAGTGAATGAGCTGATTGCCGCCTCTAACGTTTATACCGTTAAAACCTACGGCCCGGACCGTGTCGCGGGCTTCTCGCCGATCCCGGCGATGTCGATGGTCTCCTATGCGTCCGGCGCGCGTTATCTCTCCCTGATTGGCGGTACCTGCCTGAGCTTCTACGACTGGTACTGCGACCTGCCGCCTGCGTCTCCACAGACCTGGGGCGAGCAGACCGATGTGCCAGAATCCGCCGACTGGTACAACTCCAGCTACATCATCGCCTGGGGCTCTAACGTTCCGCAGACCCGTACCCCGGACGCCCACTTCTTTACCGAAGTGCGTTACAAAGGCACCAAAACCGTTGCCGTGACCCCGGACTACGCCGAAATCGCCAAGCTGTGCGACCTGTGGCTGGCACCGAAGCAGGGTACCGATGCCGCGATGGCGCTGGCGATGGGCCACGTGATGCTGCGTGAGTTCCACCTCGACAAGCCAAGCCAGTACTTCACCGACTACGTGCGCAAATATACCGACATGCCGATGCTGGTGATGCTGGAAGAGCGTGACGGTTATTATGCCGCGGGTCGTATGCTGCGTGCCGCCGACCTGGTGGATGCGCTGGGCCAGGAAAACAACCCGGAGTGGAAAACCGTTGCCTACAACAGCAATGGCGACATGATTGCGCCGAACGGCTCTATCGGTTTCCGCTGGGGCGAGAAGGGCAAATGGAACCTTGAGCAGCGCGATGGCACGTCCGGCGAAGAGACCGAACTGCGCCTGAGCATGCTGGGCAGCCAGGACGAGATCGCCGATGTCGGCTTCCCGTACTTTGGCGGCGAAGGTTCAGAGCACTTCAACAAGGTTGAGCTGCAGAACATCCTGATGCACAAACTGCCGGTGAAACGCCTGCAGCTGGCCGATGGTACTACCGCGCTGGTGACCACCGTTTACGACCTGACCCTGGCCAACTACGGCCTGGAGCGCGGTCTGAATGATGAAAACTGCGCCACTCACTATGACGACGTAAAAGCCTACACCCCGGCATGGGCGGAGCAGATCACCGGCGTACCACGGGCGCACATCATCCGTACCGCACGTGAATTTGCCGATAACGCCGACAAGACTCACGGTCGTTCAATGATCATCGTCGGTGCCGGTCTGAACCACTGGTATCACCTCGATATGAACTATCGCGGCCTGATCAACATGCTGATCTTCTGCGGCTGCGTCGGTCAGAGCGGCGGCGGCTGGGCACACTATGTCGGCCAGGAAAAACTGCGTCCGCAGACCGGCTGGCAGCCGCTGGCGTTTGCCCTCGACTGGCAGCGTCCGGCACGCCACATGAACAGCACCTCCTACTTCTATAACCACTCCAGCCAGTGGCGCTACGAGACGGTTACCGCCCAGGAGCTGCTCTCCCCGATGGCGGATAAATCCCGCTACAGCGGCCACCTGATCGACTTCAACGTGCGCGCAGAGCGTATGGGCTGGCTACCGTCTGCACCTCAGCTGGGAACCAACCCGCTGCGTATCGCGGAAGAGGCGAAGAAGGCGGGCATGACGCCGGTGGACTACACCGTCAAATCCCTGAAAGAGGGCTCCATTCGCTTTGCGGCGGAACAGCCTGAGAACGGTAAAAACCACCCACGCAACCTGTTTATCTGGCGCTCAAACCTGCTGGGTTCGTCCGGTAAAGGCCACGAGTACATGCTGAAATACCTGCTCGGTACCGAAAACGGTATCCAGGGTAAAGATCTCGGCAAGCAGGGCGGCGTGAAGCCGGAAGAGGTGGAGTGGAAAGACAACGGTCTCGACGGCAAGCTGGACCTGGTGGTGACCCTGGACTTCCGTCTCTCCAGCACCTGCCTGTATTCCGACATCGTGCTGCCAACCGCCACCTGGTATGAAAAAGACGACATGAATACCTCGGATATGCATCCGTTTATTCATCCGCTGTCTGCCGCCGTTGACCCGGCCTGGGAATCGAAAAGCGACTGGGATATCTACAAAGATATCGCGAAGAAATTCTCCGAAGTCTGCGTGGGGCACCTCGGCAAAGAGACTGACGTAGTGACGCTGCCCATCCAGCACGACTCCGCTGCCGAACTGGCGCAGCCGCTGGACGTGAAGGACTGGAAAAAAGGCGAATGTGACCTGATCCCGGGCGTAACGGCGCCGCACATCATTCCGGTTGAACGTGACTATCCGGCAACCTACGAGCGCTTTACCTCTATCGGCCCGCTGATGGAAAAAATCGGTAACGGCGGGAAAGGGATTGGCTGGAACACCCAGACCGAAATGGACCTGCTGCGTAAGCTCAACTACACCAAAGCGGACGGCCCGGCCAAAGGTCAGCCAATGCTGAACACCGCGATTGATGCGGCAGAGATGATCCTGACCCTGGCCCCGGAAACCAACGGCCACGTGGCCGTGAAAGCCTGGGCAGCGCTGAGTGAATTTACCGGCCGTGACCACACGCATCTGGCGACGAATAAAGAGGAAGAGAAAATCCGCTTCCGCGATATTCAGGCCCAGCCGCGCAAAATCATCTCCAGCCCGACCTGGTCTGGTCTGGAAGATGAGCACGTCTCCTATAACGCCGGCTACACCAACGTTCACGAGCTGATCCCATGGCGTACCCTGACCGGTCGTCAGTCTCTGTATCAGGATCACCAGTGGATGCGCGACTTCGGTGAAAGCCTGCTGGTTTACCGTCCGCCAATCGACACCCGTTCGGTAAAAGCCGTAATGGGCGCGAAATCCAACGGAAACCCTGAGAAGGCGCTGAACTTCCTGACGCCGCACCAGAAGTGGGGTATCCACTCCACCTACAGCGACAACCTGCTGATGCTGACCCTGTCGCGCGGTGGTCCGATTGTCTGGATGAGCGAAGCGGACGCCAAAGATCTGGGTATTGAAGATAACGACTGGATCGAAGTGTTTAACAGCAACGGTGCCCTGACGGCGCGTGCGGTAGTGAGCCAGCGTGTCCCGGCCGGGATGACCATGATGTACCACGCCCAGGAACGTATCGTTAACCTGCCGGGTTCAGAGATCACCGAGCAGCGCGGCGGGATCCACAACTCCGTGACCCGTATTACGCCGAAACCAACCCACATGATCGGCGGCTATGCGCAGCTGGCCTACGGCTTTAACTACTACGGCACCGTAGGATCGAACCGCGATGAGTTCGTGGTGGTACGTAAGATGAAGAATATTAACTGGTTAGACGGCGAAGGTAATGACCAGGTACAGGAGAGCGTAAAATGAAAATTCGTTCACAAGTCGGCATGGTGCTGAATCTGGATAAATGCATCGGCTGTCACACCTGCTCAGTCACCTGTAAAAACGTCTGGACCAGCCGGGAAGGTATGGAGTACGCCTGGTTCAACAACGTGGAAAGCAAGCCGGGCACCGGCTTCCCGACCGACTGGGAAAACCAGGAGAAGTGGAAGGGCGGCTGGATCCGTAAAATCAACGGTAAGCTGCAGCCACGCATGGGTAACCGCGCGTTGCTGCTGGGTAAAATCTTCGCAAACCCGCATCTGCCGGGCATCGACGATTACTACGAGCCGTTTGATTTTGACTACCAGAACCTGCACAACGCGCCGGAGAGTAAACACCAGCCGATTGCCCGTCCACGCTCGCTGATCACCGGTCAGCGCATGGACAAGATCACCAGCGGGCCAAACTGGGAAGAGATTCTGGGCGGCGAGTTCGAAAAACGCGCCAAAGACCAGAACTTCGACAACATGCAGAAGGCGATGTACGGCCAGTTCGAAAACACCTTCATGATGTATTTGCCGCGCCTGTGCGAACACTGCCTTAACCCGGCGTGCGTGGCGACCTGCCCGAGCGGTGCCATCTACAAGCGTGAAGAAGACGGTATCGTGCTGATCGACCAGGACAAGTGCCGCGGCTGGCGTATGTGCATTACCGGCTGCCCGTACAAAAAGATCTACTTCAACTGGAAGAGCGGTAAGTCCGAGAAGTGCATCTTCTGCTACCCGCGTATCGAAGCCGGGATGCCGACCGTCTGTTCTGAAAGCTGCGTAGGCCGTATCCGCTACCTCGGCGTGCTGCTGTACGACGCGGATGCGATTGAGAACGCGGCGAGCACCGAGAACGAGAAAGATCTCTATCAGCGTCAGCTGGACGTGTTCCTCGATCCGAACGATCCGAAAGTGATCGCTCAGGCGCTGGCAGACGGCATTCCGCAGAGCGTGATCGACGCGGCGCAGCAGTCGCCGGTCTATAAAATGGCGATGGACTGGAAGCTGGCCCTGCCGCTGCACCCGGAATACCGCACATTGCCAATGGTCTGGTACGTGCCGCCGCTGTCTCCAATTCAGTCCGCGGCGGACGCGGGCGAGCTGGGCAGCAACGGTATCCTGCCGGATGTCGAAAGCCTGCGTATCCCGGTTCAGTATCTGGCGAACCTGCTGACCGCAGGTGACACCCAGCCGGTACTGCTGGCCCTGAAACGCATGCTGGCGATGCGCCACTTCAAACGCACCGAAACCGTTGACGGCGTGATTGATACCCGTGCGCTGGAAGAGGTGGGTCTGAGCGAAGCCCAGGCCCAGGAGATGTACCGCTATCTGGCAATTGCCAACTACGAAGATCGTTTCGTGGTGCCAAGCAGCCACCGTGAGCTGGCGCGTGAAGCCTTCCCGGAGAAAAGCGGGTGTGGCTTTACCTTCGGCGACGGTTGCCACGGTTCAGACAACAAATTCAACCTGTTCAACAGCCGCCGCATCGATGCGATGGATGTGACCAGCAAAACGGAGCCGCACCAATGATTGAACTCGTCATTGTTTCGCGTCTGCTCGAGTACCCGGATGCTGCGCTTGTGCAGCATCAACAGGAGCTCTTCGATGCACTCGCGTCATCGGAAAACCTGGACAAGGAGGATGCCCAGCGGCTTGGCGTTTTCCTGCGCGACCTGTTAGCGCGCGATCTTCTGGATGCCCAGTCTGACTACAGCCAGCTGTTCGATCGTGGCCGCGCCACGTCGCTGCTGCTGTTTGAACACGTACACGGCGAATCCCGCGATCGGGGTCAGGCGATGGTCGATCTGATGGCGCAGTACGAGCAGCATGGTATGCAGCTCGACAGCCGCGAGCTGCCGGATCACCTCCCGCTGTATCTGGAATATCTGGCGCAGTTGCCGAAAGAAGAGGCGCTGGGCGGTTTGCAAGATATCGCGCCGATCCTGGCGTTACTGGGTGCGCGTCTTCAGCAGCGTGAAAGCCGCTATGCGGTGCTGTTCGATCTGCTGGTGAAGCTGGCCAACGCCTCGGTCGACAGTGAAAAAGTGGCGGAGAAAATCGCGGATGAAGCCCGGGACGACACCCCACAGGCGCTGGATGCGGTCTGGGAAGAGGAGCAGGTGAAGTTCTTTGCTGACCAGAGCTGCGGCGAGTCGGAAATCTCTGCTCACCAGCGTCGTTTTGCCGGTGCCGTTGCCCCGCAATATTTGAATATCTCTAACGGAGGACAGCAATAATGCACTTCCTGAATATGTTCTTCTTCGATATCTATCCGTACATTGCGGGTTCGGTATTTCTGATTGGTAGCTGGCTGCGTTACGACTACGGCCAGTACACCTGGCGCGCCGCCTCAAGCCAGATGCTGGATCGCAAAGGGATGAACATGGCGTCGAACCTGTTCCACATCGGGATTCTGGGTATCTTTGCCGGCCACTTCCTGGGCATGCTGACCCCGCACTGGATGTATGAATCCTTCCTGCCGATGGACGTGAAGCAGAAGATGGCGATGATTGCCGGGGGGGCCTGCGGCGTGATGACCCTGGTGGGCGGCCTGATGCTGCTGAAGCGTCGTCTGTTCAGCCCGCGCGTGCGCGCCACCACTACCGGGGCGGATATTCTGATCCTCTCCCTGCTGATGGTGCAGTGTGCGCTGGGCCTGCTGACTATTCCGTTCTCTGCACAACACATGGACGGGAGTGAAATGCTGAAGCTGGTGGGTTGGGCGCAGTCGGTGGTGACCTTCCACGGCGGTGCGTCTGAGCATCTGGACGGTGTAGCCTTTGTCTTCCGCGTGCACCTGGTGCTGGGTATGACCCTGTTCCTGCTGTTCCCGTTCTCCCGTCTGGTGCATATCTGGAGCGCGCCGGTGGAGTACCTGACGCGCAGATATCAGATTGTGCGTGCCCGTCGCTAATCCGCTGTTTTAATCTGAACCCCGCTGTGGCGGGGTTTTTTTTCGCCCCAACCCAGGTTGTTGCCCGCTGCGGCCAGCAGAATCAAGGCCCCACCGGCCAGCTGAGTGAGGCTCAGCGAGTGGCCAAACACCAGATTATCGACAATCAGCGCAACTACCGGATAGATAAACGACAGCGAGCCGATAACAGGGGTAGGGAGCTTCTGAATGGCGCTGTAGAGCAGCTGATACATGATCCCGGTGTGGACAATGCCCAGCGTCAATAAAATCCCCCACGGGAAATCGGCGGAGAAGGTCGGCATATGCGCCAGCGGCAGAAGCATCACCACGCCGGTCAGGACCTGAATAAAGGCGATATGCTGCGGCGCGAGAGTCTTTAACTTCCGCGTGATGATGGCGGTGAGGGCATAGAAGAAAGCTGCGCCCAGCGCCAGGCCGATACCGGCCAGCCATCCCGCTTCATGCCCGCCGGTCAGTTCGCTGGAGAGCAGAATAACCACGCCGCCAAAGGCGAGGAATAACCAACCCCACTTCACCAGACTCACCCGTTCGCCCAGCAGCATGCCCATCAGCACCAGCATAAAGGGCTGGGTGTTATAAACCACCGTCGACAGGCCGATAGAGATCCGCTCAAAGGCGGCGAACAGCAGCAGCCAGTTCACCACCAGCGCGACGCCGCCAAGAATGGCGAGGCCCAGCGTGACTTTGGTTAACGGGCTGAAAGGCTGTTTACTTAATCGAATAAAGAGAAACAGCGCAATGGCGCCAATCAGACAGCGCCAGAACACCACTTCCGTCACCGGTAAGCCCGAGAGTAAAACAAAAGCGCCAATAGAGCCGGATATCAGCATCGCCAGGCTCATTTGCCAGACGCCCTGTTGAATGTCACGCATCATACACCTCCTGATTAATACCCTTATTGTTGAAAAAACGTGTCCGGTTTTACAGCGCTGAATTAAGGTGGTAGGGGTGATTTGCTTTTATAAATTAGGTGGAAGTTATGGAATACCTTATCGATGAGATCGACCGCCGGATTCTGGCCTGTCTGGTGGAGGATGCGCGCATGTCGCTGAAGGTGTTGAGCGGTCGGGTGGGGCTCACGTCACCCAGCACGGCAGAGCGGTTAAAAAGGCTGGAGGAGCGGGGCGTCGTTCAGGGATACGGCGCCCGGGTGAACCTGGCGGCGTTAGGCTATACCCTGCAAGCGCTGGTGCGCGTGCGCCCGTTGCCGGGGTTATTGCATAAGGTAGATAAATATATCCAGGCGATGCCGGAGTGTATTGAAAGCGACAAAGTGACCGGCGAGGACTGTTTTGTCATCAGGCTGGTGGTGCGCTCGATCGCGCAGCTGGATATGCTGCTGGATGGGCTGGCGGAACATGCCCAGTGCAATACGTCGATTGTGAAGAGTTCACCGGTCACCCGTCGGTTGCCACCGTTGTAGGTGGATGTCGCCGGGTGGCGGCTGCGCCTTACCCGGCCTACGGGTATGGTGCGGTTTTGTATTTTTGTAGCCCCGGTAAGCGCAGCGCCACCGGGGAAAACAGGTGCGCAGAAGCCGGATAATGGCGTTGATTTGGTTTTTTTTCAGAGAAGTGATGGTGGTGGGGGAAGGATAACTCGGCTGCGCCTCGCCCTTCGGGTCGTTGCCTGCGGCAACGCTTTCTCGCTGCGCTCGAATCGAACCTTAGTCGAAGCTTCTCATCCTTCCCTGCATCGGAAGAATATGAGGCATGGTGCGAATTTGAGGTTGAGTGCAATTTAGAAGTGATGGTGGTGGGGGAAGGATTCGAACCTTCGAAGTCGATGACGGCAGATTTACAGTCTGCTCCCTTTGGCCGCTCGGGAACCCCACCAGGGGCAATTCACATTTTGAGGTAAAGCTTGAAGATGGTGGTGGGGGAAGGATTATTTGTCGCTCCGCTCCTCACCCTTCGGGCCGTTGCCTCTGGCAACGTTGTCTCGCTTTCGCTCGACCCGAACCTTAATCGAAGGTTCTCACCCTTCCCGATAAGTGCAAACTTCGCTACATCTCATCGGTGCTACCACATCGCTGTGGTGAATAATGGTGGTGGGGGAAGGATTCGAACCTTCGAAGTCGATGACGGCAGATTTACAGTCTGCTCCCTTTGGCCGCTCGGGAACCCCACCACGGGGTAATGCTTTTAATGGCCTGCTTCCTTGCGGGAAGCGGGGCGCATCATATCAAATGACGCGCCCCTGTAAAGACTTCCTTTGCTAAATTGAATCGTTTGCCTGATTTTTATGCATAAAGCCGCAAAGCTAATCAATTCATTTTATAAAGGATTAAAGAATTATCGTTCTGTTACCGTACACAAAGACACGCTGCGCCAGCACCTGATACAGCGCCCGGCTTAACACATTTTTCTCAACGTCGCGTCCGGCACGCATCATATCTTCTGCCGTGTAGGTGTGATCGACATGAATCACGTCCTGCATGATGATTGGGCCTTCATCCAGGTTGTCATTCACGTAGTGCGCCGTGGCGCCAATGATCTTCACGCCGCGCTCGTACGCCTGGTGATAAGGACGCGCCCCGATAAAGGCCGGCAGGAACGAGTGGTGAATATTGATGATCTTATTCGGGAACCGCGCGACGAAGGATGGCGTCAGCACGCGCATGTATTTCGCCAGCACCACGTAATCCGGGTTATGCGCTTCGATGGCCTGCGCCATTAAATTGTCATGCTCTTCGCGGGTGTGGCCCTCATGGCTGACCAGCTCAAACGGAATATCAAAGCGCTCAACCAGGGTGCGCAGCGTCTCGTGGTTGCCAATGACCGCGGCGATCTCCACATCCAGACCGCCGTAGTTGGCTTTCATCAGCAGATCGCCCAGACAGTGGGCCTCTTTGGTGACCAGAATCACCACACGGCGACGACCGGCGGGAGTCAGCTCGCGCACGGAACCTTCCGGCAGCGCGCCGTCCAGATCGGCCAGCAGCGTCACGTCATTGAAAATCCCTTCCAGCTCGGTACGCATAAAGAAGCGGCCGGTACGGTGATCAACAAACTCGTTGTTCTGCACGATGTTAAGTTCATGCTTATAGCAGATGTTGGTAATACGGGCGATCAGCCCTTTCTGGTCGGGACAAATGGTGCGCAGCACTTTGCGTTGTGTTGATTGCATTGCCGGAAAATCCTTTGCATGTTTGCTGAAACGGTGTCGTCAGGCCTTATTGCCCGCAACACTTTTTAAATTTTTTACCTGAACCACAGGGGCAGGGGTCATTACGACCGAACTGCGGACGCGTACCATCAATATAGTACCACCGTCCGCCTTCCTTTAAGAAACGCGAGCGTTCGATGATGGCGCCCGCTTTCCCCTGCTCGGTAAAGCGGGCAACAAAACTGACAAATCCCTCGTTTTCGTCCTTGCCTACTGCCGTTTCGTACTGGGTCAGACCGGCCCATTGCGTATTCGCAAAACCGGCCTCGATCTCCTGACGAAAATCAACAGCATGGCACGATGGGTGCCAGGTCTTAACCAGGTAGTCTGCGTCCCGCATCACAAAAGCGGTATATCGGGACCGCATAAGTGAGGCCGGGTCCGGTGCAACCTGTTCACCAGTAAGATATCGCTGGCAACATAGGCTATACTCGTGAGCGCTACCGCAGGGACAGAGTTGAGACACGATGCTCTTCCTGAAACTAAAAATGAATGGCGCATTACGCCAGGGTGGCACTATGTTAACTGAGCGGTTGCAATGACGCTATGCCAGGAATCCAGGGGACGTTAAACAGGGCTAATGAGAAAAGTTAAAATCGGACTGGCGTTGGGCTCGGGAGCAGCCCGGGGCTGGTCACATATTGGTGTGATCAACGCCTTACAACGTTTAGGTATCGAAATTGATATTGTCGCAGGCTGTTCAATAGGTTCTCTGGTGGGGGCCGCTTATTCGTGTGGCAAACTCCCCGAGCTTGAAACCTGGGTACGTTCCTTTAGCTACTGGGACGTCCTGCGCCTGATGGATCTCTCCTGGCAACGTGGTGGGTTATTACGCGGTGAGCGCGTCTTCAACCGTTTCCGCCAGGTTATGCCCCTGACCGAATTCTCCAGCTGCCGGATGCCTTTCGGTGCGGTTGCGACCAACCTCAGCACCGGCCGTGAAATCTGGTTCACCGAAGGCGATATCCATCTTGCCGTACGCGCCTCCTGCAGCATGCCGGGCCTGATGGCGCCGGTTCCGCACAATGGCTACTGGCTGGTGGACGGCGGCGTTGTTAATCCTGTACCGATTTCACTGACCCGCGCGATGGGGGCCGACATCGTGATTGCGGTCGATCTCCAGCATGATGCTCACCTGATGCAGCAGGACCTGATGCCGGTAAATACCCAAACGGATGATGGTGCACTTGACGATCTCGCCTGGCATGAACGCCTGCGCGGACGTCTGAGCCGTGTGGCGACGCGTAAACGGGTTGCCGCGCCAACGGCGATGGAGATTATGACCACCTCGATTCAGGTGCTGGAAAATCGCCTGAAACGCAATCGAATGGCGGGTGACCCGCCGGATATATTGATTCAACCTTTTTGTCCACAAATTTCAACGCTCGATTTCCATCGTGCAGAGGCGGCAATAACCGCTGGCGCACAGGCAGTCGAAAAGAAAATGGATGAATTATTACCTTTGGTGCGGGCTTCTGCCTGAGCACGCTTTTTTTGATTACTTCAGCAAAATCTGACAGGCGATAGTACCGATAGCATGCCACTATTGATCTATTGTCAGCGCCGGGAGAGACCATGACACAACCATTAGCCGGGAAACAAATTCTTATAGTTGAAGACGAGCCTGTTTTCCGCTCACTACTGGATTCGTGGCTTTCATCACTGGGAGCAACAACAGCACTTGCAGGGGATGGCGTCGACGCCCTGGAAAAAATGGCAGGGCTGAAGCCCGATCTTATGATTTGTGATATCGCCATGCCGCGGATGAACGGCCTGAAGCTGGTGGAACATTTACGTAACGCGGGGGATCAGATCCCCATCCTCGTTATTTCCGCGACCGAGAATATGGCCGACATCGCCAAAGCGTTGCGTCTGGGGGTGCAGGATGTCCTGCTCAAGCCGGTGAAAGATCTTAATCGCCTGCGTGAAACTGTCCTCGCGTGCCTCTATCCCAATATGTTTAATTCGCGGGTAGAAGAAGAAGAGCGACTCTTTCAGGACTGGGATGCGCTGGTTAATAACCCCACTGCGGCGGCAAAGCTTTTACAGGAATTGCAGCCTCCGGTGCAACAGAACATCTCCGGGTGCAAAGTGAATTACCGTCAGCTGATGGCCGCCGATCAACCTGGACTGGTGCTGGATATCGCCCCGTTATCCGATAACGATCTGGCATTTTATTGTCTGGATGTTACCCGGGCGGGGGATAATGGCGTGCTGGCTGCGTTATTATTACGCGCCCTGTTTAATGGCTTGCTCCAGGAACAACTTTCTCATCAGGGACAACGCCTGCCAGAGTTGGGGAGTTTACTTAAACAGGTTAACCAGCTGCTGCGTCAGGCAAGTTTACCCGGACAATTTCCGTTACTGGTCGGTTATTACCACAGCGGCCTGAAAAATTTGATTCTGGTCTCTGCCGGTCTTAATGCCACGCTTAATACTGGCGAACATCATATTCAGGTCAGCAACGGCGTTCCGTTAGGAACCTTAGGCAATACCTATCTCAATCAAATAAGCCACCGCTGCACCTCATGGCAATGTCAAATTTGGGGAACAGGAGGGCGGTTACGCTTAATGTTGTCCACGGAATAATCAGTTGGAATTTAAACGGTAGATAGCTTTACCGCCGTTTCATTGGCAATGCTACTATCGGTGCAAGTTATCATTCGTATTTATCCTAATTAAGCGGTAGCGCGTCTTTTTCAGACCTGGACTTCACCCTCCGACTGATATACTGAACGCGTTATTAATGCAGACTAAAGTTCAAAACATGAACAGTTCAGGAGAGTTTCAATGGCTGCCGTAAATTCGAAAGTGACAAAGGCCGTTATCCCGGTTGCCGGGTTGGGAACCAGGATGCTGCCAGCAACGAAGGCAATTCCAAAAGAGATGCTGCCACTCGTTGATAAGCCATTAATCCAGTATGTGGTCAACGAATGTATTGCCGCCGGCATTACTGAAATTGTGCTGGTAACACATTCATCCAAAAACTCTATCGAAAACCATTTCGATACCAGTTTTGAACTCGAAGCCATGCTGGAAAAACGTGTTAAGCGTCAGCTTCTGCAGGAAGTGCAGTCTATTTGCCCGCCGCACGTTACTATTATGCAGGTTCGTCAGGGGCTGGCAAAAGGTCTGGGCCATGCGGTGCTGTGTGCTCATCCGGTTGTAGGTAACGAGCCGGTGGCGGTTATTTTACCGGACGTTATTCTCGACGAGTTTGAATCCGATCTGTCTCAGGATAACCTGGCAGAAATGATTAAACGTTTCGATGAAACCGGCAGCAGCCAGATTATGGTTGAGCCGGTTGAAGATGTGACCGCATACGGCGTTGTAGACTGCAAAGGCGTGGAGATGAACCCGGGCGACAGCGTGCCTATGGTGGGCGTGGTTGAGAAGCCAAAAGCCGACGTAGCGCCATCTAATCTGGCTGTGGTAGGGCGTTATGTCCTGAGCGCAGAGATTTGGCCGCTGCTGGCGAAAACGCCTCCAGGCGCCGGAGATGAAATCCAGCTGACCGACGGCATCGACATGCTGATCGAAAAAGAGACCGTTGAAGCCTACCATATGAAAGGTAAGAGCCATGACTGCGGTAATAAACTCGGTTACATGCAGGCCTTTGTTGAATATGGTATTCGCCACCAGTCACTGGGTGAAGAATTTAAAGACTGGCTGAAAGATACGCTGGACATTAAAAACTAACCAGGCGCTGATGCGCTAAGCAAAAACCGGTGATAGCCTGGCTACACCGGTTTTTTTATGCGTTTTTGATGGGGGCTCGGGCTCAGAGGAATAGTAGAGGCTAAAATTTATATGACAGCATGTAACCGAATGTCACACCGTATAAAATACAGGCATAAAAAATCCCGCATTAAGCGGGATTTTTCGGATAACTTGCTAACTTATTCCTGAATCAGGAAGTCGTCCAGTTGTTTACCTTGCTCGTCCATGGCTTTTTTGATAACAGCTGGAGTACGACCCTGGCCAGTCCAGGTTTTAGATTCGCCGTTCTCATCGATGTAGCTATATTTAGCCGGGCGTGCAGCACGTTTAGCTTTGGTGCCTGTTTTAGCGGCAGCCATGCTGTTCAGCAATTCGTTTGGATCAATACCATCAGCGATCAGCATTTCACGATATTGCTGCAGTTTACGAGTACGTTCTTCGATCTCAGCAGCCGCGGCGTTTTCTTCTTCACGACGCTCATTAACCACGACTTCTAATTTCTCCAGCATTTCTTCAAGCGTTTCCAGAGTACATTCTCTCGCCTGGGCACGAAGAGTACGGATGTTGTTCAGAATTTTAAGTGCTTCGCTCATTGTAGTAATCTCAAACTTATAATGTGGGGGGTTTGTTGAAGTAATAATAGAGGCATAAATTGATATATGCAATAGGTCAGAATGTAAGGAATTCAAAAAACACCTAATATTTGTCACTATTATTAATATCGTTAACTTAAATTCCAGCGGCGAAAAGAGGGCTACGTTATCAACAGATGTGTAGTAAACCTGACGGCTAACTCTTTTTTTGTGGGTAATTTTATCTGCGATTATTGTTACTCAGGATAAATATCAACCTTTCGTATTAGTACTGGAAACACGGTTGACCGCTGAAACAGTTAATTATTCCTGCCTCATTTTTGACTCTGTTAGTCCATTAAAATAATAGATTTTTCCTGAACTTACCGATTTTAAAGCCGTTATTCATTTGATGTTTTAACCTGCCTTTACCGCTGCCTGTTGTATATCCAGGCAGGAAAACAATGCCCCGAACTGCCGACAAAGCGCGCTGTAGCACGGAAGACCAGACAAAATATGGTACAATCGCGCATCGGTAATAATACACATTGATTAGGGTTTAACGGCCAATGGCACAACTGTATTTCTACTATTCAGCAATGAACGCAGGTAAGTCGACCGCATTACTGCAATCCTCCTACAATTACCAGGAGCGCGGGATGCAGACCCTGGTTTACACCGCAGAGATTGACGATCGTTTCGGTAGCGGAAAGGTTAGCTCGCGAATTGGTCTCTCGTCACCGGCAAAGCTATATAACCCACAAACCAATCTGCTGGAAGAGATCCGCGCAGAGGTTGCTAATCAGGCTGTGCATTGTGTGCTGGTGGATGAGAGCCAGTTTTTAACGCGCCAGCAGGTGCATGAGTTATCAGAAGTGGTCGACGAACTGGATATTCCGGTGCTCTGTTATGGCCTGCGTACTGATTTTCGCGGCGAGCTGTTTACTGGCAGTCAGTATTTACTGGCCTGGTCGGATAAACTGGTTGAATTGAAAACCATCTGTTTCTGCGGCCGTAAAGCGAGTATGGTGCTGCGTCTCGATCAGGCTGGCAAACCCTATGCTGAAGGCGAGCAGGTAGTGATTGGCGGCAATGAGCGCTATGTATCCGTCTGCCGTAAGCATTATAAAGAAGCGCTGGTTGTAGGCTCTCTGACGGCCATTCAGGATGCCTGTCGTCGTTAACGACGCTATTTCATCTCTCCGTTATCCCTGGAGCACAGACATAAAAAAACCCGCCGGAGCGGGTTTTTTATTTAGCGATTAATTAAGCGCTTTTCTTCGCTTTCTTTTCCGCTTTGACTACGACGTCTACAGCAGGTGCAACTGATGCCGCTACGCCTTCAGAGTATTCACGGCCGTAGTAAGTATCCAGCAGGATCTGTTTCAGCTCTGCGATCAGTGGGTAGCGCGGGTTCGCACCAGTACACTGGTCATCAAAGGCATCTTCAGACAGCTTGTCAACGTGTGCCAGGAAGTCAGCTTCCTGAACGCCCGCTTCACGGATAGACTTAGGAATACCCAGTTCCGCTTTGATGCTATCCAGCCATGCCAGCAGCTTCTCGATCTTCGCAGCAGTGCGGTCACCAGGTGCGCTCAGGCCCAGGTGGTCAGCGATTTCTGCATAGCGACGACGAGCCTGCGGACGGTCGTACTGGCTGAATGCGGTCTGCTTAGTCGGGTTGTCGTTAGCGTTGTAACGGATAACGTTAGAAATCAGCAGGGCGTTCGCCAGACCGTGAGGAATGTGGAACTGAGAGCCCAGCTTGTGCGCCATGGAGTGACACACACCCAGGAAGGCGTTAGCAAACGCGATACCGGCGATGGTGGCAGCACTGTGCACACGCTCACGGGCAACAGGGTTTTTAGAGCCTTCGTTGTAAGACGCTGGCAGGTTCTCTTTCAGCAGTTTAAGCGCCTGCAGAGCCTGGCCGTCAGAGAACTCAGAGGCCAGCACGGAAACGTAAGCTTCCAGGGCGTGAGTTACTGCATCCAGACCACCGAATGCACAGAGTGATTTCGGCATATCCATAACCAGGTTGGCGTCAACAATCGCCATATCCGGGGTCAGCGCATAGTCTGCCAGTGGATATTTCTGACCGGTTGCATCGTCGGTTACAACGGCAAACGGCGTCACTTCAGAACCGGTACCGGAAGTGGTGGTGACGGCGATCATTTTCGCTTTCACGCCCATTTTCGGGAACTTGTAGATACGTTTACGGATATCCATAAAGCGCAGCGCCAGCTCTTCGAAGTGCGTTTCCGGGTGTTCGTACATGACCCACATGATTTTGGCTGCATCCATTGGGGAGCCGCCGCCCAGCGCGATGATCACGTCTGGTTTGAAGGAGTTTGCCAGCTCTGCACCTTTGCGAACAACGGTCAGGGTTGGGTCAGCTTCTACTTCGAAGAACACTTCAGTTTCCACACCAGCAGCTTTCAGCACAGAGGTGATCTGGTCTGCGTAGCCGTTGTTGAACAGGAAACGGTCGGTCACGATGAGCGCACGTTTGTGGCCATCAGTAATCACTTCATCCAGCGCGATTGGCAGAGAGCCGCGGCGGAAGTAGATAGATTTCGGAAGTTTATGCCACAACATGTTTTCAGCTCGCTTAGCAACGGTTTTCTTGTTGATCAGGTGCTTAGGACCAACGTTCTCAGAGATGGAGTTACCACCCCATGAACCACAACCCAGAGTCAGGGAAGGCGCGAGTTTAAAGTTATACAGGTCACCGATACCACCCTGAGAAGCAGGGGTGTTGATCAGGATACGTGCAGTTTTCATCATCTGGCCGAAGTGCGCGACACGTTCAGGCTGGTTATCCTGGTCGGTGTACAGGCAGGAGGTATGACCGATACCGCCCATGGCAACCAGTTTCTCTGCTTTAACGACCGCGTCTTCAAAATCTTTCGCGCGGTACATTGCCAGCGTTGGAGACAGTTTTTCGTGAGCAAACGGCTCGCTCTCGTCAACGACACTCACTTCACCAATCAGGATCTTAGTGGTAGCCGGAACGGTGAAGCCTGCCAGTTCAGCAATTTTGTATGCTGGCTGACCTACGATGGCGGCGTTCAGTGCGCCATTTTTCAGGATGATGTCCTGAACGGCTTTCAGCTCTTTGCCCTGCAGCAGGTAGCCGCCGTGGCTGGCGAAACGTTCGCGAACGGCATCGTATGCGGAGTCAACAACCACAACGGACTGCTCGGAAGCACAGATAACGCCGTTGTCGAAGGTTTTAGACATCAGTACGGATGCAACAGCACGTTTGATATCGGCGGTTTCGTCGATAACAACCGGGGTGTTACCTGCACCTACGCCGATAGCCGGTTTACCGGAGCTATACGCGGCTTTAACCATGCCTGGACCACCGGTCGCAAGGATCAAGTTAATGTCAGGGTGGTGCATCAGCGCGTTAGACAGCTCCACAGAAGGTTGATCGATCCAGCCGATCAGATCTTTCGGTGCACCTGCAGCGATCGCCGCTTGCAGAACGATATCGGCCGCTTTGTTGGTCGCATCTTTAGCACGTGGGTGTGGAGAGAAAATGATTGCGTTACGCGTCTTCAGGCTGATGAGCGATTTGAAGATAGCAGTAGAAGTTGGGTTGGTTGTCGGAACGATACCGCAGATGATACCGATAGGTTCTGCAATGGTGATGGTACCGAAAGTGTCATCTTCAGACAGGACGCCGCAAGTCTTCTCATCTTTATAGGCGTTGTAGATATACTCAGAAGCGAAGTGGTTTTTAATCACTTTATCTTCAACGATACCCATACCGGATTCGGCAACGGCCATTTTAGCGAGAGGGATTCGAGCATCTGCAGCAGCCAGAGCGGCGGCGCGGAAGATTTTATCAACCTGTTCTTGGGTGAAATTGGCATATTCACGCTGGGCTTTTTTTACGCGCTCTACAAGTGCGTTAAGCTCTGCGACATTAGTAACAGCCATAATGCTCTCCTGATAATGTTAAACTCTTTTAGTAAATCAGCTGCTCGACACGAAAACAGTATAGTCAGCGCCTTTGCCACTTGCTTAACTTACATAAAAACAAGGTGTTAACGTTTTTATCGTTCCCCTGATTTACTAAAAGAGCCTCCCATCAGTAGCCTACGTTCAGATACTGAATCTCCGTGGTGGCGTAATCAAGATTACTCACTTCTGAGTACGGAAAACATGATCTGTATCAATTTATCCATAAGCTGATACCTTTCAGCAGGGGTATTTTGGGCCGTTTTATCAGATGTTAAATAATTGCAAAAGCAATTGAACCACAGGAATGCATTTAGTACACAAATATTTTACAGCGTCAAACCACTATAATTCGCAATATTGTGATGAAGTGCATGCGCAAAAAGCGTATCTTCTGCGCGGTTATTGGTGTTGCCACCTCTTTATCTTGAGTCTTGCTTATCAGCGGAGCTAACTGTGAGCCTATCGCTCTTTGATTTTCCTACCTATTTTAAGTTTTTTATCGGTCTGTTCGCGCTGGTTAACCCGGTGGGCATTATTCCTGTCTTTATCAGTATGACCAGCTACCAGACCGCGCTTGCCAGAAATAAGACCAACCTGACGGCAAACCTGTCGGTTGCGATCATCCTGCTGACCTCTCTTTATCTTGGCGACTCTATATTGCAGATTTTTGGCATCTCTATTGATTCGTTCCGGATTGCCGGCGGGATCCTGGTGGTGACCATCGCGATGTCGATGATCAGCGGCAAATTGGGTGAAGACAAACAAAACAAACAAGAAAAATCAGAGACTGCTATCCGCGAAAGTATTGGCGTGGTGCCGCTGGCGTTGCCCTTAATGGCGGGGCCGGGTGCCATCAGTTCCACCATCGTCTGGGGAACGCGCTACCACAATCTAATGCATCTGATTGGCTTCTCGATTGCCATTGCGCTGTTTGCGTTCTGCTGTTGGGGCGTATTCCGTATTGCCCCCTGGCTGGTGCGGCTGCTTGGTCAGACCGGCATTAACGTTATCACCCGTATTATGGGTCTTCTGCTGATGGCGCTGGGGATTGAATTTATTGTTACCGGGCTGAAATCAATATTTCCGGGCTTATTGAGTTAACCATTTCAAATGAAAGCGCGGCGCCAGTGGCGCCGTTTTTTTTGTCATTATCAGCAAATCATATAATGAAAGTTGAAAATCGCTTTAACTATAATAAATTTTACTAATAATTTTGTTTTGTTAAATATCAAACACTTGTCTCCCATCCCGGCCCCGTACTGGTCACATTCCGCGCAACAAGACTGTTATTTTACTCACACGATACTCTGGGGCTTGCTGCGGGATAACTGAGATGATATTAGTAATTTGATGAATGAATTAGATGAATGTGCTAAATAATAGACAGTTGTTAATTTTTTGTACAAACAACACCTCGTCTTCAGCACTGCGACGCCACCGTCGAGCACACTTTCTACATCCCATTGAAAAGCGAAGGTTTTCTGGGCTTTTGATGCGCGGCAGGGTAGCCCACAACTTAACGGTAACTTCCGTAAAAGAGAATTGGTTAACAAATTTGCAAAATGTATTGGCACCCGGGAAAGCCATTTGGTACTTTCCGGCCTTATATTTTCCGCAGAAATCTTTTAGATGAGAATCTTTTTCATTAACGATTCTGATCTAAAAGAATTAAGACAGGCCTCGACAGGGGAGGCTGTTAAGAATCGACGCAAGGCGGCCAGACGAGCCGTTAGTAATAGTAAAGTCGGTGATAGCGAGAAGTAAAAACGCCTGACAGCAGCATAAACTCCTACGTTGTCAGGGAACCCCAAAAAAGGGGAATTAAACAGGCTGGTAAAAAACCAGTAATTATAAAGAGTGGAGTATCAACACAATGTCCAACATCACAAAAAAAAGTCTGGTCGCGGCGGGGATTTTAACTGCGCTAATCGCGGGCAACGTTGCAATGGCTGCTGACGTACCTGCTGGGGTTCAGCTGGCGGAAAAGCAAACGCTGGTGCGTAACAACGGTGCTGAGGTTCAGTCTCTGGATCCGCACAAAATTGAAGGTGTACCGGAGTCTAACATTAACCGCGATCTGTTCGAAGGTCTGCTGGTTACTGACGTAGACGGTCACCCGGTTGCCGGGGTTGCTGAAAAATGGGAAAACAAAGACTTTAAAGTCTGGACCTTCCACCTGCGCAAAGACGCAAAATGGTCTGACGGTTCTCCGGTTACCGCACAAGATTTCGTTTATAGCTGGCAGCGCCTGGCGGATCCAAATACCGCCTCTCCGTATGCGAGCTATCTGCAGTATGGCCATATCGCCAATATCGATGACATCATCACCGGCAAAAAACCGATTACCGACCTCGGCGTAAAAGCGATCGATGACAATACCTTCGAAGTGACCCTGAGCGAGCCAGTCCCGTATTTCTACAAACTGCTGGTTCACCCGTCCGTTTCCCCTGTTCCAAAAGCAGCGGTTGAGAAATTCGGCGAGAAGTGGACCCAGCCTGCCAATATCGTTACCAACGGCGCCTACAAGCTGAAAGCCTGGGTTGTTAACGAGCGTATCGATCTGGAGCGTAATACCAATTACTGGGATAACGCGAAAACCGTTATCAATCAGGTCACCTACCTGCCAATCTCTTCTGAAGTGACTGACGTTAACCGCTACCGCAGCGGCGAAATCGACATGACCTATAACAACATGCCGATCGAACTGTTCCAGAAGCTGAAAAAAGAGATCCCGGCTGAAGTTCACGTTGACCCGTATCTGTGTACCTATTACTACGAAATCAACAACCAGAAAGCGCCATTCACCGACGTTCGCGTGCGTACCGCGCTTAAGCTGGCACTGGATCGCGATATCATCGTGAATAAAGTGAAAAACCAGGGCGACCTGCCGGCTTACAGCTACACCCCGCCGTATACCGATGGCGCGAAGCTGACCGAGCCAGAATGGTTCAAAATGACCCAGGAACAGCGTAATGCTGAAGCGAAGAAACTGCTGGCCGAAGCCGGTTATACCGCTGACAAGCCGTTGACCTTTAGCCTGCTGTACAACACTTCAGATCTGCATAAAAAACTGGCTATCGCCGTCTCGTCCATCTGGAAGAAAAACCTGGGCGCGAACGTGAAGCTGGAAAACCAGGAGTGGAAAACCTTCCTGGACAGCCGTCATCAGGGCACCTTTGATGTGGCGCGTGCAGGCTGGTGTGCGGACTATAACGAACCAACCTCCTTCCTGAACACCATGCTGAGCGACAGCTCGAACAACACCGCGCACTATAAGAGCGCAGAGTTCGATAAGCTGATCGGCGATACCCTGAAAGTCACGGACGAAGCGCAGCGCGCTGAGCTGTATTCGAAAGCAGAACAGCAGCTTGATAAAGACTCTGCGATCGTGCCGGTTTACTACTACGTGAACGCCCGTCTGGTGAAACCGTGGGTAGGTGGTTATACCGGTAAAGACCCGATGGATAATATCTACGTTAAAAACTTGTATATCATCAAGCATTAATGGCAATGAGTGGGGCGGGCGATGCCTGCCCCACGGTGTCTACTCATCGTAATACTATATAGGCACACGCCAGAAGGTACGGGCAATGTTGAAATTTATCCTACGTCGCTGTCTTGAAGCGATCCCAACGCTTTTTATTCTCATAACGATCTCCTTCTTTATGATGCGTCTCGCGCCGGGTAGTCCATTTACCGGTGAACGTACGCTGCCGCCAGAAGTGATGGCGAATATCGAAGCGAAATACCATTTAAACGATCCGATCTCCACCCAGTATTTCAATTATCTGAAGCAGCTGGCCCACGGCGATTTTGGACCGTCATTTAAATATAAAGACTATTCCGTAAACGATCTGGTGGCGTCCAGCTTCCCCGTTTCGGCTAAATTAGGCGCCGCGGCATTTTTACTGGCCGTTATTCTTGGCGTCACGGCGGGCGTGATTGCCGCGCTGAATCAAAATACCAAATGGGACTACGCCGTAATGGGGGTGGCAATGACCGGGGTCGTCATACCGAGTTTTGTCGTCGCACCCTTGCTGGTCATGATATTCGCTATCACCCTTAAATGGTTGCCCGGCGGCGGCTGGAATGGCGGGGCGCTGCAGTACATGATTCTGCCGATGGTGGCGCTGTCACTGGCCTATATTGCCAGCATTGCGCGTATTACCCGTGGTTCGATGATTGAAGTCCTGCACTCCAACTTCATCCGTACCGCACGCGCGAAAGGGCTGCCAATGCGCCGGATTATTTTCCGTCATGCGTTGAAACCTGCGTTATTGCCGGTTCTCTCTTATTTAGGCCCAGCGTTCGTCGGTATCATTACCGGTTCAATGGTTATCGAGACCATCTATGGTCTGCCTGGTATCGGCCAGCTGTTCGTTAACGGCGCCCTTAACCGCGACTACTCTCTGGTATTGAGTCTGACCATCCTCGTCGGTGCGCTGACCATTTTCTTTAACGCGATCGTCGATGTGCTCTATGCCGTTATCGATCCGAAAATCCGCTACTGACACTGGAGCTCGCCATGATGTTAAGTAAGAAAAATAGCGAGGCGCTGGAAAACTTCAGTGAAAAACTGGAAGTCGAAGGACGCAGTCTCTGGCAGGATGCCCGCCGTCGCTTTATGCACAACCGCGCGGCGGTTGCCAGCCTGATTGTGCTGGTGATTATCGCCCTGTTTGTGACCTTAGCGCCGATGCTGTCGCAGTTCACCTACTTCGATACCGACTGGGGCATGATGTCCAGCGCACCGGATAGCGAATCGGGCCACTACTTCGGCACCGACTCCTCCGGGCGTGACCTGTTGGTCCGTGTGGCCATCGGCGGGCGTATCTCGCTGATGGTGGGGATTGCCGCGGCCTTCGTGGCGGTGATTCTGGGTACCCTGTACGGATCGCTGTCCGGCTATCTCGGCGGCAAAGTCGATTCGGTGATGATGCGTATCCTTGAGATCCTCAACTCCTTCCCGTTCATGTTCTTCGTGATCCTGCTGGTGACCTTCTTCGGTCAGAACATCCTGCTGATCTTCGTTGCTATCGGTATGGTCTCCTGGCTGGACATGGCACGTATCGTGCGCGGCCAGACCCTGAGCCTGAAGCGCAAAGAGTTTATCGAAGCGGCGCAGGTGGGTGGGGTCTCTACCGGCAATATCGTGGTCCGTCATATCGTCCCGAACGTGCTGGGCGTGGTGGTGGTGTATGCCTCCCTGCTGGTGCCGAGCATGATCCTGTTTGAGTCCTTCCTCAGCTTCCTGGGTCTGGGTACCCAGGAGCCGCTGAGCAGCTGGGGTGCATTGCTCAGCGATGGCGCGAACTCGATGGAAGTATCACCGTGGCTGCTGCTGTTCCCGGCAGGTTTCCTGGTCGTGACACTGTTTTGTTTCAACTTTATCGGCGATGGCCTGCGTGATGCCCTCGATCCGAAAGACCGTTAAGGAGCGCCGCCATGACCATTATTGAAACGGCATCTGCGCCACAAACCCAACAGCAGGGCAATGCGCTGCTGGATGTGAAAGATCTGCGCGTCACCTTTAAAACGCCGGATGGCGATGTCACCGCGGTAAACGATCTCAACTTCAGCCTGCGGGCGGGTGAGACGCTGGGGATCGTGGGTGAATCCGGTTCCGGTAAATCCCAGACGGCCTTCGCGCTGATGGGGCTGCTGGCACAAAATGGCGTCATCGGGGGGTCTGCCACCTTTAACGGTAAACAGATCCTCAACCTGCCGGAAAACGAGCTGAACAAGCTGCGCGCCGAGCAGATCTCGATGATTTTCCAGGATCCGATGACCTCCCTGAACCCGTACATGCGGGTGGGCGAGCAGCTGATGGAAGTGCTGATGCTGCATAAAGGGCTGGGCAAAGCCGAAGCCTTTGAAGAGTCGGTGAAAATGCTGGATGCGGTGAAAATGCCTGAAGCGCGTAAGCGTATGCGCATGTTCCCGCATGAGTTTTCCGGCGGGATGCGCCAGCGTGTGATGATCGCCATGGCCCTGCTGTGCCGGCCAAAACTGCTGATTGCCGATGAACCGACCACCGCGCTGGACGTGACCGTTCAGGCGCAGATCATGACCCTGCTGAACGAGCTGAAGCGCGAGTTCAATACGGCGATCATTATGATTACCCACGATCTGGGCGTGGTCGCCGGGATCTGCGACAAAGTGCTGGTGATGTATGCCGGTCGCACCATGGAGTACGGCAAAGCGCGGGATGTGTTCTACAACCCGGCACACCCGTACTCTATCGGCCTGCTGAACGCCGTTCCGCGTCTCGATGCGGAAGGGGAGTCACTGCTGACTATTCCGGGCAACCCGCCAAACCTGCTGCGTCTGCCGAAAGGCTGTCCGTTCCAGCCGCGTTGTCCGCACGCGATGGAGATCTGCAACAGCGCGCCACCGCTGGAAGAGTTTGCCCCAGGCCGTCTGCGTGCCTGCTTTAAGCCGTACGAGGAGCTGGTATGACTGTCATTGACGAAAAACGTAATGTCCTGCTCGAAATCGCGGATCTGAAAGTCCACTTTGATATCAAGGATGGCAAACAGTGGTTCTGGCAGCCGGCCAAAACCCTGAAAGCGGTGGATGGTGTCACCCTGCGTCTGTACGAAGGGGAGACCCTGGGCGTGGTGGGTGAGTCGGGCTGCGGCAAATCTACCTTCGCGCGCGCGATTATTGGTCTGGTGAAAGCGACGGACGGCAAGGTGGCCTGGCTGGGCAAAGATCTGCTGGGGATGAAACCTGAAGAGTGGCGCGCCGTGCGTAGCGACATTCAGATGATTTTCCAGGATCCGCTGGCATCCCTGAACCCGCGTATGACCATCGGGGAGATCATCGCCGAGCCGCTGCGCACCTATCATCCGAAAATGCCACGTACTGAAGTGCGTGACCGCGTCAAAGCGATGATGATGAAAGTGGGCCTGCTGCCGAACCTTATCAACCGCTATCCGCACGAGTTCTCAGGCGGTCAGTGTCAGCGTATCGGGATTGCCCGCGCGCTGATCCTCGAGCCGAAACTGATTATCTGTGACGAACCGGTTTCGGCGCTGGACGTGTCGATCCAGGCGCAGGTGGTTAACCTGCTGCAAAAACTGCAGCGTGAGATGGGCCTGTCGCTGATCTTTATCGCCCACGATCTGGCGGTGGTGAAGCACATCTCCGATCGCGTGCTGGTGATGTACCTGGGTCATGCGGTAGAGCTGGGCACCTACGATGAGGTCTACCACAACCCGCTGCACCCTTATACCAAAGCCCTGATGTCTGCGGTGCCGGTCCCGGATCCGGATCTGGAGAAGAATAAAACTATTCAGCTTCTGGAAGGGGAACTGCCGTCGCCGATCAATCCGCCATCGGGCTGTGTGTTCCGTACCCGCTGCCCTATTGCCGGGCCGGAGTGCGCGAAAACACGTCCGGTGCTCGAAGGCAGCTTCCGCCATGCGGTTTCGTGTCTGAAGGTCGACCCGCTCTGAGTGGATAACAGGTATTAAAAAAGGCTGCATTCGCAGCCTTTTTTTATTCGCGCCAGATTTTATTCACGCCAGAGTATGTGGCACAGCTTATGGTCTTTCTCGCGGCACAGCAGAACACGGGCAAAGATGTCGTTAATCTCACCGCCATCTTCATCAGCCAGGCCAATCACCACCTCAGCGAAGAAGTCCGGGTTCAGGTCATAATCGACGTGCTCTTCCCAGTCTTCAGACGGGTCGAACAGCTCTGCGCCGCCGCGCTCTTCAAACTGTAGATTGAAGAGGATCACATCTGCCGGGTCGAGATTATCGACGGCCAGTTCAAGAAAGATATCGTAGGCCTGCTCAAGCGTTTCGTCTTCGGTCAGGCGATTGTTCAGATCCATTTCCATGATGACTACCTGTTTAACATCGTTGGTTGGGCACGTTTTACAGCAACGGACTAAAGAAGTAAAACAGTCGTTCGGTAATTCGCTGCCACAGCGGTCTTTTCACCCACAAACGCGCGTCCAGCAAGCGGGAGCGGGAGATATAGTCGTCCTGGACGGCGGCCAAATCGCCGCCAAAACCGGCGTCATCGATCACCAGGGTGATCTCAAAATTGAGCCACAGGCTGCGCATGTCCAGGTTAACCGTGCCCACCAGGCTAAGTTCGCCATCCACCAGCACGCTTTTAGTGTGCAGCAGGCCACCTTCGAACTGGTAAATCTTCACCCCGGCGGCCAGCAGTTCGCTAAAGAAGGCCCGGCTGGCCCAGCCCACCAGCACCGAATCGTTCTTGCGCGGCAGGATGATGCTGACGTCGACTCCACGCTGGGCGGCGGTACAGATGGCGTGCAGCAGATCGTCGCTCGGCACGAAGTAGGGGGTGGTCATGATCAGGTATTCGCGGGCGGAATAGGCCGCAGTCAGCAGCGCCTGATGAATGAGATCTTCCGGGAAGCCCGGGCCGGAGGCAATGGTATGGATGGTATGCCCGCTGGCCTGCTCAAACGGCATGATGTTGGCATCCGGGGGCGGAGGCAGAATGCGTTTGCCGGTTTCGATCTCCCAGTCGCAGGAGTAGACAACCCCCATCGCGGTGGCGACCGGGCCCTCCATACGCGCCATCAGATCCACCCACTGGCCCACGCCGGCATCCTGTTTAAAGAAGCGAGGGTCAACCATATTCATGCTGCCGGTATAGGCGATGTAGTTGTCGATCAGCACCATTTTGCGGTGCTGGCGCAGGTCCATCCGGCGCAGGAACACACGCAGCAGATTGACCTTCAACGCCTCAACCACCTCCACCCCGGCATTGCGCATCATCGACGCCCAGTTGCTGCGGAAAAACGTCACGCTGCCGGCGGAGTCGAGCATCAGACGGCAGTGAATGCCCCGGCGCGCGGCGGCCATCAGGGATTCCGCAACCTGGTCGGCCATGCCACCCGGCTGCCAGATATAAAACACCATCTCAATGTTATGCCGCGCCAGCTGAATATCGCGGATCAAAGCATGCATAACGTCATCGGAGGTGGTCATCAGCTGCAGCTGATTGCCCTTGACCCCGGCAATGCCCTGGCGGCGCTCGCAGAGCTGAAACAGGGAGGCGGCGACGTCGCTGTTCTCTTCGGCAAAGATATGTTTGCAGGATTTCAGGTCGTTAAGCCATTTTGCCGTTGAGGGCCACATGGCGCGGGCGCGTTCCGCCCGGCGTTTACCGAGGTGCAGCTCGCCAAAGGATAAATACGCAATAATACCAACCAGCGGGAGGATAAAAATAATCAACAGCCATGCCATGGCGGAGGGGACGGCTCTGCGCTTCATCAGGATGCGTAATGTTACACCTGCGATAATCAGCCAGTACCCCAGAATGAGCAGCCAACTCACCACGGTGTAGAAGGTTGTCATAATAAAAAATCCTTTTGAAAGCGTATTGTTAAGAGTTTACGCGTCAGGATTTTTCTGGCAAATAAAAACGGCAGATAAAAGCGCTGGTTTGCCGCAGGCAAGGGTCTATAATGAGCGCTCTGTTTTGGGAAGAGTTGTTAACATGAAGCGCAGTAGAACAGAAGTAGGGCGCTGGCGCATGTTGCGACAGACAGGTCGTCGCAAAGCGCGTTGGCTGGAAGCACAATCCCGCCGTAATATGCGTATCCACGCCATCAGAAAATGCAGTATGAACCGTCATCGCAATGCGTTGCTGTTCGCCGTTCAGGATTACTGAACGACACAAGGGCACCCTCTGAGGTGCCCGATGTTTTTTAAAGATTCGCTATTTCGAAAAGGAGGATGAAGTGTTTGCGGATTTTGGTGTGCTTAATTTCTGGACCTATGTTGTTGGAGCCATTTTTATCGTTCTGGTTCCGGGCCCAAATACCTTATTCGTCTTAAAAACCGGTATTGGTCACGGCGTGAAAAAGGGCTATCTGGCCGCCAGCGGCGTGTTTATCGGCGATGCGGTGCTGATGTTCCTGGCATGGGCCGGGGTTGCTGCACTGATCCAGACCACCCCGGTACTGTTTAATGTCGTGCGCTATCTCGGGGCGTTCTATCTGTTATGGCTGGGTGGCAAGATGCTCTGGTCGGTGATCCGGCATACACAGCAGGGCGAAGCCGGTGGTATCGAGCCGGCAAAAACCATTATGAAACGCTCGCTGGTGCTAAGTATGACCAACCCGAAAGCGATACTGTTTTATGTCTCGTTCTTTGTGCAGTTTATTGATGTTCAGGCGAAAAACACCGGTGTCGCCTTTATGATCCTCGCGGTCACGCTGGAGGTCATCAGCTTTATCTACATGAGCTTCCTGATTTTCTCCGGGGCGTTTGTCACCCGCTACCTGAAGACTAAAAAGAAACTGGCGAAGCTGGGGAATGGCTTGATAGGTTTGCTGTTTGTGGGCTTCGCGGCGCGGCTGGCGTCGCTGCACTAACGAGAAAAGGCTCCTGATAAGGAGCCTTTTTTATCCTAGAAAACTTTTTTAAACGGCTTCACCACGACGTTATCGTACACCCCAGCGGCCACATACGGATCGTCCTGCGCCCATGCCTGCGCTGCTTCCAGCGATTCAAACTCGGCAATCACCGTCGAGCCGGTAAAGCCGGCCGCACCCGGATCGTTGCTGTCCACAGCGGGCATCGGCCCTGCGGTGAGTAATCTGCCTTCGTCATGCAGCAGCTGTAAGCGCGCAAGATGGGCAGGGCGCACGGAGAGACGTTTTTCAAGAGAATCAGCAACATCTGCAGCAAAAATCACATAAAGCACGGCGGAGCTCCTAAACCAATAAAAGTGTGAATTACGTTATGTGAAAGTGCAGGGGACTGCAATGCAAAGATAGCGACATTGTTAAAACCCTGCTCACTACGTGCCTTTTTTCGCCAGCTGAACGGTTAATTCGGGCGAAGTTTAACTGGCTTATTGAATATGATTGCTATTTGCATTTAAAATCAGGGCCTGGCTTTTTAACTGAAACGATTATGACTTCAATGACCCTTGAACTCCCTCGCCGCTTTCCCTGGCCGACGCTATTGTCCGTCGGTATTCACGGAGCCGTCGTGGCGGGTCTGCTTTACACATCGGTACATCAGGTTATTGAAATGCCAGCGCCCGCGCAGCCGATTTCTGTGACCATGGTAACACCTGCGGAGCTGGAGCCCGTGCAGGTCGCACCACCACCAGAACCTGTTGCAGAACCCGAGCCGGAACCGGAACCGGAAATCGTTCCTGAACCGCCCAAAGAAGCGCCAGTGGTGATCCATAAGCCGGAACCCAAGCCAAAACCAAAACCGAAGCCGAAACCAAAACCGGTGAAAAAGGTGGAAGAGCGTCCGAAGCGTGAAGAGCGCCCGGTTGAACCGCGCACCACCCAGCCGGTGACCAACGCGGCTCCGGCTCGCCCGGTGATGAATTCTTCGCCAGCTACCGCTAAGCCGGTCGCCACGGCCCCTTCCGGCCCGCGTGCGCTGAGCCGTAATCAGCCGGTATATCCGGCGCGGGCGCAGGCGTTACGCATTGAAGGACGCGTTCGCGTGAAGTTTGACGTGACCGCAGACGGGCGGGTGGATAATGTCCAAATCCTTTCTGCACAGCCATCGAATATGTTTGAACGAGATGTGAAAACCGCGATGCGCAAATGGCGCTACGAAACCGGTAAGCCAGGCAGCGGCCTGATCGTGAATATCGTTTTCCGCCTCAACGGCGGGGCACAGATGGAATAAATAAAAAAGCCTCCTGACGGAGGCTTTTTTTTGGCCTGATTGTCAGACCTGCGGCAGAGGACGTGGTTTCCCGTCGTTATCCACCGCGACATAAATAAACAGCGCTTCGGTCGCTTTATAACGCTGGCCGATAGGCTCAGAAGAGACCTTTTTCACCCACACCTCAATGTTGATCGATACCGAGGTATTCCCACGTTTTACGCAACGTGCGTAACAGCAGACGACATCCCCGACCGCCACAGGGCGCAGAAAGGTCATGCCATCGACCCGGACCGTCACCACGCGGCCATGCGCAATCTCTTTGGCGAGGATCGCCCCACCCATATCCATCTGCGACATCAGCCAGCCGCCAAAAATATCGCCGTTCGCATTGGTGTCGGCGGGCATTGCAAGTGTGCGTAAAACCAGTTCGCCCTGTGGGGCGTTCGTTGTTGTCATTATGGACTCTACTCATTACGGAGGACTTCAGGCGGGATGCTACTATGATTTAAAGCCAGAGAGAACAGAAGAAAACGCCAGGCTGTTAAAGCCTGGCGGGAGGATTACTGCTTGTCGTCCTGCGGCATATGGCGATAGATGTAGATACCGCTCAACAGGGTGAAAATCAGCGTTAAGGCGGTCAGACCAAAGACTTTGAAGTTGACCCAGATATTCTGCGGCAGCCAGAAGGCGATATAGATATTCGCCAGACCGCAGAGAATAAAGAATACCGCCCAGGCGATATTCAGGCGCGACCAGACGCTCTGCGGCAGGGCCAGCTCTTTACCCAGCATGCGCTGGATGAGCGGCTTTTTCATCACCCACTGGCTGAACAGCAGGGCACCGGCAAACAGCACGTAGATGACGGTCACTTTCCACTTGATGAACTCATCGTTGTGGAAAAAGACGGTCAACCCGCCGAAAAAGGCCACCAGCACAAAGGTGATCAAGGCCATCTTTTCGACCTTGCGGTAGCGCACCCAGCTGTAGATCAGCACTATCGCGGTGGCGACGATCAGGGCGGTGGTTGCCGCATAGATGTCATACAGCTTGTAGAAGGCAAAAAAGACAACCAGGGGTAAAAAATCAAGAAACTGCTTCATTCTTCGATTCCATCATCTGCGACGGCCCGCGCGTGTTGCCCGGGCCGTCAGAAAAATTACTGGCGAATTAACGTATACAGGCGGAACAAGTAGACGAGCAATACCGCTGAAATCAGGTTGCTCACCGTATTTGCCACTATAGCGCCGACGTTTGGGGTCAGTACGGCCAGGTTCGGGGCAAACAGCAGCAGCAAGGTTTTAGCCAGCAGCCAGCTCATCACCGCCGGAGCAACCAGACGCATATTAGACCATGCCAGACGAATGCTGCTACGCATGGCGACAAAAATGCCCATTCTGTCCTGCACCACCATAATCGGCGCAAAGGCGAGCACAATCGCTAACAGCACCCCCGGCACCACAACCAGCATAATTCCTAATTGCACCAGCATGGTGGTTAAAAAGATCAGGATAAACAGTTTTGGCAGCAGCGGTGCGCTGGCACCAATCGCCCGCAGGGCGCTGACGCGTTGTCCGGCAGAAACCAGCTGGATCATTAAGAGTACGCCACCTGCGAGAATGGCATTGCCAATCAAACCGGAAAAGGTGGTCGCGGCAGAGGCGCGCAACAGGATCTGCTGCTGCTCTGGCGTCATATTCTGCACCATCTCAAACAGCCCGACGCTGCTGGCGATCTGATCGCCCTGACTCAGGCTGGCAATCTGCTCCTCACTCGGCGAAAAGGCGTGACCAAGTACCACCGTGATTAATGCGCACAACAAGGCGATCAGTAAAAAGGTAATGAACTGATTGCGGAAGAAATTCCCCGTGTCACGGTAGACAGACTTCGCCGTGATAGACATGCACTCTCCTTGAGTATTGCAGGTGTTAATTAGCGGGCAATTGTACCCTGGATAACTGCCCGGTGGCAGTATCAAGGCTTGTATGGAAAAGCATATCTTTGTAAAGCGCCCGTAATGCGTCGCTCTAATTTTGCGCGGTTGATATCACGCTGCGCTTTATTCGCCTGAAACGACAAAATTGATCCAGGCACTAACTACCAATTTTTGCCAGAAGTTGAAAAAATTAATTTAGATCAATGAATGTTAAATCACTGAATCTAATGTGATCTGAGTGAGATCACTTAGTAATCATTTATGGGTATATTCCGTTCTCCAATAAAACCATAACGAGGGAATGGATATGAAAAAAGCAGCAGTGGCAGCACTGATTCTGAGCAGTTTATCCGGCGGCGCAGTTGCCCACGAAGCAGGCGAGTTCTTTTTCCGCCTGGGGTCCGCCACGGTACGTCCGACGGAAGGCTCGGACAATGTTCTGGGTTTGGGCGGCTTTAACGTCAGTAACAATACCCAGGCTGGGATGACCTTTACCTGGATGGCTACCAACAACGTCGGCGTTGAACTGCTGGCGGCGACGCCGTTTCGCCACAAGGTAGGTACAGGCCCAACCGGGAATATCGCCACGGTTCACCACCTGCCGCCCACCCTGATGGCCCAGTGGTATTTCGGCGATGCCGGTAGTAAGGTTCGCCCCTATGTTGGCGCCGGGGTTAACTACACCACCTTCTTTGATGAGAAGTTTAACGACACGGGTAAAGCGGCGGGCCTTTCCGACCTGAGCCTGAAAGACTCATGGGGCGCGGCGGGGCAGGTAGGGTTGGATTACCTCATCAACCGCGACTGGCTGATTAACATGTCGGTCTGGTATATGGACATTGACACCGAAGTGCGCTTTAAGGCGGGCGATCAGCAGCAGAATATCAGCACCCGTCTGGACCCGTGGGTGTTCATGTTCTCGGCGGGATATCGTTTCTGAAGAGAAGAAGGCCCCGCAGGGCCTTCATTATTTATTTACGACCCAGCAACAGGCCGAGGACAATACCCACCGCACCTGCGGCAATGAGGCCGGTAAGGGGATTATTTTTAACCGCGTCGGTAACGTCAGTAACAACGTCACTGGCCTGAGCAGCATATTTACGCCCGGCACCCTTCAACTGATGTTTTGGCGAATCAACGGCCTCGCCAAACTGCTGCTGTGCAGCACCGGCGAATTCATCCAGTTTGTTCTTCGCTTTTTCACCTGCATATTGTGCATCATTATCAAGATTTTGGTCTGACATAACGTTCTCCTTTTGTAGTCAATGTAAAGCATAGACTCCTTGGGGATATCCTGAAGAAAATGGGATTAATACTTAAAAAAAGGGGTGGCCTGTCGCCACCCCCTTATTATTTTTGAATCAAATAACGGATGGTCGGCCCATCCTGTTGAATATCCAGCACCGTATAACCGTGGTTTTTGGCATCCAGTGGAATATTGTTGATGGATTGCGGACAGTCGCTCACCACCTCGAGGATCTCGCCTTTTTTTAGCTGCGGCATCGCTTCAAGGGTAGCGACAGCCGGGTAGGGGCAAGGCTCACCTACCATATCGAGGCGGTAATCGGGAACGATCTCTTTCATGCGGCTTCCTCACGTAATTCAGTTTTCACGGCAGCGCGACGGAAGAAGCGTTTCTCCTGCGCCAGTACCAGTAAAAAGGCGATTAACAGCATCAGATAGGTCACCAGCAACCCGCCGAGCGGACCAAAGGTGTTGAGAAGATTGACCTTGTCCCAGTTGGTCGCCAGCGCTGGCGCAAAATCATCCCAGTAGTAAGCCAGCAGGGTGGAGCCCAGCACGTTACCCAGACCGACCCACCAGTAGTGGACCTGGCCTTCCACCGCGCGGTACATCCAGCCCGTTTCGCAGCCGCCCGCCAGCACGATACCGAAGCCAAACAGCAGCCCGCCGATAATAGCGTTCGGGCCTGCCCACATGATTTTGGGCGCCACGCCCAGCTGGACGTAGCTGAAAATGCCGATGGCGCTTACCGCCATCCCGGCGATGATCGCTTTTGCCATCATCGTGCGTCCGGTTATCCACATGTCGCGAAATGCCGAGGTAAAACAGATCTGTGCCCGCTCAATCAGCAGGCCAAAGCCGACGCCGAACAGCATCGCCAGCCCGAGTTTGGGCTGATCCAGCGCGGTACAGAGCGCCCAGGCCAGCATGCCGAAGAAGACCAGCATTCCGAGGCGAAAGCGGCGGCGGGCCTGATCCGGCTTCTGCGTCAGCGGCGAAGCGGAACTTACCTTTTGCATTTTGATCGGAATACGGAACAGGGGCAGCAGCGTAAAGCGTGCGCCAAAGTACGAGCCCATGGCGGTGGCCAGGGCAAAGAACCAGGCGTGGAGTGAGAACTGCGGAATGCCGGTGAAAAAGGCAGCCAGATTACAGCCCATCGCCAGTCGCGCGCCAAACCCGGCGATGATACCCCCGACAACCGCCTGGGCGATGCGGATCCGGCTCTGCGGCATGCGCAGTTTCACGTTATTGGCCCACAGCGCCGCGGCAAAACAGCCCCCGAACATGCCAATGATCATCATGCCGTCGATACGGGTGAGCGGGGTCCCTTCAAGGTGAATCAGTTTAAAGTAGCCCCACTCTTCGGTGTGAACCCCCGCCAGCTGCAGGAGCTGACCGCCCCAGCGGGTGAATTCGCCGGTCACGGCCCAGAAGGTGCCGGTGATGCCGAAATAGTAGGTGGAGAGAATACCTGCTGCAATAACCGCAGGAACGGGAGACCAGAACTTAATTAAATAAGCCTGTTTAAAGTGTTGCCACGACATAGATAAGCCTCTGAACTCAGAAGGTTTAAGAAGGAAGAACTACAGGACGGGGGGATAATACGCCGGGAAACACATTTGACCAGCGTTAAATGCACTAAAGCTCGAAGGGATCAATTTACGCAGGACGCCGTCTGGCAAAACCAGACGGCGTTACTGTTATTGTGGACGGGTCGCCGCCTTCATGGCGCTGGCGAAGCTTTTCAGCTCGCTCAGCATTTTGTCAGGCGTATTGACGTTGTTCTCGATAATTTTCACGATCGCCGAACCGGAAATCGCACCGGCAGCACCGGCACCCAGCGCCGCAGAGACCTGCTCCGGGGCCGAAATGCCAAAGCCCTGCAGCGGCGGTGCAGCATTATACTCCGCCAGCTTCTCCACCAGATGATGCAGCGGCAGGGCGGCTTTGTTCTCCGCACCCGTCACTCCAGCGCGCGACAGCAGGTAGGTATACCCGCGACCGTGGGAGGCGATCTGGCGCAGCAGTTCGTCGTCGGCGTTCGGCGGGCAGATAAAAATTGGCGCGACGTTATGACGCATCGCCGCCTGGCGGAACGGGGCTGACTCTTCGACCGGCACATCGGCCACCAGCACCGAATCCACCCCCACGCGCGCGCACTCGGCGTAGAACTCGTCGATGCCGCGGTTAAACACCAGGTTGGCGTACATCAGCAGGCCGATGGGAATGGTCGGGTATTTCTGGCGAATCGTCGCCAGCAGCTCAAAGCACTGGGTCGGGGTCACGCCTGCGGCGAAGGCGCGCAGCGTAGCGGCCTGGATGGTCGGGCCATCGGCCAGCGGATCGGAGAAGGGAATGCCCAGCTCCAGCGCATCAGCACCGGCTTCTATCAGGGTGTCGATAATTTTCAGCGACTGCTCAGGAGAGGGATCCCCCAGGGTGACGAAGGGAACAAAGGCGCCTTCCTTGCGGGCTTTCAGCTCAGCAAACACGTTATCGTAACGTTCCATCAAATTTCCCCTCGTGCTTTCAGAATATCGTGAACGGTAAAGATGTCTTTATCACCGCGACCGGAAAGGTTCACCACCAGCAGCTGCTCTTTTTCCGGGTTGTCTTTGATCATTTTCAGGGCATGGGCCAGCGCGTGAGAGGACTCCAGCGCCGGGATAATCCCCTCTTTACGGCACAGGGTTTTGAATGCTTCCAGCGCTTCGTCATCGGTGATCGACACATACTCGGCGCGACCGATGCTGTTCAGGTACGCATGCTGTGGCCCGACGGACGGGAAATCCAGCCCGGCAGAGATGGAGTACGACTCTTCAATCTGCCCTTCGTCGGTCTGCATCATCGGCGCTTTCATGCCGAAATAGATCCCCACGCGGCCATGCTTCAGCGGCGCACCGTGCTCGCCAGTTTCAATCCCATGACCGGCAGGCTCAACGCCAACCAGCCCTACGCTGGTGTCGTCGATGAAATCGGCAAACATACCGATGGCGTTAGAGCCGCCGCCCACGCAGGCGATCACCGCATCCGGCAGACGTCCCTCTTTTTCAAGGATCTGCGCTTTGGTCTCTTCGCCGATCATGCGCTGGAATTCGCGCACGATGGTCGGGAACGGGTGCGGGCCCGCGGCGGTACCCAGCATATAGTGGGCATTTTCATAGTTACCGGACCAGTCGCGCAGCGCCTCGTTACAGGCATCTTTCAGAGTGGCCGAGCCGCTGTGTACCGGGATCACTTCCGCGCCCATCAGACGCATACGGAAGACGTTCGGCGACTGACGCTCAACGTCTTTGGCACCCATGTAGATGCGGCATTTCAGGCCGAGCAGGGCGCTGGCCAGGGCCGAGGCAACCCCATGCTGGCCGGCACCGGTTTCGGCGATAATTTCGGTTTTACCCATCCGTTTTGCCAGCAGGGCCTGACCCAGTACCTGGTTGGTCTTATGCGCACCGCCGTGGAGCAGATCTTCACGCTTCAGATACAGCGTGGTGTTCGTGCCTTCGGTCAGGTTGCGGCATTTGGTCAGGGCCGTCGGACGGCCGGCATAGTTTTTTAGCAGGTCGGTAAATTCAGCCTGGAAGAGCGGATCTTTTTGCGCGCTCACGAACGCCTCTTCCAGCTGGCGCAGGGCGGGCATCAGGATCTGCGGCACATACATACCGCCGAATTCGCCAAAGTAAGGGTTTAATAATGTGGTCATTTTCTCTTCCTTAATATGCACGCAGCGTTTTGAACACCGAAGCCAGCTTGCCAGCATCTTTGATGCCCGGCTGCGACTCAACGCCTGAATTGAAATCAAGACCTGCGCAGCCTGATTTGGCGGCTTCAACGCAGTTATCCGGGCTTAAGCCCCCGGCGAGCAGGACGTTGTCCAGCTTCTCGCCGTTGAGCAGCGACCAGTCAAAGCGCTGCCCGGTTCCGCCCTGGCCATTATCCAGAACATATTTATCGATATGTTGCAGCGTGCGTGGCGGCAGGGTCTCGCCCACACTCAGCGCTTTCCAGATTTGCACCTGCGGGTTCAGTGTTTCACGCAGGGCATCGATATAGTTCTGATCTTCGCTGCCATGCAGCTGAACGGCAGCGAGCGAAAGCTGACCAGCAAGGGCTACCACATTCTCTATGGCCGCATTGCGGAATACGCCCACATATTGCAGTGGCGCGGCGGCGATCACCTCCCGCGCCTGGGTTTCGCTGACGTTGCGTGGGGAAGACGCAACGAAAATCAGCCCGCCGTAAATCGCGCCCGCTTCATGGGCCGCAGCGGCATCCTGAGGACGCGTCAGGCCGCAGACCTTGTTCTCACCCAGCAGGACGCGACGCACCGCCGCGCCGAGATCGGCCTGCTCCATCATCGCCGAACCAATCAGGAAGCCGTTGGCGAAGTGGCTCAGCTCGCGGACCTGGGCATAACTGTTGATGCCGGACTCGCTGATGACCGTCACACCAGCCCCCAGACGCGGCGCGAGCTGGCGTGTACGGTTGAGGTCGATAGAGAGATCGCGCAGGTCGCGGTTATTTATACCTACCACCTTCGCCTCCAGGGCGATGGCGCGCTCCAGCTCCTCTTCGTTGCTCACTTCGGTCAGCACGCCCATGTTCAGGCTGTGCGCCACCGCGGCAAGCTGACGGTACTGCTCATCATCCAGCACCGAGAGCATCAGCAGACAGGCGTCGGCCTGATAAAAGCGCGCCAGCCAGATTTGGTACGGGTCGATAATAAAGTCTTTGCACAAAATCGGCTGCGGGGCGATCCCGCTGACGATCGGCAGAAAATCAAAGCTGCCCTGAAAATATTTCTCATCGGTCAGCACGGAAATGGCCGAAGCGTGGTGCTTATAGATGGCGGCGATCTGTGCCGGGTCGAAATCATCGCGGATCACCCCTTTCGACGGGGAGGCCTTTTTGCACTCCAGGATAAACGCGGTGCGCGCACCCCGCAGGGCGTCATAAAAACGACGGCTGCTCGGCACCACCTCATTCTGGAAACTGGCGAGCGGTTGCTGCTCTTTACGGGCTTCAACCCAGATGGCCTTATCGGCAACGATTTTCGCTAATACGGTCTGCATTGTTTACCCTCTTGCCGCAAGTGCGGTCACTCGGTCGTAGGCTGCGCCAGAGCGCAGCACATCCATCACTTTTTGCACGTTGACCTGGAGATCTTCGTCGCCGTGCAGACGCATCAGCATGGCGACGTTAGCGGCCACAGCGGCCTCATGCGCAGGCTCACCTTTACCTTGTAACAGGCGCGTCAGAATGTCACGGTTTTCTTCCGGGGTGCCGCCTGCCAGCTGCTCCTGGTGATACGGCGTTAAGCCAAAGTCTGCCGCTTCAAGCTGATAGCTTTTGATTTCGCCGTTATTCAGCTCTGCCACCAGCGTTGGCGCATGCAGGGAGACTTCATCCATCCCGCCGCTGTGCACCACCGCGGCGCGCTGATAACCGAGCACGCGCAGGGTTTCGGCAATCGGCAGCACCAGCTCCGGACTGTAGACACCAATCAGCGCCAGCGGCGGATGCGCCGGATTGATCAGCGGGCCCAGCACGTTAAACAGGGTGCGGGTTTTCAGCTGCTGACGCACCGGCATCGCGTGACGGAATCCAGTGTGATACTTAGGCGCGAAGAGGAAGCAGACGCCCAGTTCGTCCAGCGCATCACGGGATTTCTCCGCGTTCATGTCCAGGTTGATGCCGAAGGCGGCCAGCAGATCCGACGAACCGGAACGGCTGGAGACGCTGCGATTGCCGTGCTTCGCCACCTTCAGCCCACAGGCTGCGGCCACAAAAGCGCTGGCGGTGGAGATATTGATACTGTTGCTGCCGTCGCCGCCGGTCCCGACGATATCCGCGAACAGATAGTCCGGGCGCGGGAAGGGGGCGGCATTTTCCAGCAGGGCAGTTGCGGCACCGGCGATCTCCTGCGGCTGCTCGCCGCGCACTTTCATGCTCACCAGCGCGGCGGCCAGCTGCTCGGGCTTCAGCTCTCCGCGCACCACGGCGGAGAACAGCTGGTGGCTCTCCTGCTGGCTCAGGGTCTGCGCCTGATAGAGTTTTTCCAGAATCGGCTGCAGGCTGTTGGTCTGCTCCAGCTTCTGCAGCGCCCAGTTGAGTGTCTGTTCCAGCAGGCGTGCGCCCTGGGAAGTCAGAATGGATTCCGGGTGGAACTGCATGCCGCACACCCGGTCTGCATCGTGACGTACCGCCATCACCATCCCGTTGTAATGGGCGTTGATGGTCAGGCCCGCCGGGATATTGCTGCCCACCAGCGAGTGATAGCGCGCCACCGGCAGCGGGTTCATCAGCCCGGCAAACATCGCCTGGCCGTCATGTTCAATGCTGGAAGCTTTCCCGTGCAGGATCTCACCGGCCTGGCCGACGTAACCGCCGTAGGCCTCAACAATCGCCTGATGACCCAGACAGATGCCGATGATGGGCAGCTTGCCGCGCATACGGGTTAACAGCTCCGGCATACAGCCCGCTTCGCTCGGCGCACCCGGGCCAGGGGAGAGCATCAGCACCGGGTTTTGCATGGTGGCCAGACGGTCGATTAAGGTCTGGGCCGGGACATGGTTACGGTAAATGACCACGTTGTGACCGTTAGCACGCAGCTGATCCGCCAGGTTATAGGTAAATGAGTCGATATTATCGAGCAGCAGAATGTCAGCCATCAGAAAATCTCCTGTGCGTGATGGGCGGTCGCAATCGCGCGCAGTACCGCGCGGGCCTTATTGCGGGTTTCGTCAGCTTCAGACTGCGGAACCGAGTCGAGCACAATGCCTGCGCCGGCCTGGACGGTGGCGATGCCTTCTTCAACGTAGGCGGAGCGGATCACGATGCAGGTATCCAGATCGCCGTGGGCGGTGAAGTAACCCACCGCACCGCCGTAGCTGCCGCGACGGCGACCTTCGGCCTGGGCGATAAGCTGCATGGCACGGACTTTCGGCGCCCCGCTGAGGGTGCCCATGTTCATGCAGGCGCGGTAGGCGTGCAGCACATCCAAATCCTGACGCAGCTCGCCGACCACGCGGGAGACAAGGTGCATCACGAAAGAGTAGCGGTCCACTTTGGTTAAGTCGGCTACGTAGCGACTGCCCGGGGTGCAGATGCGCGCCAGGTCGTTACGCGCCAGATCCACCAGCATCAGGTGCTCGGACATCTCTTTCTGGTCGGTGCGCATCTCCAGCTCGATACGGCTGTCGAGATCGCGATCCAGAGAACCGTCGGCGCGACGACCGCGTGGGCGGGTACCGGCAATCGGATAGATTTCAATCTGGCGGCTGGTGGCGTCGTACTTCAGGGAGCTCTCCGGCGAAGCGCCGAACAGCGTAAAATCGTTATCCTGCATAAAGAACATGTACGGGCTGGGATTGCTCTTCTTCAGCACGTCGTAGGCGGCCAGCGGAGACGGGCAGGGCAGGGAGAAGCGACGGGAGGGCACCACCTGGAAAATTTCACCCGCGCGAATCGCTTTCTGCATCTGGCGAACCACCACGCCGTACTCATCGTCCGTCTGGCTGACATCACAATGCATCTGCTCCACGCGCTGCACCGGCAGCTCCGGTGGGGCTTCATTCATTTGCTCCTGCAGCTGGGCGATACGCTGTTCAAGGCGCTGTTTCTCCGCCAGTAACGGCGTAAACAGGCTGGCCTGAATGCGGGTGTATTTTTTCTGGTGGTCGATCACCAGTAAGGTTTCTGCCAGGTAGAAGCAGTAGTCCGGGCAGCGGTTGCCTTGTTCAAGTTCCGGCAGCTCCTCGAAACCGGCGACCAGGTCATAGGCAAACAGCCCGCCGAAGAACATCGCTTCGCGCTCGTGTTCCGGCACGTTCACCAGATTTTGCAGCAGGCGGAAGGCATCAAACACCGACAGCGAGCAGAGGCGGGCATCTTCGTCCAGCAGCTGGCTGACCGGTGGAAAGTGCAGGATCCGCTGGTCCGGGCGATGTTCATTCTCGATGCCTGCCGGCAGCACGTCATCCAGCAAACAGAGCAGCGCTGCGCCGTTTTCAGAGAGCGCCTGCAGGGTGACGGTGTTGCCAAGGGCGGTGATGCGCAGCGCGCTATCGACCAGCAGCAGGCTTTTCAGGTCATCCTTACTGTCGATATCCGCAGACTCCAGCAGCAGCGTGGCAGGGCGCGCGCCGCAGACCTGATGGAACAGGGCGGTAGGATTGTGGCGATACGCCGCCTCACGGGTCAGCAGTTCGAGGGTCGGTTTGGCTGTTTGCATTATGTTGTTCTCTTTATTCTGTTCATAAAAAAGCCCGCTCAGTGGCGGGCCAGGTATCTGTTTGCATGACGCAGACGTACGACACTGCCCGATAATCAGGAAGTGCGCCACCAGCCATGCAGAGTAAAATGTGCGGTCATTTTCAGATACCTCGTTGAGTGAACTTGCGTACTAGTTAACTAGTTCGATGGCGTAATGTCAACCCCCGGATTTCAGAATTTCACCACATACCGCTATTATGGCGGCGCAGATATTGAAGATGAGTGACGGGAGCCGCTTTGAGCGACACGAATTACGCAGTGATTTACGACTTACACAGCCACACCCAGGCCTCTGACGGCCTGCTTACGCCCGAAGATCTTGTCCATCGCGCCCATGAGATGCGCGTCGGTACGCTGGCAATCACCGATCACGATACCACCGAGGCCATTGCGGCCGCGCGGGCGGAAATTGCCCGCAGTGAATTGCCGCTTACACTGATAGCAGGCGTGGAAATTTCTACTGTCTGGGAAAATCATGAGATCCATATTGTCGGGCTGAATATCGATATTGAGAACCCGGCTATGCGCACGTTTCTGGATGAACAGAAGGCGCGTCGCGTGCTGCGCGCAGAACTGATCGCCGAAAGGCTGGATAAAGCCCATATTCCCGGTGCCTGGGAAGGCGCGCTGCGTCTGGCCAAAGGCGGCGCGGTGACCCGGGCGCACTTTGCCCGTTTTCTGGTTGAGGCCGGGAAGGCAAATAATATTGCGGATGTGTTTAAAAAATATCTTGCACGGGGGAAAACCGGATACGTTCCTCCCCAGTGGTGTACAATAGAACAAGCTATTGATGTCATTCATCATTCTGGCGGTAAGGCGGTGCTGGCCCATCCTGGGCGGTACGATCTTTCCGCCAAATGGCTGAAACGTCTGCTGGCCTACTTTGCCGAACACGGCGGGGACGCGATGGAAGTCGCGCAGTGTCAGCAGGCGCCCAACGAGCGCAGTCAACTGGCTGAGTATGCCCGCCAGTACGGCCTCCTTGGCTCCCAGGGTTCTGATTTTCATCAGCCTTGTCCCTGGATCGAGCTGGGACGCAAGCTCTGGTTACCTGCAGGCGTCGAGCCGGTGTGGCAACTCTGGGAGCAGCCAACGCCAATTGAAGAGAGGGAAGTATGAGCCAATTTTTTTATATCCATCCTGACAATCCGCAGCCGCGTTTGATTAATCAGGCCGTGGAGATCGTGCGTAAGGGCGGGGTTATCGTCTATCCAACCGATTCGGGTTACGCGCTGGGCTGTAAGATTGAAGACAAAAACGCGATGGAACGCATTTGCCGGATCCGTCACATCCCCAACGGGCATAACTTCACCCTGATGTGCCGCGATCTCTCTGAGTTATCGACCTATTCCTACGTGGATAACGTGGCGTTTCGCTTGATTAAAAATAACACCCCGGGCAACTACACCTTTATCCTTAAAGGGACGAAAGAGGTGCCGCGCCGCCTGCTACAGGAAAAACGCAAAACCATCGGGATGCGCGTACCGTCGAACCCGATTGCTCAGGCGCTGCTGGAGACCTTGGGCGAGCCGATGCTCTCGACCTCACTGATGCTGCCAGGCAGCGACTTTACCGAATCCGATCCGGATGAGATCAAAGACCGTCTGGAGAAGCAGGTGGAACTGATTATTCACGGCGGTTATCTCGGTCAACAGCCGACCACGGTAATCGATTTAACGGAAGATGCTCCGGTTGTGCTGCGTGAAGGGGTAGGGGACGTTAAACCTTTCTTGTAATGGTGTAGTTTCCTTTCTTATGGGGCCATTTTATTAGCTGATATAATGGCCCTGATATTAACGCTTCGTTTCTTCCCCTCTGTATTAAAAATCTTATTATTATCTGAAAATTATTCTTTTGCCGGAATAGTCTCACCCTGTCTGAATATGCGGATGTACGATAATAGAACACATATTTACAGATAAAGAGGATTATCTATGGCGCTACAAGGGACGTTAATCCTGAATGGGGCAGACTATGCGCCGTTTAATTTGTACGGCGTGGGTGTTTTTATGGCGCACTCGGGATTAGGAGCATATCGGAACAATATGAACTGTGCTGCTATTGCAAAACTAGGGCCCATCCCTCCCGGTAAATACTGGATAGTTGATCGCAAAGAAGGCAACTACTTGTCTCAGAAAATAACGGAAACACACGATGAGGCCAATAGACTTTTTGGTCGACGCGCCTTTGGCAAATCGGATTGGTTTGCATTATAGCGCGATGATTGGGGAATCGACGATGACACATGGATTGAAGGTGTCAAACGCGGCAACTTCCGGCTGCATCCTGGTACAGTTTCAAAAGGCTGTATAACCATCGCCAATAATTCTGACTTTGCGATGATCCGTAATGCGCTTATGAGCACGCCACTAATACAGGTTCCCTGTATGCGGTCTTTGATGGCGCGGGGATGGGTGGAGGTGGTCGATGGCGGTTATACTAAAAAAATTTGCGCGTAAAACAGGTAAATTTATTTATTTCATCTTTTTGTTGATTTGTATAGCCCACAGTCTTCCATATGCAGAGTTATATATTAATGAAAGTTTTGCAACAAGATGGGCGCTGTTTTTCTATGGAAAGGAAGACGCAGAAGCCATGTATGATGCTTTTACCGATATTGATTTTTCTATAATGCTATTAATAGCAATCCCTATGTATATTTTAACAATGAAGTTACTCAAAAAATTAAGGAGCTAATAAAATGCCAATCCCTCCCTATATGTGGCTGAAAGACGATGGCGGCGCAGATATTAAAGGATCTGTTGACGTTGAGGATCGCGAAGGAAGCATAGAGATAATAGGGTTAAGCCACGAGATAAACCTGCCTGTAGACAGTGCCAACGGTAAAATTACCGGTACGCGCCAGCACTCCTCCATGATGATTGAAAAGGAAGTGGATAGCTCTACGCCCTACCTTTATAAAGCAGCGCTGTACCTAACGTTAAACTGTCGGGCAACGATAAAAATGAATCATGTAGAAAGCATCAGTATCCAATATGAGAAGATCACCTGGCGCATAGTGGATGGCAACATTCAGCATACCGACGCCTGGAATGAACGCCCTACAGCATAACGAAATCTGACGGCCCCATCTGTACGAGAGAGCCGATCCGATGGGTTTGCTTCAGGTTATCCATGCCAGAACGCTGCTGCACAAAACTTGTTGAATCATTTAGTCTAAAATTCATGTAGTATGTGCGGCCATGAATCACTGGGTGTGACACATTGTCCGCCATTATGTGTGCTATGAAAGAGTTGCAGATCAGTGAGTTAAGGTCTAAATAAACTTAACTCGTTGTTTTTGAAAGTATCCCAGACGCCTGTGAAGGCGACACCTGAAGGAAGCTCAATGAGCGAGAAATTACAGAAAGTGCTGGCCCGCGCCGGCCACGGTTCACGCCGTGAAATCGAAACCATTATCGAAGCAGGTCGTGTCAGTGTGGACGGTAAAATCGCCACCCTGGGTGACCGTGTGGAAATCGTGCCAGGCCTGAAAATTCGTATCGACGGCCACCTGATCTCAGTGAAAGAGTCTGCCGAGCAAATTTGCCGCGTGCTGGCCTATTACAAGCCGGAAGGCGAGCTTTGCACCCGTAACGATCCGGAAGGCCGTCCGACCGTGTTCGACCGCCTGCCAAAACTGCGCGGTGCGCGCTGGATCGCTGTAGGTCGTCTGGATGTGAACACCTGCGGTCTGCTGCTGTTCACCACCGACGGTGAGCTGGCAAACCGTCTGATGCACCCAAGCCGTGAAGTGGAGCGTGAATACGCGGTTCGCGTGTTTGGCGAAGTTGACGACAACAAAATCCGCGATCTGTCACGCGGCGTACAGCTCGAAGATGGCCCGGCCGCCTTTAAAACCATCAAGTTTACCGGTGGTGAGGGCATTAACCAGTGGTACAACGTGACCCTGACCGAAGGCCGTAACCGCGAGGTGCGTCGTCTCTGGGAAGCCGTTGGCGTGCAGGTTAGCCGTCTGATCCGCGTGCGTTACGGTGACATCCTGCTGCCGAAAGGGCTTCCGCGTGGCGGCTATACCGAGCTGGATTTAACCCAGACCAACTACCTGCGTGAGCTGGTGCAGCTGACGCCGGAAACCACCTCGAAAGTGGCGGTGGAAAAAGATCGTCGTCGCATGAAAGCGAACCAGATCCGCCGGGCGGTCAAACGTCACAGCCAGGTCAGCGGCAATAATCGTCGCTCTGGCAGCCGTAACAACAACGGCTAAAAAACAAAACCCGGCATCGCCGGGTTTTTTCTTAATAGTCGATACCGATTTGCGCTTTAACGCCGGCATCAAAGGCATGTTTGACCGGGCGTAACTCGCTGACCGTATCCGCCATCTCCAGAATCTCCCGATGACAGCCGCGCCCGGTGACGATCACCGTCTGGTGCGCCGGACGGTTGTTCAGCGCATCCACGACCTCCTGCAAGGGCAGATAGTCGTAGGCCACCATGTAGGTGATCTCATCCAGCAGCACCATGTTGAGCGCAGGGTCCGCCAGCATGCGTTTCGCCTGCTCCCAGACGGCCAGACAGGCGGCGGTGTCGGTATCGCGGTTCTGGGTATCCCAGGTAAACCCGGTCGCCATTACCTGAAACTCCACCCCGTGAGGCTCGAGCAGATTACGCTCGCCGTTCGGCCACTCTCCTTTGATGAACTGGATCACGCCCACCTTTTGTCCGTGACCGACGGCGCGGGTCGCCGTACCAAAGGCCGCAGTGGTTTTGCCTTTACCGTTGCCGGTGAAGACAATAATAATCCCGCGTTCATCCTGAGCTGCGGCAACGCGGGCGTCGACCTGTTCTTTCAGACGCTGCTGGCGCTGCTGATGACGTTCATCACTCATTGCGATATTCCTGGTTTACGGCCGGGTTGGGCATCAAAGGTCATGCCGGTTTTGCGGCGACTGTCGTCGCCCATCAGCCACAGATAGAGCGGCATGATGTCGGCAGGGGTTTTCAGTTTAAGCGGATCTTCCGTCGGGAACGCGCTGGCGCGCATGCCGGTGCGTGTGCCGCCGGGGTTGATACAATTTACGCGCAGGTGGCGGCTTTGATACTCCTCCGCCAGCACCTGCATCATCCCTTCGGTGGCAAACTTCGAAGCGGCATAGGCGCCCCAGTTGGCTCGCCCCTGGCGCCCGACGCTGGATGAGGTGAATACCAGCGAGCCGGAATCGGACTGCAGTAATAAAGGAAGCAATGCCTGAGTGAGGAAAAAGGTGCCATTGACGTTCACCTGCATTACCTGCTGCCAGATCTCCGGGGTTTGCTCGTCCATCGGGCGCACTTCACCGAGAAAACCCGCATTATGTAATACCCCGTCCAGACGCGGATAATCCTCGGCGATACGCCGGGCAAGCTGCTGGCACTCCTCTGGGGTGCAGGTTAACAGGTCAAGCGTATATTCGTGCGTCGGTGCGCCACCCTCGCTGGCAATCGCCTGCGCCACGTCGTGCAGTTTTCCTTCATTACGTCCTAACAGAATGACGCGTGCGCCGTGGCGGGCGTAGGTCAGCGCCGCCTCACGGCCAATACCGTCGCTGGCACCGGTGACCAGAATAATACGGTTTTGCAGTAGATCTTTTTTGGGTTGATAGTGCAAAGTCACTCCTCTGGCGCGCGTTGGCGCGGCCCATGCTGTGCGTTCTCTTTTCGGCTTTATGCCCGAAAGTGAACAGGATATCAATCAGTCATCCGGAGAGTTCACTGTAAAATTAACAATTTGCAAATATTTTTCCGCGAAATTCAAATTCCTGAAGACGCCTCGCAAGGGTATCGTCAGGTGCGAGACGCCTGGCGAAGGCTGTTGTACACTGGGTGTGAAAACAAGTGGTTAAACCAAGGTGGACGCGTGGAATTACTTTCTGAATACGGTTTATTTCTGGCCAAAATTGCAACGGTGGTGATTGCCATTGCGGTGATCGCCGTTCTGATTGTCAACCTGACGCAGCGCAAACGTCAGCGCGGCGAGTTGCGGATTACCCGGTTAAGCGAGCAGTACACGGAGATGCAGGAAGAGATGTCGGTGGCGTTGCTCGACGCGCATCAGCAAAAACTGTGGCACAAGGCGCAGAAGAAAAAGCACAAGCTTGACGCGAAAGCGGCTAAGCAAAAAGCAAAGCTGGAGCAGCGCCCGGAAGCGGCAAAACCGCGGGTCTATGTTCTGGATTTTAAAGGCAGCATGGATGCGCATGAGGTTACCTCCCTGCGCGAAGAGATCACCGCGGTGCTGGCAGTGGCCAGACCCGAAGACCAGGTTGTCCTGCGTCTCGAAAGCCCGGGTGGTGTGGTCCACGGTTACGGGCTGGCCTCCTCGCAGCTGCAACGCCTGCGCGACAAGCAGATCCCGTTGACGGTGGCGGTAGATAAGGTCGCCGCCAGCGGTGGTTATATGATGGCCTGCGTGGCCGATAAAATCGTCGCCGCACCTTTCTCTATTATTGGTTCGATTGGCGTAGTGGCGCAGATCCCCAACTTCAATCGTTTCCTGAAAAACAAAGACATTGACGTTGAGTTGCATACGGCGGGTCAGTACAAGCGCACCCTGACGCTGCTGGGCGAAAATACCGAAGAGGGTCGACAGAAATTCCGCGAAGATCTTAATGACACCCATCAGCTGTTTAAAAGCTTTGTGCAGCAGATGCGGCCAAAGCTTGATATCGAGCAGGTGGCGACCGGTGAACACTGGTACGGCACTCAGGCGCTGGATAAAGGGCTTGTGGACCAGGTGGGCACCAGCGACGATCTGCTGCTGGGGCTGATGGAGGGCCGCGAGCTGGTCGGCGTGCGCTATACCCGGCGGAAAAAACTGATGGACCGGTTTACCAACAGCGCCGCAGAGAGTGCGGACCGACTGTTGCTACGCTGGCTGCAGCGTGGACAGAAACCCCTGCTATAAATAAAAACGCGAGGCCAGTGCCTCGCGTTTTGCATCAATCGACCAGGTGATACTTATCCGAGAGGGCATGGGCCAGGTATTTAAACATGTTAAATACCGCGGTGCTGCGTGGGGTAGGTAACCCCTGCTCATCGAGAAAGTAATCGCCGCTGAAGACCAGCACGCCATTACGCTGCTCCACACCTGTGGCTTCGATCCCTGCCAGAGTGTCGTCATGTTCACGAATGAGTTTATTTGCTTCGGCAAGCAAGGTTGCGCGGTCAATTGGTTGGGTAGTTTGCTGCATTATCCCCTCCTTAAACAGTGACATTAGTCTACGCCGCCGCGGTCCCGGGAGCAAATTTTCCCCGTTTTCAGGCATGCAGGGCAAGACGGACAGCGCTGGCGTGATTTGCTTTTGCATGCTAATAAAGTTGCGTAACGGATTTTATCAGGTAGAGTGTGCGCTTTCGTCATTCTGGCAATAGATTTGCTTGACATTCGACCTAAATCTCGTCGTGCAGTCACACCGGAGCGAGAAAAAGCCCGTAAACTCAACCACCTGGGTGAGGTCGTTTTTGGCGACTGGTCCGAAAGGGGGTTGATATCCACTGATGACGTCGTTATATAGATGTCTCGTCGCCAGTGGAAGGTGAACTCACGCGACGTATTCCTGGAAGAAACAAATTAGGTAAAGGTGAATATGGGTAAAGCTCTCGTTATCGTTGAGTCCCCGGCAAAAGCCAAAACGATCAATAAGTATCTGGGTAGCGACTACGTGGTTAAGTCCAGCGTCGGTCATATCCGCGATCTGCCGACCAGTGGCTCAGCCAAGAAGAGCGCCGACTCTACCTCCACCAAAGGGGCCAAAAAGCCTAAAAAGGATGAACGTAGCGCGCTCGTAAATCGCATGGGTGTTAACCCGTGGGATAGCTGGCAGGCACAGTACGAAGTGCTGCCGGGTAAAGAGAAAGTCGTCTCCGAGCTGAAACAGCTGGCGGAAAAAGCCGACCACATCTATCTCGCAACCGACCTTGACCGCGAAGGGGAGGCCATTGCATGGCACCTGCGGGAAGTGATCGGAGGGGATGACACCCGCTACAGCCGCGTGGTGTTTAACGAAATTACTAAAAACGCGATCCGTCAGGCCTTTGAAAAGCCGGGCGAGCTGAATATCGACCGCGTTAACGCTCAGCAGGCGCGCCGCTTTATGGACCGCGTCGTGGGTTACATGGTCTCTCCACTGCTGTGGAAAAAGATTGCCCGTGGCCTTTCAGCGGGCCGCGTCCAGTCTGTTGCCGTGCGTCTGGTGGTTGAACGTGAACGCGAAATCAAAGCGTTTGTGCCAGAAGAGTTCTGGGAAATTGACGCCAGCGTGACCACGCCGGGCGGCGATACGCTGCCGCTGGAAGTGTCGCACCAGAACGATAAGCCGTTCCGCCCTGAAAACCGCGATCAGACGATGGCCGCGGTCGCGCTGCTGGAGAAAGCCCGCTATCAGGTGCTGGATCGTGAAGACAAACCGACCAGCAGTAAGCCGGGCGCGCCGTTTATCACCTCCACGCTGCAGCAGGCGGCAAGTACCCGTCTGGGTTACGGCGTGAAGAAAACCATGATGATGGCTCAGCGTCTGTATGAAGCGGGTCACATTACCTACATGCGTACTGACTCCACCAACCTGAGCCAGGACGCAGTCAACATGGCGCGTGATTACATCGGCGATAACTTTGGTAAGAAGTATCTGCCGGAGAGCGCCAACCAGTACAACAGCAAGGAGAACTCTCAGGAAGCGCACGAAGCGATTCGTCCTTCTGACGTTGCTGTTCTGGCTGAATCCCTGAAGGATATGGAAGCCGACGCGCAGAAACTGTATCAGCTGATCTGGCGCCAGTTTGTCGCCTGTCAGATGACGCCTGCACAATACGACTCCACTACGCTCACCGTCGGTGCGGGTGATTTCCGCCTGAAAGCGCGTGGTCGTATTCTGCGTTTCGATGGCTGGGCCAAAGTAATGCCTGCGCTGCGTAAGGGTGATGAAGACAAAACCCTGCCAGCGGTCAACGCCGGGGATGAACTTTCCCTGGTTGAGCTGACGCCGGCTCAGCACTTCACCAAGCCACCGGCTCGCTTCAGCGAAGCCTCGCTGGTGAAAGAGCTGGAAAAACGCGGCATTGGTCGTCCGTCTACCTATGCGTCGATCATTTCGACCATTCAGGATCGCGGCTATGTGCGTACGGAAAACCGCCGTTTCTATGCAGAAAAAATGGGTGAAATCGTCACCGATCGTCTGGAAGCTAACTTCCGCGATCTGATGAACTACGACTTTACCGCGCAGATGGAAAACAGTCTTGACCAGGTGGCGAACCACGAAGCCGAGTGGAAGAAGGTGCTCGACAGTTTCTTCGGCGACTTCACCAACCAGCTGGAAAAAGCGGAAAAAGACCCTGAAGAGGGTGGCATGCAGCCGAACCAGATGGTGCTGACCAGCATCGACTGTCCGACCTGCGGTCGCAAAATGGGGATCCGTACCGCCACCACCGGCGTGTTCCTGGGCTGTTCAGGCTATGCCCTGTCGCCGAAAGAGCGCTGCAAAACCACCATCAACCTGGTGCCGGAAAACGAAGTGCTGAACGTGCTGGAAGGCGACGATGCGGAAACCAACGCATTACGCGCTAAGCGCCGCTGTAATAAGTGCGGCACAGCGATGGACAGCTACCTGATCGATCCGAAACGTAAACTGCACGTCTGCGGTAATAACCCGACCTGCGACGGTTACGAGATCGAAGAGGGTGAGTTCCGCATTAAAGGCTATGATGGTCCGATCGTGGAGTGTGAAAAATGTGGTTCTGAAATGCACCTGAAGATGGGGCGTTTTGGTAAGTACATGGCCTGCACCAACGATGACTGTAAAAACACGCGTAAGATCCTGCGTAACGGTGAAGTGGCACCGCCGAAGGAAGATCCGGTGCCGTTGCCGGAGTTGCCGTGCGAGAAGTCCGACGCTTACTTCGTCCTGCGTGACGGTGCGGCGGGCGTCTTCCTGGCGGCCAACACCTTCCCGAAATCACGTGAAACCCGTGCGCCGCTGGTGGAAGAGCTGTTCCGCTTCCGCGATCGTCTGGCTGAGAAGCTGCGCTATCTGGCCGATGCGCCACAGCAGGATCCTGAAGGTAATAAGACGATCGTGCGTTTTAGCCGTAAGACCAAGCAACAGTATGTTGCTTCTGAGAAAGACGGTAAAGCGACCGGCTGGTCAGCATTTTATGTTGACGGAAAATGGGTTGAAGGCAAGAAATAAGCCTTAATTACCGTTACTTACCTTTGAAAGGGCCGGACTTCCGGCCCTTTTTTATTGGCGGGTTATTATTTTTTGTTACGGGCTATACAGCAATGATATAAATGATATAGTGGTTATAGTTAACCCTTTTCTTATTATCAAATCGTCTTAAGCGATTGCCCGTGTGCGCTCAATCGGATGGTCCGGCATGAAACTACAGCAGCTTCGCTATATCGTTGAGGTGGTCAACCACAACCTTAACGTCTCCTCGACCGCAGAAGGTCTTTATACCTCGCAACCCGGTATCAGTAAGCAGGTCCGTATGCTTGAAGATGAGCTGGGGATCCAGATTTTCGCCCGCAGCGGTAAACACCTTACTCAGGTTACGCCGGCGGGGCAGGAAATTATCCGTATTGCCCGCGAAGTGCTGTCGAAGGTCGATGCCATTAAATCCGTGGCGGGCGAGCACACCTGGCCTGACAAAGGCTCCCTGTATATCGCCACCACCCACACCCAGGCGCGCTACGCTCTGCCGGGCGTGATTAAAGGCTTCATTGAGCGCTATCCTCGTGTTTCGTTGCATATGCATCAGGGCTCACCGACTCAGATTGCCGAAGCGGTATCAAAAGGCAATGCAGATTTCGCCATCGCCACCGAAGCGCTGCATCTTTACGACGATTTAGTGATGCTGCCTTGCTATCACTGGAACCGCTCGATTGTGGTGACGCCTGAACACCCGCTGGCGGCCAAAACCTCGGTATCGATCGAGGAACTCGCCCAGTATCCGCTAGTGACCTACACCTTTGGCTTTACCGGCCGTTCGGAACTGGACACCGCATTCAATCGCGCAGGTTTAACGCCACGGATCGTCTTTACCGCCACCGATGCCGACGTGATCAAGACCTACGTGCGGCTGGGGCTGGGGGTAGGGGTGATTGCCAGCATGGCGGTAGATCCGATAGCCGATCCCGATTTAGTCCGCCTGGATACCCAGGGCGTATTCGGCCACAGCACCACCAAAATTGGTTTCCGCCGCAGCACCTTCCTGCGCAGCTATATGTATGATTTTATTCAGCGATTCGCGCCACATTTGACCCGCGACGTGGTGGATACGGCGGTTGCGCTGCGTTCTAATGAAGACATCGAAGCGATGTTTAAAGACATTAAGCTGCCAGAAAAATAATACCCTGCGGTATCTTTCCTGCGGGAAAGATACCGTTATTCCTGTTTTTTTATCTGAATTAGAATTCTTCTCTTTTAACCATTCGTTTAACACAGTAACCATAGGGTTACAGCGCTTTGTGTCCGCGCCTGTCTCAAAAAGCCAACAAAAATAGAAAATAAATAGCCGCTACGCAAACTCCACGTTTCATTTATATATTTCCGCTCAAAAGATTAAATATTTCACCGTACAGGATTCGTAAATTCACTGGATTTTCAACTAAAGTTTCTTTAGGATTTATCTCAGTGATGATTACTTATACCAATTGTTTGGTAGCCAAATGATAAGCAAAGTCGATTGTACGAGGTTAGCAATGCCGTCAGGAAGTCATGAGCCGCAACGGGATCCAGGGCTCAAGCGCAAAGCCTGGCTGGCGGTATTTCTCGGTTCCACGCTATTTTGGATCGTGGTGGCGTTACTGGTCTGGAAATTCTGGGGTTAACTATGACGGTACAGGGGCGCAGTGAAGCAGTGAAACCTATGTGTCAGCAACGTGACACTCGCCGCAAAGTCCGTAAAGAAGTGACAAGCCAGGTTCCTGCTTCCTGGACGCTGTCGCCGCAGCAGCAAGCCTTCATCGATTCGTTCGCAGAAGACGATGCCAAAAAACAATAATTCTGCCGCTCAGGCGTAGTGCATTAATAATCCGGTGCGCTTTTGTACTCTTTAATAAATACACTTCAGCAATACCGAACTGAGCCTGACTCAGCCGTAAACAAATAAATAAAGACGGGTGTCACAATGATGAATAATATATCCGGAGTCAAATACTGGTCGTGGATCGCCGCGTTCTCTCTGTCGATTCTCTTCTGGTCCCAGCTTATCTGGCTCTCCCTACACTGAAAAATAAAGCCTCGCTCAAGCGGGGCTTTTTCTTTTTGACCTCTCCTTTTCTCTGCAAATTTGTCCATTTGGGTTGTTATCAAATCGTTACGGTGACGATGTGTTATCTTTAATTACGGCCCTGATAAAGATCAGGGTATCGCAATCCCGGTAATTAAGGAGGAGCTTATGTCGTTAACCTTACGCGAAGCCAGTAAGGACACACTGCAGGCCGAGAACAAAACCTATCACTACTACAGCCTGCCGCTGGCCGCCAGGGAGCTTGGGGACATCGACCGTTTACCCAAGTCGCTTAAAGTGTTACTGGAAAATCTCCTGCGCTGGCAGGATGAGGTCTCTGTCACCTCCGAAGACATCCACGCCCTCGCCGGGTGGCTGCAAAATGCCCATGCCGACCGGGAGATAGCCTATCGTCCGGCCAGGGTCCTGATGCAGGACTTTACCGGCGTTCCGGCGGTGGTCGATCTGGCGGCGATGCGCGAAGCCGTCAAACGTCTTGGCGGCGATACGGCCAAAGTGAATCCGCTTTCCCCTGTGGATCTGGTGATTGACCACTCGGTGACCGTGGACCACTTTGGTGACGATGAGGCGTTTGAAGAGAACGTACGCCTGGAGATGGAGCGTAACCACGAGCGTTATGTGTTTCTGAAATGGGGCCAGCAGGCCTTCAGCCGCTTCAGCGTTGTTCCACCCGGCACCGGCATCTGCCATCAGGTCAATCTCGAATACCTCGGCAAGGCGGTGTGGAGTGAACTGCAGGATAAAGAGTGGGTGGCCTACCCGGATACGCTGGTCGGCACCGACTCGCACACCACCATGATCAACGGCCTTGGCGTGCTGGGCTGGGGGGTAGGGGGGATCGAAGCCGAGGCCGCTATGCTCGGTCAGCCAGTGTCGATGCTGATCCCTGACGTGGTCGGTTTTAAGCTGACCGGCAAACTGCGTGAAGGCATCACCGCCACCGATCTGGTGCTCACCGTGACCCAGATGCTACGTAAGCACGGGGTGGTGGGCAAATTTGTTGAATTCTACGGTGACGGACTCGACTCATTGCCGCTGGCGGACCGGGCCACCATCGCCAACATGGCGCCGGAATACGGCGCGACCTGTGGCTTCTTCCCGATAGACGGCGTCACGCTGGAGTATATGCGCCTCAGCGGGCGCAGCAGCGAGCAGGTTGAGCTGGTTGAGGCCTATGCCAAAGCGCAAGGGATGTGGCGTAACCCGGGAGATGAACCGGTGTTTACCAGCACCCTGGCGCTGGATATGGGCGAGGTCGAAGCCAGCCTCGCCGGGCCGAAGCGTCCTCAGGATCGGGTCGCGCTGGGGGATGTGCCGAAGGCGTTTGCTGCCAGCAATGAACTGGAAGTTAATGCCGCGCAGAAGGATCGTCGACCCATTGATTACGTCATGAACGGCCATCAGTATCAGCTTCCGGATGGCGCGGTAGCGATCGCGGCCATCACCTCCTGTACCAACACCTCAAACCCCAGCGTGCTGATGGCGGCGGGACTACTGGCGAAAAAAGCCGTTACCCTTGGCCTGAAACGCCAGCCGTGGGTAAAAGCCTCGCTGGCTCCGGGCTCCAAAGTGGTCTCCGATTACCTGGCCCAGGCCCGGCTGACGCCGTATCTGGATGAACTGGGTTTCAACCTGGTCGGCTACGGGTGTACCACCTGTATTGGTAACTCCGGGCCGCTACCGGAACCTATCGAGACGGCGATCAAGCAGGGGGATCTGACGGTCGGGGCGGTGCTCTCGGGCAACCGCAACTTCGAAGGCCGTATCCACCCGCTGGTGAAAACCAACTGGCTGGCCTCACCGCCGCTGGTGGTAGCCTATGCCCTGGCCGGGAATATGAATATTAACCTCGCGACCGAGCCGCTGGGGCACGACCGCAAAGGGGATCCGGTTTATCTGAAAGATATCTGGCCGTCAGCGCAGGAGATCGCCCTCGCGGTAGAAAAAGTCTCCACCGACATGTTCCGCAAGGAGTATGCCGAAGTGTTCGAAGGCACGGCGGAGTGGAAAAGCATTGAGGTGGCGCGCTCGGATACCTACAGCTGGCAGGATGATTCCACCTACATCCGCCTGTCGCCTTTCTTTGACGAGATGCTGGCGGAGCCTAAACCGCTGGAAGATATCCATGGCGCACGGGTGTTAGCCATCCTTGGCGACTCGGTCACCACCGACCACATCTCTCCGGCGGGCAGCATTAAAGCGGATAGCCCGGCAGGGCGGTATCTGCAGAGTCGTGGCGTGGAGCGACGTGACTTCAACTCTTACGGGTCCCGTCGCGGTAACCATGAGGTGATGATGCGCGGCACCTTCGCCAATATCCGCATCCGCAACGAGATGGTGCCTGGCGTTGAGGGCGGGATGACCCGACATCTGCCGGGTACGGAAGTGATCTCGATTTACGATGCTGCTATGAAGTATCAGCAGGAAGGTACGCCGCTGGCGGTGATCGCCGGGAAAGAGTACGGTTCCGGCTCCAGCCGTGACTGGGCAGCAAAAGGGCCACGGCTGCTTGGCGTACGCGTGGTAATCGCAGAGTCCTTTGAACGTATCCACCGTTCAAACCTGATCGGGATGGGGATTTTACCGCTGGAGTTCCCGCAGGGGACATCGCGTAAAACGCTGGGGCTGACCGGGGAGGAGCGCATTGATATTGCGGATCTGCAAAGTCTGACGCCTGGCGCCACCGTGCCGGTCAAGCTGACGCGAGCGGATGGACAAACCGAGGTGGTAGACTGCCGCTGCCGAATTGACACCGCTACCGAGCTGACCTACTACAAGAACGACGGTATCCTGCACTATGTGATCCGTAATATGCTGAATTAACACACAGTGACCAGCCCGGCGCGCATCGCGCTGCCGGGCTGTTTTTTTTACTCGCTGAGCAGATGTCCAAGCTTCGCCGCTTTGGTATCCAGATAGTGTTCGTTGTTCGGGTTACGGCCCACGATCAGCGGCACACGTTCAACGATGTTGATGCCGGCTTCGGTCAGGATCTCGACCTTACGCGGGTTATTGGTCAGCAAACGCACTTCATCCACGCCCAGCAGCTTGAACATATCGGCGCACAGGGTGAAATCACGCTCGTCGGCTGCAAAGCCTAACTGATGGTTCGCTTCCACGGTATCGTATCCCTGATCCTGCAGGGCATAGGCGCGGATCTTGTTCAGCAGGCCGATATTACGCCCCTCCTGGCGGTGATACAGCAGGATGCCGCGGCCTTCTTCCGCGATGTGCGACAGGGCGGCTTCCAGTTGAAAACCACAATCGCAGCGCAGGCTAAACAGGGCGTCACCCGTCAAACACTCGGAATGGACGCGAGCAAGCACTGGCGTCTGCCCGGAGGTATCCCCGAACACTAACGCAACGTGATCCTGCCCGGTTGCCAGTTCTTCAAAACCCACCATCAGGAAATCGCCCCAGGGGGTTGGCAGATTGGCTTCTGCCACACGTTTAAGCTGCATGTGATTCTCCAAAAAATGCTGACACGCCTTGTGTCTGTTGCCTGTTTGGCTGTCGGTATTGTCTTATTTTGCCACAAGCTCCACACGTTCACCTAATCACCGCCAGCTTAACGAACGTTAAACGCACAATCCGACATTTTTACGCAGCTCTCATTTTTCAGTTATGATTGTGAGGCTTATCGAAAAAAGGAGACGACATGCTTTCAATTGCCCGCCGTACGGCGGTTGGCGCAGGGATATTGCTTATTATGCCTGTGGCTGTATGGATATCCGGCTGGCAGTGGCAGCCTGGCACGAACAGCGGATGGTTAAAGGCGCTGTTCTGGATCACGGAGACGGTCACCCAACCCTGGGGCATTATTACGCACGCGCTGCTATGCGGCTGGTTTTTATGGTGCCTGCGTTTTCGTCTGCGGGCCGCCATCATGCTCTTTGCCATTCTTGCCGGCGTGATCCTTATCGGCCAGGGGCTTAAATCCTGGGTGAAAGATCGGGTTCAGGAGCCGCGTCCGTTTGTCGTCTGGCTGGAAAAAACTCACCATGTCCCGGTCAACGACTTCTACAATTTAAAGCGTAAAGAACGCGGTGAGCTGGTGAAAGAACAGCTTACTGAACAACAGGCTGTCCCGACATTTTTACGCAAACACTGGCAAAAAGAGACCGGATTTGCCTTCCCGTCCGGACACACGATGTTCGCCGCAAGCTGGGCATTGCTGGGGGTAGGGCTGCTGTGGCCGCGCCGGCGCACGCTGACCATCGCCTTCCTGCTGGTTTGGGCGACGGGGGTAATGGGCAGTCGCCTGCTGCTCGGCATGCACTGGCCGCGGGATCTGGTGGTTGCCACTCTGATGTCGTGGCTGCTGATCACCTGCGCCACCTGGCTTGCCCAGCGCGTTTGTGGCCCACTCACGCCGCCGGCAGAAGAGAAGCGGGAAATAGCCGACAGGGACCAGGAAAGCTGACTGCGGTTGAAATTCTCATATTTAGCCGCAGATCCAGTCGTGGCGCGATGCTTTTTCCGTTTCGCGCCCGTCCTGAAAATGGTAGTTTATAAGGCTGGTTACGCTATGGTGAACACTCTTTATTCGCTCAAACCACATAACGGGAAGTAATGTGAAATATTTACTCATTTTCTTACTGGTGTTGGCGATTTTTGTCATTTCCGTCACATTAGGTGCGCAAAACGATCAACAGGTAACGTTCAATTATCTGCTGGCGCAAGGCGAATATCGGATTTCCAGCCTGCTGGCGGTACTCTTTGCGGCAGGATTTGCGATCGGCTGGCTTATTTGCGGTCTGTTCTGGCTAAAAGTTCGGGTTTCACTTGCCCGCGCCGAACGTAAAATTAAACGTCTTGAATACCAAATTGCGCCCACGACCGACGTTCCGGTAAGTTCAGGTGTGCCGGTAGCGAAGGAATAATCGAAGATGCTGGAGTTGTTGTTTCTGCTTTTGCCTGTAGCCGCAGCCTATGGCTGGTATATGGGCCGCAGAAGTGCGCAACAAACAAAACAGGATGAAGCCAACCGTCTTTCACGCGACTATGTCGCCGGGGTTAACTTCCTTCTGAGCAATCAACAGGATAAAGCGGTAGACCTGTTCCTTGAGATGTTGAAAGAGGATACCGGCACCGTTGAGGCCCACCTTACTCTCGGCAATCTGTTCCGTTCCCGGGGCGAAGTTGATCGCGCCATCCGCATCCACCAGACCTTAATGGAAAGCGCCTCATTAACCTATGAGCAGCGTCTGCTGGCCGTACAGCAGTTGGGACGCGACTACATGGCGGCAGGGTTGTACGATCGCGCCGAAGAGATGTTCAATCAGCTGGTGGATGAAACCGATTTTCGCATCAGCGCTCTGCAACAACTCCTGCAAATTTACCAGGCCACCAGCGAATGGCAGAAAGCGATTGACGTTGCGGAACGTCTGGTGAAGCTGGGTAAAGACAAACAGCGCGTAGAAATCGCCCATTTCTATTGCGAACTCGCCCTGCAGCAGATGGGCAATGAAGACATGGACAAAGCCATGGCGCTTCTCCGGAAGGGCGCTGCCGCGGATCGCAGCAGCGCGCGTGTCTCCATCATGATGGGGCGCGTGTACATGGCGAAAGGCGATTACCAGAAAGCGGTAGAGAGCCTGCTGCGGGTCATCGACCAGGATAAAGAGCTGGTCAGCGAAACCCTGGAGATGCTGCAAACCTGCTATCAGCAACTGGGTATGGCCGAAGAGTGGGTGGCCTTCCTGCGCCGTTGCGTGGAAGAGAACACCGGGGCCTATGCCGAGCTGATGCTGGCGGATGTCGTCCAGGAGCACGAGGGCAGCGACACCGCACAGATTTACATTACCCGTCAGCTGCAGCGTCATCCCACTATGCGCGTGTTCCACAAGCTGATGGATTACCACCTCAACGATGCGGAAGAGGGGCGCGCCAAAGAGAGCCTGATGGTGCTGCGCGACATGGTCGGCGAGCAGATCCGCAGCAAGCCGCGCTATCGCTGCCAGAAGTGCGGTTTTACTGCCTACACCCTGTACTGGCACTGTCCGTCGTGTCGCGCCTGGTCAACCATTAAGCCGATTCGCGGCCTCGATGGGCAGTAATTTTTAAAAAAATCCTTTTTTAGTTACAACATACTTTGACGCCTTTTCAGTCTGAACGGTGCGCGCTGCAGTCTGGCAGGAATGAAAATGGAACCTGTTCATTTTCGTGATGCACAGGTAGAATGCACGCCGTTTAACATTCCCGCGCCGATGCGGCGCCCATCGACGAGAAGGTCCGGTCATGACGTCTGTAGCTCCCTCTTCATCCCGCGCAGTTACTGAATCTCCTGTTGTTGTCGCTCTGGATTACAACAATCGCGATAACGCGCTTGCGTTCGTTGATCGTATTGACCCGCGCGACTGCCGCCTGAAAATCGGCAAAGAGATGTTTACGCTCTTTGGCCCGCAAATTGTGCGTGACATGCAGCAGCGCGGTTTTGATGTCTTTCTGGATCTGAAATTCCACGATATTCCTAACACCACTGCCCATGCGGTAGCGGCTGCTGCCGAGCTGGGCGTCTGGATGGTTAACGTGCACGCCTCAGGCGGTGCGCGGATGATGACCGCAGCTCGTGAAGCTCTTCAGCCCTTTGGCAAAGACGCGCCGTTACTGATTGCGGTTACCGTGTTGACCAGCATGGAGTCCAGCGACCTGCTGGATCTTGGCGTGACACTGTCACCAGTAGAGCATGCCGAGCGTCTGGCGCGCCTGACGCACAGCTGTGGGTTGGACGGGGTGGTTTGCTCAGCTCAGGAAGCCGTGCGCTTCAAAAGCGCTATTGGCCAGGACTTTAAGCTGGTAACGCCAGGTATTCGTCCTCAGGGCAGCGATGCCGGCGACCAGCGCCGCATTATGACCCCGGAGCAGGCGCTGGCGGCGGGCGTAGACTATATGGTTATTGGTCGTCCGGTAACCCAATCTGCTGACCCGGCACAAACTCTGAAAGCCATCAACGCATCACTTCACAAGGGGGCGTAATGCGCGATAACAACAGTCGCCTGGTCTATTCGACCGACACCGGGCGCATAGATGAACCGAAAGCGGTAGCTGAGCGTCCGAAAGGCGACGGCATTGTACGAATTCAACGCCAGACCAGCGGGCGTAAAGGAAAGGGCGTATGCCTCGTGACCGGCATTGATGCTGACGATGCCACCCTGGCAGCCATTGCCGCTGAACTGAAGAAAAAATGCGGTTGCGGCGGGGCCGTCAAGGATGGCGTAATTGAGATCCAGGGCGACAAGCGGGATCTGATTAAATCCCTGCTGGAAGCAAAAGGGATGAAAGTGAAATTAGCGGGTGGTTGACGCGTGCCAGAAACAAATAAGCCACGGTCGAGACCGTGGCTTATTATTTTTATTTTGAGATAACGCCAGAAACAAAAGGGCATTATCAAATGACTGCGGTGGAAATCGGTTAGTTATTTAACCTGATGACCGATGATACCACCCACTGCGGCACCACCCAGGGTCCCCAGCGTGCTTCCGTCAGTTAAGACGGAACCACCGATTGCGCCTGCACCCGCACCAATCGCGGTATTACGGTCTTGTCTGCTCATGCCGGAGCATGCGCTCAGGGACAATGCCAGCGTAACGGCCAGCATAGCAGCGGATAATTTTTTGCTGTTAATAGACATAACTCATTCTCCTGAAGTAGTGGTCCACGGAAATAACTCTGCTTAATTAAGTGTAAAACTCTTAAGCGTGTTTTCCATGAAACTGTTCGCGCAGGCGTTACAAAATCACGCAGGTGATAGTCACTTCCTGTTATATCGCTAACATTAATTTTACGTCTTTATCACTGATCCAACAGGTAAATAGTCTTAAAGGCTGCGTCAGAATAATCTCAGAGCGAAAGGGCAGGTAAACGCCCGGCGAACCGGGCGTTGGAGGGGAGTCAGGCTGGCTTTTTCACGATATCGACGATGAGCCCGTCGTGCTGCAGTTTCTCGCTGTGGGCCGCTTTGATGCCTTCGTCAGTAATAACCCGGCTGAAGCGGGAGACCGGGCCCATGGTGTAGGGATGCACCGCGCCAAATTTGGTGCTGTCGGTCAGCACAATAGCCTCACCGCCTTTTTCAAGCACCGCATTGACCACGTCTGAACGCATCATATCCCGCCCGGTAAAGCCGGTTTCAGGTTGCCAGCCATCGATGCCGATAAAGGCCTTGCTGAAATGAACCTGCTGAACATACTGACGTGTAAGAGGGCCAACCATGCTTTCGCTTTTTTTCTGATAGATTCCGCCCAACAAAATGACTTCGCTGCGCGTCTCTTTCAGAAGATGAGCAATGTAGCTGCTCACCGTCACGATGGTGACTTCCTCTTTCTGCTCGGCCAGGGTACGCGCCAGCAGGGCATTACAGCTGCCGTTCTCGATAAACACCGTTTCGCCGTTGTTGACCAGAGAAGCGGCAAACTCCGCCAGTTCACGTTTCAGGGCATAGTTGTTCATCATGCGCGTTTCGACATCTTCGCTGTCGAGCGGCACGGCATAGCCATGCGCGCGGCGCAGATAGCTCATTTTTTCCAGAAGATTGAGATCCTGGCGGATGGTGACTTCAGACACGCCGGTACTTTTAGCCAGATCAACGACGCTCACACGTCCTGTGTCGATCACCATCTGTAATATTATTTGTTGTCGGGAATTCATAGCATCCATATTAAAACGGCTGAGCCGTTAGTTGAAAACTGACATAACCACGGGAGCTGCTGCGACCCTTAAACTTCCCACGGCGATTTAGGCTGTGCGGCGTCGCCGTTTTTCTGCGCGCCCGCCTGGGTCAGTAATTCTGATTTTAATATCTCGAGATTACGCAGAGCAGAGTTCACATCACCTGCAACCAGAATATCCAGCACAGTATCAATACGTTGGGCAACTTTCAGTGCATCGATATCAGACATAATCTCATCCCTAAATGAAAAGTGAATAAATTCAATGATGCAGAAATTAACGGCAAAAGAGAAGGGAAAAAGTGTGCTAACGAAAGTACATTAATAGTAGTGATATTTTCATACATCTTTATACAGAGGACTTTGGTAGTGGATTAGTCTAATTCTGCGCGCAAGGCGCTTTTTTCTATGAGGAATTAGACTATGACAATTATCAATCAGGCTACCTGTAAACTGTTCACTGATTCTGTACGATTCACCCAACTCGCAGCTTACTACGAAGAGGAAAGACGCACCGTGTGGATGATGCTGCGAGCTCAGCCACGCCCATGCTTCAATCATGCCCTGATTGAGGAGATCATGAACCTGTCCTGGCTGGTAAGGCAGTCCGGGTTTGAGGTCGATTTTTGGGTGACCGGATCGCTGGTGCCAGATATGTACAACACCGGCGGCGATCTACGTTTCTTTGTTGAGTGCATCGAGAATGGACGTCGCGAAGCGCTTCGGGCGTATGCCCGCGCGTGCGTGGACTGTGTCCATGCTGCGTCGCGTGGCTTCGATACCGGGGCAATCACCCTGTCGATGGTGGAGGGCAGTGCGCTTGGCGGCGGATTTGAGGCCGCGCTGGCGCACCACTTCCTGCTGGCACAGCGGGATGCGCGTTTAGGCTTCCCGGAGATCGCCTTCAATCTCTTTCCCGGCATGGGCGGCTACTCGCTGGTGGCACGCCGTTCAGGCATGAAACTGGCAGAAGAGCTGATCTACAAAGGGGAGTCACACACTGCAGAGTGGTATCAGCAGCAGGGGCTGGTGGACGTGCTGTTCGAACCCGGTCAGGGCTACGTAGCGACACGGACCTTCATCGACACGTTACAGCCTAAAATGAACGGCGTCAGAGCCATGCTCCGCGCGCGTCAGCGGGTGTTGCAGCTGCCGCGTAGTGAGCTTATGGATATCACGGAAGACTGGGTGGATGCCGCATTCTGTCTGCAGCAGAAGGACGTGGCCTATATGCAGCGGCTGGTTCAGCTCCAGGACCGCCACACCGCATCAGGCTTGCGTAAAGCCAGCTAACGCGCGTTGCGTGCCTGATATCGTTTAAACCATCGCTCGAATGCGACAGCGGGCATGGGCTTAGCAAAGAGAAAACCCTGTCGTTCGTTGACGCCATTCTTTGTCAGAAAGGCGTCTTCTTTCGCGCTCTCCACCCCTTCGGCAATCACCTGCAAATTCAGCGCCTGGGCGACGGCAACAATCGCCCTCACCAGTGACTGCGACACAGACTGCTTATGGATATCCCGGACAAAGGCCTGATCGAGCTTAATAGCATCAATCGGGAAGCGGGCCAGCTGCGACAGCGACGAATAACCGGTGCCGAAGTCATCGAGATGGATCTGCGCCCCCAGCTGGCTGAACTGCTGGATAACCGACAGCGCCAGCTCTTCGTTTTCAATCAGGCAACTTTCCGTCAGCTCCACATCAATCGGGCAGTACTCAAAATTGAGATCCTTCAGCGCCTGTTTCAGATCGCTGAATATGGTCTGATCCGCCAGCTGGCGCGCCGAGACGTTGACCGCTACGCGCAAATTAATGCCTTTATCGCGCCATTTGGCGACCTGGCGGACCACATCGAGCATCACCCAACGGCCCAGCGGCACGATGAGCCCCGACTCTTCGGCATAGGAGATAAACTCCAGCGGCGGGATCAGGCCGCGCTCTGGCGACTGCCAGCGAACCAGCGCTTCGAGGGTTCTGACCTCACCTCGCCAGGTGATCTTCGGCTGGTAGTGGATCACCAGCTGATCATTATCCAGCGCCTTGCGCAGGTTAGTGTCCAGCCACAGATATTCAAAGACGCGCTGATTCATCTCCGGTGAGAAGACGCAAAACGTGCCACGTCCGTTCTCTTTGGCGGTGTACATGGCGGTGTCGGCATTGCGGATCACGCTTTCACGATCGGTCCCATGCTGCGGGGCAAGGGAGATGCCCAGCGAGCAGCCGGTATAGACTTCAATCAAACCAATCCGGAAAGGCTGGCGCAGCCGGGTCAGGATCCGCGACGCCATCGCTTCCAGCGCACCCTGGGAAGTCCCGGTGGCCAGCACGATGAACTCATCGCCGCCCAGACGAGCCAGTACCTGGCCATCTTCCAGACAGCTGAGGATCGCCAGCGCCACGGCCTGTAAAAGTTGGTCGCCAAACATATGCCCGTAGGCATCATTCACTTTTTTGAAATTATCGAGGTCAAGGTAGACCACGCCCACCTGAGTGTCGCCGCGCTTATCGATCGCTTCGCTGATCATATCGTGAATGGCATTGCGGTTTGGCAGGCCGGTAATGGTATCGGTATTAGCGAGTACCCGGAGCCGCTCCTGAGCACGACGCTCTTCAGTGATATCCGTACCGGAGCAGATAAGGAAAATTTCGTTTTTGCCGCTGCCGCTGTGCACAAATTTATTACGAAACAGGAACAGACGTTGCCCTTTGCGGGTTTTGATCCAGCGCTCCACTTCATAAGAGCTACCGTCACGGAAAAAACCGCTGATATTACGGCGGGAGGCAGCGGCTTCGCTGCGGCTCATAAACAGCTTAAAAACGTTCTGACCAATGACTTCGTGCTCTTTCATCCCGGTGTATTCTTCGCTCAGGCGGTTGAAGCGTTGAATATTGCCGTGCCGATCGAGAATGACGATGACCGAGTTGGCTTCAGAAACTACCTGTTCGGCAAAGGAGAGACCCTGCGCCAGATCGCGGGCGACAGCGGAGGTGTCATGCCAGGCGGAGGCGGTGCCGGCCCACTCTTTTTTATTGATTTTGCGGCCTACCAGGTGCACTGGCACATCGGTACCGTACAGGGAGAGCGTCATGGTAATGCTGGAGGTGATCACCGTCATCTGGCGAATATGACTGGCCTGTTCATCGGTCAACGCGACAACCTGTGTAGTGTCTGCGCTTTCACTGGCCGCAAGATGGAGCGCATTACTGTCCGCCGTCAGCCGCCACCAGGGACTGTGGGTGCCCATGTAACGAAACAGCAAATTTTGCTCCAGATCGTCAATCATGCTCTCTCCCAGGCGCACTTAATTGCACAGATTGTGCATTTCCAGTCGGTTTAATCGCAATAAAACGGCGGTAAACCCGAACTAAACCTATTGTTTTTTCCCAGTATTCTTATATTAGAACGAGAATGGCGAAAAAGGATACAGACGAATGAATATTCCTGTAGCGCATTAAGACGTGAATCCGCCCGCCGTTAATAATTGTGATCGCTTTTTGCAATTTGTGGGAGGGAAAGGTACGTAAAAATAATGAGTATGAGGTTTTAGAGGTAATAAAAAAGTCGGATCACCCGGCGTGGGTGGATCCGACTTTTCAGCAGGCGACAATCAGACGGCAGGGCGGGCAATAACGCTGCGTGTTTCCATGCGTACTTCAGCGATAGTGACGTCGATAACCTCAGTCACCCTATAGGCCACTTCACCTTTAATCTGAACGGTGCCGTTCTCCTGGCTGCAAACCAGTTCGTCACGCACGGCGTGCAGGAACGGGGCCGGAATAAAGGCCACGGCGCCGTTATCCACCAGACGAACACGCATGCCGCCGCGGCTGATATCGATGATTTCGGCCGCAAAACGGGCATCAGTCCCGGCTTTGTCTTTCAGGAAGCGGGCATACAGCCAGTCACCGACGTCGCGCTCCGCCATGCGGTTAAGACGACGACGCTCTGCCATCTGCACGGTGGTTTCGTCCTGCGGACGGGCGATGGTTTCCCCTTTGACGATCGCTTTCAGCAGGCGGTGGTTAACCATATCGCCATACTTACGGATCGGGGATGTCCAGGTCGCATAGGCTTCCAGACCCAGGCCAAAATGCGGGCCAGGTTCGGTGCTGATCTCAGCGAAAGACTGGAAACGACGGATGCGGCTATCGAGGAAGCCGGACGGCTGTGCATCCAGCTCACGACGCAGCTTGCAGAAGCCGTTCAGCGTCAGGACTTCCTGCGGGTCGACGTGTACGTCATGAGTCTTCAGCAGGGCGGCCAGCGCCTCGCTGTTCGCCGGGTCGAAGCCGGTGTGCACGTTATAAATACCGAAACCGAGTTTGTCGCGCAGTACGCGGGCCGCACAGATGTTGGCCGCAATCATCGACTCTTCAACAATGCGGTTAGCAATGCGACGCGGTTCGGCAACAATATTCAGCACTTCACCTTTTTCACCGAGAATGAAGCGGTAGTCAGGGCGATCCTTGAACACCAGCGCGTGGGTCTTACGCCACTCGCTGCGGCTCAGGCAGACGCGCTGTAACAGACGGATCTGTTCAGCAATGGCGTCATTTGCAGGCTGCCAGCTACCGCTGTTTTCCAGCCAGTCAGACACTTCGTCATACACCAGCTTGGCTTTTGACTCGATGGTGGCTGCAAAGAATTCGATGTTCTCTTCGATGGTGCCATCGGTGGCGATGGTCATGCGGCAGGCGAGAACCGGACGGACTTCGTTAGCGCGCAGTGAGCACAAGTCGTCAGACAGTTCGCGCGGAAGCATCGGGATGTTGAAGCCCGGCAGATAGTTGGTGAAGGCGCGAATTTTAGCAGAGTCATCCAGCGGCGTGCCTTCAGCAATCCAGGCCGTAGGATCGGCAATGGCCACGGTTAACAGCAGCTTGCCGTCAGCCTGCTCTTCCACATACAGCGCATCGTCCATATCTTCGGTGCTGGCGCTGTCGATGGTCACAAAATTGAGGGCGGTGAGATCGCGACGCGTCAGACCTTCGTCCAGCATCTCCGTCGCTGCACCTTCTGGCGCTTCTTTTTCCAGATTATGACGTGCCAGCGTGACCCACCATGGCACGAAATGGTCGTCGCCGAAGGTAATAAACTGGGTCAGCTCGGCATAAAAACCGCGGTCGCCCTTGAGAGGGTGACGGCGCATTTCAGCCACGGCCCAGTCACCTTCTTTAAAATCATGTGCGACCCCGCGCTCGGCGCGGCAAGGGATGGCGTCTTTCAGCAGGGGATGGTCCGGAATGATGGACAGACGGTCATCTTTACGCAGCACCTTACCCACAAAGCGGGTCAGGAACGGTTCGATCAACGCTTCAGGCTCGGCAGATTCACGATCCTTTTCGCTATGGATCACGGCAGTAATACGATCGCCGTGCATCACTTTCTTCATCTGCGGAGGCGGAATGAAGTAACTTTTCTGTGCATCGACTTCAAGGAAGCCAAAGCCTTTTTCCGTGGCTTTTACGACCCCTTCAGCACGTGGCGTCTGGGAATGCAGTTGCTGTTTAAGCTGCGCTAGCAGCGGGTTGTCCTGGAGCATAGTGATCTATTTTCGTAGCCATTGAGCGGCTGACAGTTTTACGCGAATCTCACTGTTACGGCAAGCGCTCTTTAGGTAATGAGTAGGGTTATTCGCCTCTGCCGATGGCGATTTTCAGACGGCTCAACCAGCCGCAAAAAGCGCTCCAGGTCAGCAGGTTGATAGCCTGAACCGGGGGAAGACCCTCGTCCATCAGCGGGGTAAACTGCGCGGCGCTGAACCGATCAGGGGAGCGCGCCAGCTGTTCTACGGCGCGTTTTACCGCCTCATCTGGCGCATCGGCTGGTTGCGCGTTATGGATGCCGCTGACCAGAATCTCCCCCGTGTAATCGAGGATCGCCGGCTCATGGCACAGCACCGGCGTAAGCTGCTGCAATAGCGGCTCGGCCTGCCAGCGTTCAAGGGATGCCAGCTGCTGCGCGCTGGCGTTCCGTTGCTCAACGCCTGGCACGACAGACTCCCAGGCGTCCATGTTCAGCTCATTATCATCAATCAGGGCATGCGGGGGGATGTGGTGTCCGGGTAGCCAGCGGACAGGGTGCCCGAGCAGGGCCTGAAACACTGCGACAACCCGCGCCTGAAAACCGACAAAGCCGATAATCTGGTTGATGGTCACGATGTCATACACCGTCAGGCCCACATCATCGAGCTCCTGCTGCGCCTTGGCGTCGATCACGTCAGGCGAGCTGGCAAGCTGGCGGGCATACTGGGTGATCTGGGCGAGGCGGCGATTACTTTCACGAGAGGAGTCAGGACCGGGGAGCGGGGCGAGAAGCGCAGCGTAATGATTACACAGACGCTGCACGCCGCACACCTGCGCCACGGTCAGGGCGGTGCTGAATCGGTCGTACGCGCTCAGCGTGCGCAGGCGATTTACCGGCACGGCGCGCGGGAAAAAGAGGTCACACAGCGCCCGGGCCGGGGTTAACCAGCGTTCGCAGGCCGCCAGCAGCGTTGTCGGTAAAGTGAGGTTCAGCAAAAAACGATCCGCGACCTGTGCGGCTTCGGGAACCAAAGGCAGGACTTCCGTCGGGCTGCTACTGGACTGGGTCTCGTGATACCAGTGGCCTTTGCCAGAAATACGGCGTTGTTCCATGTGCGTTCCTTGATCTCAAAATGGCGATCAATATCCTGGCGTAAGGCGGATAAGCGGAAAAATATTGTTAGGTGATAACAAATAGCGGAACGGAATAACGAGAGGGAAAACGGGATGGAACGGCAGGCAAACCTTCCCGCCGCAGCGGGAAGGTGACGAACTTATTTGATTTCCAGCTCGTTCATTGCAGCGATGTTGAAACCGCCGTCAACGTGAACCACTTCGCCGGAGATGCCAGCCGAGAGGTCAGAGCACAGGAACGCCGCGGAGTTACCCACGTCTTCGATGGTGACGGTGCGACGGATTGGGGTAACCGCTTCGCAATGCGCCAGCATTTTACGGAAGTCTTTGATGCCGGAAGCGGCCAGGGTACGGATTGGACCCGCAGAGATACCGTTCACGCGCACGCCTTCAGGACCCATCGCGTTCGCCATATAGCGCACGTTAGCTTCCAGAGAGGCTTTTGCCAGGCCCATTACGTTGTAGTTCGGGATAGCGCGCTCAGCACCCAGGTAGGAGAGCGTCAGCAGGGCTGCGCCCGGGTTCAGCATGGTGCGGCAGGATTTTGCCATCGCCACAAAGCTGTAGGAGCTGATGTCGTGAGCAATTTTAAAGCCTTCACGGGTGACCGCGTTCACGTAGTCGCCATCCAGCTGGTCGCCCGGTGCAAAACCGATGGAGTGAACGAAACCGTCAAATTTCGGCCAGGTTTTTGCCAGCTCAGCGAACATGCCGTCGATGCTTTCATCTTGTGCAACGTCGCATTCCAGAATAATGCTGGAACCCAGCTGCGCGGCAAACTCTTCTACGCGGCCTTTCAGCTTGTCGTTCTGGTAGGTGAATGCCAGCTCAGCGCCTTCGCGATGCATCGCCTGTGCGATACCGTATGCGATGGACAGTTTGCTGGCAACGCCAGTCACCAGAATGCGCTTACCGGAAAGAAAACCCATAGCTCTAATCCTTATATTCATTGTTGTGGCGGCTGTCATCTGTTGGACAACCGTCGTTAAAACGCGGCGATAATAGCATGTGTCGCGTACAGTGTTAATCCGACCACTCCATACAGGGGCAGGTCAGCGATCTTTTCGCCAGGCATCGGCGGTTAAGGCTTCGCCAAAATGGCCGGCAATTAAACGTTTTGTCAGATCGTGAAGCGGCGAGGCCAGCACCGATGCGGTACTGCCGCGCTCCACCACCGAGCCTTCATGCATCACCAGCACCTGATCGCTGATGTGCTTCATCATCCCCAGATGCTGGGTCACGTAGATATACGAAATACCCTGTTTCTCCTGCAGCTCAAGCATCAGGTTGATTAACTGTGAACGCATCGACATATCCAGCGAGGCCAGCGCTTCGTCAGCGATGATCACCTTTGGCCGCAGGATCAGCGCGCGGGCAAGGCCGAGACGCTGTTTCTGCCCCGGTGCCAGCATATGTGGATAGTAACTGACGTGATCCGGCAGCAGCCCGACCATTCGCAGGGTTTCAATAATCTGCTTACGCCGCGCTTCAAACTCAAGATCGGTATTCAGACGTAGCGGAAAATCGAGGATCTGCGAGATACGCTGGCGCGGGTTCAGCGACGTCGACGGATCCTGAAAAATCATGCGGATCCGCTGACTGCGGAACGAGTAATCACCAAATTTCAGCAGATGGTCGTCAATCAATACTTCACCATCGGAGGGTTCGATCATCCCGGCCAGCATTTTCGCCAGCGTCGATTTCCCTGAACCGTTCTCACCGATGATGGCCAGGGTCTGCTTTTCCCGCAGAGTAAAGCTCAGCGGTTTCACCGCTTCGACGGTCTGGCGGCGGAACAAACCGGTACGGTAGCGAAAGGTCTTACTCAGGTTGCGCACTTCCAGCAAGGTTTCGACCATGTCACTCTTTCTCCATGTTCAGCGGGAAATGGCAGGCAAACAGATGGTTCCTCGGCCCGGCCAGGCGCGGGGTTTCAATGCATTTCCGCTGCGCATACGGGCAGCGCGGCCCGAGGCGACAGCCGATCGGCAGGTGCTCCAGCAGCGGAATTGCCCCCGGCAGGGTATTGAGGCGGCTTTTATGGGGCATAGCGCTGCCAAAATCGGGGATCGCACGGATCAGCGCCTGGGTATAGGGGTGATGCGGCATGGTCACCAGCTCCTCGCTACCGGCGGTTTCCACGGTTTGCCCGCAGTACATCACGTCAATCTTATCCGCCCATTTGCTCAACATCTGCAGGTCATGGCTGATCAGTAATATGGTCGTGTTGTTGTTCTGGTTAAGCCTGGTAAGCAGACGGAAAATTTGCGCCTGGGTAGTCGGCTCCATCGCGTTGGTCGGTTCGTCAGCAATCAGCAGGCGCGGCTGGTTGGCGAGCGCAATGGCGATCATCACTTTCTGACACTCGCCGTCGGTCAGCTCATAGGGGAAGCTGCGCATGGCATCTTTATGATCCTTGATCCCCACCCGGTGCAGCAGCTCGATGGCCCGGCGTTTACGCCAGCCAAAACGCTGCCACCAGCGGCCTTTATAGGTCCAGGCGGGAATGTTCTGCATCAGCTGTTTCCCCACCCGCTCCGACGGATCGAGGCAGGACTGCGGTTCCTGAAAAATCATCGACACGTTGTGGCCCACCAGCTTGCGTCGCTCGCGAACGGAGAGGCGCAGCAGGTCGATATCGTCAAAGCGCATGCGGTCAGCGGTGACGCGCCAGTTATCTTTCGCCACGCCGCAGATCGCTTTGGCAATTAAGCTTTTGCCCGAGCCTGATTCGCCCACCAGGCCGCGGATCTCGCCTTCGCTGAGGGTAATGCTGACGCGGTCGACCGCTTTCACCCAGCCTTCGCCGGTTTTAAATTCGATCGTCAGATTGCGAATATCCAGTAACGGCATTATTCCACCCCCGCCACAATGGCGCGACGAATGCCGTCGCCAAGCAGGTTAACCAGCAGCACGCTAATCATGATCGCCGCGCCCGGCAGCATCACAGTCCAGGGTGCTACGTAGATCAGCTCCAGCGCGTCGCCCAGCATTGCCCCCCATTCCGGAGAAGGGAGCTGCGCGCCCAGATCGAGAAACCCGAGCGCAGCGATATCGAGGATCGCCATCGACAGGGCGCGAGTGATCTCGGTGACCATCCCGGAGGCGATATTGGGCAGCACTGCGAACCACAGAATGTTTAAGGTGGTAGCGCCATCCAGACGAGCGGCAACCACGTACTCTTTTTCCAGCTCATCGTGAACCAGGCTGTAGACCGAGCGCACCATGCGCGGCAGCAGCGCCAGCCACACCGCAAACATGGCGTGGATCAGGTGTGGCCCGGAGAACGCCACCACGATGATTGCCAGCAGCAGCGACGGAATCGACAGCAGGGTATCGAGTATATGGTTAGTGACCGCCGAACGCAGGCCGTGGGTCGCCCCGGCGACAATGCCCAGCCCCAGACCGCACAGCGTGGCCGCCAGGGTGACCACAAAGGCGCCGCCCACCGTGGGTGCCGCGCCGCTCAGCAGGCGGCTTAAAACATCGCGGCCGAGGTCATCGGTACCGAGGAAGAAGGAGACTTCGCCGTAACGCGACCAGGAGGGGGGTAACAGCTGATAGCCAAGAAACTGCTGGTCGATGCCGTAGGGGGCAAACCAGGATCCCAGGATGCAGAGCAGCACCAGGCCGCCGCAGCCGTACAGGCCGATCATTGCCGTGGCGTCGCCGTAAAAATTACGCCACGCGGTGCGCAATGCGCCGGGCGTGCGCTTTTCACTGTATACGCTATCGTAAGGCATACCATTCCTTATGTTTCAGCGGGTTAGCCATAGCGCCCAAAATATCGGATATCACGTTAACAATAATCACCAGTGCGCCAATCACCATCACCCCAGCGGAGATGGCGGCGTAGTCCTGCTGGCGGATGGCGTTGATCAGCCAGCGCCCCAGACCCGGCCAGCTAAAGACCATCTCGGTAATCATCGCCAGCGTCAACATGGTGGAGAACTGCAGGCCAAGACGCGGGATCACCGGCGGCAGGGCGTTATGCAGGACATGGCGGCGTAAAATCGTCAGCCGCGACAGCCCGCGCGTGGCAGCGGCTTTAACATAGTTCTGATCAAACACCTCAATGGTGCTGATGCGCATCAGGCGAATGACCTCAGTCGTCGGCGCCACGGCCAGCGCCAGCACCGGCAACACCATGTGGCGCACGGCGCTGATAATCATCTCATGCCGCCAGACCGAATCTGAGAGCCAGGCGTCAATAATCGCGAAACCGGTGACCGTCTTCACCGCATACAGCAGGTCGAAACGCCCGGACACCGGCAACCAGCCAAGCGTGAGCGAGAAAAAGAGCGTCAGCAACAGCGCCAGCCAGAATACCGGTACTGAAAAGCCGAGCAGGGCGATGGCGCTGATAAGTTTATCCTGCCACTTGTTGCGGGTGATACCGGCCAGCATCCCGACCGGGATCCCGACCACCAGCGCAAAGCCGAATGCCAGAATGCACAGCTCCATGGTCGCAGGGAACACCTCTTTCAGCTGCTCGGCGATCGGCTGGCCGTTAATACTGGAGACACCGAAGTCCCAGTGCAACACGCCTTCAAACCAGAACCACCATGCATTCCACAGAGAGGCTCCCTGCAGCGGTGCATGGGGGGTGAAATAGCTCAGGCTGAAGCCGACAAAAGTCAGAAAGAAGAGGGTGATCAGCAACAACAGCAGCCGACGTAAGGTAAAAATAATCACGGTTTTTTCACCTCTTCTTGATTCTCACGGGAAACGCCGGCAAAGGACGCGTTACCAAACGGACTGAGCACCAGGCCTTTAATATCGTAACGGTACGCCTGCAGACGCAGGGAAGAGGCCAGCGGCAGCACCGGCAGCTCTTTAGCCAGAATCATTTGCGCTTCATCATAAGCATCGATTCGCGCCGCCAGCTGCTGAGTAGACAGCGCTTTGCGCAGAATGTCGTCAAACTCGCGGTGGCACCAGTGGGCGTAGTTGGTCTGCGAATCGATCGCCGCGCAGCTCAGCAGCGGCCGGAAGAAACTGTCCGGGTCGTTACTGTCGGTTGCCCAGCCGGCAAGGGTTAAATCATGGTTCATGTCCATCAGGCGCGCCTCCTGAAAACGGCCTTCCACCGGGATAATCACCACCTTGACCCCCACCTGGGCGAGGTCGGCCTGCAGCAGCTCGGCGGTTTTCAGCGGACTCGGGTTCCATGCCTGGGAGCTGGTGGGCACCCACAGTTGCAGGGTGAGGTTCTCCGCCCCCAGCGCCTTGAGCTGCTCGCGTGATTTATCCGGGTTGTATTCAGTAATTTTAGCCTCGCTATCGTAAGCCCACGAGGCGCGGGGCAGGATTGATGCGGCGGTCTCTGCGGTACCGTAATAGATGGACTGCATCAGACGCTGGTTATTGATCGCCAGCGCCAGGGCGTGACGCACCGCCGGGTTGTTCAGCGGCGGCTTATTGGTATTAAACGCCAGATAGGCAATGTTCATTCCCGGGCGCAGCGTCAGGCGCAGACGCGGATCGTCGCGCAGGATGGTCAGCTGGCTGGCAGCAGGCCAGGCCAGCACATCGCACTCGCCGGTGAGAAGTTTCGATAAACGGCCTGTTCCGCCGGAGCCTAAATCCACCACCACCTGGGGCATCAGCGGTTTGCCGCGCCAGAATTTCTCATGGCGTTGCAGGCGCACATACTGACCGGCGCGATATTCTGCGATCTGGAACGGTCCGGTGCCCACCGGCTGGCGGTCCATCTGCTCCTGTTTGTCCTGCAGGGTCAGCTGGGTGGCATATTCGGAGGACATCACCGAGGCATAGTGCGTTGCCAGATGCCACAGGAAGGAGGCATCCGGACGGGCGAGGGTGAACTCCACCGTGCGGTTATCCAGCTTGCGTACGTTTTTCACCGTATCGGCAAACTGCAGGCTGTCGAAGTAGGGGAAGCTGCCGCCGTTGACGTAGTGCCACGCATGGTCGCGGTTAAAAATGCGCTGGAAGGTAAAGACCACGTCATCCGCATTGAGTTTGCGGGTGGGTTTAAACCACGGCGTGGTCTGGAAGTTCACATCGTCGCGCAGACGAAAACGGTAGGTTGCGCCGTTGTCTAAAACTTCCCAGCTCTCGGCCAGCTCCGGCACCAGGCGGTAGGTATAGGGATCGACATCCAGCAGGCGGTCATACAGCTGCGCGGCGAGAGTGTCGACGATCAAACCGCTGCTCGCTTTTTGCGGGTTGAAGGTGTTGACCTGCCCACTGACGCAGTAGACAAAGCCGCTGTCGCGAATATCGGCGCGATCCGCAGGCACGGGGGCAGCAAAAGCCTGGCTACTTAACAGACCGAGCGCAATCAGGGACGAGAAAACCAGACGCATAATTTTTAAGGTTTTTAGTGACGATCTGCAAAGTGTATCGCACTTACACCTGCTTCGTAAAAATGTCTGCGGATAAGTGCTGATATTGTCAGCGCATTTGATGCTTTTTGAGCAATGCCCTGAGTTGATGATAGGTAAGACCCAGCAGCTCAGCCGCGCGTTTCTGATTAAATTTTGCCTGCCGCAGGCTCTGCTCCAGTAGCTGCTTTTCCTGCGTCTGCTGGAACTGGCGCAAATCCAGCGGCAGGGTGGGCGAAGCCGTGGCGTGGGGCTGAGCGACAGGGGATGGTGTGGAACGATTGAAGGGATCGATCACAATCTCATCGAGCTCGGTTTCGCTGCTGCCGTGGCGATAGACGGAACGCTCAACCACGTTCTTCAGCTCACGGATATTGCCCGGCCAGCGGTAATCGAGCAGCGTTTCGCGGGCGCGCTGGCTAAAGCCAGGGAACAGCGGTAGCCCCAGCTCACGACACATCTGGATGGCAAACTGCTCCGCCAGCAGCATAATATCGCTGCGCCGCTCGCGCAGCGGGGGCAGGTTGACGACGTCAAACGCCAGCCGATCCAGCAGGTCGGCGCGAAACCGCTCCTGCTCCACCATCTCCGGCAAATTAGCGTTGGTAGCGCACACCAGCCGCACATTTACCTGTAGCGGCTGACTGCCGCCCACGCGCTCCAGCTCGCCATACTCTATGACGCGCAGCAGCTTTTCCTGCACCAGCATCGGGGCGGTAGCCAGCTCATCGAGGAACAGCGTGCCGCCGTCTGCGCGCTCGAAGCGGCCGGGATGACGACGTTGCGCCCCGGTAAAAGCGCCAGCCTCGTGACCGAACAGTTCGGTATCGAGCAGATTTTCATTCAGCGCGGCGCAGTTCAGGGAGATGAAAGGCCCGTCCCAGCGCCCGGATAAATAGTGCAGGCGGTTGGCTATCAGCTCTTTCCCGGTGCCGCGCTCGCCGATAATCAACACCGGTTTGTTCAGCGGTGCCAGCCTTGAAACCTGCTCCAGCACTTCGAGAAAGCTGTTGGCTTCCCCTAATAAGGTATCTTTAAATTCAGCCATGATGAAATTAACCATTTATTGGTGTGATTCACTAAGCGAGAGTAGGGTGGAACGGGCGAAAAAGCAATCACCTTGCGTAAAATCAATAAGATAAAAAGTTGGCACGGGATTTGTATTAGCTAAGCAGCAGGGCTTAGCCCGATAACAGAAAATGTGAGGATTCAATTATGGGTATTTTTTCTCGTTTTGCCGACATCGTGAACGCCAACATCAACTCGCTGCTTGAAAAGGCAGAAGATCCGCAGAAGCTGGTGCGTCTGATGATTCAGGAGATGGAAGATACGCTGGTCGAAGTGCGCTCCACCTCTGCCCGTGCGCTGGCTGAGAAAAAGCAGCTCTCACGCCGCATTGAACAGGCCACTGCCCAGCAGAACGAATGGCAGGAAAAAGCCGAACTGGCGCTGCGTAAAGACAAAGACGATCTGGCCCGCTCTGCGCTGATCGAAAAGCAGAAGCTGACCGACATCGTGGCCACGCTGGAGCAGGAAGTCACGCTGGTGGACGAAACCCTGGCCCGCATGAAAAAAGAGATTGCGGAGCTGGAGAACAAACTGAGCGAAACCCGCGCCCGCCAGCAGGCTCTGACGCTGCGTCACCAGGCCGCCAGCTCTTCACGCGACGTGCGCCGTCAGCTTGATAGCGGCAAGATTGACGAAGCCATGGCCCGTTTCGAGTCGTTTGAGCGCCGTATCGATCAGATGGAAGCCGAAGCAGAAAGCCACAGCTTTGGCAAACAGAAGACCCTGGATCAGCAGTTTGCCGATCTGAAAGCCGATGATGAAATCAGCGAGCAACTGGCCGCGCTGAAGGCCAGAATGAAACAAGACAATCAATAATAATACCTGCGGCGCCGGCTGGCGCCGCCACTCATCGTAAGACAAGGAGTAGACATGAGCGCGCTTTTTCTTGCCATTCCGCTGACCATTTTCGTGCTGTTTGTGTTGCCGATCTGGCTGTGGCTGCATTACAGCAACCGTTCCTCCCGGAGTGAGCTGTCGCAAAGTGAACAACAGCGCCTGGCGCAGTTAATCCTGGACGCAAATAAAATGCGTGAACGTATTCAGGCGCTGGAAGCCATCCTGGATGCGGAACATCCGAACTGGAGGGATCGCTAATGGCTGGACTGAACCTGAACAAAAAATTGTGGCGTATCCCCCAGCAGGGGATGGTGCGCGGCGTCTGCGCCGGGCTGGCTCACTACCTCGACGTGCCGGTGAAGCTGGTGCGCGTGGTAACGGTGCTCTCCATCTTCTTTGGCCTGGCGTTTATTACCCTGGTGGCCTACATCATTTTATCCTTTGTGCTGGATCCGATGCCGGACAGCGCGATGGGCGATGAAAATGCCCCCACCAGCAGTGAACTGCTGGACGCGGTGGATGCCCAACTGTCGGCAGGTGAACAACGCCTGCGTGAGATGGAGCGGTATGTCACCTCTGATACCTTCTCGCTGCGAAGCCGTTTTCGTCAGCTTTAACTGAGAGACCTGATATGAATCAACGCTGGCAACGTGCCGGGCAGCAGGTTAAGCCGGGCCTGAAATTTGCAGGAAAGCTGGTTTTACTGACCGCACTGCGGTACGGCCCGGCGGGCGTGGCGGGGTGGGCGATCAAATCTGTCGCCCGCAAACCCGTCCGCATGCTGCTTGCGGTGGCGCTGGAACCGATGCTGAAAAAGCTCGCCAACCGTCTTTCCGGTAAACTGAAATAGACCGCAACGGCACAGCGCTGGACGTGCCGTTGCGGCACTTTTATTCCCTTCTCCTTGTCCCCATGTCATATTTCTCAGAACAATAATTCCTTCAGGCAGAACAGGATGGCGATGAAGCGACTTAAAAATGAACTCAATTCTCTGGTTAATCGTGGGGTTGACCGTCATTTGCGCCTGGCGGTCACCGGACTGAGCCGCAGCGGCAAAACCGCCTTTATCACGGCAATGGTCAACCAACTGCTTAATCTGCATGCCGGGGCGCGTTTACCCCTGCTGAGCACCGTGCGCGAAGAGCGCCTGCTTGGTGTGAAGCGCGTGCCGCAGCGCGATTTTGGCATTCCTCGTTTTACTTACGATGAAGGGCTGGCCCAGCTGTATGGCTCGCCGCCCACCTGGCCGACGCCGACCCGCGGGGTGAGCGAGATCCGCCTGGCGCTGCGCTATCGCTCCAACGATTCGCTGCTGCGCCACTTTAAAGAGACTTCCACCCTCTATCTGGAGATCGTCGATTATCCTGGCGAATGGCTGCTCGATCTGCCGATGCTGACTCAGGATTACCTCAGCTGGTCGCGGCAGATGACCGGCCTGCTGCAGGGGCAGCGCGCAGAGTGGTCAGCCCACTGGCGCACGCTGTGCGAGGGGCTGGATCCGCTGGCACCCGCCGACGAAAACCGGCTGGCAGCCATCTCGGAGGCCTGGACCGATTATCTGCATCAATGCAAAAAAGAGGGGCTGCACTTTATCCAGCCGGGCCGCTTTGTGCTGCCAGGGGATATGGCGGGCGCCCCGGCGCTGCAATTCTTCCCCTGGCCGGACGTGGATGCCTTTGGGGAATCGAAGTTGGCCCAGGCGGATAAATACACCAACGCCGGGATGCTGCGCGAGCGTTTCAACTACTACTGCGAAAAAGTGGTGAAGGGGTTTTACACCAACCACTTTTTACGCTTCGACCGCCAGATCGTGCTGGTGGATTGCCTGCAGCCGCTCAACAGCGGGCCGCAGGCCTTCAACGACATGCGTCTCGCGCTTACCCAATTGATGCAGAGCTTCCACTACGGGCAGCGCACGCTGTTCCGCCGTCTGTTCTCCCCGGTGATCGATAAACTGCTCTTTGCCGCGACCAAGGCGGATCACGTCACGGTGGATCAGCACGCCAATATGGTGTCGCTCCTGCAACAGCTGGTTCAGGATGCCTGGCAGAACGCGGCGTTTGAAGGCATCAGCATGGACTGTCTGGGGCTGGCATCGGTGCAGGCTACCCAGAGCGGCTTGATAGACGTCAATGGCGATAAAATCCCGGCGCTGCGCGGCCATCGACTGAGCGATGGCTCTCCGCTGACGGTCTATCCCGGCGAGGTGCCCGCCCGGCTGCCCGGCCAGGCGTTCTGGCAAAAGCAGGGCTTCCAGTTCGAAGCTTTCCGTCCGCAGACAATGAATGTTGACCAGCCGCTGCCGCACATTCGCCTCGATGCCGCGCTGGAGTTTTTAATTGGAGATAAATTGCGATGACCGAACCCTTAAAACCGCGCATGGATTTTAACGGTACGCTGGAGCAGGAACAGCATGAGGCCTTTAAGGCGGCGCAGACTTTTGATACGACTCAGGCAGAACAGTTTGCCCCGGTGGTAACCGATATGCTCCCCGCCGAAGAGGGGCAGGCCGAGGCCGTGGTGGAGGCTGCCCTGCGGCCCAAACGCAGCCTGTGGCGTAAAATGGTCAGCGCCGGATTGCTGCTGACCGGCGTCACGGTGGTGGGGCAGGGCGTGCAGTGGGCGATCAATGCCTGGCAGACCCAGGACTGGGTGGCGTTGGGCGGCTGTGCGGCCGGGGCGCTGATCGTCGGGGCGGGCGTGGGTTCTGTCGCTACCGAATGGCGACGCTTGTGGCGACTGCGCCAGCGCGCGCACGAGCGTGACGAAGCCCGGGATCTGCTCCACAGCCACGGCACCGGCAACGGACGGGCGTTTTGCGAAAAACTGGCGAAGCAGGCCGGGCTCGATCAGTCGCATCCGGCGCTGCAGCGCTGGTATGCCGCGATCCATGAAACCCAGAACGACCGGGAGGTGGTCTCGCTGTATGCCCATCTGGTCCAGCCGGTGCTCGACAGTCAGGCGCGGCGGGAGATCAGCCGCTCGGCGGCAGAGTCGACCCTGATGATCGCCGTCAGCCCGCTGGCGCTGGTGGATATGGCCTTTATCGCCTGGCGCAACCTGCGTCTGATTAACCGCATCGCCACCCTGTACGGCATTGAGCTGGGCTATTACAGCCGCCTGCGTCTGTTCCGCCTGGTGCTGCTTAATATGGCCTTCGCCGGCGCCAGCGAGGTGGTGCGCGAGGTGGGAATGGACTGGATGTCACAGGATCTGGCCGCACGTCTGTCGGCCCGCGCAGCCCAGGGGATTGGTGCCGGACTGCTGACCGCACGGCTGGGAATCAAAGCGATGGAGCTGTGCCGTCCTCTGCCGTGGACAGCGGACGATAAACCACGGCTGGGCGATTTCCGCCGGGAATTAATCGGCCAGCTGAAAGAAACGCTCAACAAAAAACCGCAGTAGCTCTTCCTTCTCGCACATAATTCCGCCACTCGCTTCACAGGCTGTCAATATTTGTTGACAGCCTTCTTCCCGATCGCCGATATCTGGCTTATCATTTCAGGGTTACTGGCTTATAGAGTGATTTTCCCATGCGTCTGGAAGTGTTTTGTAAGGACCGTCTCGGCCTGACTCGCGAGTTACTCGATCTCCTTGTTTTACGTAGCATTGATCTGCGCGGCATTGAGATCGACCCTATCGGGAAGATTTACCTGAACTTTGCCGAAATTGCATTCGATACATTCAGCAGCTTAATGGCTGAAATCCGCCGTATCGCTGGCGTTACGGACGTGCGCACCGTGCCCTGGATGCCCTCCGAGCGCGAGCATCTGGCCCTGAGCGCGCTGCTGGAAGCGATGCCTGAGCCGTTCTTATCTCTGGATCTGAAAGGTAAAATTGACCGGGCCAACCTGGCGAGCTGTCAGCTGTTTGCCCAGGAGCAGGACAAGCTGAGCAGTCACAATGCCGCCCAGCTGATCCCCGGTTTCAACTTCCAGCGCTGGCTGGAGAGCAATCCGCGGTCAACCCACAGCGAGCATGTGATCATCAACGGGCAGAATTTCCTGATGGAGATCACCCCGGTTTACCTGCAGGGCGATAACGACGACCGCACCCTGACCGGCTCGGTGATTATGCTGCGCTCCACCGTGCGCATGGGACGTCAGCTGCAAAACCTGTCGAGTCAGGATGTCGGCGCTTTCAGCCAGATTATTGCCGTCAGCCCGAAAATGCGTCACGTGGTAGAGCAGGCCCGCAAGCTGGCCAATCTGGCGGCACCTTTGCTTATCACCGGTGATACCGGAACCGGCAAAGATCTGCTGGCCCATGCGGTACATCAGGCGGGGCCGCGCGCGGCTAAACCTTACCTGGCGCTGAACTGCGCCTCTATCCCGGAGGATGCCGTCGAAAGCGAGCTGTTCGGTCACGCCCCGGAAGGCAAAAAAGGCTTCTTTGAGCAGGCCAACGGCGGCTCGGTGCTGCTGGATGAGATTGGCGAAATGTCGCCGCGGATGCAGGCCAAGCTGCTGCGTTTCCTTAACGACGGCACTTTCCGTCGCGTGGGTGAAGATCATGAGGTGCATGTGGATGTACGCGTGATCTGCGCTACCCAGAAGAACCTGGTAGAGCTGGTGCAGAAGGGCGTCTTCCGCGAAGATCTCTATTATCGTCTCAACGTGCTGACGCTGAATATCCCGCCGCTGCGCGATTGTCCGCAGGACATCATGCCGCTGACCGAACTCTTTGTGGCGCGCTTTGCCGATGAGCAGGGCATTCCTCGACCGAAGTTTTCGGCCGATCTCAATACGGTGCTTACCCGTTACGGTTGGCCGGGGAATATCCGCCAGCTGAAAAATGCGATCTATCGGGCGCTGACCCAGCTTGAAGGCTATGAGCTGCGGCCGCAGGATATTTTACTGCCCGATTACGACGCCGGTACGGTGGCGGTGGGCGAAGAGGCGATGGAAGGGTCGCTGGATGACATTACCAGCCGCTTTGAACGCTCGGTCCTGACGCAGCTCTATCGTAACTATCCCAGCACGCGTAAGCTGGCGAAACGGCTGGGCGTTTCTCATACCGCCATCGCCAATAAGTTGCGCGAGTACGGTCTGAGCCAGAAGAAAGGTGACGAGTAATCTGCCTCTGAACCGAACTGACGTGGCAGGCATAATGCCTGCCACGCGGGTATTTATGGCTCAACGTTAACAATCACTCGCTTGTAGCGGGTTAAGCGCGGCGTACCATGATCGGTGACCGCCAGAATGATATGCATCGTACCGGTTCCCGGTGGCATCACCCGGGCGTCGGTCACATCGAACCAGGCTTTCGGCTGGTCGGCATTTTTAATGTCTAACATAATGCCGGTTGCCGCGTTCGACAGCACCCGCGTTCCTGCCTCTGCGTAGGCAAACCACTCATATGAGAGGGCATCCCCGTCGGGATCGCTTGAACCTACCGCGCTGAGTTGCACGCGTTCGCCTTTTTTCACCGTTAGGGTGGCAGGATGATCGAGCTTCGGCACCGGCGGGTGATTCGCCTCACTGTAGGGCTTAACGGTCCAGTCCATTCGGGCGGCAAAATCATTTTGATACGCGCCGCGCCAGCGCCAGATTGTCGCATGGTTGGTGGTATGCCAGCGGTTATCAAACCCCAGCACTTCATCCTGCGTATTGGTCCAGATCGGGCGTGTCTCCTGCGCCATAAACCATCTCTCTTTATGTGGCGTGTAAAGCTCGTAGCGACCACCCCAGCCACCCCACTCCGGATGCTCAGGATCCGATAAGCCATTATTGATGAGGTTTAAAAATGAAGGCGTGTCGCCCTCCATCATAAACTTCCAGCGCGGATATTCTGCGCCTAACGGCCCTTTGCTGCGCACGTTTTTATCCAGCCATTCGTTGGTCACCAACTGATAATCGGCTCCGGCAAAACGACCATGAAAATAGTCGCCGCCAATACCTATCCAGGTTGCGTAGTGGAAGCCGCCTCCGGCGTTCTGACCCGGTGAGACGATATAAAACAGCGACGGGAATTCTTTGCGTATCCACGGGCCGCTGTCATCCTGATCGGAGATGGCATAGACACGAAGTTTGGCAACAAATTGTTCGAGTTGCTCCGCTGTGCGGGTGTGACGTACTTTCCAGAGCGCCTGCGCGAGAACGTTCGGGCCGCCCCAGACCGCAACCCACAAAGGACGATCGTCCTGGCGATCAACGGCCTTAATCAGCAGCTCGGATCCCGTCGAGTCTTTGCCTTCGCCCACCGCAGCCATATTGTGGATGGGTAATCCCTGGGCAACGGTTTTAAGCAGCGCCTCCGCAGACGGGAAACCTGGCTCGTGACGCTCCAGGTTGTCACGAACCTGGCCGTAGCCCTTAACGATGGCGACGATGCGTTCAGGCTCAACCTGATCTTTATTTTTGCCTGTCGAGGTGGCGACCAGCCCTTCGATGTTCATCTGGTTGGCGTAGGTCATCAAACGCACCATTGACATCTGGTCATCCGGATCGTCACCAATGTCTGTCAACACAAACAGGCGTTGTTTGGCCTCTTTTGCTGCAGACGAAGAAGGCAGCAGCCGGTCGGCACGTGCTGCAAAGTCGGCCAGATAGGTCGCTCGCCACTGGTTTATGGTCTTAATCCCGTGCTGAGGGCCAAAGGGGGCCACGTCCTCGCTCAGGGCGGGATCGGGATTGTCTGTCCACCAGTTTGGATAGCGGGCGGAGGGCTGCGTCGCCCGGGAAGCCGCAGGAGGAACTGAAGTGAAGCTGCCGCCAATCGGGTCTGCAAGGCTGGGCCAGTTTGACGCAATGGTGTATTTCCACGTTTGCGAGGCTTTGGAGACAAAACGGAAGTGCCAGCTTCCATCCGCTGCCGCAAAGCCAGGGAAGCGATCGCTTGCCGAGGCGGAGGTGGGTACTACCAGCTCTGCCTTAGTCCCCGCAGGCGCACGGCCGTCGGGATGAACGATCAGCTCAACCAGACCGTAGGTTTCCACCACATCGGCAGCGGTGGGCGTGGCGTTAAAACTGTACATCGGGCGATCCCATGCCCGCACGAACCGTCCTCCACCTTTGCTTTCCTGGGTGGGTTCTTCAGGGTTGGGGCCAAGAACATAAGCCACCGACGGGGTATCGCCCATTTTGAGCTGGCCATCGCCATAAGCGTTAAAGAAATCGCCAAGCGCGCCGTGGCCTTTCAGATGTTTTGCCACGAAAGTGGCACCATCGACGCCATTGCGTTGATCCCCTCCCGTGAACCAGCCGCGGTAGGTGGCGTTGTTTTCAATGATGTGCAGATCCGGGTGATGCCGGACGATGTAATTATACGCAGAAGTAGACCATTTCTTGTTCGGTCCGCCGATATAGTAGACGCGAATCTTCTGTTTGATGGTCGGGTCGTCGTGCAGGGCTTGCGCCAGATCGTCAATTCCTCCCCAGACCAGGATCCAGAGGGGACGGGGGTCAGGGCGCTTTGCCGCTTCAATAATGAGCTTCGAGCCATCGGTGGGCTGGCTAAAACCGTCGGGAGGCGCAGAGTCCATCCCGCCCTGACGGGTAATTGACCGCAGATAATCCGGAGTCGGATAATCGGCAGACCAGGTTTTCAGGTTCGGGTAATCCTGTGCGTACCGATCGATTGTCTTCAGGATTTCAGTCACGCGATTACGCACCGGGCCCCAGGGCGAAGAGATTAGCCCCTCCAGCTGCATGGCGTCCGCATACATGAGCAGGTGAACAAGCGACTGATAATCGTCGAAATCCGTTCCGCCAATATCCGTGGAGACGATCACACGCGGTTTGGGCGTTACGATGCTGGCTGACGAGCCAACCGCGGCGCTGGCCTGGCCGTGCGCATCATAAACGACGACCATTAAGGGCATCACCAGCGACATAAAAATACGCCGTCCTTTTGTTTTCAGTTTCAGAGCAGCCACATTTCCTCCAGAGGTTTTTATAGTTATGACACTTCAGGGATGAAAAGCAGCCTGGCATAAGTCTGGTGCAAAACCGGTTTATGATTTTTCTAAATTGCTCATTTAATTTTTAATTACATGAAGTTAACTGCAAGAATACCTGTTCAGCCGTCGATCGGCTTGTGATAGGGTGGTGTTTCGCTCACTGTTCAGAGATCACGCCATGGCGTCGCGAAAACATGACATGTTTCGGGTTGCACTCATGCTGAAGGCCAAAGGGCGCTATGGCAGGAGCATTATTGAGGGCATCTGCGAGTACATGAAATCGACGCGGATCCACTGGGATTTCCTCCTTGAGGAAGATTTTCGCTCTTCGCCAGCCAGTCTGCTCGAATGGAAGGGGGATGGCGTCATCGCTGATTTCGACGACCCGATGCTCACCTCACTGCTGACGAAAGTGGATATGCCGGTGGTCGGTATTGGCGGCACCTGGCAGATGAACAGTCCTGCGATCCGCTCCCTTTCTTATGTGGCCTCTGATAACGTTGAACTGGTAAGGCTTGCCTATCAGCATTTGATCGACATGGGACTGCCGCGATTTGCCTGTTACTCCATCGAGTCGACGATTATGAATCCCTGGGCGGTGGAGCGGGCCCGCGCCTTTCGCCAGTTTGTGGAGGCGGACGGACACCAGGCGGAGATTTTTGAAGGGATCCCGACACACGCCCTGGTGTGGCAAAACATTCTTGAAGATTTAGCACGCTGGCTGGACAGGCTACCTAAACCCATTGGCATTATTGCGGTGACTGACTCCCGGGCCAGGCAGGTGCTGCAGGCGTGTTCTATAGCAGGCTACGCCGTGCCGGAAGAAGTCGCCATTATCGGTATTGATGACGATCCGCTGCTGCGTAGCCTCAGCCGTATTGCCATTAGCTCGGTCGCTCAGGGCACCCACCAGATGGGGCGTACCGCCGCGAAGATGCTGCACCGGCAGCTGACGGGCACCCCGCTGCGCGAGAGGCATATGGTGGTGCGACCCGAGGGGGTGAATGCCCAGGCGTCTACCCGGCATAGCTCTATAATGAATACCTATATTTTGCGTGCACGCTATTTTATCCGCCAGTTCGGCAGTCTGGGGATTAAGGCGGCTCAGGTCGCAGAGCATGTGGGCTGTTCCCGTGCGACGCTGGACATGCACTTTATGCGTACACTCGGAAAGACTTTGCACGACGAATTACTGAGCTTCAGGCTTGAACGCTCTCAACATTTGCTGAGCGAGACTAACCTGAGTTATTCAGATGTGGCTATGCAAAGCGGCTTTACGTCGCTTCAGTACATGTATTCTGTTTATCGCCGGGAAATGGGATGTACGCCGGTGGAGTATCGAAAGGCGCGTTGTGCAGGGTTGCTTTAGAGCTATATTGCCAGATGAATGGCATGAGCCCATGCTTCTCCGGGCTCATGCCATGTCGCTTTGTGCTGAGCTGGCTCGCGTGTGGAGTCAGCGCCGCAGAAGGCTTTTTTATGCTTTCAGCGCTTCCAGCGCAGCAGCATAGTCCGGCTCGGTGGTGATTTCATTCACCAGGTGGCTGAACACGACGGTGTCGTTTTCGTCGATCACGACAACTGCGCGAGCAGCGAGGCCTTTCAGGGCGCCTTCAGCGATGCCCACACCGTACTGCTCCAGGAATTCCGGGTTACGCAGGGTGGAAAGGGTAATAACGTTGCTCAGGCCTTCGGCACCGCAGAAACGGGACTGGGCGAACGGCAGGTCGGCGGAGATGCACAGCACAACGGTGTTGTCCATTTCTGTCGCCAGCTGGTTGAATTTACGCACAGATGCGGCACACACGCCGGTATCGATGCTTGGGAAAATGTTCAGCACTTTACGCTTGCCGGCAAACTGGCTCAGCACGACGTCAGACAGATCTTTTGCCACGAGCGTAAACGCCTGCGCTTTGCTGCCAGTCTGAGGAATGGATCCTGCAACAGAAACCGGGTTGCCCTGGAAATGAACGAGTTGTGACATAGTTATCTTCCTGTTTACATATAGTTAACGTCGCCGCTAGTGTATGTCATCAGCCAATAACACAGCAAACCCTATTTACGCGAAGCCGCTATACAGGAGTAAGTGATGAGAACCCTCAAGGTTTATGAAGAAGCCTGGCCACTGCATACACCCTTTGTGATCTCCCGGGGAACCCGGAGCGAGGCCTGCGTGGTGGTGGTCGAAATAGAGGAAGAGGGTGTCAAAGGCGTAGGGGAATGTACCCCTTATCCGCGGTATGGTGAAAGTATCGCCTCGGTGATGGCGCAGATCATGGCGCTGGCACCGGAGCTGGAGCGGGGGCTCAGCCGGGAAGCGCTACAGGCCCTGTTGCCGCCCGGTGCGGCGCGCAATGCCATTGACTGCGCCCTGTGGGATTTGGCCGCGCGCCAGCAGGGGATCCCGCTGGCCGCCCTTGCCGGGATGACGCTGCCGCAAACGCTGGTGACCGCCCAGACGGTAGTGATTGGCGAACCCGCACAGATGGCCGCCAGCGCCAAAGCCCTGTATGCCGCCGGGGCGCGCCTGCTGAAAGTGAAGCTGGACGATCATCTCATCAGCGAGCGGATGGTTGCCATTCGCGCCGCCGTACCAGAAGCCACGCTGATTGTCGATGCTAACGAATCCTGGCGCAGCGAAGGACTGGCTGCCCGCTGTCAGCTACTGGCGGATCTGGATGTTGCCATGCTCGAGCAACCCCTGCCTGCGGGTGACGATGCCGCGCTGGCAAATTTCATTCACCCGCTACCCATCTGCGCCGACGAAAGCTGCCATACACGTGAGAGCCTTCCCGTCCTGAAAGGACGCTACGAGATGGTGAATATGAAGCTGGATAAAACCGGGGGGATCACCGAAGCGCTGGCGCTGGCTGCCGAGGCGCGTCAGCAGGGTTTTGCGCTGATGCTCGGCTGTATGCTCTGCACATCACGCGCCATTAATGCGGCTTTGCCGCTGGCGGGCGAGGTGCAGTTTGCCGATCTTGACGGTCCGACCTGGCTGGCGGTGGACGTCTCACCGGCGCTGCATTACACCACCGGCATGGTTCATCTCTGAGGTTCCCAGCGCAGCAGATCGGTCATCGCTCTCAGGTATTTCTCGCTGGCCTCGTCGGACGAGATCGGCGGGAACTCGGCGGTGATGCAGTGCAGGCTTAAATCAGCGCACCAGCTACCGAAAGAGCCCGGCGTTTCATAGCCGACGCTGGTCACCAACGGCAGCGAAAAGGCATCCGCCAGCCAGCTTCCCAGCGCGCTGTGCGCGGGATCTTCAATGCAGGCCAGCGGATCGTGAAATGACACCACCCAGGCCGGATGCAGTTTGTGGATCAGGTGACATAGCGCCTCCGTTTCCGGTTCCGAACCGGGCTTTTCGCCGGTCAGCAATACCACATCCCGATCCTGTGCCGCACTGTTCCAGCGGTAGACCGTCTCGCCTTCCCGCCAGTTGGCCGCCGGGAAGTTACGGTTCAGGTCCACTCCGCGAGCGTTGGCGCGCAGTCCCAGCTGACAGCCGTCCGGGTTGACGGTTAACACCACATGGTGGCGACGCAACTCCGGGGCCAGGGTGCGCAGGGCGCAGGAGAGGGTCACAATTGATGAGTTTTCATCCCCGTGAGTTCCGGCGATGATCAGGCCGCTGTGGCGATCGGCCTGTGGCGCAGGGAACCAGATCAAGGGCGCGCCGAGGAATGAACGGCCATAGTGTTCGGTTCCCGGCGGGAAAGCGCCACGTTCCGTTCTTGGACGAGTAAGGGACATAGACGTTCCTGAATCAAAGTTATACTACTGGCAGTGTTGTGCAAAACACACGGTTAATCAAATAGTTTCAGCTCCAGGGCAAAACCGGCAGATATCAACTTTCCGATGGAAGTTGTTTGCATTTCCCTGTTCAGAAACAAATAATTACGCATCTGCTCGTTACCCATCATTTCAAAGGGGATCTCATGAAGCATCCGGTTTCGTTGATTTGTTCTGCCTTGTGGTTGTGTGGCCTCTCTTCTTATTCCTTTGCTGCGGATGTTCCCTCCGGGACGACGCTGGCATCAAAGCAGGAGCTGGTGCGTCATATTAAAGATGAACCGGCGTCACTGGATCCCGCCAAAGCGGTGGGACTGCCCGAAATTCAGGTGATCCGCGATCTGTTCGAAGGTCTCGTCAACCAGAATGAAAAAGGGGAGCTGGTGCCGGGCGTTGCCACCCGCTGGCAGAGTAACGATAACCGTGCCTGGACCTTTACCCTGCGTGAGAATGCCCAATGGTCTGACGGCACCCCCGTCACCGCACAGGATTTTGTCTACAGCTGGCAGCGTCTGGTCGATCCGAAAACCACGTCGCCGTTTGCCTGGTTTGCGGCGCTGGCCGGGATCGGCAATGCCCAGGCCATTATCGACGGCAAGACCACGCCGGATAAGCTCGGCGTGACTGCGGTAGATAGCCGAACTCTGCGCGTCCAGCTGGATAAACCGCTGCCGTGGTTTGCCAATCTCACTGCAAGCTTCGCCTTCTATCCGGTACAAAAAGCCAACGTTGAGAGCAGCGCGGAGTGGACCCGTCCGGGTACGCTGGTGGGCAATGGCGCATACATTCTGAAAGACCGGGTGGTTAACGAGAAGCTGGTCGTCGAGCGCAACACCCATTACTGGGATAACGATAAAACGGTGCTGCAGAAAGTGACCTTTATCCCGATCAACCAGGAGTCGTCTGCCACCAAGCGCTACCTGGCGGACGATATCGATATCACCGAATCATTCCCGAAAAACCTCTACCAGAAGCTGCTGAAGGACATACCGGGGCAGGTTTATACCCCGCCGCAGCTGGGCACCTACTATTACGCCTTTAATACCCAGAAAGGCCCGACGGCGGATGCCCGGGTGCGCCTGGCGCTGAGCATGACCATCGATCGGCGGATCATGGCTGAGAAAGTGTTGGGCACCGGCGAAAAACCGGCATGGCACTTCACCCCGGACGTGACCGCAGGCTTTACGCCGGAGCCATCACCCTTTGAGCAGATGAGCCAGGAGGAGATGAACGCGCAGGCCAAAACGCTGCTACAGGCGGCGGGCTACAATGCACAGAAACCACTGAAACTGACGCTGCTGTACAATACCTCGGAAAACCACCAGAAGATCGCCATCGCGGTGGCCTCGATGTGGAAAAAGAATCTCGGCGTCGATGTGAAGCTGCAAAACCAGGAGTGGAAAACCTATATCGACAGTCGTAACACCGGCAATTTCGATGTGATCCGCGCCTCGTGGGTGGGAGATTACAATGAGCCCTCGACCTTCCTCTCGTTGCTGACCTCCACGCATACCGGCAATATTTCCCGCTTCAACGATCCGGCGTATGACAAGGTGATCAATCAGGCGTCGCTGGAGACCACCGCGAAGGCCCGCAACGCGGATTACAATACGGCGGAGAAAATCCTCGCGGAAAAAGCGCCGATTGCGCCGATCTATCAGTACACCAACGGGCGCTTAATCAAACCCTGGGTGAAAGGGTATCCGATTAACAACCCGGAAGATGTGGCATACAGTCGCACCATCTATATCGAGAAGCATTGATAGAGTATGTTTTCCTTATAACGGATGCTATAACCGGAACTGGCGCGAATTGCAGCGCCAGTTTTTATCTGATTTAGAATTATGCAAGAATCTACCGTAGCTCTAATTTTACGTTATTATCCTTTCTGTAAAAATCATAATTACCCATCGATATTTATTAAAGCATAGATTGAGTATTGATATGGTATTCGCCTCGCAAATACATAATTATTGTTTAATATTACTCACTGACAGGAATTAAAGTTAACTGTTTGATGGAAGTCTACTTTTGGACCAAGAGTTAGTTGATTACATGTAATTACTTGTTCTAATATCGCCTCTGCAAACAAATGTAGTTTTACTTAATAACTATTCCTTAAGGAAAAGGGACTGCTATGGCTGATACATTTCAGAATGAAGTGCCCAGGGCACGTATAAATCTCAAGCTGGCTCTCCATACGGGGGGCGCGCAAAAGAAAGTTGAACTGCCGCTAAAGCTCCTTACCGTTGGTGATTTCAGTAATGGCAAAGAAAAACGGCCGTTATCAGAGAGGGAAAAGGTTAACGTTAATAAAAATAATTTCGACAGTGTACTTTCAGAATTTAACCCGGGAATTAACCTGACTGTACAGAATACACTGGCTGGCGAGGGTTCAGAAGAAAATATCCAACTGCAATTTTCATGTATAAAAGATTTCGAGCCCGAACAGGTTGCCCGTCAAATTCCTCAGCTTCGCGCCATGCTGGCGATGCGTAATTTATTACGCGATCTAAAATCCAATCTGCTTGATAACGCCACTTTCAGAAAAGAGCTCGAGAAAATTCTTAAGGATCCGGCGCTGTCTCAGGAATTACGCGACGAAATGAGCGCGCTTGCCCCGAAATAAAACGTGGGTATCTCTTTTAATGGATTAACCGGGAATATGCTGATGTCTGTAAATACTGAAACTGGCTCTGCTCAAGGGCAAACCACCGTACTTGAAAAAGAGGGCGTTTACGCCTCCCTGTTTGAAAAAATCAACCTCACCCCAGCGTCCAGCCTTGGGGATATTAATGCATTTCTGGACGACGCTGCGCTGGCGGATGCGCCTGCGGGCGAGCGCCTGACGGCTGCGATGCATGTGTTTATGGACTGCATCCTTAAATCAGGCCAGCAGGTGGAAAAGCTCGATAAAACGCTGATCGATCACCATATCGCAGAGCTGGATTTTCAAATCAGCCGCCAGCTGGATGCGGTGATGCACCATGAAGAATTCCAGAAGGTAGAATCCCTGTGGCGCGGCCTGAAACAGCTGGTGGACAATACCGACTATCGCCAGAACGTAAAAACCGAAATTCTTGACGTTTCCAAAGATGACCTGCGCCAGGACTTCGAAGATGCGCCGGAGCTTATCCAGAGCGGACTTTACTGGCACACCTATACCGCTGAGTACGACACCCCGGGCGGGGAGCCGATTGGCTCGGTGATTTCTTCTTACGAATTTGACGCCAGCCCGCAGGATGTGGCGTTACTGCGCAACATCTCCAAAGTCTCCGCTGCGGCACATATGCCGTTTATCGGATCCGTCGGGCCAAAATTCTTCCTGAAGGAGTCGATGGAAGAGGTGGCGGCCATTAAAGATATCGGCAACTACTTCGACCGTGCCGAGTACATCAAATGGAAATCCTTCCGCGACACCGACGACTCCCGCTATATAGGTCTGGTGATGCCGCGCGTGCTGGGGCGTCTGCCGTACGGCCCGGATACCGTGCCGGTGCGCAGTTTCAACTATGTTGAACAGGTGAAAGGCCCGGATCACGAGAAATACCTCTGGACCAGCGCGTCATTCTCTTTCGCCTCCAATATGGTGAAGAGCTTTATCAACAACGGTTGGTGCGTGCAGATTCGTGGCCCGCAGGCCGGTGGCGCAGTGAAAGACCTGCCGATCCATCTGTACGATCTGGGTACCGGCAACCAGGTGAAGATCCCGTCCGAAGTGATGATCCCGGAAACCCGCGAGTTCGAATTCGCCAATCTCGGTTTCATCCCGCTGTCGTACTACAAAAACCGCGATTACGCCTGCTTCTTCTCGGCCAACTCAACGCAGAAACCGGCGCTGTACGACACCGCCGATGCCACTGCCAACAGCCGCATCAACGCACGTCTGCCCTATATCTTTCTGCTCTCCCGTATTGCTCACTACCTGAAGCTTATTCAGCGTGAAAACATCGGTACCACCAAGGACCGTCGCCTGCTGGAGCTGGAACTCAACACCTGGGTACGCGGTCTGGTGACCGAAATGACCGACCCGGGCGATGAACTGCAGGCTTCCCATCCGCTGCGCGATGGGAAAGTGGTAGTGGAAGATATTGAGGACAACCCGGGCTTCTTCCGCGTGCGCCTGTACGCGGTACCGCACTTCCAGGTGGAAGGGATGGATGTGAATCTGTCGCTGGTTAGCCAGATGCCAAAAGCGAAAGCGTAAGGCGGGCGCAGGGATGAAAATTTATCGTCCGCTGTGGAACGAGGGGGCGCTGTTGTCCCCTCAGCAGTTCCAGCAACAGTCAGAATGGGGATCCTTTCGCAGCACAGGCGTAGCGGCGCTCGCCTCGCCGTTTGCGTGGGGCGTGGAGCGGGCTCAATTTGATGAAAGGCTGCTGGGTTCAGGCCTGATTCAGGTGACACACCTGCGGCTCTGGCTGCCTGATGGCACGCTGGTAGATACAGGCGTCAGCGATCTGCCGCCGGAACCACGCGAACTGGATTTATCGCAGCGTTCAGACAGGGTTACGGTGGTGATTGCCCTGCCGCTCCTGCAGTCCGGGCTGAATAACGTGCAGCAGGAACCGGTTATGGCAGACCGGCCGCTTCGCTACCGTGAAGAGTGGGTGAGTGTCCAGGATGCGTTTGGCAGCGAAGAGGAGTCCGTCGCTGTCGCCCGCTTTAACCTCGCTATCCGGTTTGAACATGAGGATAACGCGTCGTGGGAGTGCTGCCCGGTTGCACGGCTTATCCGCGACGGACAGGGATGGCGTCAGGATCCTGCATTTATTCCGCCCATGGCATTGTTTTCTGCCAGCCCGGCGATGCGGGAAAGACTGGTGTTACTGAACCGCCAGCTTCGCTCTCGCCGCCAGCGTCTGATGTCCATGCGCCGGGAAAGCAACGAGCGTCTGGCCGATTTCGCGGTGGCAGACGTCTCTCTTTTCTGGCTGCTCAATGCGCTGAACTCCCATGCGCGGGTGCTGACAGAGTTTGAACGTTTTCCGGCCCGTCATCCTGAACAGGTGTGGGCGGAGCTTGCGCGGCTCGCGGGCAGCATGCTGACGTTTTCTCTCGACAGCGATCTGGACGCCATTCCCGGCTATGACCATGCCGAACCGGAAAAAACGTTTCCGCCGCTGTTTGAACTGATTACCGGCTTACTGGAAGCCAGCCTGCCGTCCCGTGTTATCGCGCTTGACATGCTTCGCCCGGACGAACAGACGTGGAAAGCCTCGCTGCATGATATTCGTCTGCGTGAGGAGGCCGATCTCTGGCTCTCTGTTAGGTCTGACGTTCCCGCCTGGCAGGTGGTAGAGAAGTTCCCGGCATTATGTAAGGCGGGTTCACCGGATGAGGTGAATGCGATTTCGACCGTCGCCCTGCAGGGGATCCCGATTATTGCTGTTAACCGCGTGCCGGCAGCGCTGCCGGTGCGAATGGAGAACCAGTACTTCGCGCTGGACATGGAGAGTGCTGCGGCCAGGGACATGCTGGAGCAGGGTGTCTGCATGTTCTACGTGCCAGCCCTGCTGGGACGGCTTGAACTCGAACTGTTTGCGGTACTGCGATCATGAGAAAAGGTATTGATATTGATGCACTGATGGCCGACACCTGGCTCACTGTCACCCTTCTTAAGCAGGGGGCAACAACACCGGACGGTAATGTGCTGTATGAAACCTGCAGCAAACAGGTGGAACAGGTGCGCGGGGCACTGGAACGTGCCGGATACGACGAGGCCAGCATTGCGCATATTTCCTATGCCCAGTGTGCGTTGCTTGATGAAGTGGTGATGAGCAGAGCGCCGGGTGAAGCCGATGCAGGCCATAAGGCATGGCGAAAAGCGCCGTTACAGGCACGCTATTTCGGATCATTACACGCAGGCGAAGCCCTCTGGGATCGTATCGCTGAGGTGTTGCGCCAGCCTGCGCCGGATATGGCCGTTCTGACCTGCTACCACCGGGTGATCGCGCTGGGGTTCCACGGATTATACAGCAAGAGCTCAGTCAGCCAGTCGCAGCGGGAAGAAGTGATTAAAGCGCTTGCTGAGCGGGTGCCGCCTCTGGATGCGGAGATCTCTCTGGTGGTGCGCCGGACCGCAAAGCACCGTTACAGCCTGCTTCGTTCCGTCTGGTTCTGGATCGTGGCGGCGGCTGTGGTCATGGCCGTCGTGTGGTGGGGCGGTCATCTCTGGCTTCAGGCGCTGTTATCCGCGCAGTTACCGGAGTTGCCCCACTAATGCGCAAATCAGTCATGGTTTCTCTGATACTCCACGTAATGGCGAGTGCCGCTGCGCTTTTGTGGCTTCTGTGGGGTTTCATTCCGGCAGGCACGCTGTTTAAAGGGGTGATGACACTGTGCATCGTTGCGCTGACCGTCTGGCAGATCCGGCGAAAAAGCCGTTTCAGCCAGGCTCGGGGCAATGGCGGAACGTCTGGTACTGAGCTGCCTGTATTCGCTGACGCGGGGCCGATTGTTCTCGTCTGTGGGGACAGCCTGGATGCACTGTTTGGGGTGCAAACGCTGCGTAAAACAGCGCAGGGCTGGTGGCTGCGGGTGAATGACATCAGCAGGCTCACTGATATCGTGCGCGATATCCAGGAGCAGCAGCCGCGGCAGGCCGGACAAATCGCCGTTATGTATACCTGCCACCCCGACGGGCATCAGGATGAAGCGGTGCTGCGCGCGACCCTGAAAGCGTTGCGCCAGCAGATGAAACAATTGTGTCTGATCGCTGGATTCACTCCGCCGGTGATCCTGAGCGGTGAGTTTTCCGGTCCCGAAACCCCGTGGGTTATTGTCCGTGGCGATAAACCGGTTGTTTGCCCTGTTGATGAGACGCCACAGGCGCTTGATGACTGGCAGCAGGACAATCATCTGGCGCTGATGCCTGTCCTTCGGGAAGCCTTTGCTTTTATACGCACCATTCTGATGGATGAACTGGTGAAAGAGGATCGACTGTTCCCGTCGGTTCATCTGTTTGCTGTGGCGTTTCGCAGCGGTATGGCCTCTGCTGACACGGGTTCGCTGTGGCCGCATCACCTGAGTCGTCTGACGCATCTGGTTTTACCACCGGCAGCCGGATCCGCAGAGGTGGCAGGGCGTTTTCCTGATGAGGTGTTACCGATGCTTGCGCCTTACTGTGCGCCCGTCCAGGGTGGGCAGCGTACCCGTCGCCTCGTTTTATGGATGCTGGTATGTGTTCTTGCTGCCATCGGTTTTTCTGGTGTGAATAACGCGGCGCTGATCCGCCAGGTCGGGACGAATTTGCAGCGCTGGTATGCCATCCCCATGAACCATTATGAGCCGAAGGCGCAGTCACTTGCCGCGCTGAAACAGGACGCCCTTCTGCTGGAACGCTGGCAGCGGCAGGGGGAACCGCTCAGGTATGCGCTGGGCTATTACCCCGGTCAGCGTCTGTGGCTGGCGTTACAGAAGGCGATTGACTCGTATGTGCCCCCTCCGGCACCCGCCATTAAGCCAATACCGAAAATCATCCGCCTCGACAGTATGTCGCTGTTCGACACCGGCAGGTGGGCGCTGAAACCCGGCACCACGAAGCTGCTGGTGAATTCGCTGGTGGGGATTAAGGCGAAGCCCGGCTGGCTGATTGTGGTGGCGGGCCATACCGACAGCACGGGGGATGACAAATCCAACCAGGTGCTGTCGCTTAAGCGGGCGGAGTCCGTACGCGACTGGATGCGCGACACCGGCGACGTGCCGGAGAGCTGTTTTGCGGTGCAGGGCTACGGCGAAAACCGTCCAGTCGCCACCAACGACACCCCGGAAGGCCGCGTGCTGAACCGCCGTGTCGAAATCAGTCTGGTGCCGCAGGCTAATGCCTGCCGGTTGCCGGGCAACACACTGGCGTCATCGGATGATGATGTCTCAAAAAATGAAATGGAGTAATTAACATGGCAATTCCTGTTTATCTGTGGCTGAAGGACGACGGCGGCGCGGACATCAAAGGGTCCGTGGACGTGAAGGACCGTGAAGGCAGCATTGAGGTGGTGGCGCAGGAGCATAACCTGTACATCCCGACCGACAATAATACCGGCAAACTGACCGGCACGCGTATCCACACGCCGTTCCTGTTCACCAAGGAAATCGACTCCTCCAGCCCGTATCTGTACAAGGCGGTGACCACCGGCCAGACCCTGAAATCTGCCGAATTCAAGTGGTACAAAATCAACGACGCCGGCCAGGAAGTGGAGTACTTCAACACCAAGCTTGAGAACGTCAAGCTGGTGAAAGTGAATCCGAAGATGCACGACATTAAAGATCCGGCGTTCGAGAAGCACAACCACCTGGAGCAGATTGAGCTGCGCTACGAAAAAATCACCTGGACCTACAAGGACGGCAACATCATTCATTCCGATTCCTGGAACGAACGTACCACCGCGTAAGTCTCGTGCGGACAGGGTTGCCTGTCCGCCGTTTTTGCTGAACGTCTGTAACCGCGGGCGTTCAGCAAAGAACAACACAATCTGCCTGCCTGACCTGATGCGCTTCGGGTTCCTGAATGACAGGGAACAGCGACGGGCGGTAGCGTGCCCGGAACTGATAAAGAGAGAGTCTCATGGAAAACCCAGCCATCCTGTTACGCCGTCTTAACCCCTACTGCGCCCGTGCGATGGAGGGCGCGGCTTCCCTGTGCCAGACCCGCGCCCACGCGGAAATCCTGCCCGAGCACTGGCTGCTGAAGCTGCTGGAGCAGGGCGAGTGCGACCTGACGGTGCTGGCACGACGCTACGAATGGGATATGGACGCCATCTGGCAGGATTTGCTGGTATTTCTCGACACGCTGCCCCGTTCAGTGCGCAGCCGTCCGCAGCTATCTGACAGCATTCAGAGCCTGATGCAGGACGCCTGGCTGCGGGCGTCGCTGGCGGGTGAAGAGCAGATCCGCAGCATTCACCTGCTGATGGCGCTGGTGGAGAAACCGTTGCGGGTGCGCTGCGATGGTCTCTGGCCGCTGCTGGCCCTGGCGCAGAGCCAGCTTGAGCGCCTGCGGCCGCTGCTGGACGCGCAGTCGGACGAGCGCCCGGAGGTGCAGCAGGAGGCGGGGTTGTCGCAGACTGGCGATGCGACGCTTATAGATGAAGAAATCAAGGAAGGTGAACTCACCCCGGCACTGCAGAACGCGCTGGACAAGTTCACCCTCGACGTCACCGCCCGTGCCCGCGAGGGCAGAATCGACCCGGTGTTCGGCCGCGACAACGAAATCCGCCAGATGGTGGATATTCTCTCCCGCCGCCGTAAGAACAACCCGATTCTGGTGGGCGAGCCCGGCGTGGGCAAAACCGCCCTGGTCGAGGGGCTGGCACTGCGCATCGCGGAGGGCAACGTGCCGGATGCGCTGAAGCCGGTCTCGGTAGGCACTCTTGACCTTGGCCTGCTGCAGGCCGGCGCGGGCGTGAAGGGCGAATTTGAACAGCGCCTGAAAAACATCATTGAGGCAGTGCAGCAGTCGCCGCTACCGGTGCTGCTGTTTATTGACGAAGCACACACCATTATCGGCGCAGGCAACCAAGCGGGTGGTGCGGATGCGGCCAACCTGCTGAAACCTGCGCTCGCCCGTGGCGAACTCAGAACCATCGCCGCGACGACCTGGAGCGAGTACAAACAGTACTTCGAGCGCGACGCCGCGCTGGAGCGGCGCTTCCAGATGGTGAAGGTGGATGAGCCGGACGACGATACCGCCTGCCTGATGCTGCGGGGTCTGAAATCACGCTACGCGCAGCACCACGGAGTGCACATTACCGATGAGGCGGTCAGGGCGGCGGTGACCCTGTCAAGGCGCTATCTGACCGGCCGCCAGCTACCGGACAAGGCGGTGGACCTGCTGGACACTGCTTCGGCCCGCGTGCGTATGAGCCTTGACACCGTGCCGGAGCCGCTGACCGGGATGAAGGCACAGCTCACGGCCCTGGCGATGGAAAAGCAGGCGCTGCTGGAAGATATCGCGGTGGGCAACACTCCTCCCGGTGAGCGCCTGGCGGCCATTGAGCAGGACGAAGTCCGCATCATCGTGGAACTCGACGAACGGGAAACGCAGTACGGCCAGGAGCTGAAACTCACGGAAGAACTGCTCGCCTGCCGCGCGGATAATTCTCGTCAGGCAGAAATTGCCGACCTGCAACAGCAACTGAGTGAGGTTCAGCAGAGTAACCCGCTGCTGGGGCTGGACGTGGACGTGCGTACCGTCGCAACGGTGATTGCCGACTGGACCGGTGTGCCGCTCTCTTCATTAATGAAGGACGAGCAGACGGAGCTGCTGAGCCTGGAAACCAGCCTCGGTAAACGCGTGGTGGGCCAGGTTGCGGCGCTGAATGCCATCGCGCAGCGCCTGCGCGCGTCAAAAACCGGCCTCGCGCCGGAGAACGGCCCGCAGGGCGTGTTCCTGCTGACCGGGCCAAGCGGCACTGGCAAAACCGAAACCGCTTTAGCGCTTGCCGGTGAACTGTTCGGTGGCGAGAAATCCCTGATTACCATCAACCTCTCCGAATATCAGGAACCACACACCGTCTCCCAGCTTAAGGGTTCACCGCCAGGCTACGTCGGCTACGGTCAGGGCGGTATTCTGACTGAGGCCGTAAGAAAACGCCCGTACAGTGTGGTGCTGCTGGATGAAGTGGAAAAGGCCCACCGCGACGTAATGAACCTGTTTTATCAGGTGTTCGACCGCGGCTTTATGCGTGACGGCGAGGGGCGTGAAATCGATTTTCGCAACACGGTCATTCTGATGACCTCCAACCTCGGCAGCGATTACATCATGCAGATGCTGGACGAACAGCCGGAAAGTACCGAATCAGACCTGCATGAACTGCTGCGCCCGCTGCTGCGCGATCACTTCCAGCCTGCGCTGCTGGCGCGTTTCCAGACGGTGATTTACCGCCCGCTCACCCGGGAGGCCATGCGCACGATTGTGGGAATAAAGCTGAACCAGGTGAGCCAGCGTCTGGCGCGCCACTATGGTATGCAGACCTCCATCGATGAATCCCTGTACGACGCGCTGACCGTCGCCTGCCTGCTGCCGGATACCGGGGCGCGCAATATCGACAGCCTGCTGAACCAGCAGATACTACCGGTACTGAGCCAGCAACTGCTCAGCCATATGGCTGCGGGGCAGAAGCCGCAGAACCTGCGACTTGGCTGGGATGACGAGGATGGGTTTGTGCTGGCGTTTGATGAAGGTGCGGGCGTATGAGCGAGTCTTTAATAAACGATGCGGCCAGTCTGGTACAGCAACTGCTGGGCCAGTCGCGCTACCGGGTCGATGTTCATGACTGCGCTGAATTTCTTGACGTACTGAAATTCAGCTCGGTGGAATCCCTGAGCAAGCCCTGGCGATATGATATCTCCGTGACCTGCTCTTCGCCGGATATCACAAGTGAAGCCGTGCTGTTAAAACCCGCATCCTTTACGTTCCAGACCCCGGTATTTGACGGGACGCCTGCTTTACCTGTGCGTACCGTTTACGGCGTGATTGAGGAATTTGAGCGCAAATCCACATCAAAAGAGGATACCGTTTACGCCCTGGCGCTGGTGCCGCGTATTGCCTTGTTAGCGAAAACGAAGGGCTGTGAAATTTTCCTCAATCAGTCCGTTGTTGAAGTGGTGGAGCAGATCCTACGTAAACACAGGCTGGAAGGGGCAGACTTTGAATTCCGCCTGTCCCGCGAGTATCCGGTCCGGGAATTGATTACTCAGTGGTGTGAAACCGACCTGGAGTTTATTGAGCGTCTGCTGGCCGAAGTGGGGATTTTCTGGCGGTTCGAGATGGACAGCCGCCTTGAGCAGGATGTCGTCATTTTTCAGGACTCTCAGGAGCAGTACCAGTTTGGTGTGATCCTCCCGTTACGCAACCCTGCCGGGATGAGTGACAGCGGAAGGGAGAGTGTCTGGGATATTCATACCGCGTACCACGTTGTCAGTGGCGGGGTGACGACCCGGGATTACAACTACCGGGAAGCGCTGACGCCGCAGGACAGCACGGTCAGCCTCAGCAGTCAGGAAGGCATCACAACGGGTGAAACCTACCACTACGCAGAGCCGTTTCTGACAGCCGGTGATACGGAAAGCCCCGAAACCGGCGCGTTCTTCGCCCGTCTGCGCCACGAGCGCATCCTGAATAAGCAGTATACCGTCAGCGGGCGCACCTCCAGCCCGCATCTGGCGCCGGGACAGGTGCTGGAAACCAATGCCGGCCTGCCGGAGGTGGTGAAGGACGGGATAGTTATCACCACGGTAAAAGCCAGCGGCTCGCGGCAGGACAGCTTCCGGATGTCGTTCGAGGGTATCCCCTACAGTGAGACCGTCTGTTACCGCCCGGCACCGCTTAACCGTCCGGTGATTTCCGGCACGCTGCCGGCGCGCGTGGAGAGCACGCAGAAAGGGGATATCTATGCCTGGCTTGACCCGCAGGGCCGTTACCGGGTGAAGCTGGATTTTGACCGCAACAGCAGCGAGCAGGGTTACGCTTATCTGTGGCTGCGGCTGGCGAAACCGTACGCCGGTGACACCTACGGCTGGCATGCGCCGTTGCTCGACGGTACGGAAGTGGCGGTAATGTTTGACAGCGGAGACCCTGACCGGCCGTATATTGCGTATGCGCAGCATGACTCTGAACACCCTGACCACGTAACCAGTGATAACCACACGCGCAACGTTCTGCGTACTCCGGCGAATAACAAACTGCGGCTGGAAGACAGGCGCGGTGAGGAGCATATCAAGCTCGCCACGGAGTACGGGAAAAGTCAGCTTAATATGGGCCATCTGGTTGATGCGCAGCGCGAACGTCGCGGTACAGGTTTTGAACTGCGCACGGATGAGTATGGTGCAGTTCGCGCGGCGAAAGGCCTTTTCCTGGCCGCACATGGACAGCCAAAAGCTCAGGGGCCGGTGCTTGAGATGACCCCGGCGGTGACTCAGATTAATCAGGCCAACAGCCAGATGCAGGCGCTGAACGGTGCCGCCGAAGCGGCCGGGGCGCTGGTATCGGATATCAGCACCCAGATCAACCTGGTCACGGGCAGGCTGAAAGACCTTCAGTCGTCGGTGATACTGGCAAGCGCCCCACAGGGGGTGGCACTGACCTCCGGTGAACATCTCCAGCTGACCAGCACGAAGAACACCATGATTAACGCCGGCGCGCATCTGAATATCGGCGCCATGCAAAACCTGTCCGTGACGGTAGAAAAGGCACTGGGGCTGTTTGTACATAAGGATGGGGCGAAGCTGGTTGCGAATCAGGGGGATATTGAGGTTCAGGCACAGCATAACACCATGGCGTTGTTCTCTGAAAAGCAGATGACCATCACCAGTAACGAAGACGAAATCACCATTACCACGCCGAAAATCTTAACGCTGAACGGCGGCGGATCATATCTGAAGCTGAGCCAGAACGGGATAGAGCATGGCTCGGAAGGGATGATGATAATGAAAGTGGCGACGTATCTGGTTCCCTGTACTCCTGCAAGTCTTCCCTGTGACACTCCCGATTTTCCTTTAACCTCTTTAAACCCGGACACTAATAACGAGCCAGGAACGGATAATTCGGACCCATCGAAAAATGATGATCAACATCGACAGAATCAGCCTGAAAAGGATCCTGCCAAAGGTTCTGCAAAATGGGCATGTGATTAACACGGAGGTTTTTTATGGCTGCAGTTATACCTAAACAGAGTTTTCCCGTCCCTTCAGATGCTAAAGGTCAGGAGTTCACTTCTGCTGAAGAGTTATTATCGAAGCTTGAACGTGAAAGGTCGGGACTGTATCTGGTAGGAAGTCAGGGAATGTGGCATGGAGGCATTCATATTACCGATGCTACCATCCCCTGGTGTGCCCTGAGTACGGACAGCGAGGCCGAGAAAGAATATCGCAGTGAACTGTATAAAGGGGAACAATTTATTCGTTGTATGGCCGACGGAGAAATCGTGGCCTGGCGTGTGTGTAAGGACTACGAAAGCGCCGCTATTGAATGGCGGGGAGAAAATCTGCACCTTTCAACGTCCTTTGTGCTGGTGAAACATCATATTCAGCCGGGCGACACGGAAGAAAGTGGACTAACATTTTTCACGCTGTATATGAATCTGGCGCCCTGTGTTGCTTATAAACAACAGGGAAGCCTGTCAGACAGAAAAGTGGCAGGCGTCCAGCGTTACTACACCAGCGCGGAAGATTTGCAGGCTGGGCGCGCAGCCGGAAAACTGGCTAAAGACACCCCTGTCACGCTGAGTGACACCATCGTGACCCGCAGCAGTGACCGGCGTCAGTTTACAGAAGTGACCATTACCAGTGACACAAAAAATACTGCAGGAGAAACGCTTACAGCAGGAACGAAAATCTGGACGGTGTCTGACCGGGGCTCACTGAAAGCAGCGGCGTCAGCGCCCGTTCCCTCCTGGTGGGCAAAATGCGTTCCGGCTTACACCACTCAGTCAGAAGGTATCGTGAACTGCACCTCGCGTACAGACTGGTCATACTATCTGAGCCGTGAAGACGTACTGCAATATAAAAATGCAGGCAGACTGACGGCAGATTTCCCGCTTTCTTACGAGCCCGGTAATACCGCGCAGCAGGTCGTTCGCCCCGGCAGGAACGCCGGCGATGCAGCAAGAACATTCAGTCTGGTCACACTGGGCCGGGATAAGGATAAGCTGAAGAAGGGCGACCGGGTGTGGGTGGTGTCAGATGGTGACAGCCTGACGGCTGCCCCGGCAGCATCCGGTAGTGAGCCTGTTTTCAATGATGTGCATGTCCCTTCCGCGCCAGTGCCTGTCAGTGCCGGAGACAGTCTCGGGCATATGGGTTTTTACCAGCTACCGGAAGAGAACGGGAAACGCTCGCGCTACCAGGTGCACATTGAGTGCCTGAGCATGGATGATATGGAAACGTTCATCACCAATCCCGGAAAGGCGGGGGACGATGCTCCGGTTTACCTGACCTGGCAGAAGGATGCGCCATTATCAGAAAGGGGCGATACCGGAATAACTGCAGGCAGCCGTAAAACAAAGGCTCCGGGTATTCTGACGCTTGCAAACGTGCCCGGTGCTGATGCGGCAGGGAATGCGGTGGCCGGTACTCAGGACGCGGCCTGGTATCAGATACGCCCTGAGGGTGGGTGGTTGCCCGCAGCCAGTGTGAAGAAAGTGTCGCAGTATGCGTTAGGCGAGCTCGGGTTTGTCACGCTGAACAGGGCACCTGCAAGTTTTGAACTGATTGATGGCATACAACAACCGGATAACGTGGTGAAGGGCATTCTGGAGCAGCTGTATAAAGCGGCGCAGGATGAAACGCGTACGACTCACGCGCTGAACAAATATAACTACCAGCGGTTGCTGGAGTTGATTGACAGCAACCATGACGGTTGTTACCCGGAGCAGGAGTACCTTCAGGCGGTGCATAATGCCTCCTACCGCGACCGCTTATACCGTGTGATTGCGAAGCACGGGAGTGAATGGTATTACGGCAAGGATGACCCGCTGTGGAAGACGTACCTGGGGACGTTAAACAGGGATGCGCCGTTGTGGAAGACGTATCTGGAAACGTTTCTGGATAAGATGACGTGGATGAAGAAAGTGTCTGAAAAGGGCGTTGCGCTGGGGCCGGAGGCGTGGCATATGCATCCGGTGGTGTTTTTGGAGGCAATGAACAGTTCATCTAAATGGTTTGATATCGAAAAATTTATTCAAAAGTATAAAGAAAAACATTCTGTAGTTTTTGGATTCTATGATAGCGGAAACAAAATAACCATCCCTGCATTGACTCAAGACTCTGAAGATTCATTGCGAAAACTTTTAAATGAAATGAAGAGACAGTATTATAATTATTTCGAGGATTTTAATGAGAAATATATTTCTTATATGCTTGCTACAATAAGAATAGAGTCTTATGCCTACAAGCAAAGATTGTTCTTTAAACCAATTAGTGAAGATATTTCATATAACAAAGCGGAAGTCGATTATGGTTCAGGTCCAACAGCATCTAACCGACAAAGAGCTATGTTGAACCACAACACAAATATTGGCGATGGGTATAAATATCGCGGGCGTGGTTTAGTTCAGTTAACATGGAAAATTTCCTATGAGAAGTTCAAATCTATAACAGGTACAGATATTGTTACCAGCCCAGATCTCTGCCTTGAAATCGGTACTGCTGTTTCAATTATGATGAAAGGTATGAAAGAAGGTAGTTTCAGGGCCGGCCATACATTAGAGGCTTATTTGGGAACAGGTAAAAAGGATTACTTTAATGCAAGATTAATCATCAATGGTTATCGGCATGGTATTCCTGATAAGGCTGATGAGTTTAAGGATTATGCTGAATTATTTGAGGTGATAATAAATGAAACAATCTAATAATATAGTATGTCTTGTTTTATCTTTATGTTCCTTTTATGTACATGCAAATGTTGACTTAGATGTTTCAGACTGTTCTTTAAAGGGAAGTGTTTCTTGCGATATTTTCTTGAAAATGGAACGGAATATTGGTGATGTATCTTACAAAGTTGAATTGGCAGATATTGAAAATGGAAAAAAAATATTCCCTTATTTTGATATGAATGAAACAACAGAAAATGTCTCTTTGCAAAAATATGGAGAAAGATACGTTTTTTCGAAAGCGTACCTTGATAGTACAAAGGCTATAGAGTTTATTACATTTAAATATAACAATAAACTCCTTTCACCTGTAAGGTATTATTACATTGAAAGCTCTGTTGATTTCAGTAATAACGTGAAAAAATGGTCTGGCAAGGAATGTGATACATCGGCAGGGGAAATTTCTGAAAAAAAAGATGGCTTGCTTTTACAAGTAGCTTCAGAATTATGTGTGAATCAAATTAAGTTAGCATATAAACCCAATGAATATACAGGAAATGATATTTTGTTTTATCTATCACATATTATTAATGGTGTTGAAAACAAACAATTCCCTGTAATTGCTCTTGATAGCAAAGATTCTGACTCTATAAATTTGAATGATATTGGTTGTTTAAGTAACTGTGGTATAGACTCTGATTCGACTAATTATATAGGAAAATTAAACGGAAGATTCAGAATAGGCTTGCATCTCGAATATAACAGTGACAATGTTTCTGGTTATTATTTTTATGAGAAAATGAATAAAAAAATAAATGTAACTGGCTGTCGGAAAGATAAGCGATTGATCTTGAATGCTTTTGTTCCTGAGGGAACGGAGACGTTTGATGGTCTGTTTGAAAAGGGACAGTTGAAAGGGGTATGGTCAAATGCAGCAGGTAATAAAAAATATCCATTCACTTTTTATATGAAGTTAATCCAGTAAAGCTACGTCTGGTATTGTGCATGCCAGGTTCAGAATGAACTAGTATGCGCTGGAATCACAGGGTTTTGTCACGCTGAACAGGGCACCTGCAAGTTTTGAACTGATTAATGGCATACAACAACCGGACAACGTGGTGAAGGGCATTCTGGAGCAGCTGTATAAAGCGGCGCAGGATGAAACGCGTACGACTCACGCACTGAACAAATATAACTACCAGCGGTTGCTGGAGTTGATTGAAAGCAACCATGACGGCTCCTACCCGGAGCAGGAGTATCTTCAGGCGGTGCATAATGCCTCCTACCGCGACCGCTTATACCGTGTGATTGCGAAGCACGGGAGTGAATGGTAATACGGCAAGGACGACCCGCTGTGGAATACGTACCTTCAATCAATAAAATGAACAATAAACTATCTTCATTGGATATCCGACGTGCAAGTAATATGCTTCGTTGCGATGTCCCCTCAAAAGAAAATATAGACAAATATCAACGATTAGCGAAAGAGAATGAAAAAACGAAAAATTTCTAAAAAATGCCATCTCTGATTACTTGCATAGTATTGAAAATGAATCATCAATTAACTTGAAGACACATTTTTTCACTGTTTCAGATAGTAACACACAAACTAAAGCCTATCTTGTAACGCTGAAACAATAAAAATAATACAGTAGTCCTTCGATAATAAATGGGTGAATGTCGGCTATATCAATTCAAAAGGCACTCCACTTGTTGTCTTGGTTAAGGTTGATGCCGTTGTTAAATAAATATTTATTTCAAAGTCAGAAGTGAAGCACGTATTCGATTTTTTTGTGGATAAAAATATCACACCTTACGATTTTATTTTTTATAAATGAACTAAAACTCGTATCTTCGATAAGAGAACAGTAAATCATCTATAAACGAACAATGAGGCTTTAAATAATGCTCCAGATTATTCGAAAAGGCGATAAAACCACTCACGGTGGCTCAGTGATGACCGCTTCCGAAACGATGAAATTTGGCGGGCTCGGTGTGGCGCGTAAAGGTGACATGGTTTCCTGTCCGATACCCGGACATGGCCCGACAACTATCATCGAAGGTAACCCGAATTATCTTGATAACGGGATCCCGGTTGCCTTTCATGGACACAGATGTGGGTGTGGCTGCACATTGATCAGTTCTTATGCACCTGCAAAGGTCGCCTGATTATGCCCGTCTGGCTGGATGCTGTTCCCGAAAAGGCGGCGAAAGTTCCGCGTCCTGATACCCGTCGCTGGATGCTGTTTCTGGTATTTATCATGCTGGGCGGTATTGCCCTGACGCTCTGGGGATGGACCGCTGAGCGTACGGGGTTTGTATTCTGGTTTACTGCACTGGGTCTGCCGTTCTGCTCATGGGGGCTTATTTTTGGGCTTCGCCGGTTCGCCTATAAGGCGGAACAGACTGGAGCCGAATCCCGCAATACAGAACGTGAGCTTTTGATTGAGCGTGAAATTCAACGGGGTCAGCGCTGTGCGTGGATACTGGGTACCAGCGTTCAGCATATTACAGGAAACAAAACGGGTGTACTGATTAAAGCGGTAGAAAGCTCTTCGCTGGCGGCAAAACTTTCAACCCCTCGTGGTCGGTTGTCTGCTGTCAGGTATGCAGCCCTGAATGCCTTCCAGACCGATTTAGATGCTGAAATCATCTCCACTACGTCAACACTTGTCACCCGGGTGCAGAAGATAACGGAAATGCTCCCGAAAGATATTCCCTGCTGCCTCATGCTGGACTGCGATGATGATATTCGTTCCAGAGTAGAGGAACATTTCAGAAATGAACTCTCAGCCAAAACAGGGCGGCTTTTCAGGCTTCTGGCTGGCAAAGGCCTGGCGGCGTTTGATGCCTGGCTCGACCAGCGCTGGGAGCAACCGGGCATTCTTGTAGCAGTGACGTTTTCGTTGCCAGCGCTGCCATATGAAGGTGATGCCGACGCCATCACGCTGCTGGTACTCAGCAACCGTAAGGCTGTCGCCTGGCCTGATGCTGTGTGTCTCCACAGGCCTGAAAAAGGCCAGGAAGCCGGGCTTGAAAAAACACTAAACAGAGCGCTGTTATGGGCCGCAACAGACTCTGTAGCACTGAAAGCCGGCTGGCATACAGGCTCGGCGATAGCCAGCGGAAGTGGATGGAATATGGCCTGTGAGAATAACGGGGTGGTATTTAGTTTGTCGAAAGATAACAGGAGTATTGATCCCGCGCTGGGATATACCGGACGTGCCGCGCCCTGGCTTGCCATTATTCTCGCTTCTGCTGCCTGTAACGACAATGGCCCGCAGGTTATCGCGGCGCAGCCTGCCTCAGATGAAGATGACATCTGGGTCACCGTAATCACCAAAGAAGAAGTTCGCAAGGGATCGTCAGGGAATGTCTAAGGTCAAAGTCAAAACACTCATCGGCTCTGTTGTTACTGTCATTTTTTTCCTGACAGTCATCGTTGCATTTTTGTTTTACGCCTTTCCGGAAAATATGGCTTCGTCCACCGGGTTAGGCCCGTATGATGGACAACGAATACTCACATTTTGTGCAGTGCTAGTGGCCGCGTTGTTACTCCTGGGATGGCTGGTGGAAAGGGCATTCGATTTTGCGGGTAAATCAGGTCTGTACGTCCACTGGAATCAGAATAAAAAGCAGATTCTCGCCCCGGTAGCGCAGGTTATTGCAGGGGCAGAGGATAACAGTGAGCCTGTTTTTCTGCATGAACCGGTAACAGAGCATCTGCGCCTGCGGTACGGGCGTCGCTGGCAGCATCAGGTCAGGATCCTGCTCGTTATGGGCAATAAGGATGAGGTTCAGAAGGCGGTGCCGGGGCTGTGCTGCGATCTCTGGCAGGAAGGTGACGGCAATGTGCTTATCTATGGTGGCAATGCGCAGTCACTGCCGGATGAAATTTTCCTGTCCCGGTTAAAACATCTGCTTTCGGGTAAAGCTGTGGACGGCATCATCCAGGTAATAAATACCTCAGCGCTGCCAACCGACGCTGAGCGTGACGCCTTCTTACGTTGTCGCCAGAAGGCCGATTATCTCCTCGGCTGGCAGGCTCCCGTCTGGATATGGCTGACAGACAAAGAAACGGCTACCGGTGATAAGAGTGAACCGGTAGCCACCGGTGCGCTGTTCGGCCCCGTAGCCACCCCGCAGAATGCGCTCGCCACGCTGGATACGCTGGTGTCGCGTTTACGTCAGGCCGGAATGTCTAAGGTGCTGAACAACCCGCAGCACAACTGGTTGCTGCAGCTCTCCTCCCGCCTGCAGGGTGACCTTAAAGCAAACCTGAACATCCTGCTGAGCGGACTGGTGCAGGGAACGGCGGCATACCGTCTGCGGGGAATAATGTTCAGCCCGGAACTGGCTGTTGCCGGCTCAGTACCCAATACCCGGCTCGATAACCCTGGCTGGAAAGCCGTTATTGATGACTGTGCTGTCGTACGCGCAAGAAAATTGAGTTTCGACTGGCTTAAGGGGCTGCGTTTACTGCTGCTTGGCCTGATTATGTTCTGGGGCACAGGTACAGTCGTGTCCCTCACCGTCAACCGGGCGCAGATTTACCAGGCGCAGAGCACCGCCCGTCTTGCTGCCGATACCAGACAGCCGCTGACCGAACGTTTGCATAACCAGCTCGTGCTTCAGCAGGCCATTGCCCGGCTGCAGAACCGTGAGGCGACCGGTGCGCCGTGGTACACCCGCTTTGGACTCAATCAGGACCGCGACACGCTGACGGCGCTCTGGCCGTTGTATGCCCGCAATAATGCCCTGTTAATGCGTGATGCCACCGCAGCGCGCCTGAAGCAGCAACTGAACGCCTATGTTCAGCTTCCCCCTGCCAGTGATGCCCGCACGCAGGGAGCACAGCGGGCTTACGATGTGCTGAAAAGCTATCTGATGATGGCCCGGCCGGACAAAGCGGATGTCGGATGGCTGGCGAAAAATGTGCTGCTGGCCTGGTCAAAACGACAGGGCGTGCCGGATGGCGCCTGGCATGAACTGGCCCCGAAACTGCTGGGTTTTTACGCGCAGAATCTCCCGGCTCATCCGGAATGGAAAATTAAGCACGATGCTGAACTTGTCGCAACCGTGCGCCAGATCCTGCTCAAACAGATTGGCCAGCGCAATGCTGAATCGGGGCTGTATCAGGACATGCTGAAGCGTGTGGCCAGTAACTGGCCAGATTTAACGCTGGCGGATATGACCGGCGACACCGATGCCTCCACCGTTTTCAGCACGGACGAAGTAGTGCCAGGCATGTTTACCCGCCAGGCCTGGGAAGAGCAGGTGCAGGATGCGATTAACGACGTGGTTAAAACTCGCCGCGATGAAATTGACTGGGTCCTGACGGATAAAACCCGTCAGCCAGGGAGCGATATTGCACCCGAAGCGCTGAAGGCCCGGCTGACCGAACGGTATTTTACCGATTTTGGTAATGCCTGGCTGAATATGGTCAACAGCATTCAGTGGCAGGAAGCGACATCGCTGTCAGAAACCATTGCCCAGCTCAGCCTGATCGGCGATGTGCGCCAGTCACCCCTGGTGGCGTTAATGAACACCCTGAACTACCAGGGAAAAACAGGCGAGAAGGGCGAAGCGCTGGCGGATTCGATCGTGGATTCGGCGAAAAAACTGGTTGGCCGAAAAAAATATGCCCGGCCGTTCATCGAACAGGCACAGGGGCCGAAAGGACCGCTGGATGACGTGTTTGGTCCGCTGACGGGGTTCATGGAGGGAAAAGAGGGCACCGGACGTAACGGTAACCTGAGTTTCCAGTCCTGGCTTGCCCGCGTGACGCAGGTGCGCCTCAAGCTCCAGCAGGTCACCAGCGCGCCGGATCCGCAGGCGATGTCCCAGATGCTGGCCCAGACAGTCTTCCAGGGCAAGGCTACCGACCTGACCGATACGCGTGACTACAGCAGTCTGGTGGCGGCAAGCCTCGGACAGGAGTGGAACGGATTCGGTCAGTCACTGTTTGTTCAGCCGCTGGATCTGGCCTGGCGACAGGTGCTGACTCCGGCGGCAGGAAGCCTTAATACCCGCTGGCAGACGACTATTGTCGATCAGTGGAACAAAGCCTTTGCCGGTCGCTATCCGTTTAAAGCCACCGGTGGTGATGCCTCACTGCCGTTACTGGCGCAGTTCCTGCGCAGTGATTCAGGCCGTATCGCGACGTTCCTGAAAACCAGCCTCGGCGGCATCCTTCACCAGGAAGGGAGTCACTGGGTGGTGGATCCTTCAGCAAACCAGGGTATGGAGGTGAACCCGAATTTCCTTCGGGCCATTAACCAGCTGGCTGAACTGTCGGATATCGTTTTTGCCCAGGGGGACGCGAACGTTCACTTCGAACTGATGGCGCGTCCTTCCCGTGATGTGGCTCGTATGCAGCTGACGCTTGATGAACAGAATCTGGACTTTTTTAACCAGATGGAAAGCTGGCAGAGTTTTACCTGGCCGGGAAACACGTACTACCCCGGTGCGAGCCTCCGCTGGCGCAGCGTCAGCAGCGGAATGCAACTCTACACCAGCAACCAGGGAAACTGGGGTTTCATCCGTCTGCTGGATAAAGCCCAGGTTACCCCCCTTGATGCGAGCCGCACTCAGATGGTTTGGATAGCGCCGGACGGTAATCCGCTGAAATTTGTGATGCGCAGCGAACTGGGCGACGGTCCGCTTGCGTTGCTGAAGCTCCAGGGGTTTACGTTGCCTGAAACCATATTTACGGTTACGGCCAGCGCTGAAGACGTCGAATAAAGATGAGACAAGGAAAAACATGAGTTCACCCCAAGCCCTGTTATCGGCATGCGCCACAAATCAGGAAGAGCAACAACGCCTTATCGATAACGCCTCCGGCACCCTGTCACTTTGGGATAACTGGTTAAAACCTGTCAGCCCTGAGACGGAAACGGGTGACGATCCGGCCTATGACGACAATTTCCAGCTGATGCGCGAAGAAATTAATAAGCTCTCGGGGACCGATCCGGCGCTGCTCTGTACGCTGGCGGAAAAGATACTGTGTGAAAGCGCCAAAGATATCCGTGTCGTCACATGGTATATCCAGGCCCGGCTTAGCCGCGACGGTGAGAAAGGACTGGCAGAAGGGTTATTACTGCTGGTCGCGATGCTGTCCCGCTACGGCAAACGCTGTCACCCACTGCGCGCTAATGCCAGGAAAGCTGCACTGGAATGGTTAAATAGCTCAAAAATGCTGGATACACTTTCGCGCTGGCCGGAAGTGGATCGGGATGATGCCGTGCTGACTGCGGGGGCTGTCAGTTTGCTGGCGGCGAGCGTCGCTGACTGGCCTGAAGATGAAAAACCCTCTTTTGCCGGTTTCTGTGCCATCCTGGATAATCGCCTGGCGCATTCCGGCGGGGTGGAGGTGCTTATACCCCAGAACAGCAGCATTCATGAAACCGGACGCGACACCGTCTTTTCTCCGTCGCCACAACTGACTGCCGTGAAGTCCGGGCGTGATTTGCTCGATCAGGCAAGGCTACTTTCCGACTGGCTGGGTGAGCAACCGCAGGGATGGTTGGCCTCTCACCGGCTGATAAAAACCATTCGCTGGGATACAGTCGATCAGATCCCGCCGCTGGACAGCGCTGGCCGTACCCGGCTGCTCCCGCCTAAACCCGAGTACCGGGCGCAACTGAAGCGTCTGTATCTGCAGAAAAACTGGGCTGAGCTGGTCGAACAGGCCAGCCAGATGTTCTGCGAAGCGGTGAACCATTTCTGGCTCGATCTTCAGTGGTATCTCTGGCAGGGGCTCAGCCATTCGGGGCAGCCGTGGGAGAACTGGTCGGCGTCAGTCCTGCTGGATCTGCGGCTGCTCCTCAGACGCCTGCCCGGGCTGGAAGGACTGGCATGGAATGACGGCACTCCGTTTGCAGATGAGGTGACCATGGGCTGGATTGCGGAAAAGGTACACGAAGAGGGGTTGTCATTTGGTACTGAGCCAGTAACGGCTGCCACTGGGCATGAAGACGACGTGCTGTTACTGGAATCTGAAGCGATGGAAAAGGGCGACAGCGAAGGGCCTGAAGCTGCACTCGCCTGGCTCCAGTCCCGCCCGGGAATGGATACCCCGCGTCAGCGCTGGCTGGTGCGCCTGCTGATGGCCCGGGTGGCCGAGCAGTATGGACGCAACGAGATGGCGCTGCATCTGCTGGGGGAACTGACGGCTTCCGCTCCGCTGTTGACGCTAGCGGACTGGGAGCCGGGCCTGCTGTTCGAGGTTCAGGCCCGCCGCCTGAAGCTGCTGCGCATGAAAGCCAGTCGCAGCGAGTCCGATAAAACCCGGCTGATGCCCGAGATGGATGTGTTGCTGGCGGGGCTGATTGCCATCGATCCGGCCCGGGCCATGGTGCTGTGTGACTAGAATATCTTTGTTAACTATCAGGAATACTGTGCATGGATGACTTAACCCTGCGCTATTACGAGGCCGAAATGCGCTATCTGCGTGAGGCCGGAAAAGAATTTGCCCGCGCCCACCCGGACCGGGCGGCGATGCTTAACCTGGATAAACCCGGTGCCCGCGATCCTTACGTAGAACGTCTGTTTGAAGGATTTGCCTTCCTGATGGGCAGGCTGCGTGAAAAGCTCGATGATGACTTGCCGGAGCTGACTGAGGGGCTGGTGAGCCTGTTATGGCCACACTACATGCGGACCATCCCGTCGCTTGCCATCGTTGAGTTTACGCCGGACTGGCGGAGCCTGCGTCAGGCAGAGACGCTGGCAGAAGGATTTTCGGTGCTGTCGCGTCCGGTGGGGCCACACAAAACCGCCTGCCAGTACCGCACCACGCGGGATGTCCCCCTGCAACCCCTGCACCTTGCGGGTGCGCGACTGCATACCGAAACGGACGGCCGTTCGGCCATCCGCCTGCGTTTTGAATGCCCGGAAAAAGTGGACTGGAGCAAGGCCGGGCTTGAGAAAGTCGCTATTTTCCTGAATGCCGAAAGCCCGGTCAGTTCCGCCTTGCATCTGGCGATGACCCGTCGGGTGCATGCCATGTATGCCCGTCATGCCGGAACCGGCACTGAACGCCATACGTTTGACGGCTGGTGCAGACCGGTGGGTTTTGATGACAATGACGGTCTGTGGAAGAAAAGCGACACGGCATTCAGCGGCTATCAGCTGCTGCTGGAGTATTTCAGCTTCCGTCCGAAGTTTATGTTTGTGGAGCTGCGCGGCCTTGACACTATCGGACTGACGGCGGCCAGCACCTGGTTTGAAATCGACATGGTGCTCAGTGAAGCCTGGTCACCTGACCTGCCGTTTGAAACGGATAATTTCCGCCTGCACTGTGCGCCGGTTATCAATCTCTTCACGCTTGAGGCAGATCCGCTGACGCTCAGTCCGCTGGAGAATGAGTACCTGCTGCGGCCGCTGCGCCTCCAGGACGGGCACACCGAGATTTACAGCGTGGATAATATCCACGGCGCGGTGAAGCTCGGCAAGCACCATTATGTCCCGTTCACCAGCTTCCGGCACCGGGGCGGCATGATGCGCCACGATGCGCCGGAGCGCTACTACCACACGCGCGTTAAGCGCGGCGCTTCCGGTCTTTATGACACCTGGCTTATCCTCGGCGGACGTTCTTTCGAGCTGGATCAGCTTTCCGAAAAACCGGAATCGCTCTCCATGCGGATCACCGGCACCAACGGCCAGCTGCCGCGTAAGGCACTGGAAAGTACCCTGCTGGACAGGGTGGTGAAAGCGGGCAAAGTTCCGGTCAGGGTACTGAACGTCACGGCCCCCACCATGCCCCTGTATCCTCCGGCAAACGACCGGTTCCACTGGAGGGTGATGAGCCATCTCGGCTCAAACTTCCTCAGCATGATGGATAACCCGGAAGTGCTGCGCGGGACGCTGGCGCTGTACGACTGGACCGGTGATGAGATGAACCGCCGTCGCCTTGAGGCCATCGTTGCGGTGAAGCACACACTGATCCGCCGCTTTGAAAAAGGTTTAATGCTGCGGGGCGTGGATATCGAGATCACGCTGAACATGGACAACTTTGCAGGCGAGGGCGACGTGAACCTGTTCGGCGAGATGCTGCACCGTTTCTTCGCGCTCTATGCGGATATTCACCTCTTTAACCAGCTCACGCTGGTACTGCAACCGACAGGGAAACGACTGAGATGGAACGAGAATCACAGCCAGCACGTACCAGGCTGACGTTAACCCTCAATAAGGACATCTGGCAGGCTAATTTTTATCGTTTCTGCCAGTTGCTGGAGCAGGAGCATCCAGATGCGCCGAAGCTCGGTGCGACCAGCCATCCGGGCGACGATCCGGTGCGTTTCCGCTCCTGGCCGGGGATGGGATTCCCGGTCACCGAGCTGCGGACGGTTGAGACCGATGAGGAAAATCCCGGGTTACCCCCGACCGTCCGCACCACCTTCCTGGGGATGTACGGTGTGGATTCACCCCTGCCGGGCGCGTATCTGGATGATATCGCACAGCGCCGGGATGGTTATGAGGCGGTCACGTCGTTTCTGGACATCTTCAGTCACCGCATCACCACGCAGTACTACCGGATCTGGCGCAAATACGCTTATCCGGCCACCTTTGAGGCGGGCGGGGAAGATGCGACATCACAGTGCCTGCTGGGGCTGGTGGGGCTGGGTATCCCGGGCACGGCGGAACATGTGGAAACGCCGGTTTCCCGCTTTCTGGCGCTGCTCGGCACCATGCGGCTGCCCACCCGCAATGCGGAAGGTATCCGCGCGCTGGTCAGCCTGCTGGCTCCGCATACCCGTGTGGTTATCACCCAACCCGACCCGGTTACAGTGCATATCGAAAACCGCACCGGGCTGGAAGCCGGAAACCGTGTCCGACTTTCGCAGCGGGCAACGCTTGGCAAAACCGCCAGGGAAGCCTGTAGCAGGGTGCGGGTTACGCTTGTCACGGAAGATCCTGACGAAGCCGAAGGCTGGTTACCCGGTGGTCAGATCCATACTGACCTGCTGGTTCTGATGCGGGTTTATCTGGGTTACCGCAGCGATGCACGGCTGCGTCTTACCGTACCGGTCCGGTTGTTGCCTGATCCCCGGCTGGGTAAAGCCCGGCGAATACAGCTGGGACGCACCGGACTGCTCGGCCTGAAGGACGGCAGGCTCAGCGATAACCGGGAAACCCTGACGGTCAGCCTGGGCTGCTATGAAGGGCTGCACAGCCAGGCTCTGTCGCCCGCTGAAGACGGTCATTACCGTTTCGATTAATTACGCACTTTCCCTCTTCAAAAGGATTGCTAAATGACACAAGTCACCCGCTGGCTGACGCTGGCGCTTATCGCCTGCACCCTGCTGGCAGGCTGTGGCCTGACCCAGACCGTGACGGACGGTACCGTTAGCCTCACAAAGTCCATTTTTTACAAGAAAATTAATACACTGCATCTGGATTTTACCCCCCGTACCGCGGCAAATGCTGACGGTGCCCAGACGCCGCTGGCCACCATGGTACGGGTTTACCAGCTGAAAGACCGTCAGGCAGTCGATAGTGCTGATTATCAGGCTCTGTTGCGCAATGCTGATGCGGTACTGAAAGACGATGTACTGGCCTCAAAAGCGCTGCTGGTGATGCCCAAAGGCAGCGTGACGCTCAATATGCCGATGGATGAAGACGCACAATTCGTCGCCGTGGTGGGGCTGTTTAACCGCCCGGACATGCAGGACAACCGCTGGCGTCAGGTGCTCACGCGGGATGACCTCGACCCAGATAAACCTCGTATCATTGAACTGGGCGACGGCTGGCTCAGCCTTGTGCCTGTAAAGGAGTGATGTGATGGACAAGGACAACTGGCTGGCGCTGTTTGACGGGCTGCCGCGCTATCTGCTGGAGATTAACGACAGCCCGGTAAAACCTGATGTGCTGAAGTTTACCGGACGCGAAGCACTCAGCGAGCCGTTTCGCTGGGAAATCGACTTCACTACCCCGCAGGGCTATATCGCCCCGGAACAGGTGCTGATGAAATACGCCACCCTGCGTATGCGCAGCGGGAAGGCGGTGCACGGCATCATCACCCGTCTGGAGTGGATATCCACCACCGCCGACCAGTCCCATTACCAGGTGGTGCTGAGCTCCCGTCTGGCACTGCTGACGCGTATCCGTCAGTGCAGTGTATTTCAGAATCAGTCGGTGCCGGAGGTGGTGGAGCAGGTATTACGCCAGCATGGCCTTGAAGGCGCGGATTTTGATTTTCGTCTGGAGCGCACCTACCCGGCACGTGAACTGATTACTCAGTGGCGGGAGACGGACCTGGAATTTATTCAGCGCATACTGTCAGAGGTCGGGATTTTCTGGCGCACGGAAATGGACGAGGCGCGCGGGCTGGATATTTATATTTTTGCCGACAGCCAGCTGAACTACCGGTTTGACGTTCATCTGCCGTACCGCGAGCCGTCCGGGCTGTATGACGGGGCACAGGAGTCAGTGTGGGACGTGTCCACCCTGAACCAGGTGGTGCCGGGCATGGTCAGCGTACGGGATTACAACTACCGTATCGCCGGAACACCGATGGACGCGACGGTGAGCGTGCGCAGTGAGGCGGTGACCACCGGAGAGCATTACCGCTACGTCGCGCCGTACCGGGAGGCAGGCGACGACACCGACCCGGAGCCGGAGACCGAATCCGGTGCCTTTTATGCCCGCATTCACCATGAGCGGGAACTGAACGCCTCGGCGCGTATTCATCTGGAGAGTAACGCCGCATGCCTGCTGCCGGGCCAGGTGCTGGAGCCGCAGGGCGAGGTGATTCGGGCGCTTAAGGAGGGTGTGGTCATCACCACCATGGAGTACCATGCCGCCCGTGACACCCGCCTGCATGTCTCCGTCGACGGGATGCCCTATACCGAACGTTACTGCTTCCGCCCGGCAGAAACCTAACGCCCGGAAGTGCACGGCACGTTGCCCGCACGGGTTGAGAGCCGGGAGAAGAACGACATCTACGCGCATCTGGATGAACAGGGTCGCTACCGCGTCAGGCTGGATTTCGACCGGGACGATACTGGACAGGGGTTTGCCTACCTGTGGCTGCGGATGGCGAAGCCGTATGCCGGTGGGACATACGGCTGGCACACCCCGCTGCTCGACGGTACCGAAGTGGCCATCGCATACAGCAACGGCGACATCGACCTGCCGTATATCTCCCACGCCCTGCATGATTCTGAGCACCCGGACCATGTTGCCCGCGACAACCACACCCGCAACGTGCTGCGCACGCCTGCGAATAACAAGATGCGGATGGAAGACCAGCGCGGGGAGGAGCATATCAAGCTCGCCACGGAGTACGGCAAAACGCAGCTGAATACCGGGCATCTGGTGGACGTGCAGGAGATACCCCGTGGCAAGGGTTTTGAACTCAGAACCGATGAGCACGGCGTGATTCGCGTCGCAAAAGGGCTGTTTATCACCGCGGACGGACAGCAGAAGGCGGCGGGCGAGGTGCTGGAGATGGAGACCGCCCTGAAGGAAATCGATATCTGCCTGCAACAGCTTCAGCAGCTTGAGGTGGCGGCAGAGCAGGCGCAGGCGCTGAAAGCCGACATTGACAGCCAGATTGCGATGTTTGAAAAGTGCCTGAAGCCGCTGAACGAAACCCTGCTGTTCTCCGCGCCGGAAGGGATGGCATTCACCAGCGGTGAGCATCTGCAGATGACCGCCGCGAAGAACATTGCCATTAACGCCGGGAGCGATATCAGCACTGGCGTGATGGGCAACATGACGGCGCTGGCCGGAGAAAAAATCGGGCTGTTTGCGAGAACGGGGCAACTGAGCCTGAAAGCCAGCGAAGGCCAGGTGGAGATGCAGGCGCAGAACGGGAAGATACAGTTGATTGCAGAGAAGAAGCTGACGATGAGTTCGGCGAGTGACATCTTGTTTGCCGGAAAAAAACGCATCACCCTGATTGGTGGCGGGAGCTACCTGCGGCTGGAGGCGGGGAAGATTGAGTACGGCACCCTGGGGACGTATCTGAGAAGGACGAAGCGGACCATGGCTGCGAGGGCGGCGAGTATGCCAGCTAAGGCCGTAACAGGTGGAGGGATTTGCCTCAGTTGCTTGATGAAAGCGGCGATGAATGGTAATGCTTTCGTCATACGGTGGGAGTCATGATTAATAGTTCATATGATTTCATTATGAGAACTTTAATGTCCTATCCTGATTGTTCATTATTTGCACTTGTTGACGGTTTGCAATACGAGCGTCATTTCGGGGATGAGATTCAGCACGAACCGGGGGTTGCTGAACCTCTTTTAAATAGCTGGCCTGACTCCCGTCTTGCATTTGCAGGGCCTTGGTTATTTCGGCTTAATAACTCAGTCAGTCATCGTGACAAACTTAAACAACTGGCAGTGGCTGTTCCATCTGTTTCTTGGATAATTTCCTCCGAGTCACTTGAAAGTTTAATCGACCATTTCAAATTTTTTTTAAATTTGCAGCTACCGGACAGACGGTGTGCTCTTTTCCGATTTTATGATCCAAGGGTTCTGGCAGAAATCGAATTTTTGTTGGATGAAACTCACTATGAACAGCTTGTTAACAGAACGAAGGAGTGGGTATTTTGGGTAGGTGGAGAAATTGGAAGTATGAAAGACAAAGCTAACTATTACACCGGTCGACAATTGGAAGACAGCGAGAATTAAATGATAATTAAATTATCGCAGCAGCAGATTGAACAACTTACACAACTAGAAACAAAAAATTATATTAAGCGCCTGCATGAGCTTATTGTCAGAAATTCCCCCTCTCTTTCTGCAGATAAACAATTGATTACAAGACTAAAAGACGCTGATGAGTTCGTGAGTGTTCATGATTTTCAGAATCAAGAAGTTAAAACAGACTTTTTGATAATGAATGCCTTTGAACCCAATTTCTATAAAACGGAAGCGATGCAAGACTGGTTACTGAATGGTGAAGAAAGCACCGAAAGTGAATACATCAAGTACCAACAAATCAGGGAAAATCTGGTAAAAAGAATGTTCGGAGGAGTCAATGAGTGATATTGGAAGTACGTTCACCGTTCCATCCGGCAGGACAGGGACTTTTCCGCGAACCGGAGGAGGCCGCCTGGGTGGTATAATTGGTGTTATTCAGGAGCTTGACTCTGCCAGAAAAGCATATCTTGTACGGATGGCTGAAATGGAGAAAGTGAAAGCAGAAGCTGCAACAATGACGAAGGAATTAAGTGAGGAAGGTTGTGATCCTTGTGTCTATACTCAAGGGCAGGTTACCTTACAGAATATAGAAGGTTGGTCCGATGTCAGTATTGCGTATCAGTTTTATATTTGTCAGTTCCCTATTCATTTTCCTGTTATGAAAATAATGGAATGGACTTATGGCGTGGCATTTGATGGATTTGCGCCGAAAGAATGCGTACTGAAAGAAAGCAAGGCCAACTATGATCAATTTTTCAATACTAACGGGACGCTAAAATTCTTTATTGCACTAACTAAAGGTGATGATGGTCTTTTTTTGGAACAAGCTAACAGACAAAATGAGTGTGCAATTAAAGGGATGCCTCCAGGTAAACTCGAGTGGTACTTTATGCAACCAGTGAGCGCAAATTATGCACAAGAGATGTTTGCGATGAGTGGGCTGCGGATAAATGTCATCCACAAACCAATGCCTGCTAAATTCATTAAAAATATTTTCCCTGGGAATGTATGAGGTCTTATATGTTTTATAAATTACAGCTTGTATTTTATAGAAACAAACAAACTAAATTAAGTTTAATTTTTGAAGAGTTGGCTGAATTTATTAGACAATTGCCGGATTGGAAGGAGAAACCTAGCACATGGTTCATAGCTCATCCAACGGAAACTATGATCGCAATAGATAATAATTACATAGCGGAAAAAGCTAATGATTATGTTGGTGTCATGATTGCGAAAAAGAAGAATTTCAATATTGTTCTGGCAGATAAAAATAAAGATGATAGTGTTTTGACAGTATGGCTAATGAATACACCGGCAATCTCGGACAATAGATATTATCTGACATTAACAATCGCATCGTTATCTGATAAAAATAATAAAGCAATATTCATTAACTTAATTAAAAGTCTTTTAAAAAACATACCTTGGGATTTCAGGTATATTATGCTCGATACTGAGCAATATAAAATGAAACAGAAGGCTGTATTTAACGATAGAGTACCCGTTGGATGGATGTTATATCTCCCCAAAGTTATTGATGCAAACGATGCAGTTAATGCGTCTGAAATTATATACTGCAATGATAAGTTAGGTACAATTATTGTATCAAAAGAAATTTTTATTGGTAATAACCAAAATGATATAACTATTTCGAATAATATTGAAATTGAATTAGCTGCAAATGGTCACTTACCGTTGATGACGGAGCTTTGAGCCTACCTTACGCGCACGTGAATGAGCAGGGCCGTTACCGCGTCAGGCTGAATTTCGACCGGGACGATACTGGACAGGGGTTTGCTTACCTGTGGCTGCGGATGGCGAAGCCGTATGCCGGCGAAACGTACGGCTGGCACACCCCGCTGCTCGACGGTACCGAAGTGGCCATCGCATACAGCAACGGCGACATCGACCTGCCGTATATCTCCCACGCCCTGCACGATGCTGAACATCCGGACCATGTTGCCCGCGACAACCACACCCGCAACGTGCTGCGCACCCCCGCGAACAACAAGCTGCGGATGGAAGACCGGCGCGGGGAGGAGCATATCAAACTCGCCACGGAGTACGGCAAAACCCAGCTGAATACCGGGCATCTGGTGGACGTGCAGGAGATACCCCGTGGCAAGGGTTTTGAACTCAGAACCGATGAGCACGGCGTGATTCGCGTCGCAAAAGGGCTGTTTATCACCGCGGACGGACAGCAGATGGCGGCGGGCGAGGTGCTGGAGATGGAGACCGCCCTGAAAGAAATTGATATCTGCCTGCAGCAGCTTCAGCAACTGGAAACTGCCGCTGAACAGGCGCAGGCGCTGAAGGCGGACATTGACAGCCAGATACAGATGTTTGAAAAGCGCCTGAAGCCGCTGAACGAAACCCTGCTGTTCTCCGCGCCGGAAGGGATGGCATTCACCAGCGGTGAGCATCTGCAGATGACCGCCGCGAAGAACATTGCCATTAACGCCGGGAGCGATATCAGCACTGGCGTGATGGGCAACATGACGGCGCTGGCCGGAGAAAAAATCGGGTTGTTTGCGAGAACGGGGCAACTGAGCCTGAAAGCCAGCGAAGGCCAGGTGGAGATGCAGGCGCAGAACGGGAAGATGCAGTTGATTGCGGAGAAAAAGCTGACGATGAGTTCGGCGAGTGACATCTCGTTTGCCGGAAAAAAACGCATCACCCTGATTGGTGGCGGGAGTTACCTGCGGCTGGAGGCGGGGAAGATTGATTACGGCACCCTGGGGACGTATCTGAGAAGGACGAAGCGGACGATGGCGGCGGGGGGTAATTCCTTGGAGCAAGACCAGACTAAAATGCCCACACCATTACCCATTTTGTCATGTGGACCAAACTCCGCCTGTTTCAGAATTTCAGATGCATTAACAGGGGCAGAAGATATGGAATTTGCTTATCAGGTTAATACACCCACAGGTGCGTTGCAGGGAAGAACTGATTCAGCACTGACGTATACAGTGAATTCGTATACTGAAGAAAACGTGGTCCTGGACTATGTTTTCCAGATTAGAGCGGGGACTAGGTGATGACCGTTTCATCGACAACGACGTCAAAGGAACCGGAACAGCAGGAAAAGAAAGTCAGTGTGGAATTCTTTCATATTGATAAGATTCCGGATGCGATGAGAAATATGGGGTGGGAGATGGCTCCTAAGTTAATGGAACAGTGGTTTGAAATTTCGCCAGCATTTGCGTTCACTGCTGAAAGTAAAAGAAAATCATTAGATGAGGACGCAAGAAACTTGCCACCAACTCAAGTTAGTACTGAAATAGTCAAAATGTCCTGGGCAATAAAATTTGAACAAGTTAGCGCTGGGATTGAAGAACTTTCTGGTCGTTGGAAAAGTACAAAAGGTATTGCCCGACTAAAAAAACTTCTTCAGAGTAAAGGTGATTTCAATAAAAATGTGATATCTCTTGGGTACACTGACGATGTTATAGAATTGGATAAAACATCCCAGGTCAATCTCATTCCAATAGGTAGTAAATTGGATACGATAAACGATTGGTATGGTGCAATGGGTAACTCAAATCTTAAAATATGCGTTCGTGGAATGACACAAACCAGGAAAGAAAAAACATTTTTTATTGTAGATAAGCTGGGATTCTACTTGAAGGATACCTATGATTTTGTTGATGAAGGGAATTCATCAGAGCCTCTAGGGATTTGGAGTAAAGATCGCATTCTCAATAAAGAAGAAACTAGTATTTACATGTCTACCTACTTATCTGGTTTGTGGGGGCATCTGGTGAGAAGTTTTTCAGGATTTGTACCTATCTTTAATAAAGATTTTCGGGAGTGGCAAAGAAAAAATGATTCAGGTGGGGATTATATTGTTTTTTCTGATGTATTATGGGTCTCACCGAGAGGAAACGACAAGGAGATCCCTCTGTAAATGAAAATAAAAAAAGTACACATTGTTTTTTTCCTATTATTAATTACTTGGTTTTTTTTGCCTTCTACTTTGTTTGTCAATGAAAAAACAAAGAGGTTTGATATGGTCAGCCCTGATGGAAAATACAAAGTAGATATATACCATGCTAAAATAATATCTCCGCTATCACTTTATAAATACCTGAAGAATGAGGATTATTATTTTATTTTATACGACGTTGAAGGGAAAGTAATATTTAAACCTTCCCCATTTTACGGCACATCTGAAGTTGCAGCCTATGACTCTATTGAATTCTTATACGGCACAGATAAAGAACTTCTTTATCCTGGCGAACTAGGTTATGACGGCTATGTCTTAAAATAAACCCATCCAAATCCTGACCTCGGAGAGCGACATCACGTTTGCGGAGAAAAAGCGCATCACGCTCATCGGCGGCGGAAGCTACCTGCGGCTCGAAGCCGTTAAAATCGAGTACGGAACCCTGGGGACGTACCTGCGGCGAACGAAAAGGACGATGGCGGCTGTATCTAATAACTTACCAGTCGTAACAAAAACATTGCCACTAGTAGAGGAGTTGATAAAAGATGGTTTATATGATGAGCAATTTCGTGTGATAGATGACGAAGGTATACCAATAGTGAACACACTATATTTTATTCGTAATAAGAGCGGAGAAAAATTTAAAGATTTTACAGACTCTCAGGGTTATGTAAACGAGTGTTCACTAAAGAATCGTCAAAATTAACTGTTTGGCTTGGAGTGCATGCACTGGGGGTTTCGCTAGGTTTTGTAATGATATATATGAGATATATTGTTATCCCGGTGAGGTTTCTTTCTGTTTTATAAAGATAAAATACACTTTATTGGCTATTGGCTATTGGCTATTGGCTATTGGTTTGGTTATTATCTATATGATCTCTTCTTGGTATGGCACAAATCCACTTCGAGTTAGTTTGATGCTTTCCTGGTGTTTAACCGGATATAGCATAGTAGTTATTGGTGGTGTTGTAAAAAAGAGTATTTATGAAAATAAAGAAAGCACAATAAAGTATGTGATTTGTGCTTCGCTATAGGATTCACGAATTTATTATGAATTATAAACGCCCATCTTTATATGAAACGCTTACTGGTAATTTTACAGGGGATCTCTCCATGGAGCTGGCAAGCGAAGAGGACCAGGTCATTTTGTCTGTACTGGATAATATTCAGCGTATTCTCAATTCAAGAGCCGGAGCCATTTCACATTTGCCTGACTACGGTTTGCCTGATATGACAAAAATCCTTCAGGGCATGCCAGGAACCGCACATCAACTGACAGCGACGTTATCGAATGTTTTATTAAAGTACGAACCCCGGTTGCAGTCGATGAATGTGACTTTACTGGAGCAGCACATTCCGGGTGAATTGAGATACTCCATAGATGCGGAGTTGAAAGGTGTCGGGCTGGTGCGTTACGGCACTGAATTCATGCCTGATGGGAAGGTTCTGCTTCGACATCTGAAGCAGCAAAACTATCTTGATAAACGTTCCTGTTTTTGAATTTCTGTGACCCGTCAAGGACAGCATGATGAATCCGGTAAACACCCACCACCTCAAAACCGGCGGGGACCCACGCACGTTTGTGGATTACGCAGTCCTGCGCGATGAAATGAACAAACTGACCCATCCGGCACGCCCGGACGTCAACTGGCGGCATGCGGATACACTCTGCCTCTCGCTGTTTGAGCACAATGGGGTGGAACTCCAGACCGCCGCCTGGTACACACTCGTCCGCACCCGGCTGGCTGGCATGTACGGCATGAACGAAGGACTGGCGATACTGAAAACGCTCCTTTCCCACCAGTGGGTCAATATCTGGCCGCAACCGGTACCTGCGCGAATGGAAATTCTCAGCAATCTGAATAAACGTCTGCAGCAGGAGATGCGCACCCTGACGCTGTCGTATGCCGACCTCAGCCAGTTGCACCAGGCGGAAGCTCACCTGACTGCGCTGGGTGAGGTGCTGCAGCGTCTGGAGCTGAAGCATGCCAGCCAGCTTGATGCCCTGCGCACCCTGATGCATAACGCGGCGGTGCGGCTGGAAAGCAGCGACGGCGGGAGAAATGCGGGTGGTGCTGTCATCCCGGCCAGCCTTACAGCCCCGTCAGAACACGTAAAGCGGGTGCATGTCGTGCAGCCAGAGCCGCTGCCGGACAGGCAGGTGATGACCGGACCGCCGGTACCTGCGAAGCCCTGGAAGCCATTTACCGCCGGAATGCTGACTATGCTGGTGCTGGCCGGGGCGTGCGTATGGGGTTGGCAGGTAACACATCAGCCGGACCCGCAAAAGGTGGAGTTTGCCGCCACGCTTTCTCCGCTGCCCGTCGCGCTTTCCGGTGAGCAACTGGCCCGGCTGCGACAAAAAGCGCCGTCGTCTGAAACGGGTCTACAGCAAACACAGCAGCAACTCACACGGCTTGCACAGTTAAAACCGGACTGGGCTATCAGTTATGGCGACAGTCTGGTGCAGCAGGCACTGTTCCTTTGGCCTGAAGAGGCGAAACCGCTGGCGCAACAGTGGCAGCAGCAGCTGGAGGCCGCTGTATTACCGTCTGAGTCGCTTGATGGCTGGCATCAGGGGATGACGCAGCTACAGCAGCTGGCGAATCAACTGAACGCGCTGGATGAGAAGCGAGGCAAATACATGACCGTCAGCGAACTGAAAACGGCGGTGTTCGCCATCGCGCAGTCGTTTAACCGTACCATTCCTGTGGAAGAACTGTTACGACAGATGGCGGTACAGGCGCAGGGAGGGCAGATTTCTCCGGCACAGAAAAAACAGACTGAAGCCCGGCTGAATCAGTTGCTGAGTCGTTACGCTTTACCGGAAAACCGGCCCGGAGACAAAACGCGATGAATCGGCTTCAAAAATAACGGAATACCCATACCCCGTGGACTGTTGAACATCCGCAGTATCTGGAGTAGCACTACCGGCATCAGCCATTAATGGAGCTGGCGGCATATCTGGGCCGGACGCCGGGAGCCGTGGCTCTGATGGCGGAAAAAATGGGCGTGCTGAGCGGACGGTTCTTGACTGAGGACGAATGACAGATACTGAAAATGTACTATCCGGACGAAGGATTCGCCATTACCGCTCGTCTACCGGGAAGACATTCCGTAGCAGTGAAGGTGATGGCTAGGCGGATGGGGTTGAAAAAATCCGCACGGAGCACCAGTGGTTTTCGTCCCTGGAGTGATGAAGAATGGCAGAAGCTGGAGAGTAATATGCATCTGGGTGTGGCGGAACAACTGAAAACGTGCGCAGTAGAGTAGGCCCGTGAACGGTTATTGAACAGAAAATCATCGTGTAAATAGCATTTAATATTACCGATTCTGGTCAGCCGGAACGGAATAAAACGTCGGGAGAGAATGTGTCAGCCAGAGAACATTTTTTTAAAAAATTGCAGCATAAAAACGACAGAGTACCGTCCGGCATAAAATCTGCTGACGCAGAAGTCAGAACGTTCTGCTCGCGAATGGATGGACTTGCGCAGCAAATCAGCCAGTGGTTCGCGGGTTCCGGAATCGAGGTGACGCTATCCACCAGACATCTACATGACCTGAGCGCGGTGGGCTACAGCCTGAACAGCGGCATATGCCGTTATGACATCACCGCCATCCGGTTGCAGAACGGCGACCGTAGCGTCCGACTTCTTCCAGAGCAGCTCTGGAATGGCGCTGAGACAGGCATTGTGACCCTGCATGTCGATGCGCCCGGTATCCGCCAGACGTTTTATCTGAGCATGGCGCCGGAAACGGGCTGGTTTATCCGGCGTCAGTATCAGAGCGCAAAAGACAACGTCATCATGACCGAAGAGCGCTTTTTTGAGACTGTAGACAGGCTGGCCTGAAACCACCTACCTTACTTCTGCAACACTTCAGCAAACTTCGCCAGCCACTGCGGATGCGCAGGCCAGGCCGGAGCCGTAACCAGATTGTCATCGACATACGCCTCATCGATACCAATATCAGCGTAGTATCCGCCGGCGAGTCGGACTTCCGGCGCGCAGGCCGGGTAGGCGCTGCAGGTCCGTCCTTTCAGAACATCAGCGGCGGCCAGGAGCTGAGCCCCGTGACATACGGCGGCTATCGGCTTGCGCGCCTGGTCAAAGGCCCGCACCAGTTCAAGTACCTTCTCATTGAGGCGCAGATATTCCGGCGCCCGTCCGCCCGGAATTAACAGGGCGTCATAATCCTCTTCTTGCACCTCAGCAAAATCGGCGTTGAGAATAAAACGGTGGCCAGGTTTCTCGCTGTAGGTCTGGGCGCCGTCAAAATCATGGATCGCCGTCATGATAAAGTCGCCTTTGGCTTTGTCAGGACAGACCGCGTCAACCTGATGGCCAATCATCTGTAATGCCTGAAACGGCACCATGGTTTCGTAATCTTCTGCATAATCCCCGACCAGCATCAGGATCTTTTTGCTCATCTTAACCACTCCTCAAGGAATACATTGAAAGACAGATGGCGACATCACGCCGCCAACACTTTATTACGACCATCATTCTTGGCGCGATACAGCGCATCGTCCACGCGCTTAAACAGATCGTCGATATTTTCCTCCGGGTTATGCCGCGCCACTCCGATGCTGACGGTAAAGCGGGGCAGGCCGGAGATAGCAATGCGGGCAACCGCGGCGCGCAGGGTTTCTGCGATCTGCATCGCCGCGTCCAGCGACGTGCGGGGCAGCAGCAGCACAAACTCCTCGCCGCCCCAGCGGAAAACGTAATCATCTTTTCGACAACAGCTTTCCAACATTCGCGAGAGGGCAATCAACACCTCATCGCCTTTCTGATGTCCAAACACATCGTTGATGCGCTTGAAGTGATCCGTATCCACCAGCAGCAGGCTGAACTCCTGCTGGGCCGGAAGATGATTCGGTGAGGCTTGATCGGTGAGGTTATAAAACTGACGGCGATTGAGCAGGCCGGTTAACGAGTCGCGCAGCGCGGCGTGTTCGAGCTCCTGTTCAAGTCGTTTTTGCTCGGTTATATCGTGAATGATGCACAGCATCAGTTTATCGCCGTAAATCTCAATCGGGCCGGCATAGGTCTGTACGTGACGGGTGGTGCCGTCAGCCAGTCGATGGACAAAGTTGAGCGGCTTATGGCCGCCGGGCAGGCGCGCGATTTCGGTCATCACCGGCAGAATATTGCGCCCGAGGGTGTTGATCTCCCAGGTGTGCTTGCTGCACATCTGTTCATGGGAGTAGCCATAAAAATTGAGTGCCGCGAGGTTGGCATCCACCACCTGACCGTCCCGGGCGGGATCGATTAACAGCATTGGCGCACTGTTGGTCAGGAAAAAACGTGCGTAGAACCCCTGCTTTTTGCGCTGGTAAGTCCCGGAGCTGGTGGCTTTAAGACCCGTTACCGGTTGCCGGGCGATGCCCTCAAAAACAATCACCTCGCCGCAGGTATCAAAAAAGGCCAGCGACAGTCGGCAGCTGAGGCTGATCTGCTGGTTATTTACCAGCACGCTCCAGATTTCAATAATCTCTTGTTGGGTCTTTAAATCGGGCACATACATCGCAAGCGTTGCCTGCGCATGTGCCGAGCAGACTCCTTTGCGCAGGCTGTCCAGCGTCGCGTCCTGCATGATCTTTTTTGCTGCCGTATTGGCGAAAAGAACATCCTCCGTGACCGGGGATACTACCCACACGGGCGTTTTAAGCATATCCAGCGCAGCAAACCCTGAAAGCGACATAGGCCAGTCTCAGTTATCAGCACGTCACGTGCCTGAAATCCACGACGGAGCGGCACGCGTGGGCTTCTCTGAAACATACTCTACTTCATCCGATCGGGCAGGATTTTTTTGTGATATCCGTGTGAAATTTGTATTAATTATACCAGCTGGAACAGTTTTATTTTCCGACGATGTTAGTGCATAAAAAAAAGCTCACTTTTCCATTCGTTAATGACCTGCAAAATATATAGCGTTCCAGGGCGCAGGCATATTTTGTCAGGCTTCAGCCCAAACCGGCACTATATTCTGTTGCTCACATCCCCGGACGGTAAACCGTCCAGCCATTGCGTCCCTCATTCCTGGCGTTAAACAACGCCATATCCGCTTTCAGTTTAAGCTCATGCAGGGTCAGGCCGTGTTCAGGGTAGAGACTTATCCCGGCGCTGAGGGATATATTCAACGCATGACCGCTAAGGTAAAAAGGCTGGGCAATATCACTCACCAGCATTGTACAGAGTGCTGACATCTGGGCTTCGTCACAGTCTGGCCCCGAAATCACAAACTCATCCCCGCCCATACGGGCAAGGGTCATGGCGGGGTGCAATCTGGCCTTGATGAGTTTAACGACATTGATCAGCAATGCATCCCCGACAAAATGGCCCCAGGTGTCATTAATACTCCTGAAGCGGTCGAGATTGAGAAAAATAAGCGCAAAAGGGCGGTTGTTTTCATCTGCCTGGCGCAGATCATCCAGCAACATGAGGTCCATTTGATGGCGGTTCGCCAGTCCGGTGAGGCCGTCGTAGCGCGCCTGGATCTCCAGCTGGTTGTTCAGCTGGCGCAGGTTCTCGGTCAGTTGGTGGGCGCGGTTATGTGAATCGATGTGAGAGATAATTAACATAATGCCGAGCAATAACAGCGTTGTGGCTGAAACCCAGACAGAGAGTCTCATTTCGCCGATCCCGGCGGATATGGCATGTGCGCCCGAATGGAAATCCGCGGCGGCCATGCCGGTATAGTGCATCGCGCACACGGCCGCACCCAGCACCCCGGCGGCGATAATCCGCTTCTTCACCACACCTTTGTGTTGATGGCGAAAATGAAAGGCCAGTCGCAAGCCGGTGCCAGAAGCGATGAGCGAAATCACCCCCGACAGCAGCACAACGGGCATATTCCAGCGGATCGCGCTATGGGCCAGCAGGGCAGACATCCCCACATAATGCATCGAGACGATGCCCGCACTGAGGATGACGGTGGCCAGCAGCAGGCGGGGCAGGGAGAGCGAACCCCCTGACACGGCAGTATTGATAGCCAGCGTTGCCGCGACCAGCGAGATGCCGAATGAGGTGAGGGTGAGCTCCGGATCGTAACTCATCATTACCGGCATGCGCATCGCCAGCATGCCGATAAAATGCATCGACCAGATCCCCGTGCCCAGCGTTACGCCGCCAGCGAAGCGCCAGAACAGCGAGGCTCGCGAGTTGGCGAGCCGTATTTTCCCTGCACTGTCCAGCGCGACAAATGCGGCGAAAAACGCGACCAGCCAGGAAACGCCTATGAGGATGGGATCCCACGCGATGTACATCATCAAAATTCTCACGCTTAACAGTCACAGAAAAACACTGGCGGCGTTAAAACGAACCGCACAGGTATACGAGGGTATCTATTTAATTCAGTATCGGATTAGCGCTGGGAAAACATTAATGTTTTTTTCAGTAAAAACGTAAAATATGTTCCTTAATGCGTTAGTTAAGCGTGGCTAAATTGCCATCATCTGGAGTGGGAATAGGGCTTAAGTATGAAGGTTTGAATAGCTGCATTATCGCTCACCGCTTTGACATTCCCTGGTTACGGCAACATCAGTGTATAGTACTTTAATTATTGCTTTGGTGGGCGCATTTGTTCTACCTAACGCAAATAATAAGAGGTATACCATTTATGAGTTGTCTCTACGAAATGAAGATGAAAAATTAAAAACGCAATGCTATATATTCCTTATCATCTAAAAATTCCGTTGTGGGATATATTATGCTCAGGAACATTAGCGTAAGGACTTTTATTCTTTCTTATCTGATGGTTGTCTTTCTTTTAATTGATGGGTTGGTCATTTCTTTAGCACCGCAAACACCTCTGTTAATTTCACTTAATATTCTGTTTATCGTCGCGTTTATGTTCCTCCGGGTTTACATGACCCGGTACCTGGTTGTGCCCATCAATACGGTAAAAAGAAGCATCGAAGAAGTTGTCTCCGGCAATCTGGGCGTTACTATTCCTGAATTTGGTAATAACTGCGCGGGGCGATTGATCCCGGGCATTAACACCCTGTCGGGCAACATCGCCACGCTGGTGCGTGAGATTCGCTCCTCCTCCGCAACCGCAATGAGTCTGTCTGAACAGCTGGCCACCCGCAGTTCGGCACTGGCAGCGAAAACGGAGCTGCAGTCCGCGTCGCTGATCCAGACCTCTGCCAGCATGGAACAGATGGCAGCTACCACTAAAAACACCGCTGATAACACTCGCCTCGCCAATGAAAAGGCAAACGTGGCGACTCTGCAGGCAAAGAGAGGAGGCGAGCTGATGGGGCAGGTTGCCAACAATATGCACTCCATTACTGAATGCGCCCAGCAGATGACCGAGATCATCACCATGATTGACGGTATCGCGTTCCAGACCAATATCCTGGCGCTCAATGCCGCGGTTGAAGCTGCCCGGGCCGGCGATCATGGCAAGGGCTTCTCCGTGGTGGCGGGGGAAGTGCGCAGCCTGGCGCATCGTAGTGCCGAGGCGGCAAAAAGCATTAAATCCCTGATTGCCGTGACCAGCAGCAACGTCAGTCAGGGGGCGATGGTGGTGGCCGAAGCCGAAAAGAACATGCATGAAATCGTCAGCGGCTCAGGACAGGTCAGCAAGCTGATGGATGAGATTTCCACCTCGACCTATGAACAGGAGAAGGGCATCGCGCAAATCACTCAGGCCCTGACCGATCTGGAAAACGTCACCCAGAGTAACGTGGGGATGGTGGAAGAGCTGTCCGGCTCCTCGACGGTGCTAAAAAATCAGGTGGTTGAGTTGCAGGCCCGTACGCGAAATTTCCATCTGGAACCGGCATCCTCTGCGCCATTATTCGATGGGCAACATCACCCCGCGCGTGCCTGACACGCCATCTGATATAAAAGCCTGGTTCGCCAGGCTTTTTTGTCCGCCGCAGTTGATTCAGGAATAGTCTCTTTTATGAATAAATTCAGCGCGATGGCGGGGTAAATGGTTGCTTAACTTGCCGGTGTGGCTAGACTGACAGCAAAGAACAGCTACTGGCGGAGGCGCTGTGGAAGGCTTAAAAGGATCGGAAGTTAACGTTCCTGACGCAGTTTTTGCGTGGTTACTCGATGGGAAAGGTGGGGCGAGACCGCTCACCGATAACGATATTATCGATCGGCAACATCCCTGCTGGCTGCACCTGAACTATACCCAGCCGGAGAGCGCTCACTGGCTGGCTTCAACCCCGTTATTGCCCAACAACGTGCGCGACGCGCTGGCGGGGGAAAGCCTGCGCCCGCGCGTGACCCGTATGGGCGAGGGGACACTCATTACCCTGCGCTGTATTAATGGCAGCACCGATGAGCGGCCGGATCAGCTGGTGGCGATGCGCCTTTATATGGATGAGCGACTGATTGTCTCGACCCGGCAGCGAAAAGTGCTGGCGCTGGACGATGTCGTCGGGGATTTAAAAGAGGGCACCGGCCCGGAGGATTGCGGGAGCTGGCTGGTGGATGTCTGCGACGCGCTCACCGATCATGCCAGCGAGTTTATCGAAGAGCTGCACGATAAGATCATCGATCTGGAAGATAATCTGATCGATCAGGTTATTCCGCCTCGCGGATTTCTGGCGCTGCTGCGTAAACAGCTGATCGTGATGCGCCGCTACATGGCCCCGCAGCGCGATGTTTATGCCCGGCTGGCAAGTGAACGACTCCCCTGGATGAATGACGATCAGCGTCGCAGAATGCAGGATATTGCCGACCGCCTCGGACGCGGCCTCGATGAAATCGACGCCTGTATTGCCCGTACGGCGATACTGACAGACGAAATCGCGCAGGTCATGCAGGAGTCGCTCTCCCGCAGAACCTACACTATGTCGCTGATGGCGATGGTCTTTCTGCCCAGCACCTTCTTAACCGGGCTATTTGGCGTCAACCTCGGAGGGATCCCCGGCGGGGAGTTCCGCTTCGGCTTTTCACTGTTTTGCATCATGTTAGTCGTTTTAATTGGTGGTGTTGCGTGGTGGTTACATCGCAGTAAATGGTTGTAAATTTACACTATTCTGGCGTTCAGATGCGCCTGAAACGCTATTTTAATTGAGCGAGGTCAATAAACCCTTTACCCATAAGGTGCACTATCTCTCCCGCAGGTGAATGCAACGTCAAGCGATGGGCGTTGCGCTCCATATTGTCTTACTTCCTTTTTTGAATTACTGCATAGCAAAATTGATTCGTACGACGCCGACTTAAATAAGTCGGCTTTTTTTTGCCTGCAACCCCGCAGCGACTACCCTAAAAGAGACAATCCGTTCTTCTGGAGGGTAATATGGCTATGCTCTTGACACTGCTGCTGCAACAAACCCGGCAATCGGATCCGATACCCGTCGATCCAGTGCCCGTTCCTGAACCGATCCCACGCCCGCAGCCGATGCCGGATCCGCCACCGGATGAAGTCCCGATTAAAATGTCGCATCAAAGGCGGAGATCTGCGAGGATACGCGCCTGCTGACTGTGAGTTTTTTACCGCGAGAATAACTGTGACTGCTTTTTCAACGCTGAACGTACTGCCTGCCGCCCAACTCGATAATCTTAACGAGTTGGGTTACCTGACGATGACCCCTGTACAAGCTGCCGCGCTGCCAGCGATCCTGGAAGGACGCGATGTCCGCGTACAGGCGAAAACCGGCAGTGGCAAAACGGCGACATTTGGTCTTGGGCTGTTACAGCATATTGATGCCAGCCTTTATAAGACGCAGTCGCTGGTACTTTGTCCGACGCGCGAGCTGGCGGATCAAGTGGCGGCAGAGTTACGTCGCCTGGCGCGTTTTCTGCCAAACACCAAAATTTTAACCCTCTGCGGTGGCCAGCCGTTTGGCGCCCAGCGCGATTCTTTACAGCATGCGCCGCACATCATCGTCGCCACGCCGGGGCGTTTGCTTGATCATTTGCAGAAAGGTACGGTCTCCCTCGACGCGCTCCAGACCCTGGTGCTGGACGAAGCCGACCGGATGCTGGATATGGGCTTTAGCGAAGCCATCGACGAGGTGACGCGTTTTGCCCCGCCGTCGCGCCAGACCATGCTCTTTTCGGCCACCTGGCCCGAGGCGATTGCCGCCATCAGCGGGCGCGTACAGCAAAACCCGATCGCCATCGAAATTGATACCGTCGACGCCCTCCCGGCGATTGAACAGCAGTTCTTCGATACCACCCAGCGGGGAAAAATCCCGCTGCTGCAAAAGCTGCTCAGCGTGCATCAGCCCGCCTCCTGCGTGGTGTTCTGTAATACCAAAAAAGATTGTCAGGCGGTGTGTGATGCCCTGACCGAGGCCGGACAGAGCGCGCTGTCGCTGCATGGCGACCTTGAGCAGCGCGACCGCGATCAGACCCTGGTGCGTTTTGCCAACGGCAGCGCCCGCGTGCTGGTAGCGACAGACGTAGCCGCCCGCGGTCTGGACATCAAATCTCTGGAGCTGGTAGTGAACTACGAGCTGGCCTGGGACCCGGAAGTGCACGTACACCGCATCGGCCGTACTGCCCGTGCGGGTAATAGCGGTCTGGCGATCAGCTTCTGTGCCCCGGAAGAGGCGCAGCGGGCTAACATCCTGGCAGAAATGCTGCAAATCAAGCTGAACTGGGTCGATGCTCCGGCAAACGTCGGTATTGTGCCGCTGGCCGCCGAAATGGCGACGCTCTGTATCGACGGCGGGAAAAAAGCCAAAATGCGTCCAGGTGATGTGTTGGGCGCGCTGACCGGTGATATTGGCCTCGACGGCGCTGATATTGGCAAAATCGCGGTGCACCCGGCACATGTGTACGTGGCGGTACGTCAGTCGGTGGCGCAAAAAGCGTGGAAACAGCTGCAAAACGGCAAGATCAAAGGCAAAAACTGCAAGGTTCGTCTGCTGAAATAAGCGGGCGGAAGAGCGTCTCAGCGGTAGCGCTGAGACGCTTAAAGATTACTTCACTTCAATAACGTTCAGACGCATCTCATCCAGCTGAGTGTCATCCTCTTCCGGCTGCCAGCCCGCGGGCTGCATCGGGATCTCTTCGCGATCGAATGCCAGATCGCCGCCGTTCACCACTTCTGAACCGTGCTTAATCCCTTTGAAATCAAACAGGTTGATATCGCTCAGGTGCGAAGGCACCACGTTCTGCATCGCGCTGAACATGGTCTCGATGCGGCCCGGGTAGCGTTTGTCCCAGTCGCGCAGCATATCGCCAATCACCTGACGCTGCAGGTTCGGCTGGGAGCCGCACAGATTGCACGGAATGATCGGGAAGGCTTTGGCCTCGGAAAAACGCTCGATGTCCTTTTCGCGGCAGTAGGCAAGGGGACGGATCACAATGTGCTTCCCGTCGTCGCTCATCAGCTTCGGTGGCATGCCTTTCATTTTGCCGCCGTAGAACATGTTCAGAAACAGCGTCTGTAAAATATCATCGCGGTGGTGGCCGAGGGCAATCTTGGTTGCGCCGAGCTCGGTGGCCGTACGATACAGAATGCCGCGACGCAGACGCGAGCAGAGCGAGCAGGTGGTTTTCCCTTCCGGGATCTTCTCTTTAACGATGCCGTAGGTGTTCTCTTCGACAATTTTGTACTCAACGCCCAGCTGCTCCAGGTATTCCGGCAGGATATGCTCCGGGAAGCCCGGCTGCTTCTGATCCAGGTTGACGGCCACTAACGAAAAATTGACCGGCGCGCTTTGCTGAAGATTGCGCAGGATTTCCAGCAAGGTATAGCTGTCTTTGCCGCCAGACAGGCAGACCATAATGCGGTCGCCTTCTTCAATCATGTTGTAATCTGCAATGGCTTCACCGACGTTGCGGCGCAGACGCTTTTGCAGTTTGTTGAGGTTGTATTGTTCTTTCTTAGTAACTTCTTGATTTTGTTGCATTTATTGCTACCTGTGGAACCAAAAGGGGCATAAAAGGGGCAAAGTTTTTTTCAGAGTGACAGTTTGTCATACAACGTCATCCCCTGTCCGCTAATCAATTCTTCATCTACGCATCAGAGTCTTCATCAATGTATTGCGTGTTTACTTTCCCATCTGGTTCGTTAAAAAGACGGAGCCGTACTAACTGATGACAGTTAGCATGCAAAAGCATGTTGCGTATGGTACGGATTACGGCGACGATTTCCAGAAAATTTCCGCTTCTACTCAATTCTGTGGCAGTGATTTACGGTTATGGTTTTTGTTGCAACCTTCCAATGAGACTGAAAACGTAAGAAACACTACGCATTTACTGTACGAATATACAATCCTTACATTTCATTCTTGGGTTGCGGTTTAATAATTGATTTCATTAATTTGTTAAATTGTAAAGAATTTTCAAAAAAAGGTTTCACAACAAAGAATTCAATTGACATTTTTTCGGCTCGCTATTTTAATGAGAAAAAAATTGGAGCTGATTATGTCTCAAGTTGAAAATCAGAGTATGAGTGACTTACTGCCTGTTGAAAAGTTATTGGAAGTTATTGGCGCCATTTCGGATACCAATTATTCACGTTACTACTTAAAACAATACGGTTTCGATACTGGTTTAGGGTGGAAGGATACTCAGTCCAATATTTTAGAACAATTTTCTGGAAAGCGAAAAGCACCAGAAAAAGCCACTTATTCTAATCTGGTTAGAATTACTAAGGCTTTAATGTATTTAGGAAAACATTATTGTGAATTATTTACAATAACGGATGCTGAACACCAAGCTTTGTTAAAAAATGCCATCAATTTTAAATTCGATGGCAAACCTTATTCTGAGTCTTTCCCTCTATTTGTTGAACAAAAAAAATTGACTATGGCTTCATTACCGGTGCTAACCAGTATTGAAAATAAGAAAAGTGGGCTTATGTTTTATTTTTCTACTCCGCGTAAAATAATTGAGCGAGTGGAGGAGCTTAAGAAGGTTGATGGTATTCTTCGGCAGTTATCCTATAAAAAAGAGATAAAAAAGCAATTTATAGACACTGTATTTGTACCTCATGACTATAAAAGGATTGAATTCCGAATTTCAACTGATGTCGGAAAAAGAGACATCGAGCATGAAATGGAAAAATTACAGGATGTTTTTGTGAAAATCATATCTGCTAATGGGATTAAACTTAAAGATACAAATCCTGTAAACTTAAATAATGCAATTACATCGATTTATGACGATTCTTCCATCGGTCGAGTGGTTGATTGTGTGTTTTATAGCCACGATAACGGCATTTCCATTCCTCGTACCTGTCGGAAAGAGGTGGACGTGTGTTTACGTGATCAGGAGTATCACTTGGCTGGAGCAGAAAAGGAAGAGGTTGAATGTGTAGCTGTTACTGTTCGATGGGAACAGACAGTCGCTAAGCTTAAGTTAAAAATCAAAACGCAGGTAAGTCTGGAATCTATGGCAAACTTTAATTATACTTTCTGCAGAAGGTTTATAATCGACAATCCAAAAGGATTGCCACATTCTATTTCATTGATTTCTATGGTTGAACAAGGCGCTGGGTGATGGGGCACTTAGAACAGGTGAAGATAAGAATACAGAATGATCCTGTTCTTCAGTTAGAACTCAAGGAGGAAATGTTCCGCCTTATCACTTATATTGAAAAAAATCCTAAGATAAAATATTTTCCGCTCACAAAAATTAAGTCTATAACTAAATCTAATAATACTGAGTGCATGAATATCGCCATTTATTTTTGTGGCGAAACGTTAAAGATATTTGAGCCACGTTATTCATATATTCTTGAAGGAAACCAAGAGATTGAATTGACTAAGAGTGAATTTAAGTATTATTTGTATCATAGACAAGAATGTTTATCAAAAGATGGGTATGTCATATGCCCTGTTTTAAAGGAACGGCTATTTTTCTATTTCACAACTAGTTTGAGTACATACTCAGATGATGAAGACTGGGAAATAGATTAAATGGATCTGAAGGATGAAGTGTTTGATGCAATGTTGGCTTCTGGCCAATTGGATGAATTTCTTGATTTGATTGATCCTCAAAAATTTGATGAATTTAGCCGAAGTGTTTTTGTTGAACTGCGTAAGGCTGTAAGAGCTCTAGAGTCGAATGCTGATAAATACTATAATCAATCTGAAGAGCAGATTAGTACTACTATATCTTTATTGTTAGAAAAATCTGGTTTCCACACGAAAAGCGAACCGTCGTCTAGAGGTCATGTAGACATTTTTGTCGAAAAAGACAAGTTCAAATGGCTAATTGAAGCAAAGATTGGATATAATAATCAAAAGATCTTTGAAGGGTTGCTACAGTTAACGTCACGCTATCTAAATGATCAGCGCTCAGCTTGTTTGTTATTATACTTCAAAAAAGAAAACATCAAATCTAATTTTGAAAGCTGGAAAAAATACATTCAAAATAAATCTTGGATGTCGTACGCAGTTAATGAAAATATCGTTGATCAATGCGAGTTAATGTATGGCGAGACAGTCATAAAACCTGATAGTTTTTGCATTGGAAATAGTTTCTTATCCGATGCTAAAACAACTGCTGGCGAAGTGTTAGATATTTATAACCTGGGCGTTAACCTACATTTTTGCCCAGTTGATAGTAGTGGGCGCAATGGCAAGGCTTTGAAAAAAGAACAGGCAAAAATATATTTTGAGCATTTGTTTCATGATAGGAAAAATGGTAGTCCTATTGACGAGATAACATTGTTTTCAAAGCTTAATGACTATTTCGAGTTCGAAAAATAGTAATTAAAAATAGTGGCTTAATACTAATTTTTCTCGGTTGGCTGAGCTAACTTATTGTTTAACATGTCAATTTGCTCGCCATTCAATTCTTCAATCCACGCACCGTAGACTTCATAAACCATCTGCGCATTTTCGTGCCCCATCTGATTAGCAATAAAAGCCGGGTTAGCGCCTGCCGATAACAACCAGCATGCGAAAGTGTGCCGTGTATGGTACGGATTGCGACGGCGAATACCAGCACGTTTTACAGCAGAGTCCCATCGAGCGCCAATACTGCTCAGAGAGTAGTATGGTTTCTGCGCACCTTTCCTTACTCTGGGCATGAAAACAAAATGTACCTTCTGTTGTTCGGTCAACCCGTATTCGCGGTGGTGATAGGTAATCTCCGTTTTGGGAAAGAGCGCAGTCAGCTCACTCTGCGCCTTAAGAGCTTCGATTGCCGGCGTAAGCAAAGTCACTGTCCGGAACCCTGCATCTGTCTTGGGAGGGACGAACATCCCCAGTGCATTCAGGTTGCGCCGGACATGCACGGTGCCATTTGCCAGATCGACATCCTCCCAGGCAAGCGCGGCCAGTTCTCCATGCCTCAACCCGGAGTAGATAGCGAACTGCCACATATTTCCTTTTTGCCCATGGTTGGCTGCTATAAGCTGATTGAACTCGGCCCGGGTCAGTGGGTCAGGTTTAGGTCTGCTCTTCTGGAGTTTCTTGATGCCCGAATATGCCTTTTCTGTGGTAAATCCTGACCTGTGGGCAAATCTCAAAAGAGAACAGAGCAGTGAGATATAATTATCGACAGTTCTTACACTGCGGCCGATCTTATTGGAGCGAACATGTACGGCATACATTGTCTGGCCCTCAAGCAACTCCGTTCGGTAGCGCAGTACGTCGTTGTGCTTTATCTCGCGAATAAGAGTATCAGCGCCAACCACGGCCACGATGGTTTTAAGCTGCGATGCTGTTTTGCGCAAGGTATTGGCGCTTAGTTCGATTTTACGGTTAGTTAACCAGGTATCCACGAGTTCACCGAATGAACGGATCTGCACGGTGCCGGAGGTAGTATCTGCCAGCTTTGATTCGGGAAAACGGGTGCGGTAATCAAACTCTCCCAGCGAAATCTCACTGACGATGACCGTTCGTAACTGGCCTGCTTTCTTAATATTTGAAAGGGTGGGGATCCACCCCCTGAGCAGTTCCCGGCAGCGCTTACCTTTATACATGAACCAGATGCGAATGCTTTGACCGCGAAGCTCCACACCCGGTGGTAAATCTGCCATTTATGCGTCCTGTATCAGCTGATTAATCTTTGGATAGTTGTACCAGGTTATACCGCGCGATGTCTGGATGCCTGTGGGTGAATGTCGTTTAAAATGTATCCCCTCAATCCAGCAACCCTGACGATATTTTTCAATCTGGCGGATATCCAGACCAGTCTTTGCAGCCAGCCTCTCCGCAACAACCCACTCTTCGTTAAAAATCACCTGTGCCATCTTTCACCTCAGGTAACCGGCATCAGTATAAAGATGCCGGTAAAGTGTTTGTGATATTTCAATATCAGGCGGCTTGGCCTGGTAAGGATCGCAGGCGGCGCATGCCGGTCATCGCTGTGGCCACGTAGCTCGCCTTGCGGTTCACCACCTCCACCCAGACCTTCACGCCTTCCACCCGCACCGTGTACGTCTCCCTCATCTTGCTGCGCCCTTAGTTACCGTAGCGCTCCTGATGGGCTGCAAGGGCGATGTCGCAGGCCTGACGCGCCAGCGGTGACTGCGTGCTGCGGTTAATCAGTCGCATGGTCATCTCCTTTCGTGCCAGAGATCATGGCGGTGAGGCAGGCGTTCCAGCCCTCCATCCAAACCAGCGCGGTGGCGGCCGGTAGCTGCTTGATGTCTGATGGCAACTCTTCAACGGTCATCTTCTCCGGCGCAGCTGGATGCGGTAACTGTGGTGCTGGCGGGGTGATAATTTGAAACTCAGCATTATGCGGCTGGGCTTTTAAAACAAAATCAACTTGGTCACGTCTTATGGTTTGCCACTCCGTTACCTGACCGTTGTAGCAGTTCCGGATACGGTATTGATAAACCGGCTCAGTCGGAGCAGTCAGCGCTGCCAGTGCGATTTCAAACAGGGCCAAATCTTTCAGGCCATATTCGTCACTGGGTACGGCGGCCAGATACTCCTCCGCGCGTTTTTTATGCGTTTGCGCCCATTCGATCAACTGCTCTTTGGTGAATTTGCTCATCTCGTTACCGGGAGGGCGAACCCTCCCGCCTCCCTTAGGCCACGTATTCCGGTTTCATATCCGCTAGGGTGATGCTGAACTTATCGTGCAGGTCATCGCCCAGGTGACGTTTGGCCGACGCCAGCACGCGCTCGGCTTCTGCGAACCTCTCGGCGGAATCCGCTTCTTCAGGCTGAGGAAGGGAGTTGATCGCCGCCTCGACCTTGTTGCGTGCATCCACCAGGTAGTAACGCTTCACGGCTTTGTTCTTCAGTTCAGTGAACAGGGCGGAGCCGAGGGCGTTCTTGGCGCTTTCGATGTCGGCGCGTACTGCTTTGGCGTTATCCACGTCCTGCGCCGCTTCAATGCGATCCCGGAACTCATCGGCCATAGCATCGATGTTGGCAGCCGATTCCTGTGCGCTGTGAGTGGTTGTTACGGTGTCACCTTTGATATCAGCCAAGCTCACGCGCTGGGCGGGCACCGGGTTGATTTCCTTCTCGGTGCGTGGCTCTACTTCATCCGGGCTGTAGACGCCGAGGATGACCTCAGGGCAGTACAGGCGCGCCCAATACTTCACCGCGAGATAAGCGATCTGCTGCTTGGGGGCCGTTTTCCACAGCGGCGAGTTCCGGGTGGTGATGTCAGCAAGGTAGATGTTCTCTCCCCAGGTGATATCGGTTTCGCCGCGCAGGACAGCGCCAACCCGGACAAACAGTCCCAGCTCATCGCGGCCGTCTTTCTTTCCGGCGATCTTTTCCCAGTCGCCGCCGTATTCGTAATGGAAGCGGCCCACAATCGCGCTGGAGCTGGAGATCACCGCGTTAACCAGTTGCGCTTCGTAACCCAGCACGCCGTTGACCAGGTGCGTTTTCTGCGCGACGGCGTAAGGGTTCATGCCCCATTGCATAGCCTGCATGACGATCGCCATACAGTCGGCAGGTTTCCCCGCCAGGTGCTTCGGTACGGTCACAGCAGATTGCGCCATCAGCTCAGCAAAGGCGGTCAGCTGGCCGAGCGCCTGCACGTTGAATACTGCATTGCTGGCAGAGATGGTGTTCGGTGTCTGCTCAGCAGCGATAATGTTGGTGTTTTGCATAATCATTCTCTCCATTAAGCCAGACGCAGCGCTTCAAGGCGGCGCAGGTCGAAGTCGTTCAGTTCGTCGATGTAGTCTTCGGTGATCGGCGCTGGCCAGCAGTTGGTGTCGTAAGCCTGAGCCAGGGCGCGCATGGTTTTCTGATACTCCTGCATGCCCAGCGCCAGCAGATCCTCCGACGCCTCAATGACCGCCACCCAGTGGTAACCCTCGTCTTTGTTGACGAAGATCCAGAAGAACTGGTCAAAGTCAGCGACGTCGCAGTACATGCCCGCGCTAAGGTGGTAGTCGCGGTCGATAATTTCCCGGTGCAGTTTGGCGCGCAGGCCGTCCTGCTTAATGCGGCCCATGCTGATTGTCTTAAGGTCAACGCCGATACGAACGCCGTTGATTTCAACCTCAAGGTCCGGGCGTACACGGACTTCAAGGCCGGTTTCGTCGTCCATACCGAAGTAACTGGTTTCGACTGAACGGGAAGGGTGGCGCAGTAGCTTCCCGGCCGATTTATGGTTCAGCAGGGCCTGCTGAATTGCAGTGGCCAGCGCCAGTTGTTCACTGGACAGAATGGCTTTCCCGGCCACGCTATCGCGCCATTGCTGCTCGTACTCATCAGCGAAAATGGCATCCAGATACACCGCGCGGATCGCCGCCTGCAGTTCCTCTTTCTTGCCAGTGAGTTTCAGCTGCTCGGCTTTTGGCTTATCCGCATTAAATTCGCGGATGAACGCCTTCATGGAGTCGGTGGTGGTGAACGCTCCCTCCGGCACGCCCGGGAACACAGCGAACTCTTCGTGCAGCTTCTCCGGCTCAAGGGCCAGCGTGTGGGCTAGGCTGCCGAACGTCAGCGCCTCGCTGCTTTCGCGGCGGATTGTCTTAGTTACATGGCGGCCGTGATAGAACATCAGGCTGACGCGGGCATCCTTCACCTGCGTGCTGCTGATCCCGTTCGCTGCGTGATACACGTTATTCGGCAGACCTTCATAGCGGCCCGGTTCGAAGTACGCTGGGTATTCCGGCGCGATGGCGGTTTCCTCCGGCGTTTCGGTGGTAACTTCCGGCGCAGTGGCGTTCGCCAGCTCCGGCACCGCGGCGGCCAGCACCTCAGCCGGGTTCAGGGCAACTGTTTGCGGATCAGCTGCATCGGCGCTTTCGCCTGGTTGAACCGCCTCAATACTTTCTCCTTCCGGCGGGTCAGTCTCTTCCATCTGCACATCGCTGGTGGTCTCCTCTTTAACCGGTGAACGGTCATCTGTTTGTGGTTTGTTTTCGTTCATCAGGCCTTCGATGGAGAACATGCCGCCGCCGAGGTTCGCGACCTGTGGCTGGCTGATAGTTTCTTTCGCCCACTTCGGCAGGGTCTGCGTTTCAGCTTCACTCTCATCAGCGAGTTTCTGCTCGCCAGCTTCAGTCCATTTCGGCAGTGGATGCTCTTCGGCAGTTTGGGTATCTGCTTCTGGTTGTGCGATCGGGAGTGGCATCAACTCAGTTGCGGCGTTGAATTCAGCGGTCATCGTCTGGTTCACGAACTCCAGATGCGCAACCGGCGTCAGGTGGATATTCTCCGGCGCGATGCGCACCAGGTTGAATATGGCCGCGCGGTTCACAGCAAGAACGCCAGGCTGGTTGCGCAGGATTTTGCTCCACGATTTCCATGGTTCTTCTTTGGTTGCGACAATCTCTTTTGCGCGACGCAAAACACTGGAAGGGATTTCAAAGTGGTGAAAATCCATCGGCAGCAGGGCGCAGGCGATCTCAAGGTCGAGGGTGTCCAGGGTATGATGCGCGCCTTCACCACGGTCAGTTACGTACCCGCCATCGGCATTGGTCCCGGCGTCAGTGCGTTGTACACTGCTGATGCGGTTGCCGGCGGCCCATTCGCGCGTCAGGATCCCCCGGTCAATGTGCTCGGTGCTGAACCACGCCTTAAAGAACTGGATGACGACAGACAGCTCTGTGCGTTTTCCATCAACAGGGAAGATGGTTTTCAGAGCACTGACCACTTTCCAGATGTCGGGCTCGTGTGCTTTCTTGAAGCCCTCAACATTTTCGGCGGCCAGAATCATGTTCTGCACATAGCTGTTATCCACATCCAGTTCGAGCACCTGGATGGCTTTCTTCTGCTCTTCGTCGACGTGGTAGAAATACTGCTTGTCGGCGATGTACTGCGCCAGAAGACGCTGACGGAAAGGCAGGGTGGCAACGGTCGTTAATACCGGCAGTTCACGTTCGCGGAACTCTCTTACTGCATCACAGACCGTTTCGGTGCTGTTTACATCACCAACGATTTCGCCAGTTTCGATATCCACACCGTCGACAACAGTGGTGTCAGTACCTTCAGCACCCCCTTCGTCTGGTTGTGCCAGCTGTGCGGCGCCGGGGATCACGTTCCAGGTGCGCTGGTCGTCGGCCAGGGTATAGCGCTCACACCAGGTGTAATCGATGGTGCTTTCTTCGGGCAGGTCATTGAACACCGGGAAATCGGTGCGGACAGGCTTGGCGTAGTCTTTACCGCGGCCAGTTTCGATGCCTGCATCTTCCAGCGCGACATCCAGCTGCAACGCAGCTCGTGATTGGGTGTTGGCGGAGAGCCACACTACAGCGTCAGGTTTCCCTGACTTCTGAGTGGCCTTAACCAGGTAGAAAAATTCCATGTCAGATCCTCATTTTTGGATGTAAGATCCCCGGGCCAGAGATAGCGCCCATTGGGTGTGTTTTTGGTTTTGAGTAGTATTCCGGTGTACTTTGGTCGGTGGCACCGGACGTAGATCCCGCCTTGCGCGGGAATACGTTATGCTTCGTGGGCCATCTGGTCGTACGAAGCGCAACGCTCAGAACAGTAATCGAGTTCTTCGCGCGCCAGCTGGGCGCCGCGGATGAAGAGCAATACGTTTTTAACTTCTTTCCCTTGCTCGATTGGTTTGCGGCAGTACGCGCATTTCTTCTCTTGCATGACTCCCTCCGTTAATGGCTCAGGCCATTCCCCACGCCATTCAGGAAAACTTCGACCAGCAGATCGGTGGTGTAAGTGCGCTCAATACCACGATGCAGGTAGAGCTTTCCGCGCTTATTGGCTGATGCCGTCCAGGTGCTGTCTTTGTGCTTAACGAGCATGCCGGGCAGAACTGCGCCGCGGTTGACCGTCTGGGTGCCATAGTGCTGATGAACCATGATGATTCCCTCTCATTTGCCCTTGTCGCCAGGCTGGCGGAACGTTTCTTTAACCTGACAACGGTGCGCGTGTTGTCGATGACCTAACAATACAAATAACTTTTGTAATTGACAAGTGAAATGAAAAAAATAATTTCAATTTAGGGCGGCAGAATGCAGCCAATTGAAGGCTGCATTGAAGATCAGAGGGTAGTGGTTACTTCTGAATGCTTTGGATAATGCTTAACACATCATCCTTCAAGAGGTCGAGTTCTTGGAGGGTTGTCTTTGCGTGGACTATAAGACGTAACTTTTCTGCCTCAGGCATTTGGTTAAACAATGCGAGCAAGGCCGTTTCTTTCTCATCTAACTCCCGCGGAGCAGCGATAGCATCAAGGGCATCTTCACCAGCCTCAGGGGGCATAAAGAACCAATGCTCCGGTTTCCCCGTAGCAGCAGCAAGACGTTTCAGCCTTTCTCCTCTCGGAGCTGATTCACCTTTCGCCCACTGCTGTACCGCCTGGGGAGTAACCATTGCTCTCCTGGCAATATCTGACATGTTCCAACCGAACTGATCTCTAACGAGTTGAAGTCGGTAGGCAAACGCTTCATGAGGTGCTGTTTTCATGTCTTCCATTCTACAAGGTAGCCTTTCATTCCGCATTGCAAAGATTATTTTCAATCAGCGTTGAAAAAATAATTTTCATATTGTAATCTTGGATTTCAACAACTGAGGCTTTGATATGACAAAATCCATCAAACAACGCGTTTGCGCTGTCATGACGCAAACGGAGATAGCAAAAAAGCTAGGTACCACATCACAGGCGGTGAGCCTCTGGCTAAATCATGAGGTGCCTGCTCATCGGGTGCTTCCGATCTGCAAGCTGCTTGAGTGGGAAATTACGCCTCACGAAATTCGCAGTGATATTTACCCAAACCCAACCGACGGTTTACCTCAGCAGGAGACCTAACCATGCAAACACTTTCTTTTCAACAGAATAACAGAGCTCCAGCAGAGCGTCTGAAATTCCAGTTTCATACGGACGAGTTGGAATGCCAGAAGATTGACCACCGCGCCATCTGTTCTGCCGTTCGCGCCTGGGCCGCGGCTGAGGGGCGTGTGGCGGTCGCAATAATAATCCGGGAAGCGGTAGAAAAGGCTGGCCTGGCGGATATCGACACATCCGTTAATGCCGATGTGTGGAACGTGAAATTGTTCCGATGGTTAGATCAGCCAGAGAAATCGGCAGTTTACCGGGCTAACGTCGAGCAGCTGGCGCCGGTAATCATCTCAGTTCTGCCGCTGGCGTACCGGGATCGGGTTGTTAAGCACGATAACTTCGCGCTTCGCATAGCCAAGTCGGTGAAAGAGGATGCTGAGGCCATTCAAGCCGTCGTTCTCAAAGCGCCCAAACAGGAACGCTGGAAAGAGATCAGCGAAAGCATCGTTGCTAAGTACATGTTGGATGGACCGGATTCTGTCGCGCCAATTATGGCAATGGTTACAACAATGCTGAGCGGGGCGCTATGAAGGGTTCAAAAAAGGCGAAAGCCGCGGTGCGCGAACACCAACGGCTTTCAGGTGCAAATACGGGACGTAAATGCGAGGTCATTATGGCAAATGCATGTACAAAACACCAGGCGAAAGGGGCATAGCTATGTCGAATGTCGCTTACGCCGATTTCGCGGCACGCAGTGCCGTCAGGAGCAACCGGATGGAGAACCAGAAGACCGGATTCATCCCGTTGTACCGGAGTGTATTGAAGAAGCCCTGGGCGAAAGATGTGTTCCTGCGCACGCTGTGGGAAAACCTTCTATTGGGCGCTGCCCGTCAGCCTTACACGGCAAACTTTAAAGGCCGTCAGTGGCCGTTGCAAACCGGACAACTGGTGACCACATCAGCCGATCTCGGGCTGAAATTATGTGACCGGGCGGGGGAGCCAACTAGCCGTCACGCAGTGGAGAGAATGCTGGCTCTTTTCGTCAAGGAAGGGATGATTTCTACCGCAGGAGAGAAGCGAAAAGGCACTGTGATAACAATCACAAATTACATGCTTTATGCTCAAAAATTGGACAATTTACCCGCGCATTTAGCCGAGCATAACGGCGAGCATTACGCCGCGCATGAGGAACCCAGCAACGGCGGGGCTTCCGGTGATAGTGCCGCGCATTTACCCGCGCATGAAGCCGCGCAATTCGCCGCGCATCATGAACAACAAGGTAATAACAACAATATAAATATTAAAAGATCCTCGTCCCGGAATTCTGCCGAATCCCGAAACGAAGCGATCGAAAAATTTCTCTCTCGCCATCCTGAAGCCGCAAACGGAATTTATACCCCCTCCGGTAAATCATGGGGAACGGCTGACGACCTGAAAGCAGCCCGTTGGATTTATGCCCAGCTGCTGACGGTCAACCCAAGCCTCAGTGAGCCGAAATGGGTTGAGTGGGCCAATACCATCCGCCTGATGCGCCAGCAAGACAATCGCACTCACTACGAAGTTTGCGAGTTACTCAAATGGGCCAGCAAGGATAACTTCTGGAAGACCAACATCCTGAGCCCATCCAGCCTGCGAAAGCAGTGGGACCAGCTAAGCACTAAACGCCTGAACAACCCATCCGGGGCCCGGCCTGCAGCCCAGGGCATCGACTTCAACAACACAGACTGGATCAACGAGGTGTTCGATGGAAAGACTATCTGAGCAGCTGGCGAACTGCGATCGCGAAAGCTTCCGCCGCATTGCCCATAACATGCCTGCAGCCCCGGCAGAACGCCCGCAGGTTGAGCAGACCGCTGAAATCTTCAACTCCCTGTTCAGTGCGCTGCGTGCTGCATTTCCGGCAGCAATGGCTGCTTTCCGTGAGCAGAGCGAGTTCAACGAACTACGCCGCCAATGGGTGATGGCATTTCAGGAGAACGGGATCACTACCATGGCACAGGTGGCCGCAGGCATGCGGATTGCCCGCCGCCAGGAGAAGCCATTCCTGCCGTCACCCGGCCAGTTCGTTGCCTGGTGCAAAGAGGGGCGCTGCCTGCTCGGGTTCAGCGTTGATGACGTGATGACTGAGTACTGGAAATGGCGCCGCCTGGTGTTCCGGTATCCAACCAGCGAACAGTATCCATGGCCAGCGCCGGTCTTATATCACGTCTGCACTGAGCTGCGTCGGCAAAGTACGGATCGCCAGATGACCGAGAGCGAGATGCGCCAGGCCGCGGGCAAGGTCCTGGCTGGATGGGAAGAGCGCGTTGCAGCAGGTAAGCCGGTACCGCCGATCCGCCGTGCTATCGCCGCCCCGGCCAAGGCCAGCGGCCCTACGCCAGCAGAAATACTGATGGCTGAATACAAAAAACGCAAAGCAGCTGGTCTGATTTAACAGGAGATCCCCATGGAAACCGTAATTCAAGCACTGAACGTAATGGGTAAAGCGACCGCGCGCGAGGTAGCAAGCCGTCTGGGTATTGAGCCTGCAACCGCGCTAAACATGCTGCGCGAACACGAAGAGGGCGAAGAGGTTACCCAGAGCAATGGTTACTGGGTCGTCGGGAAACCTTTGCTCAACCGAACCGCCAGAACCGCAGTCCAGCCGCCGGTGAAAGTGACGGTGAATGATTTGGCCCGGCTGCTGGCTGAACATGGACCAAAATCCTCTGCGGAACTGGCCGCGCTGGCGCGGATCGAGTCAAAACGAGTAGCGCCCATGCTGACCTATCACCTGGAGAAAGGCAAAATCCTGCGCGAAAAAATTGACGGCAAGTTCGTTTACTCCGTCCGTGCCGACTCTCCTACATTTGCGGCGCCAGCCGAACCTGAGCCAGCTCCTGATGCTCCTGCAGTTACCGCGTTAACCGACGCCGAAAAGCCGCTGGAGCAGTTTGTCAGCGAGATCCCCTCGTTCACCGAAGGGCGCTCAGCCGGGCAGGTGATCCCAACCGTCCGGGTGCTTTCCCGCGAAATTCGTCGCACCAAAAACAAGCTGGCGAGTCTGGAGAAACTGCGCGATGCGGTCCGGGTTGTTGGCCGCCACAAGAATCTCGTTAACCAGCTGGTGGGCGCGGAGGTGGGCAATGGCCAGTAACAACCTCTGGACAATCATCCGCGCCATCCAGCGCAGCGGGGAGATCACCCCGCGTCAGGTTCGCCGGCTGCTGGGCTGCGACAGCAAAAAGGCCTGCCGCCTGCTGGAGCATCTCGTTTCTACTGGTGCTGTGAAGAACATCGGCCAGCCCCGCCACCCGGTCTACGTCATGCAGCCAGACGGGGAAGCGCGCATCAAGCCAATGCCGGTGGTGCGCCAGCGGCCCAGCATTGCAGACGTTTGTCGCCAGAACTGGCAGGGCTATCAGATCCACAAAATTATCGGGAGTGCACGGGCATGAGTGATTCACTGAACAACAAAGAGCTGGTGGCCGTGGGCCATCAATTTGCCAAGGCGATGAGCGCCGACACGCCGATCATCGATATGGCGAAGATTGTTTCGCGTCTGGCCGAACGGTTGGACTGCACCACCGCGGCGCTGCGCGAGATGACGAAGCAGCGGGATGCGTCTGAGCAAGCTGAAAGGGTCTGGGAAACAGCCATGATGCAGGCCTGCGGAGAAGATGGGCCGAAATCAGTTGCCGATAAGTTTGCCGCTCTTGAGGCCAAGTGCGCGGCGCTGGCTGCTGAGAATGCAGCGCTGAAATCGGCAATTCAGACGCATAGTGAATCAATCCACTTTTTCGACTTATGCGGGAAAGATGATCCATGCAGCACTGATGATGTCTGCATGGCCCTTAGCGAAACGCCGGATACCGATGCCTACCTGACTGAAGTGCGGGCACAAGTCTGGATCGAAGCGAAGGCGCTGGCAAAGTCAGCTATCGCCAGCGATTCCGTAGACCATATCGATTTCCTGTTTGATGGGAAAGCCGCCCAACTTCGCCAGGGAGGCGCAGAGTGAAAAACCGCAAAGCAAAAATCCTCATCATTCGCGTTCTGAAAAACTGCTATCCCCGCCAATGGCTGAACGTAAGCAATCGTCGAATGGTTCTCTTCTCGCTTGGCGGAGTTAACCGCGAAGGGCACCAATTCAAAAAGAGCGCAGCGCAGAACCGCTGGAAGAATCACGCGAGGTTCCAATGAAAGTACTCAACAAACAGGCGCTGCGTGAAGCGGCGGAAAAGGCTCAAGCGGCAAGGGCCAGGCTTGAATCTATGCCAGATGAAGATGTCGTTTTATTCGAAGATGATGATATCAAAACTGATGTTTTCGTATGCAACAAGTTCATCGTTACAGCCAACCCTGCCACCGTGCTGGCACTGCTGAATGAGAACGCGAGACTAATGGCCGAACGCGATGCGCTGCGCGAAACCATGGGTGGCGACAACACCAGGGCGGCAGCTGATATCTACTTCCAGTTGGTGGAAGAGTGTGAAATCCCGGCAAATGGATCGCTGGTTGAGCATGTAGACAGCATGAGGGATGAGCTGGAAGCAGAGAAGAAAATGCGCGAAGCAGCAGAGAAGCGCGTGGCACAACTTGAGGCGAGTCACAGCAAGCTGCGTGAGTCGATGGCAGCGATTCATAACACGATCCGCCTGGATGGCGCGCAAACGTCACTGGCAGTAATTCTAAATGCTGCGAAACGAGCGCATGAAGAATCCGCTGCTGCAGCTGGCATCAAGGGGGGCTAGGGTATGGCTGATAAGTGTAACAACTGCACAGTCGGCATGATCGGTTCCCGTCCTATCCTGTCTGGTGGGTGGGCTGCTGCCATTACTGAATTCAACAAGGTAACTGAGGAATGGGACGAGAAGACCAAACGGTTTGCCATACCCCATCCGGGCTTTGCTCGTAAATTCAATTATTGCCCGCATTGCGGGAGCACGGTTGAGGACTAACCCATGAGCAAATTCACCAAAGACCCATCAACTCACCCTGCTAACGGCCCGCTTACGGAAGAGCGCCTTATTCGCGTACGTGACGAGCTGGCAGCTGCAGCAAAGCGTTCTGACGGCGGCAACCTCGGCTACATGATGGCTGATGCAGCGAAGGCTATCGATGAGTTGCTGGCGCGGAGGAAAGCACCACAGCTATTGCAGCCAGAGGTGCCTGAAGAGGCCACCCCTGATGATATCGAAATTCTTGCCAGCATCCGGCCGCCTCACGGGGTGGCTTACCAATGGGACGAAGATCAGCGAAACGCCGCCGCTGATGCCTGGAATGCCTGCCGTGGGGCCATGCTTCAGGGCAATCATCGCGACCTATCGTATCCAGTAGACCCGCAGGTTGCTGAGTACGAGAAAATCATGCAGCAGGCTTTGCCTGATGGGTGGGTGGCTGTGCCGGTTGAGCCGACCGAGGACATGGTCATCGCTGGTTTTGAGGCAGAGCTACGCGAAGAGTTCCGCGATCCAGATGCTTGGGAGGCATTCGAGGCTATGAGTGGCTGCGAGCAGGCGGCGCACCGGGCAAAGTGGTGCTGGGCAGCGATGATTGCAGCAGTACCGCAGCAGGAGGCCCAATGACGTCCCTATCCGCAACCATCCAGGTGCTGGCGAAGGAGAGGGGTTTATCCATTTCCGGGCTGGCCGACAAGATGGGCGTTAACCGTAAAACGCTGTATTCCTGCATTCACGGTAACCCGCGCCTTTCCAGCCTGCAGAGCATTGCAGACGCGCTTAATGTCCGATTGTCGGACGTGATTGCTATAGCCGAGGACGTTGAGCAAGCAGCACCGGAGTAACCACAAGCGGGCCTCTCCGGAGGCCTTTTTCTCGACTATCAGCAGCCAGCAGAACGGCCCGCGAGATGCCTGATCGATAATACCGATCGATATCACGAGATTGATCTATGAAATCGATCAGATATTAACCGTGGCGTGGCAACAAATTATCAACCTGACATGGAGTGTCAGCGTCGCAATATACCCTCAGGTGCAGGCCTGCTACTGGTTTGGCAGGATTGAGGGGTTTCTAATCAGATATTTATCCCAGCACTTTCCGCCCTGACGGAGTGTTAAAAATAAGCGTCAGTTTTTACACGGAAGTGACGTAAAAAATTATTTAAATCAAGCAGATGAATACACTTGCGTATACATGCGGTTCACGTGCATACTTAAGCCAAACGAATAATTGTCGCGGTAGGGATACCCGTTACCGGATACCCCCCGCACAGATCCCGGCGTGCGCGATTTACGCACCGGGCTCCTGCCTCGGGTGTCTGGCGGTGAACCGCTCCACAGGCCATGGATGAAGAACCCGAACCCTTGGTAGCCATGCGGCTGCCAGTTTGTTTGCTTTCGTCCAGGTCGTATCATCCTTCTGGCTCCTGCGCCTGAGCGCCCGGCGCCAGAGGTTTGTTACGTGTGTCCTGAACTTCTGCATGGTGGGGAAGTTGCCCGGTACCGAGTGATAGTTCAGGTATCCCTGAACCACTCTCCTGAGCCATTTTCCCTGTTCGGGGATTGAGTAATGCCAGCGCCTTCGCAGACCGTCTTTGATGGCTTTCAGAGTTGCCGTCATCCGATCCCGGCGGGTCTTTCGTATCAGCATGAACCTGCCGTTGCGATCTTTCCCGCTGATGTGCGTGAACCCGAGGAAGTTGAACGTTTCTGGTTTGCCTTTTCCCCTGATGGCACGGTTTTCGGCAGCGAAGCGGCCGAACTCCATCAGACGGGTTTTCTCCGGGTGAACCGTGAGTCCGAACTCCCTCAGTCTGCGCTGCATGGCTATACGGAAGCGCCGGGCATCGTATCGTTTGTCGAACCCGATGACGATGTCATCGGCGTATCTGACCATTACCACATTGCCTGTGGCATAGCGACGTCGCCACTGATGCGCCCACAGATCGAAGACGTAGTGGAGGTATATGTTTGCCAGCAGCGGTGAGATGACCGCACCCTGTGGGGTGCCTTCCTCCGTTGCTCGCCATTGACCCTCCTCCGACGTCCCGGCTGTGAGCCACTTACGTATGAGCCTGATTACCCTCCGGTCGCCGATCCGATGCTCTGTGAACCTGATCAGCCATTCGTGGCTCACCCTGTCAAAGAACTGACTGATGTCGGCATCCAGTACCCAGTTTACGTTAGTGCGTACCAGCCCTGTGGCCAGTGCGTCCAGTGCATCGTGCTGGCTTCGCCCGGGTCTGAACCCGTATGAGAACCCCATAAAGTCGTTTTCATAGACTGCGTTCAGGATTTTCACCAGCGCATACTGGACGATCTTGTCCTCCAGCGAGGCGATGCCGAGCGGGCGTTGTTTTCCATCCGCTTTTGGGATGTAGTGACGCCTGCCGGGCTGCGCCCTGTAGCTGCCCTGATGTAGCCTCCGGTGCAGATCTGTTATGTTGTTCTTCATGTTTCCGGCGTAGTCCATCCACCTGATGCCATCCACTCCGGCGGCCGCTTTCCTGCTCAGGGAGAGGAATGCGGCTTCCAGTGCTTCGACTGTCAGCAGGTGGAACAATGCTGTAAACCGTTCTTTCTTCCGCTGCTTCGCAGCTTCCCGCACGCGTGACAGCCTCTGTGACATGCTTTCCCGGCTCTGTGTCCGGCGCATGTGTGGCTGTTCCGCGTTCCCCTTGGCCCCGCTCCTTCGCTCCACTGACTCCGCTCCTTTCGGGTTGTTCGCCTGCTTCGCCGCTACTATGAGCGAGTCCGACTTCTCCTCTCCGTACATCACCGGCTATGACTCCTCGTCTTCCCGGTGCGGGCCATCTCCGACACTGGCAGATGGTCAGAGGGGAGATCTCCCGGTTCCCGCGTAGAGATTGTATTGACATGCCAGGGTCTCAGACCCCGCCGGGTCCATGTGGCACTCGCAGTATCGCACCCTATGATGTTGCCTTCCGTTAACAGTACAACGTCGGCACCCGGTAATTTAATATACATTTCGTGGCTCAATGGCTGGCCTGTCAACACCCCTGTCAACGCTTCGCCCCATACCTCGCGGTATGCAACGCATGACTCGGGGACCTTGTGGATTGCTGGTCCTTCAATGGTCGGGGACTTTCACCCCTTGATCTCTACCGGTCTCCCGGCGCACACTGTTTATATATACAGTGTTTTGTTGTATGGTTTAAGTGCTACAGAAAAAAATGAATTTTTCTTCCGGCGAACCTATTAGGAAATTTGCGCCATTTATTATTTTGGCTCTGTGGAGTGGAGTTCTCCCCGCCGGGAGAGGGTATTTGGTGATAGCAAAGAAGGGGATTGATGTGGCTGCGATGTGTTCTGATGGGGGTGGGTATTTATACCAGGTGGTGCGGTCAGATGGGACAGCGGTATGCTCGTTTCATCTCAGGCCTGGGGATCGCGTCCTCCTCTCTGGGCAAGGCTCAGAGGTTGGCCATAAACACCTCCTTGCGGATGAACGCGTCACATCACGAGAAGTGCTGGCCGAGATTGTGAGAGAGTTATCAGCTCGCAATTGACCTTTTTAGTACCTGAATAGCATAATGTTTGTATCGGCCTGAACAACCGGTAACCTGACCACGATGCGCCACGGAGAAAGCTCCCATGGCGCAGTTACAACTCATCAAGAATTCTGCAGGAACTCTGATCCCCGCATCGCCGGAGACCAGCGAATTACTGCAATCAAAAATCAAGCTCGGCGCCGTGCTGGTGGCCGACTTCAAACAGGTCCGTAATCCGGCCTTTCACCGTCGCTTCTTCGCCCTGCTGAATCTCGGCTTCGAATACTGGGAGCCAACCGGCGGGGCTATCTCATCAAACGAACGCAAGCTGGTGACCGGCTACGCGAAGTTCCTGGCATCGTTCGGCGGGAGTGAAACCGCGCTGCTGGATGCTGCTGAGCAGTATCTCGAACGCATCGCCGACAAACGTACTGGCAGCATCAGCGCCTGCAAATCTTTTGACGCGTATCGCGCCTGGGTCACCATCGAATCCGGGCATTACGACGCCATCCAGCTGCCAGACGGAACTCTCCGGAAACACCCCCGCAGTATCGCCTTCGCCAATATGGACGAGACCGAGTTTCAGCAGCTCTACAAAGCCGCGCTCGATGTTCTTTGGCGCTGGATATTGTCGCGCTCATTCAGGGACCAGCGCGAGGCTGAGAACGCCGCTGCGCAACTGCTGAGCTTCGGGGGCTGACCAGATGGCGAAATCATGGTTCCACTACACCGAATGCACAACCGAGCAGGCCGATGAACTTCAGCGGCAGTACCAGCGGCGCGGGGTAGCCGTAACGCGCAGCCTTAATCGTGATTACCTCACCTGGACCGTCAGCGTTGAGCGGCAGGAGGTGAAGTACCTCGAGCCCACGCCGCGTACGTTCCGCCAAAAGGTCTGGGGGTGAGCATGGCTGATTTACGCAAAGCGGCCCGCGGCCGCGAATGTCAGGTGCGGATCCCCGGCGTGTGCAATGGCAATCCTGAAACATCCGTTCTGGCGCATATTCGCCTGGCTGGACTGTGCGGTACCGGCATAAAGCCGCCTGACCTGATCGCCACCATCGCATGCAGCAGCTGCCACGACGAAATAGACCGACGCACCCGCCTGGTGGATGCGGAATATGCAAAGGAGTGCGCGCTGGAAGGCATGGCCCGCACGCAGGTTATCTGGCTGAAAGAGGAACTGGTGAAGGCATGAAGACTTACAACATCACGCTGCCGTGGCCGCCGAGCAATAACCGCTATTACCGGCACAACCGCGGGCGCACGCATATCAGCACCGAAGGGCTGACCTACCGCGACCGCGTCGCCCAAATCATCAAAGACGAGATGCTGGATATAGGAATCACCGCGGCGGTAAAGATCCGCATTGAATGCCACATGCCTGACCGCCGCCGCCGGGACCTGGACAACCTGCAGAAGGCTGCATTCGACGCGCTGACCAAAGCTGGGTTCTGGCAGGACGACCAGCAGGTTGACGATTACCGCGTAAAACGGATGCCGATCGTCAAGGGCGGCAAACTGGAATTGACCATCACCGAGCTGGAGCCAGCATGAAACCAGAACTGATCGAATCGCTTCGCATGCGCTGGCTGCGCCTCCGCATTTATCGCCACCCGGGAAGTGTGCTGGTGGACTATCGCATCCTTCGTAACTTTATCCGCATTTACCAGATTGCAGGAGCAGCAGCGTGAACCTCGAAAACACCGTGAAATACCACTTTGCAAAATCCACGATGATCAGCGACTCCCCGCGCGCCACTGGTTCAGACTCGCTCACCGGCACAGATATCATGGCTGCCATGGGCATGACGCAGGAACGCGCCGCCATGGGCTACAGCGCTTTCCTCGGAAAGATGGGGATCAGCAACAACGACCGGGAGAGGGCGATCGCGCTGCTGGCCGAGTACGCGCTGACCAAATGCGATAAGGTTGCCGCGCTGCGCAAGCTGGAAGCCGGAGTTAAGCCACTGGTGATGCGCCAGCTGGCCGCATTCGCTTTCGAGGATTATTCCCGTAGCGCCGCCAGCGTTAAGCAGTGCGATTGCTGTGCTGGAGCCGGCTTCATCCTGGCCGACGTCTTCACCAATAAATACCGCAAGCCGGAAGGTAAGATGACCGTGGCCGGCATGGTGAAGGTTCAGGAGACCGTTAAGGTGCTCTGCAAAAAATGCAATGGCGCAGGCCAGGTCAGCGCGGCATGCAGCGACTGCCGCGGACGCGGTAAAGCGGTAAGCAAAGAACTGACCGATCAGCAGGGTGTTCCGGTTCTGGCCGACTGCAAACGCTGCGCCGGGCGAGGTTATGAGCGAATCCCTTCGACTGAGGCATACGCGGCCGTCTGCCTAATCACTGATGCGATTACTGTCGCCACCTGGGAAAAGTCGGTCAAGCCATTCTACGATCAGCTGATCACGAAATTTGATATCGAAGAGGCTTGGGCAGAGGCGCAGCTGAAACAGATAACGCGATAGCGCTCACGGAAATAGCTTACGTTTCAAGCTTCAGCTATTTACTTTTCCGGAATCTGTGTTAATTTCGTTCCAACGATGGATTACTGCCTTCGTTAAAAGCCCTGCGGTTAACCCCGTGGGGCTTTGTCGTTTCTGGAGGGCCAAAATATGTGACAGCCAAACGGATAGACCGCAGCCGAAAGGCAGTGCAGCAGTTATGATGCTGCCCCGAGTCGCGTAATGGCGAGCCTGTGTAGTGATGGGTAAGGGTCATAGATCAAAACAAGCTCCGGAAGAGCAGCGCGAACGCCAGACGCGCGCCGGTTATCAGCGGCGAAAGAGCGACAGCACCTCAAGGGCATGAGCGTGGCCACTCCGGGAAGTGGCATAAAATTTCAGAGGCTCGCACATGCGGGCCTTTTCTGTATCTGGACTATCCCTACCTGGGACTATAAGCGCATAGCGCAACGCAGCACCCATCGATTGGCGGACCAGAACCCGCCTTTTTTATTCAGGGCTCCGGGGATCATCCTCAACTCGTTTTGTCGTTAATTTACCCCGAGAGCCCGACCTCTACACATGGACCATCTATGTCTGAACCTCTAACCATTGCTGGCGGTGTCACGTCCGCAACTATCGGAGTGACGTTCGCATCCCTGTTCCCCGAGGCAACGCCCGGCGTAATGCTGTGCGCGCTGGCCGGTGCAGCAATGTACGTTCTGACATCCGATCCACACCAACTGTGGAAGCAGTTCCTGTTCGCCGTCATCAGCTTTGTCGGCGGGGTGTTCTTCTCGGTGCCAATGGCGAAGATACTGGCCGGGGTGATTAACACCGCCCTCGGCCTGTTGCAGCCGCCGGTAAGCATTGAAGTATCCCCGAACATCGGCGCGCTGGTTTCCGCTTCCATCTCTGTCGCAGTCCTGCTTCGCATCCTCGCCAAATCAAAACGGGGGAAGATGCCGGGACTGGAGGAGGAAGGTCAATGACATGGCAAAACATCATTCTGGATGCAAACGCCATAATCTGTGCCCTGATTGTCGTCAGGCTGATGTTCTTCAGTAAAAGCGGTAAGCGGCACAGACCAGGTGTAACGCTGATGGCGTACCTGATGATTCTGGCCGCCGGCTTCACGGCGTTTCGCATTCTCTACGGCAAATATCTGCAGGTTGATCCGGGAGAGCTGATGCTGAACGTCGCCATATGCGTCGCGGTGTGGCGCTCCCGCGGTAATCTCGCCAAAGTTTTTCAGAAGGCCGGGCAATGACCAAAGACGACATCTTCAACGCCATCCTCGGTAAAGAGGGCGGCCATGTGAATCACCCGGATGATAAAGGCGGCCCGACAAATTGGGGCATTACCCAGGCTACGGCCCGTGCCCACGGTTATACCGGTGATATGCGCAACCTGACCCGTCAGCAGGCTCTCGACATCCTTGAGGCTGATTACTGGTATGGCCCACGCTTCGACCAGGTTGCAGCTGTATCCCCGGTCATCGCTGCCGAGCTCTGCGATACGGGCGTAAACATGGGACCATCGGTACAGGTGAAATGGTTCCAGCGTTGGCTGAACGTATTCAACAACCAGCAGCAGTTCTATCCCGACCTGATCGCCGACGGTCAGATTGGGCCGCGCAGCATCAGCGCGCTGAAGTCCTTCCTGGCTAAACGCGGTAGTGAAGGCGAAGGCGTATTGCTCCGAGCTCTGAACTGTAGCCAGGGCCAGCGTTATCTCGAACTGGCAGAGCAGCGCCCGGCTAACGAGTCATTCGCCTACGGCTGGATGCGGGAGCGCGTAAGCCTATGACCAAACTGAAAGCCATCCTGGCGTTTATCGTCACTGCTCTGCTGGTGGTGCTGGGCGCTTTTGGACTGGGCAGCATGCGTGGCCGGGAGAAGGCAGAAGCCAAAGCCGATAAGCAGCGAACCGACGATAACGCAGCAGCCAGCAAAGCAGCTGCAGAACGTCGCGTTCAAGTCACCACGGAGGCCAGCAATGTTCAGCAGACAATTAGCCATATGCCTGATGACGATGTCGATCGTGAGCTGCGCGCAAACTGGACCCGCAAAGGTTGAACTCATCGACACCGGCTGCGACTGGGTAAAACCTATCTACGGTACGGCCAATGATTGGGATGTACTGGATAAGCAGACGAAGAAAGACATTCTGTCGCATAACAAAGCGTGGCAGGAGAACTGCCAGAAGGATTGAGCAAAGAAGCAGTAAAGCGGATTTTCCATCGCATCCGAAAATCCGCCACTGCAATACAATAGCTTAGCTCGAGTTATCTATGTTAAGTATAAGGGGTTTGATATAACATGACAGTGACGAACTATAATCCTATATCCAAAATGGAGACTGTTGTGTCCACCATCAGCCACATTAAAAATCCGTTAACTATTATCGGCATTTTTGCGGGGATTGTTGAAATATCTGCAAACCTTGTCCTGCCTTGGCTTGAACCAGTTTCGCAAATCACATATATGTGGTTCTTAATGTTGTTTCCTGCTGGCTTGGTGTTGATATTTTTTTTAACACTAAATTTTAACCATGTGGTTTTGTATGCGCCCAGTGACTACAACGATGATAAAGGCTTCATGCAAGCTAATGCGAAGATGATTGGAAACCAAGTGCGTGATACTAATGCAAACGTAGGGATCAAGTGGCCATGAGCAAAATTGTAGGTAAAACGTACAAAAACCAAAAGGTTATATTGGATGGGAATACGTACGAAAATTGTGGATTTTTCAGTTGCTCAATTGTTTATACCGGAAATGGTTCGATCAGTTTGATTAACAATACGTTCACTGATTGCACATGGTCTTTTGAAGGGGCTGCTGCCAATACTCTACAGTTTTTAAGTGTTATTTATAGAGACATGGGTGACTTCGGCCGTGAACTTGTCGAAGCCACGTTCAGAAATATCAAGGGCAACAGACCATAATCAAGTCGTTCTAAGACGGCTTTTATTGCCATTGTCCTAGGCAGGCCTCTTCCGCACAAACACCAAGCCACTGGCATCCGCTGGTGGCTTTTTCTTTTGTTTTACAGATGCCTGCCACCCCAAGGAGTGTTCATGTCTGAAATCACAATTACATCTTCTCAACAAATCCGCTTGAATCTGTTAAATAACCTCAGCTATGACACTGCAGCTACAGCCGAGGCAATTAAATTTGTGGGTGACGACCCACTGAAGTACCAAATCTTCATTAGCCAGTTTGCTCGTGTGACAACAGAAAATGGGCTGGTGGCTCGAACGACGAAGGCAATCAAAGAGTCAGAAGAAGCGCTTCTGCTGTTTGACACTGCCTCTGGCAGTTAACCTCAGCGCTCTATGAACTGGCCTCGCTTGCTCGGGGCTATATTGCCATGGTAATGGCGTAAAGGTTCTGGCATTAAGCGGCGTGAATTAATGCCCATCTTGCCGCGAAGCAGATAGTGATCACGATTGCGTTGATGGCTGGAGCATAGGCAATCGCGAGCTTAGTCCGAGTCGAAAATTGCATGTAAACCTCCTGATTTTAAGGAAAAGTGGGTAGAAGAATTCTGTGTAATCTATTGTGTGACTTAATAGACTGGTGCTTCCTCTGTTCTATACTCGGCCCTAAATGACTTGGCCTAAATTCCAACACGCTGGACAAGCCGCAAACCCAATAATGAAATGGGTAGAAGCGATCAGCATGCCAGCAATGACCATAGCCAGGTGTAAAGAGAGGATCTGCCCCATGCCAATGAACGGTGCATCAGTAACGACCTACTTTCCCGGCCGTCTCCTGTAAGAGACAAAGGCAAATCCTTTCTAAGGGATAAAATGCGGATAAGCCCTGCAGGGGCTAAAAGGAATAGAGCATGAGCAAACCGGACTGGGAGGCTATCGAATCGGCTTACCGGGCCGGGGTGATGTCCCTCCGTGAAATTGCATCGCAGCACGGCATCAGCGAAGGCGCTATCCGTAAGCGCGCCAAACGCGATGAATGGTCACGTGATCTTAATGCGAAGGTGAAAGAACGCGCTGACGATCTGGTACGCAAAGCCGAGGTACGCAAACAGGTACGCAGCGAAACAACTTTATCGGAACGCGTACTTATAGAAGCCACTGCCGAGGTAATTGCCACGGTACGCATGGAGCACCGCGGAGACATCCGCCGGGCGAGAACCCTAGCGAACGCGTTGTTTGATGAGCTAGAGGCTGAGTGCTCAGACGTTGAGGCGCTGCGTACATTGGGCCAGATGATGCTGGATCCCGATGAGAACGGGCGTGACCGACTGAACGAGCTTTACCATGCCATCATCAGCATGCCGGAGCGCGTTAAGTCGATGAAGGCCCTGAGCGAGACGCTGAAAAATCTCATTGGCCTCGAACGGCAGGCCTACAGCATGGACGAAGGCGAAAAAGATAAGGTCGTTGACGCGCTGTCTGACCTGATGGATTCGCTCTCTCAGGGGGCGTGATGAAACCCGAGCACCTCAAGCTGCTGTCCGATAAAGACTGGCGGCTGAACAATCTCTACTGGATCACCGATAAAGAGGGTAAGCCCACACGCTTCAGGATGACGCCTGAGCAGCGGGAATACTTCGAGGGGATCCACACTCGCAACATCATCCTGAAAGCCCGGCAACTCGGTTTCACCACCGAGGTATGCATCATCCAGCTGGACGCGGCGCTGTTTGAGTCGGCGAAGTGTGCGCTGATCGCCCATACGCTGAACGACGCGAAGCGCCTGTTCCGTGAAAAGGTGAAGTACGCATACGACAAGTTGCCAAAAGAAATCAGGGCGGCGAACCCGGCGAGCAACGACTCTTCTGGTGAGCTGGTATTCAAAAAGGGTGGCTCACTCTACGTCAGTACCTCATTTCGTGGCGGTACGCTTCGCTATCTGCATGTTTCCGAGTTCGGGAAGATATGCGCCAAGTATCCGGACAAAGCCCGTGAAATCGTCACTGGTGCGTTTGAAGCGGTATCAACCGGATGCTTCGCCACTATCGAGAGCACGGCAGAGGGGCGGGCGGGATACTTCTTCGATTACTGCCAGACAGCAGAGAAGGCGCTGCTTCAAGGCAAGCCGCTATCCGCGCTGGACTGGAAGTTTTTCTTCTTCTCATGGTGGAAGAATCCGCAGTACGCCATCGACCCGGTAGAGCCGTTACCTCAGCGTCTGGTTGATTACTTCGATGAGATGGAGGCGAAGCACGGCGTTGTCGTTAATGACCGCCAGAAGGCCTGGTACTACGCCAAAGAGAAAACTCTCGGCGACGACATGAAGCGTGAGTACCCGACCATCCCGGCCGAGGCGTTCCAGCAGTCGGTCGAGGGTGCGTATTACGCCAAGCAGTTCCGCTGGCTCTACACCAATAAGCGGATCGGCCAAATCCCGGATAACTCACACCTCCCGGTACACACGTTCTGGGATATCGGTGTGGGTGACTCCACGGCAATCTGGTTCGTTCGTGAGGTCGGTGAAGAGTTCCACATCATCGACTACTACGAAAACTCCGGTGAGGGCCTCCGGCATTACATGAAGGTGCTTAAGGACCGCGGGTACACCTACGGTGAGCACTGGGGGCCGCACGATATCGAGAACCGCGAGTTTGCTGCTGACGCGAAATCCCGCAAAGAGCTGGCGCGCGAAGGTTACGAAATCGATGGTCAGATGTACTCACTGAATTTCAAAGTGGTGCCGAAAGCCGGCATCGATACCGGTATTGAGTCGGCGCGTGAAATCCTCCCGAAATGCGTATTCGACGAGGAGAAATGCTCGGAAGGTATCTCTCACCTTGAGGGCTACCGGAAAGAGTGGGACGACAAACGCGGCTGCTGGAAAGATAAGCCCCTCCATGACGCCACCTCACATGGTGCTGACGGCTTCCGTTACTTCGCAGTGACGAAGAACAACCGCAAGCAGGTCGGCGCAGTTTTCTTCTAAGGAGCATCGCCAGTGAGCGAACAAGATGACGGCCTTCAACTGGCTGTGAACAACCTCGCCACTGAAATGAGGCGAGCGAATTACCTGAATGCCATCGGCATCGGTGGCGGTAACACAAAGCGCCCAACGCTCTATCAGGAGTTTGGCTACCCGCGCACAATCACCTTCAGCGACTTCTACAACATGTACCGCCGCAACGCCGCCGGGTTCGCAGTTGTGCACCGCCTGCTGGATGGGTGCTGGCAGGATTACCCGGTCATCATCGACGGTGACAAAGCGGAAGAGGCGAAAGAGACCAATCCGTGGGAAAAGAAAGTCACCAAATTTATGAAAAAGCTGTGGTCGAAGGTTAAAGACGCCGATCGCCGCAATATGGTTGGGCGTTATTCCGCGCTGCTGCTGCAGGTAAAAGATAACCGGGAGTGGAGCCAGGAAGTAGACATCGCCCTGGTTAAGCGCCTGGGTGAATCCGCTCTGGTAAAGCTTATCCCGGTGTGGGAACCGCAGCTAACCGTCGCTGACTGGGATAATGACCGCCTGTCGCCGACCTTCGGCCAGCCATTGATGTTCAACTTCAACGAGCAGCCGGTTGGTGATCAGGACTTTGTCGGGCCTATGCGCGGCGAACCAGTGCACCCAAGCCGGGTGATCCTGTTCTGTGAGGGCTCAGAGGATGAAAATGTCCTGTCTGGTATCCCGCTGCTTGAGGCTGGCTATAACAAAGGGCTGGACCTCGAGAAAGTATCGGGCGGTGGTGCCGAGGGCTTCCTGAAGAACGCCAGCCGTCAGATCGCGGTTGAGTTCAGCAAAGATACGGACATGGCCACGCTTGCCAGCCAGGCAAAGGCAGCCGGTTATGACGACCTCGGCCAGGCGATGGGCGACAAGGTCAACAAGCTGAACCGCGGCACCGACGCCGCAGCCGTAATGCAGGCCGGGCAGATGCGAGTCCTCAGCGTGACGCCGGGCGACCCGAGGCCGACGTGGGAGGTCACCGCCAACGAGCTGGCCGCATCGGTGCAGATCCCGTTCACTATCCTGTTCGGTCAGCAGACCGGACGCCTGGCGAGCGACGAGGACAAAACCGACTGGGCCATTCGCCGCAACACGCGCCGCAACACCTTCCTGACCGACCGCATTACCGCGCTGCTCGAGCGCCTCTGGACGCTGGGTATCATTGACCCGCCCACTAATGGTGAAGTCACAATTCAGTGGAGCGATCTGCTGGCGCCCGGCGAGAAAGAGAAAATCGAGACCATGTCCAAACTGGCCGATGTGGTCCAGAAAACGACGGGCATGTATGGCGGTGAGGCGCCGGTCACCATCAACGAACTGCGGAAGGTGATCGGACTTGAACCGCTGCCTGAACAAAAAGAACCGCCGAAACCGGACGATAAGGTGACAACCGATGATCCACTGGCCGATGACACCCGAACAGAAGGAGAAGGTGGGCCTGCCAATAGTTCCGCGCAGTAAGGTTGACCCGACGCGCTCGGCAAAGCAGGTCACCGCGATGTTCCGGGATATCGAAGAGCGGTATCTCGGCATCAAGCGCGCCATTAAGGTCCTATTCGACCAGCGCCTGACCGGGCGAGAGCGAGAGGTTAACAGCCACAACTGGCACTTCCTGTGTCACGTCAACGGCGACGATCAGAGGCTCTACCAGGTCAATGCCGGGAAGTTCATCTATGACATGACCCCGCAGGAGCTGGCGGAGCTGCTCGAAGCGGTGCAGGGCATTCTGGATGATTACCTGCTGGAGGGCGGCGAACAGAACCAGTGGGCGATGGATTACGTCGTCGCTGAGGCGCAACGCGGCACGCTGGAGGCCTTCAATAACCTCTCGCAGCAGTCGCAGGTCTACGCCAGCCAGACGACGCTACAGCAGCTTTTAAGCAGCCCCGGTTATCAAAACCAGATTTCCTCCGCCAGGCTGACAACGTTCAGCGACTGGAAGGCGATCAGCGATGCCGCCCGGGCAGACCTGACAGGCATCATCACCGATGCGGTGGCGCGCGGGGTCAACCCGCGGGAAACGGCCAGTGTAATCAGTAAGCGTCTCGATGTGTCGATGAGCCGGGCCAAGGCTATTGCTCAAACCGAGCAGGTCGGCGCACTGCGGCAGGCGCAGTGGAACGAAACGGACTGGGCCGCCGACCGGCTGGGGCTCAATACCGGTCTGCTGTGGCTATCAGCTCTCAAACCAACGACGCGCAGCTGGCACGCCAGCCGTCACGGCAGGGTGTACACCACCGAAGAGGTGCGCGACTTCTACGCCGTGAACGGGAACCGGTACAACTGCTACTGCAGCCAGATCCCGGCGCTGCTCAACGACGACGGCAGCATTTTCAATGAAGGGTTGGCGGATAAGCTGGCAAAGGAAAGAAAAGCTTGGAGTATCGATAGCTAACCGATAACGTCATGGTAAAAGGAGATTGCCATGAAAAGAATCGATAGCACTCACTACCTCTACCACTGGGTAAAGGCCGAGCCTCATTTGCGGATTAGACGGAAAGACTTCGAGAATGCATTTAAGATATTTCTGCAGATTCTAAGTGACGGCTACATTAAGCACGGTGATGTGGTTAAAACCGGAGGTGAGCGATGTGTTTGCTTCACTGAATCTCCGGAGTACTTTTCACATCGCGATAAGTCAAAATATCAGCCATTCGGATTCAAATTTCATAAAAAAGATATTTTTAAAATGGGCGGAAGGGCGGTTATTTACACTCCCGACCATGAGAGAGATTTAATCCACGAAACTATGTTATGGAGATACATGCGGCATGACCCTTTGGCGATTTCAAATCGCACTCCTTACGGCGTGGATTTTACATGGGAGAGGGAGTGGCGCCTACCAGAACCAGAATTAGGCATTCTTGAAGGATTAGCTATCATAGTGCCTAATGAAGAGTTTTATCAGCGAGTAATCGACATCACAGATGAATGGGTCGAAGAAAGCGCAGCATATTATGCCTTGACGATGGGTGGGGCATATGGATATCCAGACCCGGGATTAAGTAGATACGTCGATACAATTCAAAAATTGTTGTCATTACCAGAGATATTTGATTAACCCGCTCCGGCGGGTTTTTAATTGCCTGAAATCCACCAATGAGGACGCAACGTGAAGCTATCCAGCATCCACGTTAAATCCCTCGCCATCAACGCCTCCAACATCTCAACGACCACCATCAATGGCCAGGAACACTACGTTATTCGTGGTGCGGTTCCGATCGTCGATGACATCGTGATGAATGGCGGCCTGTACCCGGCTGAGGAGATTAACAACAGCTACCAGACGATGGAAGGCAAGCTGATGCCTCTCCCGCACCCGATGGTAGATGGCAAGTATGTCAGCGCCAACGACCCGCGCGCCATCAACGCTTATCACGTTGGTGCCTGGGCGCAGAACGTCAGCAAGTCAGGCGATCAGGTCGTCATGGACGTTTACATCAACAAAGCTGTTGCTGAGACGAAACCCGATGGCAAGCGCCTGATTAATCGCCTCGACGAGATGATCGCCGGCACCAACACCGACCCGATTCACCTCTCAACCGGGCTGCTCACTAACAAAGAGAAGAAATCGGGCGAGTCGAAGGAGAAGAAGTACACCTGGATCGCCCGCAACATGCAGTTCGACCACATCGCCATTCTGCTGGACGAGCCGGGGGCCGGAACGCCAGAAGAGGGCGTCGGCATGTTCGTGAATGCTGACGGACAAGAAGGTGAGGTCGAAACCGCCAGTCTTATCGACGCGGCGAACAGCCTCAAGGACGGCCTGGTAAACAAGGTGAAGTTCTTCCTCACCCACAACTCCGACGCCTCATTCGACGAAATCTACCAGATGCTGCGCGAGGCTATCCGCGCGCCGTCGGGCAGTGACGTTTATCGCTATGTGGTGACCGTCTGGCCGGACAAATTCATCTACGAAGAGGGCTCGAAACTCTTCCAGCAGAAATACCTCATCGATGACAACGCGGTAACGCTGGTCGGTGAGCCCATCGAAGTCGTGCGCAAACCCACTGAGTACGAAGTCAAAACCAACGGAGAACAAAACCCGATGAAACAGAAGATGATCGCCGCGCTCAATGCCGCAGGCGTAACAACCGAGGGGCTGACCGACGATCAGGTCTGGGATGCCTACAACCAGCAGATGCAGAAGAAAACCGGTGACGGAGATCCGGCGGGCACTCAGGTGAACACTGATGCCATTACCGCAGCGGTAAACGCTGCTCTCACTCCGCTGACCGACAAAATCAGCCACCTGGAAACTCAGCTGCAGGCCAATGCGGAGAAAGACACCGCCGAGAAGCGCCAGGCAGTGAAAGCCAAGTTCCCGTTCATGACCGAAGCGGCGATCAACTCTCTGGCCCCCGAAGCGCTGAACGATATGTTCTCGCAGTGCCAGACCAGCACCGGGCTTAACCCTGCATTCTTGGGTAACAGCGCACAAAGCGACATTCTCACCATGGAGGCACCTGAATAATGGCACTCGCTCCTCGTTTCCACACCGTAATCGCGGGCCCCGCCCGCAAGAATGACCCGCAGGTCATTGAGGCGCTGATGGCTGCCGCCGTTAAGCCTGGCTCTCTGGTGATGCTGGACAGCACCGGGAAAATTGCAGTCCATGCGACCGCCGGTGGCACTGGCGTCCCGCTGGCACTCCAGCACAACTACATTGGCGGTGGCGATATCCGTGACCTGGTTCCTGCCGGTGATACTGGTACGGCCATCATGTGCGAAGACGATGTCGACTACCACATGCTGGTTAAGGCTGGCGAGGTGCTGCTGGAGAACGAAGGTCTGATCTCCAACGGTGACGGCACCCTGGCGAAGTCGACCACCCCGGCCACTGACCACATCCTCTTCTACTCACGCGAGAAAATCACTGTCGGCGCGGAAGCGCAGCTCGTGAAAGTTCGCAAATCAGGGAAAGCAACCGCATGAGCATGATCGTTTTCAACAAAAAGCTGGTTACTGAACATAACCAGATTAAGCAGGCGTGGAATCAGCTGCTGATGCAGCGTGAAGCGTTCAACATCAACCAGAACACCATCACCGCCCAGTACAACGGCGCGCTGGAAGTTAACCAGGCAGCGCTGATCTCTAAAGACTACTGGCGCGAAGTGGACAACATCACCACTCGTGTTTTCCGCAATGACGAAGGTAACGGGCTGCTGGATGACCTCCTGGGGCTCGGCACGCCGATATCTATCGGAAAAACCGCCGCTCTGTACCGCGTTTCCAGCGACGCCGGAAAGGTACATCGCACCCTGACTGGCCATGTTCCGGAAGAGCTGGATAAAGTCATCTACGACGAAGCAGGCGACCCGATCCCAATCTTCAATACCGGCTACAGCCGTGAATGGCGTGAATGGAACGGCATGCAGTCGGAAAACCTCGACGCGATGGCCGACGACCAGGAAGCGCACGTTGCGGCTATCCGCGAAGACATGGCTGACTACATGCTGTCTGGTGACGCGAAGGTGAAGGTGAAAGGCTACGTCGGCGCAGGTATCACCAACCACGCCAACACCAATCAGGTGGATCTGAGCGCGTCCGGTCTGAATATCGACCTGACCACCGCCAACCCTGACGAGATGGTCGCGTTCTTCACCGGTCCGTTCGCGAAGCTTCTGGACGATAACTACGTGCAGGAGAAGGTGAAGGTGTGGGTGTCGCCAGACATCATGCGCAACATGAGCAAACCGTATTCCTCTGCTGCCGGCTTCAAAGAAGGCACCGTGCTTGAGTACATCCTGCGCTACGGTCGCATCGAGTCTGTAAACCAGACCTTTAAGCTGACCGGCAACCACTTCATCGCGTACGTGCGCAATTCGCAGTACATCAAGACGCGCATCGCCGCGCCGGTGGGCACCTTCATGATCCCGCGCCAGAATCCGTTCGACAACTACAACACTCTGGTATGGAGTGCGGTAGGTCTGCAGATCAAACGCGATTTCAACGGTCGCTCAAAAGTGTTCAACGCACAGGGTTAAGGGGCTTCGGCCCCTTTTCTTCAGGAGAGAACATGCAAAAGTTAAGAATCGATAAATCGGGCTGCTGGGGCGCGATTGATGGCGTATTCCAGCAACTGCCTGTAGGTCACGAGTTCATCGCGGCATCCGTTCCGCCAGCGTTCGCAGGGCGGGTGTCAGTCGTCGGTGATGTCGATGAGCAGGAGCTTGAAGTCGCCACCCCGGGCGATAATCCTGCAGAGCAGGCAGAGCAGGCAGAGCAGGCAGAGCAGGCAGAGCAGGCAGAGCAGGCAGAGCAGGCAGAGCAGGCAGAGCAGGCAGAGCAGGCAGAGCAGGCAGAGCAGGCAGAGCAGGCAGACACCTCCTCTAAATCGAAGAAGGTGAAATAACCATGGCTGTAGTGCAGATAACAGCGGCGCAGGTTAAACAGCAGTTGTCTGCGCTCGGCTATACCACCGTTCCTGACTTCATGATCGACGCCTACCTGTGCAAGATGGCGAAGATTGAGCCCTGCCTGAATGCCGCCGGTTACGACGATTGCGATATGGTGCTGATTCAGGTCTACGCTGTCACGCTGATGGCCCTGACGGCCTATACGCAGCGGATTAAGTCGCAGGGCGCTCCGTCCGGTGCCTCTCGCTCGTTCGACTACAGCGACAGCGTGCTCAACATGCGTGATGCTCTGCTGGCGCTGGACACCTCCGGCTGCACGTCAGAGCTGCCCATCGATGTCGGGCAGAAGGTCGGCCTGTTCCTCGTCGTTGGGGGCTGCGGATGACGAGGACATCTGTTAAGCAGGGCCTGCCCCGGCCATTCGTTCGAGTCTGGGTGCTGACCGATACCGGACGGGAGACCACCGGCTACGTTAAATCGGACGGCGAGTGGTTCATCAACTGCCCGCGCATCCGGGCGACTGGCGCGAAGGTGCTGAGGTGGAAAGAATGAAACGAGGCGGATTACTGCAAAACAGCCGGTTTTATCGAGTTGGCGAAGTGGTCATGGGATCGTTCATCCCACCGAGCGCTCTCATCCGCAGTGAGCAACTTAAAGGCCAGCGCGGAAACGTGACGATTGTGCTGCGCTGGAAGGAGTGAAACATGGCAACTGTAACAAGCATGGTTAGCGCGTTGAATGTGACGGTCGTTTTCCGCGTTGCAGGTGAGGTCAAAACGTTCAGTGAGTCAGTGGTATCCCCATTGGTTATTGAGCGGTATTTGCAACTGGAATGCGGCGATGCCATAGGGCTTTTCGTGCCGGTCGGTAAAGGCCAGCAAGTCAATGCGCTGAATATCGAGTGGTTTGAGATTGAGCGCGTCACCGCGCCAAAGGAGTGACCCGTGTCGGCAACTGCAAACTGGTCCTACACGGCCAAAGCCACTATCTGGCGTAAAGGTGCAGGCGGCAGGGACGAAAACGGCGATCCCATAAACGGCTATGCCCCTCCGGAAGTAATCATGGTCGATTACGAGGGTGGCCTATCAAAGCGCATCGGCAGCCTGGGCGCTGAAATCGTCGTGAAGAATACCGTCTGGACGGAGTACGCGCTGGCCGACGCCGGGGATTACCTGCTAATTGGTGAATCCAGCGACGCGGATCCGGTTGCTGCTGGCGCTGACGAGGTACGGCAGGTTATCCGCTACGCCGACACATTCGAACGAGTGGCTGACGATTTCGCCATCCTGACTGGAGTCTGATCATGGGCATCAAAGTGAAGGGCATCAGCCAGGCGAAAAAGCATCTCAACGACGTCATCAACGACGTTCAGGGTCGGAAAGCTGTCCGCGCCATCCAGTCAGCGCTGATTCTTATTGGTGCCCGGGCTACGTATTACACCCCCATCGATACCTCTACGCTGGTGAACAGCCAGTTCCGGGAAATTGATGCGGGTGGCGTGATTATTACCGGACGCGTCGGCTATTCGGCCAACTATGCGGCGTATGTCCACGAGGCGTCCGGCAAGTTGAAAGGCCAGCCGCGAGCGCACTTCGGTACCACACGAGCAGGGCAGGAGTTTGGCGGCGGTACCGGGACGGGCAACTATTGGGATCCTCACGGTGAACCTCAGTTCCTGACCAAAGGAGCAAACGAAGAGCGCGATGCTATCGATGCAGTGATGCGCAAGGAGCTTTCGCTATGACACCCATGATGCATGAGCGGGTGCGCAACATGTTCGGTGATGCTGGCCTGACTGCCGGGTTCACGGTGCAGAAACTGATGTATGACGACCCGGAGGATCTGACCCAGGCCGTGATGGTGTTTCGGCCAAACGGTGGTTCGAACATCCGTCATGACCTTGGCTCTGAACATCACGTCCTCGTCGATGTGATCGGCGCGAAGGATAAGCGCGGCGACGCCGCCAATGCCGTGCAGCGCATCGTCGATTATGTCCAGTCCAACCCTATGGCTGATGAGTGTGTCGGCTATATCCAGAACATGGGCGCAATCCCTGCGCCGGTGCTTACGTCAGAAGGGCGGATAGTCTTCCGACTCCAGTTCGCCTGCACCTACGGCGAATAGCCATACCAACCAAATATACCCGCTCCGGCGGGTTTTCTTTTTTATAAGTTAACGAGGAAGTTTCACATGGCTAATTGCCCTAATTCGAACGAACGCCTGTTCGGTGGTGCTGTCGTGCTGGAAGTAAGTGATGGCTGCCAGGATGCAAAGCCGCTGGAAGCTGACTGGCTAGCGCTGGCGGCTGGCACCAATAAAGGCTTCGACTTCAACCCTAACGCCGTTACCTCTGATGCTGATGACGGTGGCGGTTATGTTGAATCCATCATCACCAACAGCGATTTCACCATCAGTTTTGAAGGTGAGGTGCGCAAAAAGGATAAGTTGGATCAGTACGGTATTGGCAAGTTCATCACTAACTTTGCTGCAGAATTGGCGGCCCGTCGTCAGCCTGGTATTTGGGTTCGCATGCCATACGGTCCGGTAACGTTTATCGGCTACATGGTAGTAACGGCACTGAGTTCTGATGGCGGTACTAACGACATTGTCACGTTCTCCACTGAGTTCAAGGTAGGTGATGCGAGCACCATTGAGGTTATCGACAACTCCGCAGCTAGTGCCCTGGTGTTTGTGGCTGATCTGCCATCGACCAAGACGGCTGCCGTGGGTGATGACTTCCAGCTCGGTGTGCAGGTTAGCGGTGGCGTAGCCCCTTACAAATACGACTGGTACAAAAACGGCATCCATACCGGATTATCTACCAGTACCACCGCCATCGACTTCGATAACGCAACCACAGCAGATAACGGCGTGCGTCAGGTGAAAGTGACCGACTACAACGGCAACACAATCACCTCAACGCCTAACACCCTCACCGTCAGCTAACGGACATTCCAAAGGGTGGCCGTGGCTGCCCTTGATAATGATCGTTACCCAGGAAGGACCATGACAGCATTAATCGACATTGGCGAATTTTCTGTCAGTGATGGCCGTGAAGGCGGAAAAGACTACCTGCTGCGACCATCCCTGATGGCTATGACGCGTATCGGCACTCCAGCGGAGATTGTTCAGGCTTATGCCACGGTGCACGGTAGCGATGTTGCTGCCGTCATCCAGTTCTGTACTGATACGCTTGGTCGCTTTCCGGACTGGCTTTCGCCTTCGATGAATCGCATCGCAGAGCGACTGCTATCCCTGAGCATGCATATCATGCAGGCCTGCTGCGATGACGATCTCACCCCGATGATAGGTGAGTGGAAAGGGTGGAGCCGGTATGTTGTTTACCGGCCCGGGCAGATGCCGAGAAACGACATCATCGTGCTGGCTCAGCACCTCATGCAGCATGGCGTTGTAGGTAAGGCCAGTGTGCGCCGCCTGCAGCGGCATGAGTCAGGCGAAACGACGAATGAGTTTAAGGCCTTCGACTACATCAGCGCGGCGCGTAGCCACTTCGGCATGAGTCGGGATGAAGCGGCGGCGCTGACCATGACCGAGTTTCAGCTGATGCTGGCGCAGAAATACCCTGATCAGAAGGGCTTCACCCGCGAAGAGTATGACGCGGTTGCTGATGACTACCTGGCGAAGCAGGCGGCGCGCCGGGCGCGAGAACGGGCAAGGCAGACGTAGTAAGGCATTTTTCCAGGCATCCGCTTGAGATCAATATATCAGCGTTTGCCGTTGCATCAGGTCATTCTTTGGATAAGATGCTTCCGATTGCAATCAAATGGATGATGAAAATGAAGAAAATGGTAATGATGGCGTTAGGTGCGGCACTTTTGGCTGGTTGCGCCTCCTCTGGGAATCAGCAACTGAAAAATGAGACTGAAACAAGTGTTCAGACCAAAATTCAGGAAGGGAAAACGACTAAAGCTGAGGTTAAATCATTTTTCGGATCCCCGGACGCTGTTTCTTACACGGATGGAGGAAATGAAATATGGAAGTATTCTTTCGCAAAAGTGAAGGTCAACGGCACTTCATTCATTCCTTTCTACGGTCTATTCCATAATGGAACCAACGGCACAAAGAAAGAACTTACCGTTTTATTTAACGATGACAAGGTGAAGAAATACACAATGGCTGAGTCCGCTATTAACACCAAATCCGGGTGGGCTGACTAAAAGCCCCGCTTGCCTCGCAAGCATGTGGCTTGAGGTTTGTGTTGCTCTGTTCTTACCCTATTGAGGGGATAGGTATATGAAGAAAGCATTGGCATGCTTATCGTTAATTTTATTCATTTCCGGCTGTGATGCGGGCGGCAATGAAAGTGTTAATGGTGGCTCTGAAACTGCTGTGGCAATGTTTAAATCAGCAATGAGTGAGGGTGATCACCCACCATTCACCTTTAAGGGGCTCGTTTTCAAACCAGACCAGCAAAACTCCAGCAAAGCTATAAGCGGATGGGTTTGCGGCGATGGCACTATGAAGCGTGATGATAAAACCTTTGAATTTAAGGTTAGAGGACACGTCATCAAAACAGAAAATATTTCATATGTAGGCGATATCGCGGCACTGCTGGATAATACCGAAATGGTTAAACACGACACCCTTTACAATAAACATTGCAAAGAATAAGCAATTAAATAACTTATTCAACCTCGCTCAGGCGGGGTTTTTTTATGCCCGGAGAAAGCTATGGCAGGTGAGAAAAACGCTGGCAGCATCGTCTATGAAATAAGCGCTGATGTTGAACCGCTGCTGCAGGGCGGAAAGCAGGCCATTGACGCTCTGGATAAACTGGATGCCGCAGCACAGCAATCTGGAAAGGGTCTGGATGGACTTGACCAGAGCACATCCCAAACCGGATCAGCATTCACCGAACTGGCCGGGTATGCCAATTCGATGGACAACCAACTGCGCAAGCTGAATACCAATGTGAGCGGCATCGCTCGGGCAATGGAAGAGGCCCGGAGCGGCACTGGAGGCGCTAACAGCGAGTTCAATCGAGCTGAATCCATCATTGAAGCACTGGGCAACCAACTCGCGGTGTTGGACGAAGCACAGGAAAATGGTGCGAGGAGCGCCGCAGTGCTGGCCGCCCAGTTGCGAGCAGGGTCAAAGGCAACAGAAGAAGAAAAACAAAAGATCGGCGAACTTACCGGCCAGCTTTTTGATATGAAGCGCACGGCTGATACCGCCGCAGGGGGGAATAAGGGCTGGAAAACCAGCATGCAGCAAGCCGGCTATCAGGTGCAGGACTTTATCGTTCAGGTCCAGGGCGGGCAATCTGCTCTCGTGGCGTTTAGTCAGCAGGGCTCTCAGCTTGCAGGCGCATTTGGTCCTGGAGGTGCAGTGGTTGGTGCCGTGCTTGCGCTAAGCACTGTTGTTGCTGGGGCCTTAATAACCTCTTTGAATGGCGGAAAAAACGCCATGGAGGCGCTGAAAGACGCAGCCGAGGCGATGGATAAAGTCATTACTATTTCTCAAAATGGTGTGGCTGCGCTGTCAGATAAGTATGCAATGCTCGCTAAAACTAATGCTGAAGCAGCGACCATTCTCCGCAATCAAGCCATCATTGAATACAATTCAGCCGTTTCAAAGATCCCGAAGGCTATTGGTGATGCCGCAGCATCGGTAATTGATTTCGGCGATAAAGCTCTCAGCGCTTTTACAGGTGGTTATGCATCAATTAAAGGTTTTAGTGATCGACTTGCCTCGCTGAATATCACCACTGATGACTACACAGAGGCAATGAAGCAGGCTTATGGCGCTGGGCAGGCCTTCCAGGCTACAGCGAGTAGCATCGGCAATACCGTTGGCTCAGTCGCGAGTAAGTTCGCAATCTCTGAGCAAGCTGCCTTTAAGCTTGTTAAACAAATGGATGAAGTGCAGCGGACCAAATCCACAGAAGCACTTCAAAGATTGGTCATAGAATTACAAAACACCAAAAGCTCATCAGATAGCGGAACTAACGCGATTATCGAGTTTTTGAAACCACTAACGGAATTGGTTGGTGCGGCTGGGATGGCAAAAGTCAACTTGGCCGGTATGAACCTTGAGATGGATAATCTCACCGCTGGCCAGAAAAACCTTATCAAGCAGACAGAGCGCAACTTAGCACTGTCAAAATTGCAGGGTGAGGAGCGAGCGCGACTTCAGGCGCAATACGCAGCTGAGGATGCAGGGTTTGCTAAAGACGACCCGCATGCTAAGCAGATGGAGCAGGATGCAGCAGCGACCTACCGTAACACTCAGGCACAGAAGACCCTTCAATCAGAGCAGAAAAAAGGCGAATCACAGGCCGAGCGAAACGCTAAGGTACTGGAGGAGTATCGCCAGAAGGCCGAGCTATCCGCTGACTCGACCGCCAACCTATCACGCGAACAAGCCATCCTGGTGGCTCGCCAGAAACTGATAAACCCAAGCCCGCAGCAAATTGCCCAGATAGAGCGTGATGGTGCCGCTTCTTGGGATAAGGCTGCCGCTCTCAAAGCTCAGGCCGCCGCCGAAAAGCTCCTGCCGGAAGCGCGCGAAAACGCCAGCTATAAACAGGACGTTCAGGATCTGAATACCGCGCTGACTGCGAAGAAAATCAGTCAGGAGCAATACAACGAGACCGCAGAACGTCTGGAGGCTACGCACCAGAACAACCTCGCCAAAATCCGTGCGCAGCAGGCGGTAACGCCGCAGCAGGAAGCCGCTGGCGGCGTCGACCCGGTGCAGCAACTGGCGAACCAGCATGCCCAGCAGCTGGCGCTGATTCAGCAGTATGAGCAGCAGGGGGTGATCACTCACCAGAATGCACTGATGCTGCGCGCCAGTGCCGACAAAGAGTATGAGCAGGCGCGCATCGCCGCCCAGTGGGAGATCTGGCGCAATCAGAGCCTGGCGAATGAGGCCGCCGCGGCAGCATTTGACTCCTTCGCGGGCAACGCATCCAATGCTCTCACAGGCATCATCACCCAAAGCATGACCGCTTCTGATGCTCTTCGTTCGATCGGCAGCACCGTTCTGAACAGCGTGGTTAACACCTTCGTCCAGATGGGGATGCAGTGGGTTAAGTCTGCTGTGATGGGGGCGAATGCCCAGGTGGCCGCCACGGCTACAGCAACCGCTGCCCAAACAGCAGGGATTGCAACGACCACCGCAGCCAGCACAGCATCAGCGGCCACCACTACAGCAGCGTGGACTCCCGCAGCACTTGTCGCCTCGATAGGTTCGTTTGGTGCTGCGGCGGCGATCGGCGTGGGTGCTCTTGTGGCTGCTATGGCGGTCGGGAAGGGACTTGCCGGCAAGCGGAAGAACGGCGGGCCGGTCAGCGCTGGCGGGATGTACCAGGTCGGCGAAGGTGGGATGCCGGAGATTTACCGGGCCAGCACCGGCAAGCAGTACATGATCCCCGGCGATAACGGGAGGGTCATCAGCAATAAGGATATGCAGGGTGGTGGAAGCGGTGGCGGTGGGGTTGTGGTTAACGTGAACAACTACAACGGCTCCGACGTTCAGACCCAAAGCCGAAGCGACAATGGCAGCCAGATTATCGACATCTTTATTCAGGACATGGATACCGGCGGTCCTATGTCTTCAACGCTGCAAGGTACATTCGGGCTTTCACGCCAGGCAAACGGAGATTACTGATGGCAGACGTTAAATACCCGCCATTCCTGCCGCTGCCGCAGCGCGCGAACCAGAACATGACCCAGGACACCAGCTTCCGGCAGAGCAACCCGGCAGTGGGGCCTTCGGTGTTCACGCCGATCACTACTGACCTGAAAACGTCCTGGAACCTCAGCTGGATATTCACACTGGCTGAAGCCGAGCGCTTCAAGTCGTGGCTGCGCTCGCCGAACTACTGCAATCGCGGGCAGGCGTGGTTCGATATCCCGATTGACCTGGGTGACACACAGGGCGTGCAGGTGCAGGAGGTTCACTTCCTGACCATGCCTGTGCAGACCAGCAAGAACGGTAATACCGTCACCTGGACGGCAGATATCATCTGCAACTTCCTGGAAGACATCACGGAAGATTACGACGACTGGATCATAAACGCGCAGCCGGGCGCCGGTTACTGGTACGACTTACTCGTTACGGAGATCCTCCCAGATGCCAACCCTTAGGGAATGGAAAGAGCGCCGCCCGGCGTCGGACCTCAAGCAGACGGTAACCTTCAGCCACTCTGCTTTCGGCACCGATCGCCTGGTGAACAACTTGTTCCAGCCTGCCAATTTTGCAGGGAGCCAGTACCAGCCGACGCGGTTTGATTTCTCTGAACCGGCGCAGGACGGCACCACCACGCTGAACGCATCGATTACCTTTGCGGCCCTGTCGCAGGACATCAAGCAGCGACTGAAGTTGTGGCGCGGCCCGGCACGTATGGAGCCGATCACCTTCCGCTACGATATCTGGGAAAAAATCGGCGACACGGCCCCGCTAAAGTCGTACTCCATGTACGTTCGCGATGTGGCCTCTGCTGCTGAAAACGTCTCGGTGACGGTTGGGATGACCAACCCCCTGACCGTGGCCACCAACATCATCTACACCGTCGACCTGTACCCCGGCCTGAGCAACCTCTGATGCAAAAAATCGATTTTATACGGAAGGTCATCGGCCTCCCGTGGGCTAACCGCGCCTGCAGCTTTGATGCGGTGGACTGCTGGGGGCTTATCGTCCTGTACCACAGGCATGTGTCCGGGATTGAGATCCACCAGACGCCGGATTACGAAGCCGGGGGCGACTTCATCACCTGTTACGAAGGTGATGTTGTGTTCTGGCGGCCAGGCGCGCGCCTCGACGGCAATATTGCTGTTTTCTACCGCGGCGATAACCCGGATCACGTTGGCATGGTCATTGAGGGTAACCGCTGCCTGCATTCTCGCGGAGAGGGCGGGGGCGTGCGCATTGACCCGCTGCCTGTTCTCGAGCGGGCATTCACCAGAACGGAGTTTCTTCAGTATGGCGACATTTGATATACAGCGACTTCCTGGTGCGCCGAAACAACGCGGGAGTCTTGAGCCCGGGCAGCATATGGTTGACTGGCTGGATGGGCAAAAGCTGCATAATTGCGTTCTCCTGAGGCTTAATGGCAAAGAGCTCGGTGACGACTTCGATCTCGGGTACCGATTCAGAGTGGGCGATCACCTTTCAGTTTTCGACCAGCCCCAGAACATGGGTGGATTAAAAGACCTCATTAAGCTGTCAGCACCGTGGGAAGCACTGAACCCCATCAAGCTAACCAAAAAGTCACTGGCCGCGCTGCAGAAGACGCTGGTCGGCGACATAAAGAAAACGCCGTCCGTTGCGACAGGAGAGTCGCCAAACAACGATCTCACCGGGCAGACCAACGTTGCCCGCCTGTATAAGGGCAGGCCAAACATCTACGGCCAGGTGCGCTCATACCCGGACCTGATTCAGGAGTCACTGTTCGAATTCATCGACAACAAAAAGTACATCACTGAATTCATGGAGATCGGCTACGGTCGATATAACGTGTCCTCGGTGCGGTATTCCGAATCATCCCTCTCCGCAATGGCCGGGGCGAGTTATCAGATTTATCAGCCTGGCGACGTGATCGGCACCATTAACGAGGGTTACGCCTTCGATGATGTTGACGGGCAGGAATTGCCAGGGCTGAACGAAGATAGCGGGGTCATTAAGCAACAGGCCACAGTAAACAGCATCGTGCAGGGCACATATGCCGGCGGGCAGATCTCTGTGAAAATCGAGAGGAACCCTGACTTCGATTACTTCTACGATGCGGTAAAACCCCTGTATGTGACGTTTATTCTCAACGTGACCTATCCAGCAGCATCCGGCAATGTCACGAAAAATATTACCGTCACCGGTACGCTCATTGACTCCACGATGATGGACGATGGGGCCCTGGTTGACCCCGTTCAGTTTTATACGTTTGTATTTGCCGATCTCGGCGGCGCCGATATCGCGCAGACGCCAGCAACCGCCACGATCAATAACACGTATTTCCAGTTGACCGAGTACGAGGGGACTGTGGTTGGTCCGTTCTTTGCTGCGGTTGAGTCGTCCTGGCTGTGGTTTCACCTGTCGGGAAATCTGGGTGGCGGGAAGAGTGGCCCGGTCACCATTAAGTGGTGGGCGGTGGATGATGACAACGACATCATTCCCGGAACCGAGCAGTCGCTGGACGTTGACGTAAAGAACACCAGTGGCAGTCAGGATTACGTCTATTACACGTTCAAGGCGCAGCCGGCGGCCGGTAAGACACGATACGCCTTTAGCCTGCAACGTACCAATAACTCCAGCGACAGTTCCACGCTGTACATCCTCGCGGCCCACTCCATCAACATTCGCACTAACGTGACGTACCCGGATGACACTCTGGTTAAAGTGACGGTGCAGGAGACGGAAAACGCCTCAGGCATCAAGGATCGTAAATATAACCTGCTGGCCAATCGCCTGATGATTTCGTACAACCGCACCACTGGGCTCGTTGATACCACGCTGCGCGCATCACGTTCATTCGCAGACGCCGTGCTGCATGAGTGGGTGATGGTTGCGAAACAGGACGTTAGTCGACTGGATTTGCCGACGCTGTATGCGATCGCCGATAGCCTGCCGGATGCGCAACTCGGGTACTTCGATTACACCTTTTCCGATTCTAAGCAGTCCCTTGGTGAGCGTATCCAGGTGATCTGCAACGCTGCCCGGGTGGATATCAACTGGATCGGTGATGTCCTGACGTTCTGGCGGGATGAAAAGGCTATCGTCCCCGCAGCTGTTTTCGGCCGCAGCAATATGTTCTGGGATGGCTTCAAAATGGGTTATTCGATGAGCCTGCCTAATGGTTACGACGGCATCACGCTGGACTACGTCGAGCCGCGCACCAATAAAAAAGCCTATATCTATCTCGAGGTTGGGACGTCTGGTATCCATGAGGTCACAGCACCGACAGAAAACGCTATGACAGTCAGCCTTTCCGGATGCCGAAATGTCACGCAGGCGCGCAATCGGGCCTGGCTTGAGGCTAACCGCCTGGTGCAGTCTCGCCTCAGCCAGACAGTGAAGGTATTCGAGACAACGCAGGTCGTGCGTGGCGCAGTGGTGCAGTGCCCGGACATGTACGACAACGATCAGCAGACCGGTTACCTGAAAGGCCGGGCCGGTGATGTCTTTGAAACCTCTGAACGCCTCAACTTCACGGGTGACATGTGGGTGGTGATGACGGACAGCCTGGGTAATTTCCATGGCCGATACCGGGCCTACCCGATCGCCGGGAACCCGAAAGCGTTCACAGCTGCCGCAGAGGTGTTTGATCTGAATATCTACGATGGTCGCACTGTGCAAACTCCGTCCCGCTATTTCCTGGCAAGCAGCGAGGAGCTTAATTCCACACTGTGGCGCGTCGAATCCTCAAAACCTAACGGGGATGACACACAGACGCTTTCGCTCGTTGAGTACAGCGACGACATTTATCTGAACGACTAACCAGCAAACAATAAGCTGGCTTCGGGTATATCCCGAGGCCTCTTCATGTCTGAAAGAGAATAATATGGCTAAATCCTACCTGAATATTCCGGTTCCCACTCCAACGCAAAACCCGGTTCCGAGTGCAGACATTCGGGATCACGTATTTGGCGGCGCGAAGGTTGACGAATTTGTTACCTCCCTGGTTAACACCTATATCGACCGCTTTGGTCAGCAGCACCACACCATTGAAGGTTTGCGTTGGTTAGCTCAGCAAGCTATTGCTCAATATGGATGGATCCCGGTCGGTACGTTTCAGGATGGGGCAACACTGACGCTGCCAAATCAGATACTGAAAGATGAAACGGATGGGGAGTATTACCGCTGGGATGGCTCGTTCTTGCCATCGGGAAAAGTGGTTCCGGCAGGGTCCACACCTGCTTCATCGGGTGGGCTCGGCGTGGATAAGTGGCTAAGCGTTGGCGACTCGTTACTGCGTAGTGAGTTACTTGCTGGCCCCATTCGAGGGAGGGGTACAGGCCTGGCGCTGAGGGATTTCTACAGCGTGCGGGATTGGGGGGTGATTGGTGACGGGACAGATGAAACCGCAAAACTTCAGAGTGCGATTGATGGTGTCGCTGCACTTGGCGGAGGGACATTACTCATCCCAGCAGGAATGACTATCAAGTGTTCTGACCGGCTGTATGGACGCAAAGGGGTATCCATAAAATGTGACTCAACCAGCTGGCTTGATTTTCGTGGTGCGCCATGGCTGACCCCTAACAACAACATGGCGTTGCTGGGTTACTACGGCACGGCTGGTTCGTTCATCACGCCTACGGCTGATATGGTTGTCGGGAGCAACAAGATAGGCGTTCCTGATGCTTCTGTGTTCAAAGTCGGCGATATGATCGAGCTGAGCATGGATGACCAGGGTAAATGGAATGACACCAGTGTGGTAGTCACTGCAGGCCAACTTGCTATCGTTACGAGCGTCTATCCCGCCACAAACAACATTGTTATCAGCGAGCCACTCTACGAAACGTTGACGCTGGCCAAGAGTGCGCGTATTCGCATTATCGATCCGGTAGAGAATATTATAGTTGATGGTTTAGGCATTATTGGCAATGGCCGTAACCCGGCAGGAAACGCTGAGCAAGGGCTGAAGTTTTTCTTCGGCCGTAACATTCAAATTAAGAATTGCCGTGTTAAGGACGTGGATACACAGTCACTGGCTGTTGTGTCTTGTTATGGTGCGATTATCGCAGATAACCGCGTCGATCACCCGCCACTGGGGGCCATCGATGTTATTTCTTATGCCATCGTGTATGCATCTTCAATGCATGTAGAAATTCATGGTAACCACGGCATTAACGCACGGCATGGAATTATCTCATCGCATCTGGCCCGCATTTACGGTTACTACGGAATAAGCCGTTTTATTGACATTCACGACAATACCCATACGTCGAACTATGGTGATCTGGGATCTGCTGGGTTTATCAGGGCTCATGGTGGTATTGCCACGCATACAGATGCTGAATATGTCAGTATTCACGACAATACAATCGTTGGTTGCCGTTATGGCATAAACGTTCGTACTGCTAATAACAGTGTTAAGAATAACAAAATTCATGACTGCCCTGTCGGAGTTTATTTAAGTGAATACTGGGCAGAAATAGAGGTTGCTGGTAATGAAATATATGACTGCGGCAATCCATTCATAACCGATAATACGCCGTATGAATTTGCTCGTGGTGTTATTGATGTGCATGACAACACAGTAACCCGCTGCGGAGGTTCTGCATTTACTTTCCCTGCTGGCTATAAATCAACACTTCTCTTTGAGAGAAATACCATCCGGCAGCCTGTTAACACTGGCGTTTCAGCAGCGGTGTCGGCGTATAACAACGTTGATTTCACTGCCGCTGATAATGATATTCAGGTAAACGATACTTTTGCATTCCGAGCTGCAGGCACTGGTATGCAGAAGATTATGAGCAATGAAATAAAACATCTGGTTGTATCGGCTTCAGCCGCTGTTTCTGTAGTTTCAGCGACGAATTTTGTTATCACTGGAAACGTAGTTGAGATTCCGACTGGAAGCACGGGTGGGAATATTGCATGCCCGACCCGCCTGGATGCTCCAAAGAGCATCGTGTCGAATAACTATAAAATCGAGGTGTGATGATGGTTACAGTAAATAACGACCCGAGGTGTGCGACGAATGAAGCTCAGTCCTTCGGGTCTTTCGCTATTGCACTTCAGGACGATGAGGCTGCTGTGCTAAATTTGCCTGTTGATTACGGTCATGTGTTTGTTGCTGAATCAAGTACGAGCAATCATGGTATGGCATGGATCAGAGGATCATCTGCTGTTAAATATTTTGGCGGGGCTAACTTTGACGTGCTGACAAATACCGTGTTAAGTGGGATTACAGGAGCAGATGGTAAGCTCACAATTTCATCAAATGGGAGTAAGTGCTACATCGAAAATCGAACCGGCGCGGCGATCAATATATCGATGACTTTCTTGGGTATGGCGACGAACAGAATATGATGCAGAATAAGATTGATATCTCACCGTTAATGCATGCACTTGTTTGCGTGGTTATCCAGTGCGCAATTGGTCTGAGTTTTGGAGTCTGGTCTACTGGTGGTGCCCTTGGTTGCATGTGGTTCATCGCCCGTGAGCACACCCAGGCCGAGTATCGCTGGATCGCCCAGTTCGGCGGCGGCAAACGGGCTAACATGCCGTGGTGGAGAGGTTTCGACTTGCGGGCATGGAACATACCCAGCCTTCTCGACTGGTTCGTTCCTGTTCTGGCCTGCACCGCCGTATATTTTGTCGCCGCAGTTTAACTCCTGACGGCGGCATTGATAGGCGTCGCCGCATTGATCTGCACTCTCTTTAAAACTACTGTATATAAAAACAGTGTGCGCCGGGAGACCGGTAGAGATCAAGGGGTGAAAGTCCCCGACCATTGAAGGACCAGCAATCCACAAGGTCCCCGAGTCATGCGTTGCATACCGCGAGGTATGGGGCGAAGCGTTGACAGGGGTGTTGACAGGCCAGCCATTGAGCCACGAAATGTATATTAAATTACCGGGTGCCGACGTTGTACTGTTAACGGAAGGCAACATCATAGGGTGCGATACTGCGAGTGCCACATGGACCCGGCGGGGTCTGAGACCCTGGCATGTCAATACGATCTCTACGCGGGAACCGGGAGATCTCCCCTCTGACCATCTGCCAGTGTCGGAGATGGCCCGCACCGGGAAGACGAGGAGTCATAGCCGGTGATGTACGGAGAGGAGAAGTCGGACTCGCTCATAGTAGCGGCGAAGCAGGCGAACAACCCGAAAGGAGCGGAGTCAGTGGAGCGAAGGAGCGGGGCCAAGGGGAACGCGGAACAGCCACACATGCGCCGGACACAGAGCCGGGAAAGCATGTCACAGAGGCTGTCACGCGTGCGGGAAGCTGCGAAGCAGCGGAAGAAAGAACGGTTTACAGCATTGTTCCACCTGCTGACAGTCGAAGCACTGGAAGCCGCATTCCTCTCCCTGAGCAGGAAAGCGGCCGCCGGAGTGGATGGCATCAGGTGGATGGACTACGCCGGAAACATGAAGAACAACATAACAGATCTGCACCGGAGGCTACATCAGGGCAGCTACAGGGCGCAGCCCGGCAGGCGTCACTACATCCCAAAAGCGGATGGAAAACAACGCCCGCTCGGCATCGCCTCGCTGGAGGACAAGATCGTCCAGTATGCGCTGGTGAAAATCCTGAACGCAGTCTATGAAAACGACTTTATGGGGTTCTCATACGGGTTCAGACCCGGGCGAAGCCAGCACGATGCACTGGACGCACTGGCCACAGGGCTGGTACGCACTAACGTAAACTGGGTACTGGATGCCGACATCAGTCAGTTCTTTGACAGGGTGAGCCACGAATGGCTGATCAGGTTCACAGAGCATCGGATCGGCGACCGGAGGGTAATCAGGCTCATACGTAAGTGGCTCACAGCCGGGACGTCGGAGGAGGGTCAATGGCGAGCAACGGAGGAAGGCACCCCACAGGGTGCGGTCATCTCACCGCTGCTGGCAAACATATACCTCCACTACGTCTTCGATCTGTGGGCGCATCAGTGGCGACGTCGCTATGCCACAGGCAATGTGGTAATGGTCAGATACGCCGATGACATCGTCATCGGGTTCGACAAACGATACGATGCCCGGCGCTTCCGTATAGCCATGCAGCGCAGACTGAGGGAGTTCGGACTCACGGTTCACCCGGAGAAAACCCGTCTGATGGAGTTCGGCCGCTTCGCTGCCGAAAACCGTGCCATCAGGGGAAAAGGCAAACCAGAAACGTTCAACTTCCTCGGGTTCACGCACATCAGCGGGAAAGATCGCAACGGCAGGTTCATGCTGATACGAAAGACCCGCCGGGATCGGATGACGGCAACTCTGAAAGCCATCAAAGACGGTCTGCGAAGGCGCTGGCATTACTCAATCCCCGAACAGGGAAAATGGCTCAGGAGAGTGGTTCAGGGATACCTGAACTATCACTCGGTACCGGGCAACTTCCCCACCATGCAGAAGTTCAGGACACACGTAACAAACCTCTGGCGCCGGGCGCTCAGGCGCAGGAGCCAGAAGGATGATACGACCTGGACGAAAGCAAACAAACTGGCAGCCGCATGGCTACCAAGGGTTCGGGTTCTTCATCCATGGCCTGTGGAGCGGTTCACCGCCAGACACCCGAGGCAGGAGCCCGGTGCGTAAATCGCGCACGCCGGGATCTGTGCGGGGGGTATCCGGTAACGGGTATCCCTACCGCGACATAAAATCAGGAGTGGTTGTTTATGGAATTTTACACGCCAGCAGAGTTGCGCGGCATTGTCGCGCTACCCCTTTACGCAAGTCTTGTTCAGTGTGGGTTTCCGTCCCCGGCGGCGGATTATGTTGAGCAGCGCATCGATTTAAACGAACTGATGATCCAGCATCCCAGCGCAACATATTTTGTTAAAGCAGCGGGAGATTCCATGGTCGAAGCGGGCATCAGTGACGGAGACCTGCTGGTGGTGGACAGTTCCAAAACGGCTGAACACGGGGATATAGTCATTGCAGCCGTAGGCGGCGAATTTACCGTTAAAGTCCTGCAACTTCGCCCGACGGTGCAGCTGAATCCCATGAATAGTGCCTATTCACCGATCGTGGTGGGCAGCGAGGAAACCCTGGATATCTTCGGGGTGGTGACGTACATAGTTAAATCAACAAGCTGATATGTTTGCCCTGGTGGATGTGAACAGCTTTTATGCTTCGTGCGAAACGGTGTTCAGACCCGACTTAAAGGGGAGGCCTGTCGTCGCGCTTTCGAATAACGACGGGTGCGTTATCGCCCGCAGTGCTGAGGCCAAGCAAATTGGCATAAAGATGGGCGAGCCCTTCTTTAAACAGCGGGAATTATTCCGGCGTTATAACGTCGCCACCTTTTCCAGCAACTACGAGCTGTATGCGGATATGTCGAACCGGGTGATGACTACGCTAGAGCTCATGTGCCCCCGCGTGGAAATTTACAGTATCGACGAGGCATTTTGTGACCTGACAGGGGTGAGGAACTGCCGGAACCTGGAGGATTTTGGCCGGGAGATCCGCGCTACTGTTTTACGTAATACACATCTCACGGTAGGGATTGGCATCGCGAAAACCAAAACCCTGGCGAAGCTAGCTAACCATGCTGCAAAGAAGTGGCAGCAGCAGACTGGTGGCGTGGTGGATTTGTCGAACGTTGATCGACAGCGGCGGTTAATGTCTATCGTTCCAGTGGAAGACGTATGGGGCGTGGGTCGGCGTATCAGCAAAAAACTGACTGCAATGGGCATTACGAATGCATGTCAATTGGCTGATACTTCCCCTTGGGTTATTCGCAAGCATTTCAACGTGGTACTGGAGCGTACGGTGCGGGAGCTGCGCGGCGAACCATGTCTGGAGCTGGAGGAGTTTGCACCATCAAAACAGGAGATTGTCTGCTCACGTTCGTTCGGTGAACGGGTAACGGAATACGAGCAGATGCATCAGGCGATCTGCAGTCATGCGGCGCGCGCTGCGGAGAAGATGCGCGGTGAACACCAGTACTGCCGGTATATTTCCGCTTTCGTGAAAACCTCCCCATTCGCAATAAACGAGCCGTATTACGGCAATAATGTGTCTGTGAAATTACTTACGCCAACACAGGACACTCGCGACATAATCAATGCCGCAGTGCGCTGCCTGGATAACATCTGGCGTGAAGGTCACTGGTATCAGAAAGCAGGTGTAATGCTGGGTGACTTTTTCAGCCAGGGTGTTGCGCAGCTGAACCTGTTCGACGACTCGGCACCACGGCGAAACAGCGAAAAGTTGATGGAAGTACTGGATCACCTGAACTCGAAGAATGGGCGAGGAACACTCTACTTCGCGGGGCAGGGTATCCAGCAGCAGTGGCAAATGAAGCGGGATATGCTTTCGCCTCGTTACACGACGAGATTCTCCGATCTGCTAATAGTGCGCTGATAACCAGTGACGGCGAGGCGATCGAGGGGGCTGCGGCGGAAGAAGTCGAGGTGATGGGCAGGGTGACTTACTTCATTAACAGCACGGACGCTGATGATGATTCGCCGGTGTAAGAAGCGGTGCGCACCTTTAAATCTTACAAACGGATCGGTAGCGATTTTGCCAGGGTAGGCTGGTGTTGTAAACGAGCAGGTATGTTTTCTGGAAGGAGCTACGCAAAGTTTAGTTAATGGGACGTGAGTGGGACAAACCTTGGGGCAAAACGCATCATGGGGCATGAAATGGGGCAGGCTGAATGTAGCTTATCGGTACTTATTGTATATAATTTAAAATGTTAAGCCTTTGAAAGTAGAGTGAATATTACCATTTTCAATGACTTGGAACCGTTAGCGCTACTTGTTGAGGTTGTACTGGTCTTTTTTGTTAATTTCTTGATTTTGCGACATTTAATAGTGGCTCAATTCGTTTGTGGCTAAAGCCGCCCAGGCGGCCCACCGCAAAGATGGGGGGCAGCAGGTCAACATGAAAAAGTATGGCGTGTATGGTACGGATTACGGCGGTGAATGTCAGCACGTTTTACAGCAAACGCCTGCCGCCTGGCTGGTTTTACGCAACAAGGCTATAGTTGTAGTCCATCCATAAAAACGGGAGGTAGTCATGCTGTATGTTGAAAAAGATGACCCGCGCGAGGCCCCGGAATCGGGGGATAAAAAGCCCCAACCCGTCAAAAAATAGCTGACCGTAGGTCATGCCCACGCCACCGGCATTTGCTGGTGGCTTTTTTATACCTGCGCCCCGGCACGTTCCACCCTAACAACCTTCTACCCTGGCTCAGTAACTAGTGCTGTATCGGCCTTGCGCACTCATCAAAAAGGCCCATGTGTTGTTGAAGATCAATTCTGTACGATAGAGAAGAGACAGGTACTGAAGACGATGGTCAGCAAAAACACGACTGATACGATGAGGTGCTAACGATGGGTAAACAGTGGCAATTACTATTGAGCTTGTTTGTTTTAATAGCAGTGTTTTCATCCGCAAAGGCGAACACCACGGCGATGGGGCTGACGTTAGGTAAAACCACGCTGCAGCAGTTTATCAAAGCCTATCCCACCGCCCAGCACGAGGGGCGCAGTAAGTGGAGCGACGGCGATATTTTCTCTATTCCGAATAACGAGCTGGGATTAGAGGGCGCCAAAAATAATGCAGTTATCTTCAATAAGTCGGGGCGGATCACCGCCATTATGCTTGAGCTGGATAAGCACCGGTTTGATGAAGTTGAGAGTATGCTCGAACATAAATATGTCGCGGTGAAAAAACAGATCTCGTTTGCCGGGGACAAATATGCCAAATACCAGAATGAAAATGATTTAATTGAGCTCGATGCGCCCTATTTATCCTCCGTCATGAAACTCACCTATTCAGAACAACTCTTTCAGGAAGCCTGGCTGAAAAAGAGTGCGGAGGAGTTCAGCCGCCGGTGACGGCAGCGCAAACCTGGAGGCTGACTTACACTTAGCCGGTATGCGGCGTTCCGTCACGCCACCTGTGTGGGTCATGCTTACCTGAGAGGAGTCTGTTATGGCGAACAAAGTCTCTGCCCAGTGTCACTGCGGTGCGGTCAGGTTTACCGTTGAACTCTCGGACGGGTTCAACACCATCCGGCGCTGCAACTGCTCATTCTGCCGGATGCGCGGGGCCATTGCCGTCTCCGCGCCCTTATCGGGTATCGAGATTGTTCAGGGCGAATCACTGCTGACCGAGTACCGTTTTAACACCCAGGCGGCGGTACACTATTTTTGTTCGGTCTGTGGGATCTACACCTTCCACCAGCGGCGCTCTAATCCGGAGCAGTATGGCGTCAACGTCGCCTGCATTGAGGGCGTTTCGCCGTTTGATTTCCCGGAGGTGCTGGTAATGGAGGGAAGGCATCATCCCAATGATGGCGGCGGCGGTGTGGCTGGCGTGCTGAGCTACCGCACTGCCGACAGCTAGCGCAGCCCTTCATCTGGACAGGTCATGGGCACAGGGGATGTGCGCTCAGGCAATTTTTCTCTCTTTAAATTTGCCTTTTACCACGCCGTCATAGAAACGCCCTTTTGAAACCACATGCAGAAAATCATTAAAAATGCGCGCAGGTACGGGCTGATATTGCCAGGCACTGTGATCCCGAAAACGGACTTCCAGCGTTTCGTTGCATTTATCATAGGCAATCGAGGCGATGCGCGAAGATTTAACAGCATGATGGTTCATAATAGCGAGTCCTCTACAGCCCGGCAGACATGAGATTTATCTTGTATCAGAAAGGCCGAACGGCGCAACAAGATTTGAACGTAATGCTGAAAGGGATATAAAGCGTTAGCCCGCGTCGTAACACGGGCTAATTTCATCAGAACTGGTAAACCAGACCGACGGCGACGATGTCATCGGTGCCGATGCCATTGTCTTTGTAGAACCGATCGTCTTCGTCCAGCAGGTTGATTTTATAATCAACGTAGGTGGACATGTTTTTGTTGAAGTAGTAAGTCGCCCCCACTTCAGCATATTTAACCAAATCCTGATCGCCCTGACCGTTGTCCAGGTCTTTACCTTTAGACTGCAGGTAAGATACCACCGGACGCAGACCGGAATCGAACTGGTACTGAGCGGTCACTTCGAAGTTCTGGGTTTTTTCTGCAACGGTATTTCCGTTGTCACCGTTACCGTATGGGGTCATGTTACGGGTTTCAGAGTACATGGCCGCCAGATAGATATTGTTGGCGTCATACTTCAGACCGGTGGTCCAGGCGTCAGCTTTGTCGCCGCCCGCAGTGGTATTTTTCACCTGATCGTTAGTACGGTCAGAAGAGGTATAGGCCGCTGCTGCGCTGATACCCATGCCGAAGTCGTAAGAGGTAGAGATACCGAAGCCGTCACCGTTTTCATTACGTACGCCACGGTCTTTACTGTTGTTGGTGCCTTCGTTACCGTTACCGGTGCCTTCGTTATTGCCCTGGTACTGCAGGGCGAAGTTCAGGCCTTCAACCATGCCGAAGAAGTCGGTATTACGGTAGGTCGCCACGCCGTTCGCACGGCCGGTCATGAAGTTATCTGCTTTGGTGTAGGAGTCGCCGCCAAACTCTGGCAGCATATCGGTCCAGCCTTCCACGTCGTACAGGACGCCGTAGTTACGGCCGTAATCGAATGAACCATAGTCACCGAATTTCAGGCCAGCGAATGCCAGACGCGTCCAGGACTGGTTAGAAGAACCTTCGGTATTGTTTGCCTGGATATTATATTCCCACTGGGCGTAGCCGGTGAGCGTATCGTTGATCTGGGTTTCGCCTTTAAAGCCGAGACGCATATATGTCTGGTCGCCGTCAGCAGTGCTGTCGTCGGAGAAATAATGCAGACCGTCTACTTTACCGTAGAGATCTAATTTATTGCCGTCTTTATTATAAATTTCAGCTGCATTTGCTGCGCCAGCCATCAACAAGGCTGGGATCATCAGAGCCAGTACTTTTCTTTGCATTGTGACTATTCCTTATGCTGTTTTTATAGTTAATAATTTTTTAACTTTCCATGGAACTTTCTGTGTTGGAAAGAGGTCTCATGCTAAATCACTCTCTCTTATCCGCGATAAAACATAATTGTTACTAAGTAAGTAAATTCTCAAGCATTTGCTGCCGAAGAAATAGTGATAATTCTCGTGAATGTATTTAATAAAACCATATAAAATAAAAATTATTTCTCATTGCGATGACGCGCTAAACTTGGCTGCGTTATATGTCTCAAAACCTCTTATCCGTTATTTATTGAATCCACGTTAAATAGATAAACTATTATTTATTTGTGAACAGGATCGCCCGCCAGTACATGACTGGCGGGTTTTTTTATGCCCAAAGAAAAGCCCGGACATGCCGGGCTTTAAAGGTTATTCGCTTACCGATTTCTCGGCTTTTCCGGCTAACTGCGCCAGGAAGTCGTAGCGTTTTTGTAGATCAGCGGCAGCATCTTTCCACAGCTGCTCTGCCACTTCGGGCTGCTGGGCGTTAAGGCGACGGAAGCGTTGCTCCTGCATCAGCGTTTCTGCCAGCGCATCTGACGGTGGACGGGAATCCAGCGCCAGCGGCAGTTTGCCCTCATCGGCCCGACGCGGGTCGAAGCGGTACAGCGGCCAGAAGCCGGTTGCCGTCAGCTGGCGCATCTGATCGTGGCTTAATGCCAGGTCGTAGCCATGCTCCTCGCAAGGGCTGTAGGCGATGATCAGCGACGGACCAGGATAAGCTTCCGCCTCCTGAATGGCTTTTACCGTCTGGTTCAGCTGTGCTCCCAGCGAGATTTGCGCCACATACACATGACCGTACATCATCATGCTGACCCCCAAATCTTTGCGTGCCTTGCGTTTGCCGTGCTCGCCAAACTTGGTCACCGCCCCCAGCGGGGTCGCTTTCGAGGCCTGGCCACCGGTGTTGGAGTAACACTGAGTATCCAGCACCAGAATATTGACGTTCTCGGTCAGGCTCAGGACATGATCCAGCCCGCCAAAGCCGATGTCATACGCCCAGCCGTCGCCGCCAATCAGCCAGATCGATTTCTCGACCAGCGCATCGGCATCGGTTAACAGCTGTTCTGCCCCTTCAACGCCCGCCAGCTGCTGACGCAGCTCCGCCACCTGCTGACGACGCACGTCCGGCGTGGCCTCGCTGTGCAGGGCGCTGTTCAGCTCTGCCGGGATCTTATCGGCAAACTGCTCCAGCAGGCGCATCACGCGCACCCGGTGCTGATCCACCGTTAAGCGGAAGCCCAGACCAAACTCAGCGTTATCTTCGAACAGTGAGTTCGCCCACGCCGGGCCGCGGCCGTTAGCGTCGGTGGTGTAGGGCGTTGACGGAAGGTTGCCGCCGTAGATGGATGAACAGCCGGTGGCGTTGGCGATCAGCATCCGATCGCCATAAAGCTGGGTCAGCAGCTTGATGTACGGCGTTTCGCCGCAGCCTGAGCAGGCGCCCGAGTATTCAAACAGCGGGGTGATCAGCTGCGAGGTACGAATATCGATGCGCTCAAGGCTGTTGCGATCGATTTCCGGCAGGTCGAGGAAGAAGTCGTAATTTACTTTCTCTTCCTCCACATGCTCAAGGCGCGACATCATATTGATGGCCTTGATCTCCGGGTTCTGGCGATCTTTCGCCGGGCAGACCTCGACGCAGAGGTTACAGCCTGTGCAGTCTTCCGGGGCTACCTGCAGGACATATTTCTGACCCCGCATGTCGCGAGATTTCACATCCAGCGAGTGCAGGCTGGCCGGAGCGCTCTCCATCGCCTCAGGCGAGACAACTTTGGCGCGGATCGCAGAGTGCGGGCAGGCCGCCACGCAGTGGTTACACTGGGTGCACAGCTCCTCTTTCCAAATCGGGATCGCTTCGGCGATATTGCGTTTTTCCCAGCGGGTGGTGCCCATCGGCCAGGTGCCATCCGGCGGCAGGGCGGAGACGGGCAGGGCATCGCCGAGACCGGCCAGCATCGCGGCGGTAACGGTTTTGACAAAGTCCGGGGCGGCATCGGAGACCACCGGCGGGCGGTTCGGGCTGTGGGCATTCACCGGCTGCAGCGGCACTTCGGCAAGGGACTCCCGGGCCAGCGCCAGGGCCTGCCAGTTGCGTTCCACCAGCTCCTGGCCTTTGCTGCTGTAGCTTTTGGCGATCGCGCCCTGCAGCTCCATCAGGGCGCTGTCGCCCGGCAGGATCTGCGTCAGGTGGAAAAACGCCATCTGCATGACGGTATTGATACGTGCCGCCAGGCCGCATTCACGGGCGATTTTTGCCGCGTTAACGATATAGAACTTCGCTTTTTTCTGGTTCAGTACCGCCTGCACTTCCTGGGGCAGACGCCCCCAGACCTCATCGGCGCTGTACGGAGTATTGAGCAGGAAAATCCCGCCCGGCTTCAGGCGTTCGGCCATCTGGTATTTGTCGATAAACTGCAGCTGGTGGCAGCCCACGAAATCGGCCTGCGACACCAGATACGCCGAGCGGATCGGCTGCTCGCTGACGCGCAGATGGGAAACCGTCAGGCCACCGGCCTTTTTCGAGTCATAGACGAAATAGCCCTGGGCATACCACGGCGTGGAGTTACCGATAATTTTGATGTTGTTCTTGGTGGCCGATACGCTGCCATCGCTGCCCAGACCGTAAAACAGCGCTTCGAGTTTGGCGGTGGAGGGCAGGGTGTTTTCCGGCAGCGACAGGGAAAGGTTGGTCACGTCGTCATAGATGCCGACGGTAAAGCGCGGCTTCGGCTTCGCGGCGCTCAGCTCGTTAAAGATGGCCAGCACGCACTCGGGGCCAAACTCTTTTGACGAGAGGCCATAGCGTCCGCCAATCACCCGCGGCAGCGTTTCGCGCTCGCCGCCGTTAAAGGCCTCGGCCAGAGCGGTCATCACGTCCAGATAGAGCGGTTCGGCCTGGGCGCCAGGCTCTTTAGTACGATCCAGCACCGCCACCGACCGCACACTCTCCGGCAATACCGCCAGCAGGTGTTTCGCGGAGAACGGGCGATACAGGCGCACTTTCAGCACGCCCACTTTCTCGCCCCGGCTCAGCAGCTCATCCACCACCTCTTCACAGGTGCCGATGGCGGAACCCATGATCACAATCACGCGCTCCGCCTGCGGATGGCCGTAATACTCGAACGGTTTGTACTCGCGTCCGGTGGCGGCGGCAAAATCGGCCATCGCCTGCTCCACGTGGTCATAGACCGCGTTGTACCACGGATTAGTGGCCTCCCGGGACTGGAAATAGGTATCCGGGTTGGCGGAGGTGCCGCGGATCACCGGATGTTCCGGGTTCAGCGCGCGGGCGCGGTGGGCGTCGATCTCCGCCTGCGGGAGCAGGTTACGGATGGTGTCGTCGGAAATCGGCACAATCTTGTTAATTTCGTGCGAGGTGCGGAAACCGTCGAAGAAGTGGATAAACGGCACCCGGCTTTTCAGCGTCGCCATGTGGGAGATCAGGGCAAAATCCTGTGCCTCCTGCACGCTGCCGGAGCAGAGCAGGGCGCAGCCGGTCTGGCGCACGGCCATCACGTCAGAGTGATCGCCAAAAATCGACAGGGCGTGGGTGGCGATGGTGCGCGCCGCGACGTGCAGCACGAAGGGGGTAAGTTGGCCCGCCAGCTTATACAGCGTCGGGATCATCAGCAGCAGCCCCTGCGACGAGGTAAAGGAGGTGGACAACGCCCCGGTCTGCAGCGCGCCGTGGACGGTAGCAATCGCCCCGGCTTCGGACTGCATTTCGACCACGCGAGGAACATCACCCCAGACGTTTTTCAGCCCGTTACCGGCCCAGGCATCGGCCTGTTCAGCCATCGTCGAGCTGGGTGTAATGGGATAGATGGCGATCACTTCACTGGTGCGAAACGCGACGGACGCGACTGCGCCATTCCCGTCAATAGTTTGCATATGACACCCTTACATTGCGCAAAGAAAGAGAGACCCGTGACACATCGACAAGTCCTGTAGTTATCTTTTTATTTTAGCAAAGGGCCGCTGAAACGATTTTCGCTTTTGTGTCCTGCTTATTAGTGCCATCAATGGTTTGATCAAACTTTTGCCTGAAAATAGTCTGCAATTGTTTTGACAGCGCAGAAAACCGCGCTTCGGCTCTCGACGGCAGGCCGTGGGGTGCCTATTATGCATAGGTTTTGCAATTCAATATGGGGAGAGATTATGCGCGCAGCATTTTGGGTTGGGTGTGCCGCTTTGTTACTGTCGGCCTGTAGCAATGAACCTGTACAGCAGGCTACCGCCGCGCACGTCGCGCCGGGGATGAGGGCGGCGATGTCCAGTTCCGGTCAGGCAAACTGCGCCATGATTGGCGGGTCGCTGTCCGTTGCGCGTCAGCTGGATGGCTCGGCCATCGGCATGTGCGCGCTGCCGAACGGCAAACGCTGCAGTGAACAGTCGCTTGCCGTCGGATCCTGCGGCGCGTACTGATTACTCTGCGCGTTTAAAGACCAGCGTCGTCTCAGCCGTCGCCAGGGTTAACACGTCTTCCGTCAGATCGACCTGGGTGCCGTTGCGCAGCATGGTGCCGATGGCGTGATCCAGGTCATTGAGCTGCGGCTCGGTACAGAGCTTACGCGTCATGGCGAGTGCTTTGACCTTGAGCTCGCCGTCAGACAGCTTGCCCTGGCCGTTGAAGCGGTTACACATCACGCCTGACACCGCCAGGTCTTCACCAAAGGCGATCTCCGGCAGTGTATTGGCCGGGTTGATGGCGGTGCCGTTAATACTTTGCAGCACAAAGCGGTGCTGCTGAAGCTGTTCTTCCTGAACAGAGGCTTTCCCTGGATTGACACAGCCTGCCAGCGCCATGCTGAGGATCGTTACCGCGACGAGCGTTTTCATGGTTATTCTCAATATATTCACTTCATAAATAGCTAATGCATAGTCTATTGCGCTGGCGGGAATTGTCTTGCGGGATAATCTGAAAACAGGGCGGGAAGGTGTTTCCTCTCCCCGAAGGGAGAGGGGGATGTTCACTCAGAACAGCGCGTTCGGACTCGCTTCGCCTTTCTCAAGCTGGCTCAGGTTACCCAACGTGGTCTCTGAAATACTGATCAGCGCCTCGGCGGTTAAAAACGCCTGATGACCGGTAAACAGCACGTTGTGGCAGGCGGAAAGACGGCGGAACACGTCATCCTGGATCACGTCGTTAGACTTGTCTTCAAAGAACAGATCGCGTTCGTTTTCGTACACGTCCATCCCCAGCGCACCAATTTTCTGCGTTTTCAGCGCCTCAATGGCGGCCTGAGAATCCACCAGGCCACCGCGGCTGGTGTTAACAATCATCACGCCATCTTTCATCTGGTCGAACGCGCTCTGGTTCAGCAGATGGTAATTGTCTGCGGTCAGCGGGCAGTGCAGGGAGATGACGTCTGACTCCGCATACAGGGTCGACAGATCGACATACTCCACGCCGAGCTCCAGCGCGGCGGCGCTCGGATACGGATCGAACGCCAGCAGGCGCATACCGAAGCCTTTCAGGATCCGCAGCGCCGCGACGCCGATCTTACCGGTGCCGATCACCCCGGCAGTTTTGCCGTACATGGTGAAACCGGTCAGCCCTTCCAGCGAGAAGTTGGCATCACGGGTACGTTGATAAGCGCGGTGAATACGTCGGTTCAACGACATCATCAGACCAATGGCATGTTCAGCCACCGCTTCCGGGGAGTAGGCCGGGACGCGCACGACCTGAAGGCCCAGCTCTTTGGCCGCCTCAAGATCGACATTGTTGAAGCCTGCGCAGCGGAGAGCGATGTACTTCACGCCCTGTTTTTTTAACTCCTCCAGCACTGGACGACTGCCATCGTCGTTAACGAAAATACAGACCGCATCGCAGCCGTGCGCGGTTTTGGCCGTCTTTTCGTTAAGCAGAAAGTCGAAAAATTCAAGTTCGAATCCATATCCCTCGTTAACATGTTGCAGATACTTTTTGTCGTACTGCTTTGTGCTATATACCGCGAGTTTCATAAGACTTTCTCCAGTGATTTTGGAACTACGTTAGCATGATTAAAATAATCATACAAATTTTAAAATATTATTGAATTCAATAAGTTCTGATAAAGATTTTACAACATCTCTGCACAATAACCCTATGATCTTCAAACTGAACCGCTTTTTTGTGCAGCGCCATCCCGCGACAACCCGTGATGGGGGAGGTGAATTCTCTTTTTCTCTCGATAAAGCAATTAAAAACAGATGGTTAAATCTAATTGTCTGCCGTCGCGCTCGATATAAATATAAGCGTACCTTATAGTTTTAGGGTGGCGACTTGCTGCATCTACAACTGGAGTTTCAAAATGAAATCCACCGTACAACATGTTTCTAAAGAACAACCTAAGCAGCCGCAAAAGAATCAAGACGAAAAGAGCAAACAGAAACCGGGTAAATCGAAATAACCTTTCATAGCACAGTTTGACGGAGGCTTTATGGCTGATCGTCCAGATTATATTGATCCTGTTCCTGATGATGAACCGCTTCCCGGCGGAAGCGATCCGCTGTTTGATGAAGACGAAGATGAAGATGATCCCCTGACGGGTGATGACATACCTGACGTCAATGACCCGCTGGATCCTGATGACCCGGATGTGATCAGAAGATAGCTTCATACACCGCTTTTCTAAACCGCCTCCGGGCGGTTTTTTATTTTCCTGAACGGGTTTGCGCGAAGCGTAAAAACGCTCACATTCAGGGTTATCACATCTATCCTTAAACAGGCCTTCGCTTCACCTGCCTGACGAAACATGCCACAATATTCGATACTGTCGGCTAATTTTTTTGCTAAATCAGGATATTAACTGCCCATGAGGGGTAAATATAAAGCCGCAATCGCGCTACTGCTGCTGATCGTTCTCTTGCCGCTGACGCTGCTGCTAACCCTTGCGCAGTGGCTACCTACGCTTGCCGGCATCTGGCTGCCCGCCGGTACCCGGATAGCCTTTGAAAAAAGCCCGCGCCTGACCCGCAACGCGCTGGTGATTGCCGATCTGCGCTATCTGGTTGACGACTGCGAAATCGCCCGTGTCGAAGACGCTACGCTCAGCCACCCGAGCCGCTGGAAAATCGACATCGCCGGGCTGGATCTCAACAGCGCCTGCCTGAGCAAAATCCCCGCCAGCGAGCCTGCACCCGCCGCACCGCGAACCCTGGCCGAATGGCAGTCGCTACTGCCGAATACCTGGCTGAATATCGATCGTCTTACGCTCTCTCCCTGGCAACAATGGCAGGGGAAATTAACCGCCTCGTTGACCCCGTCGCGACAGGATATTACTTACCACGGGGATCGGTTTAGCCTGCGTGGCACTCTCCGTGGACGTTCCCTGACCGTCAGCGACGTCACGCTCAATTTGCCCGATAATCCGCAGCCGGTGACCCTGGTGGGGGAATTTACCCTGCCGCTGGTGCCGGACGGCCTGCCGGTGCAGGGACATGCGGCGGCGACCTTCTCGGTGCCGCAGCTCCCGTCGCTGGTGGATGCCGATCTGGCATGGCAGGACAATCAGGGCCAGCTGGTGTTGGTTGAGCGGGAGAGCGGCGAGCCGCTGCTGGATCTCCCCTGGCAGATCACTCCCGAACAGCTGACCATCAGCGACGGGCGCTGGCGCTGGGATCAAGCCGGAATACCTCTGAGCGGTCGCCTGGGGCTTAAAATCGATAACTGGCAGCAGGGCACGGAGAAGGCGGTGATCAGCGGGCGGATGAACGTTCTGACCCAGGGCGATGCCGGGAAAGGCAACGCGGTTCTCACCTTTGGTCCCGGCAAGCTGAGCGTCGACAACAGTGCCATGCCGCTACAGCTCACCGGCGTGGCTAAACAAAATGACCTCATTCTGTATGCCATGCTGCCCGCCATGCTGAGCGGCAGCCTGGCCGAGCCCCGTCTGGCGTTTGCGCCGGGGGCGCTGCTGCGCTCCCGCGGCAGGATCATCGACTCCCTCAATATCGACGAAGTACGCTGGCCGCTGGCCGGCGTGGTGCTGACCCGCAACGGCATAGACGGTCGCCTGCAGGCCATTTTACGCGCCCACGAGCAGGAGATGGGGGATTTCACCCTGCACCTGGATGGCCGGGCGAATGACTTCCTGCCGGATCGCGGCCTGTGGCAGTGGCGCTACTGGGGCGAGGGCAACTTTACCCCGATGCAGGCCCGCTGGGACGTGGCGGGCAGAGGCGAGTGGCGCGACAGCATGATTGAACTGCGGGAACTCTCAACCGGGTTCGACCAGCTGAAGTACGGCTCCATGCATGCCAGCGCGCCGCGCATGGTGCTGGAGAGTCCGATCCGCTGGCAGCGCGATCCCGCCCGGCCGCACTTCAGCGGTGCGTTAGCCTTTGAGGCCGGGGAAACCACCTTCACCGGCGGCAGCGTGCTACCGCCGTCGACGGTCAAATTCAGCGTCGATGGCAGCGACCCGACCCTGTTCCAGTTCAAAGGCACCCTCAACGCCGAAGCGATCGGCCCGGTACAGCTGAACGGGCGCTGGGACGGGGAGCGTCTGCGTGGCCAGGCCTGGTGGCCGAAGCAGTCCCTGACCGTCTTCCAGCCGCTGGTCCCGCCGGACTGGAAAATGACCCTGCGCGAAGGGGAGCTGTATGCCCAGGTGGCGTTCTCCGCTGCGGCCGATCAGGGCTTTGAGGCCGGCGGCCACGGGGTAGTGAAAAGCGGCAGCGTCTGGATGCCGGATAACAAGGTGAATGGCGTCGATTTTGTCCTGCCGTTCCGCTTCAGTCAGGGCACCTGGTCGCTGGGTACTCATGGCCCGGTGACGCTGCGCATTGGCGAAGTGATCAATCAGGTCACGGCCCGCAACATCACCGCCGATCTGCAGGGAGACTACCCCTGGAGCGAGGCAAATCCGCTGCTGTTGACTGACGTGAGCGTGGATCTGCTGGGCGGCAAAGTGACTATGCAGCAGCTGCGGATGCCGCAGCACGACGCGGCCCTGTTGCGGGTGAATAATATCTCCTCCAGCGAGCTGATTAGCGCCGTTAACCCGAAACAGTTTGCGATGTCCGGGCCGTTCAGCGGGGCGCTGCCGTTCTGGCTGGACAACGACAGGTGGATCATCAAAGATGGCTGGCTGACCAATTCAGGCCCGATGACCCTGCGTCTTGATAAAGACACCGCCGATGCTCTGGTCAAAGACAATGGGGCGGCGGGGGCGATTAACTGGCTTCGCTATATGGAAATTTCGCAGTCGTGGACAAAACTCAATGTAGATAACCTGGGTGAATTAACCCTGGCGTCGACCCTCCGTGGCGCCAGCCGCTCCGGGGGCCAGACGCAAGCCGTCAACCTCAACTACACCCATCAGGAGAACCTGTTTACCCTCTGGCGCAGCCTGCGTTTTGGCGACAATCTGCAGACCTGGCTGGAGCAACACGCAGCATTACCGGATAACCGCTGCCCGACAGGCAAGGAATGTAAGGAACAACCATGAAAAAGCTGGCCGGTGGGTTCACCGCGATTGTGATACTGACGCTGACAGGCTGCACGCCGAGGATCGAAGTCGCGGCGTCGAAAGAGCCGATCACCATCAACATGAACGTCAAAATTGAACATGAAATCCACATCAAAGTGGATAAAGACGTGGAGACGCTGCTGAAATCACGCAGCGATCTGTTCTGAGGCTGCCATGAGAAAACTGATTGCGCTGATGATGTTATCCCTGGGGCTCTGCGCGCCCGCGCTGGCGCTGACCCTCAACGAAGCCCGCAGTGCCGGGCGGGTCGGTGAAACCCTGAGCGGCTATATCGCGCCGCGGAGTCAGGATCGCGAGACGCTGGCGCTGGTGGAGCAGATTAACAAGGCCCGCACCGACAGCTACCAGAAACTGGCCGACAGCAATAATATTCCGGTGGATGAAGTGGCGAAAATGGCCGGGACAAAGCTGGTCGCGCGCGCCAACCCCGGCGAGTATGTCCAGGGGATTAACGGCAAGTGGTTGCAGAAGTGATCAGCGGTGGCGTTTGCGGTATTCGCCGGGCGAAATACCAAAACGCTGCTTAAAGGCCGTGGAAAAGTGGCTGTGGTCGGTAAACCCCCAGCTGTAGCCAATGCCCGCCAGCTTTTCATCGTCCCGGGCGCCGCGCAGCATCTGCGCGCACAGATCCAGACGACGATTTTTAATGTACTGCGCCACCACCAGCCCTTTCTCGGCAAACATCCGGTACAGGCTCCGCGCCGACATTCCACACTCCGAAGCGATCCACTCCGGGCGCAGGTGTTCGGCCTGAATATGGTCGTCGATCAGGGTCAGCACGTTCGTAAACTGGCGCTCTTTGCGCGGCTGTACGCTTTCACGCTGCTGCAAGACCGGCCGCAGCAGGCAGACCATCGCCTCCAGCGCGGCTTCGCTTTCGGTTTCGCTCAACGCCGGGTTGCTCATGCTGTCCTGCAGCAGGCGGTAGCTGAGCTGGACGGTGGGCAGGCTGTGGGAGAGCTTTTGCGCGCAGGTCACCTCCTGAAAGCGAAAGTGCTGCTCGAGGATCTGACGCGGCAGCAGGAGCGATATCTGGCGTGATTTTTCCGGCCAGTAGATTGAGCAGGGGCGGGAGGCGTCAATCAGGGTGATATCCCCGGCGTTCAACACGATCTGACGGTCGTCCTGCTCGAGCCCCGCTTCGCCTTCCAGCTGAAACACGGTGTAGAACCAGGCGTCGTTGCTGGTTTTGATCTCCTGACGGGAGCGAAACAGGTTCACGCCGCCTGCGGTGACGGTGCTGAGTTTAAGGTTGCCGGTCCAGGTCGATTCCAGCTCGCCATAAAACTCGCCGGACATGGGCCGGGCGGCAAAACTGCCGCAAACCTGGTTAATCTGCGCCAGCCAGTGCTGGTATTTGTCCTGTTCGTTTGCACATGCCATCGTCTTACCCGCTACGTCGTCAATGTTTAAACATTGTTGCATTTATGTTGCCAATTGCCCGTGACCTGGGGCGAAATCCCGGAAAAAACTCCGCCATACAGCAGAGCGAAACGGCGATATTGTCGCGTTTTGCGGTGCCTGTCACAGCGGACAAAGCGAATGTCACAGAGATAAAAGCGCATTCGGCAAAGCCATCTTAGACTGCGTTGACACCCTGCGAATAATAAGGAATCGCTATGTCTGATACACAGGTCGCCGTACTGCACAGCGTGCAGCAATTTCTGGATCGCCAGCATGGCCTCTGGATTGAGGGACGCCAGTCCGCCTCCGACAGCGAAAAGCGTCTGGAGATCTTTAACCCGGCCACCGGCCAGGTGATTGCCTCGACGGCCGATGCCAGCGCGCAGGATGTGGACCGCGCGGTGATGTCCGGCTGGCGCGCCTTCGTGGCCCGCAGCTGGTCAGGCAAACTGCCCGCGGAACGTGAACGTATTCTGCTGCGCTTTGCCGATCTGGTGGAGCAGCACACCGAAGAGCTGGCCCAGCTTGAAACCCTGGAGCAGGGTAAATCTATTAACATCTCCCGCGCTTTTGAAGTGGGCTGCACCCTGAACTGGATGCGCTACACCGCCGGGCTGACCACTAAAATTTCCGGTAAAACGCTGGATCTTTCTATTCCGATGCCGCAGGGGGCCCGCTATCAGGCGTGGACCCGCAAAGAGCCGATTGGCGTGGTGGCCGGGATTGTGCCGTGGAACTTCCCGCTGCTGATCGGCATGTGGAAGGTGATGCCCGCCCTGGCCGCGGGTTGCTCTATCGTTATCAAGCCGTCAGAGACCACGCCGCTGACCCTGCTGCGCGTGGCGGAGCTGGCAAGCGAAGCCGGGATCCCGGACGGCGTTTTCAACGTGGTAACCGGCAGTGGGGCGGTGTGTGGCGCTGCGCTGACCAACCATCCGCATATCGCCAAAGTGAGCTTTACCGGCTCAACCGCCACCGGCAAACAGATTGCGCGCTCCGCCGCCGACCGCCTGATGGGCGTGACCCTGGAACTGGGCGGTAAAAACCCGGCCATCGTCCTGAAAGATGCGGATCCGTCATGGGTTATCGAAGGGCTGATGACCGGCAGCTTCCTGAACCAGGGGCAGGTCTGTGCGGCAAGCTCGCGCATCTACATCGAAGCGCCGCTGTTTGATACCGTGGTGAGCGGCTTTGAGCAAGCGGTGAAATCCCTGAGCGTCGGGCCGGGTATGTCCCAGGAGGCGCACATCAACCCGCTGGTGTCCCGTGCCCACTGCGACAAAGTGCAGAGCTTCCTCGACGAAGCGCAGTCGCGTCAGGCCGAGCTGATCGCCGGTAACCGCGGCCCGAATGGCGAGGGGTACTACGTCTCGCCGACCCTGGTAGTCAACCCGGACGCCAGCCTGCGTCTGACCCGCGAAGAGGTGTTTGGCCCGGTAGTGAACCTGGTGCGCGTCGCCGACGGTGAAGAGGCCCTGCGCCTGGCAAATGACACCGAATACGGCCTGACCGCCAGCGTCTGGACGCAAAACATCAGTAAAGCGCTGGAGTACAGCGATCGCCTGCAGGCCGGCACGGTGTGGATCAACAGCCACACCCTGATCGACGCCAACCTGCCGTTCGGCGGCATGAAGCAGTCCGGCACCGGCCGCGATTTCGGCCCGGACTGGCTGGACGGGTGGTGTGAAACTAAATCGGTGTGCGTGCGTTATTGATGCCCGGCGGCGCTGCGCTTGCACGGACCTACGGTTTCGTAGGCCGGGTAAGGCAAGCCGCCACCCGGCAGCAAACCGCACAATCCGTACGCCGGGTGAGCGCAGCGCCACCCGGCAATAAGTTACGGTGTCACAATGTTGAACCAGAACTCAAACTTATCCATATAGCCCAGCATGGTATCCAGTTTCGCGCTGTCGCCGGTCACCTTCACCGCACCGCTCTCTTCAGCCTGTTTCAGGGTCGTCTCCTTGAGGATGATTTTATTCAGCGTGTCGCGATTAAGCGTAATGGTGGCATCCGCATTGGTCGCTTCGGCATTGGCGGTGTGGTTCAGCACGCCGTTTTCAAACTCCAGCTTGTATTTCCCGCCGTCGCTGCCCAAATCGATGTTGAACACCGCTTTGTCTGATCCCGCTTTTTCACCATTAATGTGCACCGCCAGATAGTCAAAGAACATCTCCGGGGTCATCGCCCGCACCGTATCCGGGCTGGCGGTGTTCGGCGTCGGGCCTTTCACCACGCCGTTACGCAGCTCCTGCGCGCCGGTGAGATAGAAGTTACGCCACGGGCCGGATTCTGCCTGATAGCCCAGCTGCTCCAGCGCATCCGCCTCCAGGTTGCGGGCTGCCTGGTTGTTCGGATCGGCGAACACCACTTTACTCACCACCTGCGCCACCCAGCGATAGTTCCCCTGGTCGAAGTCGGTTTTCGCCTTCTGCAGAATGGCGTCCGCGCCGCCCATGTACTCGACAAATTTCTTCGCCGCGTCTTCCGGCGGCAGCTCATCCAGGGTCGCCGGGTTGCCGTCGAACCAGCCGAGATAGAGCACGTAGGTCGCTTTCACGTCGTGGCTCACCGAGCCGTAGTAACCGCGGTTCGCCCAGGTGTGCGCCAGCGAGTCCGGCAGCTTGAAGTTGGCGGCGATCTCATCCCGGGTCAGCCCCTGATTAGCCATGCGCAGGGTCTGATCGTTGATATATCGATACAGATCGCGCTGGCTTTTCAGCAGGTTATTGACGTTCTCTTTGCCCCAGGTCGGCCAGTGGTGCTGTGCCATCAGCACCTCGGCCTTATCACCCCAGCGCACAATGGCTTCGTTGATGTATTTCGACCACGGCAGCGGCTCGCGGATCTTCGCCCCGCGCAGGGAGTAGGTATTGTGCAGGGTGTGGGTCACGTCTTCGGCCGATTCGATCAGCTTTTTCTCTTCGATAAACCACAGCATTTCCGACGGCGCTTCCGAGCCCGGCGCCAGCATAAAGTCATAGGTCAGACCGTCGATGGTCTCCTTCTGACCGTCTTTTTCGATGATATTGGTTGGGGCAATCAGGGTGACGGTCCCGGCGGAAGTGGTGGTGCCCAGTCCGGCGCCGACCTGACCTTTGGCATCCGGCTTCAGCAGGTTGCCGTACATGTAGCTGGCGCGGCGGCTCATCACGTTACCGGCCATAATGTTCTCTGCCACCGCGGCTTCCATAAAGCCGGCCGGGGCGTAGATTTTCACCTTCCCGGCTTTAACATCGGCTTCGTCCACCACACCGCGCACGCCGCCGTAATGGTCCACGTGGCTGTGGGTGTAGATCACCGCCACCACCGGTTTCTGCCCGCGGTTTTTAAAATAGAGATCCATCCCGATTTTCGCCGTTTCCGCCGACACCAGTGGGTCAACGACGGTGACGCCGGTAGTGCCTTCGATAATGGTCATATTCGACAGATCGAGGTTACGGATCTGATACACCCCGTCCGTCACCTCAAACAGGCCGCTGATATTAATCAGCTGCGCCTGACGCCATAAGCTGGGGTTCACGGTGTCCGGCGCTTTATCGCCCTCTTTAATAAACGCGTATTGCTGCGGATCCCAGACCACGTTGCCCTGTTCGCCTCTGATCACCTCCGTGGGGAGCGGGGCAATAAAGCCTTTATGGGCATCGGTAAAGTCGGTGTTATCGGAGAAGGGCAGTTGACTAAAGAGGGCGTTATTGGCTTGTTGGGTGGCGGCGGCGGCTTCTTTGGGCGCTTCTGCGGCATACGCAGGAATGCCCGCAGAAATAAAAAGCCCGGCGAGCGCAAGGCTTCTTGCTATCAAGTTGAATCTCATCCTGAAAACCTCTCAATGTGCATACAGCGGCGTAGGGGAAAACTTCGCGTGATGTCCAGAAAAACGTTTTAAGAAAGGCAACCCAGGCGGAAAGGGGTTGATTAACTATAGGCAAGAATATCTGTTCAGAAAATAAACTACTTAACGGAAATTTAATGTCTGTCCAGGTCGGCAAACATAGCGCCGCCCGGCTTTGCCCGGCGGCGCTGCGCTTGCACGGGCCTACGAAATCATGGTTTTGTAGGTCGGGTAAGGCGTAGCCGCCACCCGACACCGCAAACCGCACAGGCGTAAAAAAACCGGGCAATATGCCCGGTTGGTTGTTACTGCGCCTCTTTCTTCTTGCCCAAAGACGGGGTTTCGTCGAAGAAGTTCCAGGGTTTAAGCAGGGTATGCACCCACTCGGTCGGCATGATGGGCCACTCTTCCGCGCGCGCCACGTGGGTGGTGCCGGTGGTCATCCATACTACGTTATCCTGATTATCCAGCGACTCGTTGTCCTTACTGAACTGGCCCAGACCGGTGTCCTGGGTAGAGCGGTTCGGGAATTTCCCTTCCGGGTACATCTCGTTTGGATGGTAGCGGGTCACCCACAGCTGTTTATCCATAAAGCTCAGGCGGTGATAGATCCACTCGTCCGGGGCGAATTTCGCGCCGGTGGCGACCGGGTGCGTACCGCCCGCGTACGGGATGATCTGGTAAGAGACCGGGTTGCCCATGCGGTTCTCTTTGCTGGTGTTGCTCAGCAGACGAATGGTGCCCGGGTCAAACTTTTGCGCCGCCTGCTGCTCGGTATCAATGCTGTACTGATTGATCTGCAGGGTACTGGTACGTGGGCCGCCGGCGGTGTTCGGCTTCACCTCCGGATCCATCGCCACCAGGCTGTTGTTCGTGCCATCCACGTCCATATCCAGACGGAAGTTATAGATGTGCTGGTGGGTGGTGCCGACGATATTGTGGTCGATCAGGGTACCGTACTTTGTATCCTCTTTCGCGCTCGGGTCGTGCATGGTTTTCGCCGTCACGCCTTTCACCGCTTCGATGCCGGTTGCCCCGGCATCAATGCCGATGGTGCCGTTTTCATGGAAGATCCAGTCGAAGATGTAGTCGTAGTTCCCCACGGTGCTGATCCAGCGCACCACCAGCTCACGACGTTCGGTGCTGACGTTCGGCTGGTTCATCTCCTGGTGCTTATACTCCGGCCCGGCGTAGCGTTCGAAAATCGCCATCGCCCGTGGGATTTCCATTGGTGCCCCGGTGTAATCCGGGATGGTCTGATTCAGCAGCACGGCGTTGGACGGCACATCTTTACCGCGCACCAGCGGGGAGGTCAGGGTACCCATGCCGTAGTCGCCAGAGTCCAGATAGGCCTTGAAGTACCAGCCCACGTCCGGGTCGCCGTAAGGGACGATCATCCCGCCGAGCGATCCTTCGTACATCACCTGGCGTTTTTTGCCGTTGTCGTTAAAGGTGACGGTAGAGATGATGGGGCCAACGCGGGAGTCGAGGCTCAGGTGGAAGTCCCAGTTCTGCCAGTGGATCATGTTGCCGGTAATGGTGTAGTTCTTACCTTCCGGCTCGGTGATCTCCAGCGGCTTATGCGCGACCGGCTCGCGGTCGCGGCCGTCATAAGGGCGGGGCTCCATCGGCACCGGGACGATCGCTCCTTCTTCGATTTTGATAATTTTCTTCTCGACCAGGTCCACCACCGCGACCAGGTTTTCAATCGGGTGCGCCCAGTAGTTGCCGTCGCCAATATCCAGATAGCTCACCACTTTCAGCAGGCGATCTTCCTGCTTCAGGCCATCTTTACCGTCAAAATAGCCGACGGTCAGCGGGGTGGTCATCACCTTGCTCGGGTCGTTGATCCCGCGTTTTTTCAGCGCGTCGGCATACTCCTGGCTGCCGGTAACGATCTTCTGTACCGCCATAAAATCATCCAGCAGTACCATGCCGTGCGCATCCTTGATCGGCTCCCAGTGCAGGATTTTCTTATCTTTCAAATCCACCCGCGCTTCGATAATGAATTTGCCGTCCAGCATGGTGATATTGGCTTCACGCGGCGCATCCACCGCCGTGCCGTTCAGCACGAAGTCCCACACTTTGGCTTTGTCTGGCTCGGCCAGCGCAATCTGGGTAAAGCGGGTGTTGGGTTTGAAGTCCGGCGAGGCTTTCACAATCCCGACGGCCTGTTTAATTTCATCCGGGGATAACGCATTCAGCGGGTGCGGTGTCTTTTCCACCTGGAAGGTCTGGTCGAGGCCGGACTGGAACACATCGTTAACAAAGGTATCAGAGATCCAGGCCTTATTGTCTTTCATCACTAACGGCGCCTGTAGGGTGAGCGACTTGCCGTTGACGATGGCGGTATTCGCACCTGGCTTCACTTTGATGAAGGCCCCGTCTTTGGTGATGGTGTAGATCTGGGCATAGTCGTCCCATTTCACATCAGCGCCGAATTCGGTCAGGGTTTTATCCATCTCGACCATATGCGCTTCACCACCGTGAGCCAGCACCTGACCGGAAAAGAGACAAGCAACGGCCAGGGCCAGCGCCGTTTTACGTGGAGAAAAGATTGAGGAGCTTCCCATGATTAACCTCTGTTGTATGTGTTGTTATCCACTCGGGACCGCTGTTCTGCGCGCGGTTTATTCAATGCCAACATAGCAATAACGCTGTGCGTACCGTTTGCCTGCATTTGCCAGATGTTTTGTCAGATGTGCCAGAAGCCGGGTAACGTGCGCGACGTTACCCGGAGGGAGGGGGATCAGGCGTCAAAATCGCCGTGCTGACGGGAGACAAGAGTCAGGATGGAGTAAAGGGCCACCGGCTGCTGGTGCTGGTTGAAGATCTCCACCGACCACTCCACCACGCCGGTCGGTTTCTCTTCCGCCGTGCGCTGTTTCTTCAGCGTTTTGCGCTTGCAGGTCAGACGCACCTGGATGGTATCGCCCGGTTTAACCGGCTCAATAAAGCGCAGGTTCTCCATGCCGTAGTTGGCGATCACCGGCCCGACGCCCGCATCGACGAACAGCCCGGCGGCAGCGGAGATCAGGAAGTAACCGTGCACCACGCGCTCGCCAAAAATCGACTCCGCCGCGCCAATCTTGTCCATGTGGGCGTAGAAATGATCCCCGCTCAGGCAGGCAAAGTTGACGATGTCGGTTTCGGTCAGGGTGCGGCGCGGGGTCAGCAGGCTGTCGCCCGGTTGCAGCTCCTCGAAATATTTGCGGAACGGATGGACGCGATCCTCCTGCACCTGGGCGCCGCGCACCCACTGCTGGCTGATGGCGGCCAGCATGCTCGGGCTCCCCTGGATCGCGGTGCGTTGCAGGTAGTGCTTCACCGCCCGCAGGCCACCCAGCTCTTCGCCGCCGCCGGCGCGCCCGGGACCGCCGTGCACCAGCTGCGGCAGCGGGGAGCCGTGGCCGGTGGACTCTTTGGCCGACTCTTCGTTGAGGATCTGGATACGGCCGTGAGCGCGCGCGGCCCCGGCGATAAACTGACGCGCCAGGTGCAGATCGGCGGTCACCAGCGTTCCGGCGAGGCTGCCTTCCCCGGCGCGGGCCAGCGCCATGGCATGGTCGCGGGTTTGATACGGCATCAGGGTAGCCACCGGGCCAAAGGCTTCGGTGGCGTGCACCGCCGGGGTTTCATCCGGCTGTGGACAGAACAGCAGTGTCGGCGGGAAGAAGGCCCCGGCGGCGTGCAGGTCGGCTTTACCGCCCAACAGGGCCTGGCAGCCCGCCGTCACTAAGGCATCCACTTTCTCCTGCACGTCAGCGCGCTGTTCGGCATTGACCAGCGAACCCATCTTAATCCCTTCCTGCGCCGGGTCGCCAACAGCCACTTTTTCCAGCCGGGCGATCAGCGCCTGGCTGACGGCCTCCGCCTGCGCCTGCGGCACGATGATGCGGCGGATGGCGGTACATTTCTGTCCGGCTTTGGCCGTCATCTCCCGCACCACTTCACGGATAAACAGGGCAAATTCCGGCTGCTCCGGGGTGACGTCATCCCCCAGCACGCAACAGTTCAGGGAGTCGGCCTCCATGGTGAAGGGAATCGAACGGGCGACGATGTTCGGGTGTACGCGCAGCATCTGGCCGGTGACCGCGGAGCCGGTAAAGGTCACCACGTCCTGGCTGTCGAGCTGGTCGAGCAGATCCCCCGCACCGCCGCAGATCAGGCTGATGGCGCCGTCCGGCACCAGGCCGCTGTCGACAATCGCTTTCACCATCGCCTGGGTGACCTGGGCGGTGGCGGTGGCCGGTTTGATGATGGCCGGCATCCCCGCCAGCCAGGTCGGGGCCAGTTTTTCCAGCATTCCCCAGCACGGGAAGTTAAAGGCGTTGATATGGACGGCCACCCCGGATTTCGAGGTCAGGACGTGACGGGCGGCAAAACCACCCTCTTTCGACAGGGGGATCAATTCATCTTCCGGCCACAGGGTATCGTCCGGCAGTTCACGACTGCCGAGGCTGGCGAAGGTGAAGAGGGTGCCGATCCCGCCCTCGATATCCACCCAGCTGTCGGCGCGGGTCGCCCCGGTCTGGGCAGAGAGGGCATAGAACACCTCTTTCTGGCTCAACAGATGTTTTGCCACCGCTTTCAGCATCGCGGCGCGCTCGATGAAGGTCATGGCGTGAAGTGATTCACCGCCTTTCTCAATGGCGTAACGACGCGCGGCGGCCATATCCAGCCCTTCGCTGGTGACCTGCCAGAGGGTTTCGCCGCTGATGGCGTGCTGAATAGTGCGCTCACGGCCCCGGCCAGACTGCCAGGTGCCGGACAAAAAGCTGGCTAACTGCTGCATTTTTCTCTCCAGGTGGTTCGTTATTTCGCTATAGATAGTTTGATTATGAATCATAAAATGCAAGTGATGTTTTAATGATTTGTTAACATTGTGATCTTGTCTGGCTATTCCCGTTCCAGTTTTCCCACCACCAAAGGGGCTTCGCAAAAGGCTTGCGAGCCACATCACAAAATAAGCAAACACTCCTTGGGGTTATATTTAACCTTTGTGTAACTTTTAAGAAACGAAGTGATTCATCATTGAGTGGAATTTACTGTTTATACGAATCATAAGGGTGATGACGTGACGGAAGAACAACGCTTTGAACAGCGAATCGCGCAAGAGACGGCCATCGAGCCGCAGGACTGGATGCCTGACGCGTACCGCAAGACGCTGATCCGCCAGATTGGTCAGCATGCCCACTCCGAAATTGTCGGCATGCTGCCGGAAGGCAACTGGATCACCCGCGCCCCGACGCTGCGCCGCAAGGCCATTCTGCTGGCGAAAGTGCAGGACGAAGCCGGGCACGGTCTCTATCTCTACAGCGCGGCGGAGACGCTGGGCTGCGCCCGGGAAGACATCTACCAGAAGATGCTCGACGGCAAGATGAAGTACTCCTCCATCTTCAACTACCCGACCCTGAGCTGGGCCGATATCGGCGTGATTGGCTGGCTGGTGGATGGCGCGGCCATCGTTAACCAGGTGGCGCTGTGCCGTACCTCCTACGGCCCCTATGCCCGGGCGATGGTGAAAATCTGTAAAGAAGAGAGCTTCCACCAGCGTCAGGGCTTTGAGGCCTGCATGGCGCTGGCCCAGGGCAGCGAGGCCCAGCGCCAGATGCTGCAGGACGCCATTAACCGTTTCTGGTGGCCGGCGCTGATGATGTTTGGCCCGAACGACGACAACTCGCCGAACAGCGCCCGCAGCCTGGCCTGGAAAATCAAACGTTTTGGCAATGACGAGCTGCGTCAGCGCTTTGTCGACAACACCGTGCCGCAGGTGGATATGCTGGGGATGACCGTCCCGGATGCGGATCTGCACTTCGATGCCGAGAGCGGTCACTACCGTTTTGGCGAGATCGACTGGCAGGAGTTTGACGAGGTCATCAACGGCCGTGGCCTATGTAACCACGAGCGTCTGGCCGCCAAGAATAAAGCCTGGGAAGAGGGAACGTGGGTGCGCGAAGCCGCCCTGGCGCACGCAGAAAAACAACACGCCCGCAAGGTCGCGTAAGGGGAATCACGATGAGCAAAACATACTGGCCGTTATACGAAGTTTTTGTCCGCAGCAAACAGGGGCTGTCCCACCGTCACGTGGGGAGCCTGCACGCCGCCGATGACCGCATGGCGCTGGAAAACGCACGCGATGCCTACACCCGCCGCAGCGAAGGCTGCTCCATCTGGGTGGTGAAGGCGAGCGAAATCGTCGCCTCGCAGCCGGAAGAGCGCGGCGAGTTTTTCGATCCGGCGGAGAGCAAGGTCTACCGTCATCCCACCTTCTACACCATCCCTGATGGCATCGAGCACATGTGAGGTCGGGGATGAAAATGTTAACGCACTATGTTCTGCGCCTGGGTGATAACGGCCTGGTGCTCTCCCAACGTCTGGGGGCCTGGTGTGGCCACGCCCCGGAGCTGGAGATCGACCTCGCGCTGGCCAATATCGGCCTCGACCTGCTGGGCCAGGCGCGCAACTTCTTAACCTACGCCGCCGAACTGGAAGGGGTGGGCGACGAAGATACGCTGGCCTTCCAGCGCGATGAACGCCAGTTCAGCAACCTGCTGCTGGTGGAGCAGCCGAACGGCAACTTCGCCGACACCATTGCCCGGCAGTACTTTATTGACGCCTGGCACGTGGCGCTGTTTACCCGTCTGACCCAGAGTCGCGATCCCCAGCTGGCCGCCATTGCCGCCAAATCAATCAAAGAGGCCCGCTACCACCTGCGCTTCAGCCGCGGCTGGCTGGAACGCCTGGGCAACGGCACCGCCGTCTCGGCGCAGAAAATGCAGCAGGCGGTCAACGACCTGTGGCGCTTTACCGCCGAGCTGTTCGAGGCCGACGAGATTGACCAGGCCCTGGTGGCGGAAGGTATCGCCGTCGATCCCCGCAGCCTGCGCGAAGCGTGGGAAGCGGAAGTGTTTACCGGGCTGAACGCGGCGACGCTGAGCGTGCCGTCTGAGTCCGCCTACCGCAGCGGCGGCCGTAACGGGCTGCACACCGAACATCTGGGACCGATGCTGGCAGAGATGCAGTATTTGCAGCGCGTTTATCCCGGGCAGCAGTGGTAACGCAGGAGAGCACTATGCAACATGCCGTCGAACTCACACCCGCCGCCGTCCCGCAGATCTGGTCCCTGTTGAGCCAGATCCCGGACCCGGAGATCCCGGTGCTGACCATTACCGATCTGGGCATGGTGCGCAGCGTTACCCCGCAGGGTGAAGGCTGGGCTATCGGCTTCACGCCGACCTATTCCGGCTGTCCGGCTACCGACCATCTGATGGGGGCGATCCGCGACACGCTGACCACCCACGGCTATGCCCCGGTGCAGATCACCATCCAGCTCGACCCGGCCTGGACCACCGACTGGATGACCCCGGATGCCCGGGAGCGTCTGCGCCAGTACGGCATCAGCCCCCCGGCCGGTCATAGCTGCCATGCGCATCTGCCCGCCGAGGTGACCTGCCCGCGCTGCGCCAGCACCCGCACCACCATGATCAGTGAATTTGGTTCCACGGCCTGTAAGGCGCTTTATCGCTGCGACAGCTGCCGGGAACCTTTCGACTATTTCAAATGTATCTGAGGTCGCCATGACAACGTTTCATTCCTTAACGGTGGCAAAAGTAGAACCCGAAACCCGCGATGCGGTGACCATCACCTTCGCGGTTCCCCGGGCGTTGCAGGAGGCGTATCGCTTCCGTCCCGGCCAGCATCTGACCCTGAAGGCCCATCTCGCGGGCGAAGAGCTGCGTCGCTGCTACTCCATCTGCCGCAGCGTTCAGCCGGGCGAGATCAGCGTAGCGGTGAAAGCCATCGACGGCGGACGCTTCTCGCGCTATGCCCGGGATGAGATCAAACAGGGGATGGCGCTGGAGGTGATGGTGCCCCAGGGCCATTTTGGCTACCAGCCGCTGGCAGAGCGGGAGGGCTGCTACCTGGCGATTGCCGCCGGGTCCGGCATCACCCCAATGCTGGCGATCATCTCCAGCACCCTGAAAACCGAACCGAACAGCCAGTTCACCCTGATTTACGGCAACCGCAGCAGCCAGAGCATGATGTTTCGCCAGGCGCTGGCCGACCTGAAGGACAGCTACCCGACGCGCCTCCAGGTGGTGAACATCTTCAGCCAGGAGACGCTGGACAGCGAGCTGCTGCATGGCCGCATCGACGGTGAAAAGCTCCAGGCGCTGGCGAAACACTTAATCGACTTCAGCCAGTTTGACGAAGCCTTTATCTGCGGCCCGGCGGCAATGATGGACGAAGCTGAGCTGGCGCTGAAAGCGCTGGGGATGCCGGAAAAATCGCTGCATCTGGAACGCTTTAACACCCCGGGCACCAGCGTGAAACGCGCCCACACCGTGCAGGTGGAAGGGCAGAAAGTGACGGTGCGCCAGGACGGACGCGACCGCGAGATCGTCCTCACCGCTGACGACGAAAGCATTCTCGACGCCGCCCTGCGTCAGGGCGCGGATCTGCCGTACGCCTGTAAAGGCGGGGTCTGCGCCACCTGCAAATGCAAAGTGGTGCGTGGAAAGGTGGACATGGTCACCAACTACAGCCTCGAGCCGGACGAACTGGCGGCGGGCTACGTTCTGAGCTGCCAGGCCTTGCCGCTGACCAGTGACGTGGTGGTGGACTTCGACGCGAAGGGGATGGCATGAGCGACCTGATTATCACCCGTCAGGGGCGGGTGCTGCACCTGACCCTGAACCGCCCGGCGGCGCGCAACGCCCTGAACAATGCCCTGCTGAGCGAGCTGGCGACCACCCTCGAAGCCGCGGCAACCGATAGCGAGGTTTCGGTGTGCGTAATTACCGGCAACGAACGCTGCTTTGCTGCCGGGGCCGATCTCAACGAGATGGCCGAAAAAGATCTGGCCGCCACCCTGAACGACATTCGCCCGCAGCTGTGGGCGCGGATCAACGCCTTCAGCAAACCGCTGATTGCCGCCGTCAACGGCTACGCGCTGGGCGCGGGCTGCGAGCTTGCGCTGCTGTGTGATGTGGTGATTGCCGGGGAAAACGCCCGTTTCGGTCTGCCGGAAATCACGCTGGGCATTATGCCGGGCGCGGGCGGGACCCAGCGCCTGATCCGCAGCGTCGGCAAATCCCTCGCCAGCAAAATGGTGTTGACCGGCGAAAGCATCACCGCCCGTCAGGCCCTGGCCGCGGGCCTGGTGAGCGACGTTTATCCCGAATCCCTGACCCTGGAATATGCCCTCCGGCAGGCAGGGCTGATGGCGCGCCACTCGCCGCTGGCATTGCAGGCGGCGAAGCAGGCGTTACGCCAGTCTCAGGAGGTGGCCCTGCAGGCCGGGCTGGCCCAGGAGCGTCAGCTCTTTACCCTGCTGGCGGCCACCGACGATCGCCGGGAAGGGATCGCCGCCTTCCTGCAAAAACGCACCCCCGAATTTAAAGGACGCTAATCATGGATTTCATTCTGAGTCACGTTGAGCAGGGGGTCATGACGATCACCCTGAACCGCCCGGAGCGTCTCAACAGCTTTAACGAGGAGATGCATCAGCAGCTGGCGGCGTGCCTGACCCAGGCCGAGCGCGACGACAGCATCCGCTGCCTGCTGGTGACCGGGGCCGGGCGCGGCTTTTGCGCCGGGCAGGATCTTAACGACCGCAACGTCGACCCGAACAGCCCCGCGCCGGACCTCGGGATGTCGGTGGAGAAATTTTACAACCCGCTGGTTAAGCGCCTTGCAAAACTGCCTAAGCCGGTGATCTGCGCGGTCAACGGCGTGGCCGCCGGAGCCGGTGCCACCCTGGCGCTGGGCTGCGATATCGTCATTGCCGCCCGCTCGGTGAACTTTGTGATGGCCTTCAGCAAGCTCGGTCTGGTGCCGGATTCCGGCGGGACCTGGCTGCTGCCGCGCCTGACCGGCCGCGCCCGGGCCATGGGCCTGGCCCTGCTGGGGGAGAAAATCAGCGCCGAGCAGGCCCATGCCTGGGGAATGATCTGGCAGGTGGTGGATGACGCCGAACTCACCGACACCGCCCGCCAGCTGGCCGTGCATCTGGCATCGCAGCCAACCTTTGGCCTGGGGCTGATCAAGCAGGCGATCAACGCCGCCGAAACCAACACCCTTGATGCCCAGCTGGATCTGGAGCGCGACTATCAGCGCCTGGCCGGACGCAGCGCCGACTACCGTGAAGGCGTCAGCGCCTTCCTCAACAAACGTGCGCCGCAGTTTACGGGGAAATAAGATGACGACAATTCATACCGTGGCGGTGATTGGCAGCGGCATCATGGGGGCCGGGATCGCCGAAGTGGCGGCCAGCTACGGCCATCCGGTGCTGGTGTATGACATCAATGCCGACGCGATTTCCCGCGCCATCGACGGGATCCGCACCCGGCTTGAGTCCCGCGTGGCGCGCGGCAAGCTGAGCGCTCAGGCGAGCGAGCAGACGCTCCAGCGCCTGATGCCGGTGACCGATATTCACGCCCTGGCGGCGGCCGACCTGGTGATCGAAGCCGCCTCCGAGCAGATGGCGGTCAAAAAAGCGCTCTTTGCCGAACTGGCTGAGATCTGCCCGGCCAACACGCTGCTGACCAGCAATACCTCCTCTATTTCCATTACCGCCATTGCCGCCAACCTGCGCCACCCCGAGCGCGTGGCCGGGCTGCACTTCTTTAACCCGGCCCCGGTGATGAAGCTGGTGGAGGTGGTGAGCGGGCTGGCGACCTCCGGCGAAGTGGTGGAACAGCTGAGCCAGCTGGCGGTGAACTGGGGTAAACAGCCGGTGCGCTGCCAGTCCACCCCGGGCTTTATCGTCAACCGCGTGGCGCGTCCGTACTATGCCGAAGCCTGGCGGGCCCTGGAAGAGCAGGTTGCCGCCCCGGAAGTTATCGACGCCGCGCTGCGCGACGGCGCGGGCTTCCCGATGGGGCCGCTGGAGCTGACCGACATGATCGGCCAGGACGTTAACTTCGCCGTCACCTGTTCGGTATTCAACGCCTTCTGGCAGGAGCGCCGTTTTCTGCCGTCGCTGGTGCAGCAGGAGCTGGTCCTGGCCGGGCGCTTCGGCAGGAAGAGCGGTCAGGGTGTCTACAGCTGGCGCAACGAGAAGCCTGCCGTGAACTGGCTGGAGCCCGTCAGCGATACCTACAGTGCGATGCAGGACCAGCGGAGAAGTGACGGTGTCACCGAAATTGACGGCCTGCTGCTGATCGAGACCCAGGGCGAGACCGCCCAGATGCTGGCGAACCGTTACGGCCAGCCGGTGGTGGTGTGCGATCGTCAGGAAGGGGATGTCGCCGTCATTGCGGCTGCGGCCAGCAATCCGGCCTCCGCCACCCTGAAAGCGGTGTGGCACCTGCAACAGCAGGGCAAGCGCGTCCTGCAGGTGGCCGATTATCCCGGCCTGCTGATCTGGCGCACGGTGGCGATGATCGTCAACGAAGCGCTCGATGCCCTCCAAAAAGGGGTTGCCAGTGAACAGGATATCGATACCGCCATGCGCCTCGGAGTGAACTACCCGCGCGGCCCGCTGGCCTGGGGAGAACAGCTTGGCTGGCAGCGTCTGCTGCGCCTGCTGGAAAACCTGCAACGCCACTACGGTGAAGAACGCTATCGCCCGTCATCCCTGCTGCGCCAGCGTGCGCTTCTGGAGAGTAGCTATGAGTCATAACGCCTGGCGCAACGCCCACGCCATGTATGAAAACGATGCCTGCGCCCAGGCCTATGGCATCGACATTATTGAGATGGATGAGGGCATGGCAGTACTGACCATGACCGTCACGCCGCAGATGCTCAACGGCCATAAAAGCTGCCACGGCGGCCAGCTGTTTACCCTTGCTGACACCGCCTTCGCCTACGCCTGTAACAGCCAGGGGCTGGCGGCGGTGGCCTCGGGCTGCACCATCGATTTTGTGCGTCCGGCCTTTGCCCACGACAGGCTCACCGCCACCGCGCAGGTGCGCCATCAGGGGAAACAGACCGGCGTGTACGACATTGAAATTGTTAACCAACAGCAGAAAACCGTTGCCCTGTTCCGTGGGAAATCCCACCGCATCGGCGGCACTATTACAGGAGAAGCATAATGCGTGACGCCTTTATTTGTGACGGGATTCGTACCCCCATCGGCCGCTATGCCGGGGCATTGTCCGGCGTGCGCGCGGACGATCTGGGCGCTATCCCGCTGCGCGAGCTGCTGGTGCGTAACCCGGGGCTGGACGCGGAACGTATTGATGACGTGATTTTTGGCTGCGCCAACCAGGCGGGGGAGGACAACCGCAACGTGGCGCGAATGTCCCTGCTGCTGGCCGGGCTGCCGGAGACCGTCTCCGGCACTACGCTGAACCGCCTGTGCGGCTCCGGCCTCGATGCGCTGGGCTTTGCCGCCCGCGCCATTCGTGCCGGTGATGGCGACCTGATGATTGCCGGTGGCGTGGAGTCGATGTCCCGCGCGCCCTTCGTGATGGGCAAAGCCACCAGCGCCTTCCAGCGTCAGAATGAGATTTTTGATACCACCATCGGCTGGCGTTTTGTGAACCCGCTCATGGCCCAGCAATTCGGTTCTGACAGCATGCCGGAAACGGCAGAGAATGTAGCAGAATTGTTACGGATTTCCCGCGAGGACCAGGACGCCTTTGCTTATCGCAGCCAGCAGCGCACCGCCCAGGCCCAGGCCAACGGCATCCTGGCCCAGGAGATCGTCCCGGTGATGATTAAAGGCAAAAAAGGGGCAGTGACCGAAGTCATGCATGACGAGCATCTGCGCCCGGACACCACCCTGGAGATGCTGGCCGGGCTGAAAGCGCCGTTCCGCGCCGGGGGCGTGGTCACCGCAGGTAACGCTTCCGGGGTGAACGACGGCGCTGCGGCGCTGATCATCGCCAGCGAAGAGATGGCGGCAGCGCAGGGCTTAACGCCGCGTACCCGCATCGTGGCGATGGCGACTGCCGGTGTTGAACCGCGTCTGATGGGGCTGGGCCCGGTGCCTGCCACCCGCCGCGTGCTGGAGCGCGCCGGTCTGAGCATCAACGATATGGACGTTATCGAACTGAACGAAGCCTTTGCTTCGCAGGCGCTGGGCGTGCTGCGCGAGCTGGGGCTGCCGGACGATGCTACCCATGTGAACCCTAACGGGGGCGCCATTGCCCTGGGCCATCCGCTGGGAATGAGCGGGGCCCGTCTGGCGCTGGCCGCCAGCAACGAGCTGCATCGTCGTAAAGGGCGCTATGCGCTCTGCACGATGTGCATTGGTGTCGGTCAGGGCATTGCCATGATCCTTGAGCGTGTCTGAACAATTATAAAAAGTGAGTACCCTACAATGACAATCACAATGACAGCAGCGACAACGACAACGACAGCGGCCACTCAGCTTGACCCGATCGAAACCGCCTCCCTGGATGAGCTGCAGGCCCTGCAAACCCAGCGCATGAAGTGGACGCTGGAACACGCCTATAACAACGTCCCGATGTACAAACGCAAGTTTGATGCGGCGGGGGTCCATCCTGACGATTTCAAAGAGCTCGCGGACATTCGCAAGTTCCCGTGCACCACCAAACAGGATCTGCGTGACAACTATCCGTTCGACACCTTCGCGGTGCCGATGGAGCAGGTGGTGCGTATTCACGCCTCCTCGGGCACCACCGGGAAACCGACCGTGGTCGGCTACACGCAAAACGATATTGATAACTGGGCCAACATTGTGGCTCGCTCCCTGCGCGCCGCCGGTGGCAGTGCGAAGGACAAAATTCACGTTGCCTACGGCTATGGCCTGTTCACCGGCGGCCTGGGTGCGCATTACGGTGCCGAGCGTTTAGGCGCGACGGTGATCCCGATGTCCGGCGGCCAGACCGAGAAACAGGCCCAGCTGATCCGCGATTTCCAGCCGGATATGATCATGGTGACGCCATCCTACTGCCTGAACCTGATCGAAGAGCTGGAGCGCCAGATGGGCGGCGATGCCAGTAAATGTTCCCTGCGCGTCGGCGTCTTTGGCGCCGAGCCCTGGACCCTGGCGATGCGCCGTGAAATCGAGAAGCGCCTTGGGATCACCGCGCTCGACATCTACGGCCTGTCCGAAGTGATGGGCCCGGGCGTGGCGATGGAGTGTATCGAAACCGCCGACGGCCCGACCATCTGGGAAGATCACTTCTACCCGGAGATCGTCAACCCGAACGACGGCACGCCGCTGGCCGACGGTGAGCAGGGCGAACTGCTGTTCACCACCCTGACCAAAGAGGCGCTGCCGGTGATCCGCTACCGCACCCGCGACCTGACCCGCCTGCTGCCGGGCACCGCCCGCACCATGCGCAGGATGGATCGCATCAGCGGTCGCAGCGACGATATGCTCATCATCCGCGGCGTAAACGTCTTCCCGTCCCAGCTGGAAGAGGAGATCGTCAAGTTCGAACATCTGTCGCCGCACTACCAGCTGGAGGTGAATCGCCGGGGCCATCTTGATTCGCTTTCGGTGAAGGTGGAGCTGAAAGAGAGCAGCCTGACGTTGACCCACGAACAGCGTTGCCACGTGTGCCATGAGCTGCGCCACCGCATCAAATCGATGGTGGGGATCTCCACCGACGTAACCATTGTGAACTGCGGCAGCATCCCGCGTTCCGAAGGCAAAGCCTGCCGCGTCTTCGACCTGCGCAAGGCCGCCGCCAACGGCTAACCCCCGCCTGCTGACCCTCTCCGTATTGGGGAGGGTCAGGCTTTTAGCGCTATGCTATGATTCATCCGGAATAATAATCACAACAGAATGAATCACATGAGTAAACTCGACGCCTTTATTCAGCACGCGGTCAGCTCCGTTCCCGTCAGCGGCACGTCGTTGATCTCCTCCTTGTACGGTGATGCGCTCTCCCATCGCGGCGGGGAAGTCTGGCTGGGTAGCCTGGCGGCCCTGCTGGAAGGGATGGGATTTGGCGAGCGCTTCGTGCGCACCGCGCTGTTCCGCCTGAACAAGGAGGGCTGGCTGGATGTGATCCGCATCGGCAGACGCAGCTTTTACCGGCTAAGCGACAAAGGGCTGCGCTTGACCCGGCGAGCAGAGGCGAAAATTTATCGCGCCGAGCTTCCGGCCTGGGACGGCAAATGGCTGCTGCTGCTGTCCGAAGGGATGGACAAAGCCACGCTGGCGGATGTGAAAAAACAGCTCATCTGGCAGGGCTTCGGCACTCTGGCGCCCAGCCTGATGGCTTCGCCGTCGCAACAGCTGGCGGACGTACAGACCCTGCTGCACGAGGCGGGCGTGGCCGAGAACGTGATCTGCTTTGAGGCGCACTCGCCGCTGGCGCTCTCCCGCGCCGCGCTGCGCTCGCGGGTGGAGGAGTGCTGGCAGCTCAGCGAGCAGAACGTCATGTATGAAACCTTCATCGATTCGTTCCGGCCGCTGCTGCCGCTGCTGCGTGAAGCCACCCCGGAGGAGCTGACGCCGGAACGCTGCTTCCAGATCCAGCTTTTACTGATCCATTTTTACCGCCGGGTGGTGCTCAAGGACCCGCTCCTGCCGGAAGAGTTACTCCCATCGCACTGGGCAGGCCAGACGGCCCGCCAGCTGTGCATCAACATTTATCAGCGCGTGGCGCCAGGCGCGCTGGCGTTTGTCAGTGATAAAGGGGAGACCAGCGTTGGCGAACTGCCATCGCCGGGCTCTTCATACTGGCAACGCTTCGGCGGCCTGACGCCTGCGTAAAGGAGGTAATGTGCCTGTATATCAAATCGATGGGATGACCCCGGTCGTTCCGCCAGAGAGTTATGTCCACCCGACCGCGGTGCTGATTGGCGATGTGATCCTCGGCAAGGGCGTCTACGTGGGGCCCAACGCCAGCCTGCGCGGTGATTTTGGCCGTATTGTGGTGAAGGACGGGGCCAATATTCAGGATAACTGCATCATGCACGGTTTCCCGGAACAGGACACGGTGGTGGAGGAAGAGGGGCACATCGGTCATGGTGCCATTCTGCATGGCTGCATCATCCGCCGGAATGCGCTGGTGGGGATGAATGCGGTGATCATCGACGGGGCGGTGATTGGCGAAAACAGCATTGTCGGCGCCGCCGCGTTTGTGAAAGCGAAAGCGGAAATGCCAGCCGACCATCTGATCATCGGCAGCCCGGCCAAAGCGATTCGCGTCCTGAGCGAGCAGGAAAAAGAGTGGAAGAAGCAGGGCACCCGGGAGTATCAGACGCTGGTTGAACGTTGCAAACAGACGATGCACCAGGTCGAGCCGCTGCACGAGGTGGAGCCGGATCGTAAGCGGCTGGTGTTTGATGAGAATCTGCGCCCGAAATCGTCCAGCTGAGCGGCTAAACGCCTTACCAAACGAGATCCCGATCACGTAATTATCTGTTTTAATGATATTAAACAATAAAATATAACAGTGCGTGATTCGGGTGTTGACAGTGCATCTATAATGAGTAAATTAGAACTCAGCACCAGAGAGAAATAAATGCTTAACGGTGCGGTAATAAAGCAGTAATGAGATGCGATAAAGGCCACGAAGTAGTGTAGTTTGGGTCCTGGTAATAAGTAAACGCCAGTGTGAACACGCTTTCAGGCCATGCAGTAAATCAGTACGATCGCATGATGGGGAAGTCAACGCGATGATGTAAGGCCTTGTTTCAAAGAGTAATGGTCGCGATCCGGGGACGTAAGTATGGCGTTAAGAATATCGCGACGCAATTAAGGCAACGCATCAAGAGTATATATCGCGTGGGTGATGTACACGACAGGACATGATGTTATTTCACATACTTATCAGAGGAGGTAGCGTTAACTTGTTTTATCGGTAATCCTGTGAGAATACGTACATCTTTGAAGTTGTAGTGTGTAATTAAGTTGATGAATGTTAATTATTAATTTGGTAGTACCCTAAAAGCCCCGGCAATATAGCGCTGGGGCTTTTTCATTTCTGCTGCGGTATTTCCCGCTCCGCTGTTGATGGCGTAAAAACGACCATTTAATGTGCAGCCAGTTCGTAAAAGAATGCGGGGTTCGCCTGGATAGTGGCCAGTACTTTTGCCGCAAGGCCGGTTGGGTTACGCCGTCTGGATTCCCAGCTTTTGATGGTATCGACGCTGGTGCCCAGCGCTTTTGCCATTTCCGCCTGGGAAACGTTAAGCTGCTCTCTGATCGCTTTGACATCGGCAATCTCATAGCGGGTAACGCGGGCAGGGGCTTTGGTCCCGTTTTTGATGTCGACTGCCTCTTCCAGGGACGTTTTCAGCTCGTCAAAAAAATTCATTTTAGACCTCGTTTTTCAGTAAGGTTGTCAGCTTTTTTAGTTCAGCCTTTTCCGCATCAGTCAGATTCTCTTTGGCGCTTTTCGGATAAGCGAGCACCAGCCAGATAATCTCCCGTGTCGCCAAAAGGTAAATCACCCTGGTGCTGCCGCTTTTCCCCTGAGTACCCGTTGCCATCCGGATTTTTCGAAGCCCACCAGTATGCTGGATGACATCCCCTTTGTCCGGAAATGCAATCAGCTCTCTCTGTAGCGCCAGGAGTTCATCATCTGTAGCAATCTGTTTGATCTGCCGAGTAAACAGTGATGTCTCGATAAATTCTATTGAATGGCACACGATTCTCACTCCATGTAAGGTACCATGTACACCTTATAGTGTACATAGTACAGGTCCATAAATATTTTGCTGTCAGAGCTCGAGTCAACTCAAATGACCTCTGCTACTCGTCGGCATTGTATGAAGTGTGGGGATATCGTGCTGAAAAGCGTGCTGATTCTACGAGGCGTCTCGTAAAGATGCGGGGAAGGCAGGGGGAATAAAAAAACTCCCACCAGGCGGTGGGAGTGGGAAATCTTATGCAGCCACCAGGCTGTCGATCGCGGCTTTCGCGTCGTTCTGCGCTTTGGTCGCCACTTCCGGACCGTAAGCGATACCTTCAGCGAACACGAAGTTCACGTCGGTGATGCCGATAAAGCCCAGGAACACAGACAGGTACGGCGCAATCAGGTCGGTTGGGGTATCTTTGTGAATACCGCCGCGGCTGGAGAGCACAATTGCACGTTTACCGGTCACCAGGCCTTCAGGGCCTTTCTCGGTGTAGCGGAAGGTTACGCCAGCGCGCGCCACCAGGTCGAAGTAGTTTTTCAGCTGGGTCGGGATGTTGAAGTTGTACATCGGGGCGTTAATCACGATCACGTCGTGCGCTTTCAGCTCGGCAATCAGCTCATCGGACAGCGCCAGCGCTTCCTGCTGACGTGGGGTCAGTGGCGCATCGCTCGGACGCAGGGCACCAACCAGTTCACCATCCAGTACCGGGATTGGCTGAGCGGCCAGATCGCGGACGGTAATTTCGTCACCGCTGTGCTGTTCACGCCACTGCTCAACGAAATAATCAGACAGCTGACCAGACTGAGAGTACCCTGCCAGAATACTGGATTTAAGAACTAATACTTTGCTCATGGGTGATTCCTTTTTTGTATTTGATGAGGGGGGTTGCCCCGTTGCTTGCTGACACTCTATTCACAATCCTGCCGCAGGGATAGCGCAATATATCGAAGTCTATGTTCGAATTTTTTGAATAAGGCGTAAAAACCGTCGATGTGGTACTCTATATCAATCATTAAAAAGAGATTTTATCCGGCAGTGCACTGCCCGTTAACGCTATGACAGAACAACAGAAATTAACCTTCCCGATGCTGATGCAACAGCTGGATCCGCTGATGCTGCGTGACAAACAGCGGTTTGCCCGCCGCCTGCATGGGGTCAAGAAGGTTAAAAATCCTGATGCACAACAGGCTATCTACCAGGAGATGGCGAAAGAGATCGAACAGGCGGCGGGTAAGGTCGTGCTGCGCGAAGCCGCGCGTCCGGCGATTACCTACCCGGAAAACTTGCCCGTCAGCCAGAAGAAACAGGAAATTCTCGAAGCCGTGCGCGACCACCAGGTGGTGATTGTGGCGGGGGAGACCGGCTCCGGTAAAACCACCCAGCTGCCGAAAATCTGTATGGAGCTGGGGCGCGGGATCAAAGGCCTGATCGGCCATACCCAGCCGCGGCGTCTGGCGGCACGTACCGTGGCGAACCGTATTGCCGAAGAGCTGCAAACCGAGCCGGGCGGCTGTATCGGCTATAAGGTGCGCTTCAGCGATCACGTCAGCGACAACACCATGGTCAAGCTGATGACCGACGGGATCCTGCTGGCCGAAATTCAGCAGGACCGTCTGCTGATGCAGTACGACACCATCATCATCGATGAAGCGCACGAGCGCAGCCTGAACATCGACTTCCTGCTGGGTTATCTGCGGGAACTGCTGCCGCGTCGCCCGGATCTGAAAGTGATCATCACCTCGGCCACCATCGACCCGGAACGTTTTTCGCGCCACTTCAACAATGCGCCGATCATCGAAGTCTCCGGTCGTACCTATCCGGTAGAGGTGCGTTATCGCCCGATGGTCGAAGATGCCGACGATACCGAGCGCGACCAGCTACAGGCCATCTTCGACGCGGTGGACGAGCTGGGGAACGAAAGCCCGGGCGATATTCTGATCTTTATGAGCGGCGAACGCGAAATCCGCGATACCGCCGACGCGCTGAGCAAGCGCGACCTGCGCCATACCGAGATCCTGCCGCTGTATGCCCGTCTGTCTAACAGCGAGCAGAACCGCGTGTTCCAGTCCCACAGCGGCCGCCGCATCGTGCTGGCGACCAACGTGGCGGAAACCTCGCTGACCGTACCGGGCATTAAATATGTCATCGACCCCGGCACGGCGCGTATCAGCCGCTACAGCTACCGCACCAAAGTGCAGCGCCTGCCGATTGAGCCGGTGTCCCAGGCCTCCGCCAACCAGCGTAAAGGCCGCTGCGGCCGCGTGTCGGAAGGGATCTGTATTCGTCTCTATTCGGAAGACGATTTCCTGTCGCGTCCGGAATTTACCGACCCGGAAATTCTGCGTACCAACCTGGCATCGGTGATCCTGCAGATGACCGCGCTGGGGCTGGGCGACATCGCCGCCTTCCCGTTCGTCGAAGCGCCGGATAAACGCAATATCCAGGACGGCGTCCGCCTGCTGGAAGAGCTGGGGGCGATCACCACCGACGAGCAGGCCACGGCCTACAAGCTGACCCCGCAGGGTCGTCAGCTCAGCCAGCTGCCGGTGGACCCGCGTCTGGCGCGGATGGTGCTGGAGGCGCAAAAACACGGCTGCGTGCGTGAGGCGATGATCATCACCTCGGCGCTCTCCATCCAGGATCCGCGCGAGCGCCCGATGGACAAGCAGCAGGCCTCCGACGAGAAGCACCGCCGCTTCCATGACAAAGAGTCCGACTTCCTCGCCTTTGTGAACCTCTGGAACTACATCGGCGAACAGCAGAAAGCCCTGTCGTCGAACCAGTTCCGCCGCCAGTGCAAGCTCGATTTCCTCAACTACCTGCGGGTGCGCGAGTGGCAGGATATCTATACCCAGCTGCGTCAGGTGGTGAAGGAGCTGGGCATTCCGGTGAACAGCGAGCCGGCGGAGTATCGCGAAATTCACATCGCGCTGCTGACCGGTCTGCTGTCGCATATCGGGATGAAAGATGCCGATAAGCAGGAGTTTACCGGCGCGCGTAACGCCCGTTTCTCCATCTTCCCGGGCTCCGGTTTGTTCAAAAAGCCGCCGAAGTGGACGATGGTGGCCGAACTGGTGGAGACCAGCCGCCTGTGGGGCCGCATTGCCGCGCGCATCGATCCGGAGTGGGTCGAGCCGGTGGCCCAGCATCTGCTGAAACGCTCGTACAGTGAACCGCACTGGGAGCGTGCCCAGGGCGCGGTGATGGCGACCGAGAAGGTCACCGTCTACGGCCTGCCGGTCGTGGCCGCGCGTAAGGTCAACTACAGCCAGATCGACCCTGTGCTGTCACGCGAGCTGTTTATCCGCCACGCGCTGGTGGAGGGCGACTGGCAGACCCGTCACGCCTTCTTCCGGGAAAACCTGAAGCTGCGCAGCGAAGTGGAAGAGCTGGAGCACAAAACCCGTCGTCGCGACATCCTGGTGGATGACGAGACGCTGTTTGAGTTTTACGACCAGCGCATTAGCCACGATGTGGTGTCGGCCCGCCACTTCGACAGCTGGTGGAAAAAGGTCAGCCGCGAAACCCCGGATCTGCTCAACTTTGAAAAGAGCATGTTGATCAAAGAGGGGGCGGAGCAGGTCAGCAAGCTCGATTACCCGAACTTCTGGCATCAGGGCAATCTCAAGCTGCGCCTGAGCTACCAGTTTGAACCGGGCACCGATGCCGACGGCGTGACCGTTCACATTCCGCTTCCGCTGCTCAACCAGGTGGAAGAGAGCGGTTTTGAGTGGCAAATTCCCGGCCTGCGCCGGGAGCTGATTATTGCCCTGATCAAATCCCTGCCGAAGCCGGTGCGCCGCAACTTTGTGCCTGCCCCGAACTACGCCGAGGCGTTTTTAGGCCGCGTGACGCCGCTGGAGCTGCCGCTGCTGGATTCGCTGGAGCGGGAGCTGCGCCGGATGACGGGCGTGACTATCGACCGGGAGGACTGGCACTGGGATCAGGTGCCCGATCACCTGAAAATCAGCTTCCGCGTCGTGGACGAGAAGAACAAGAAATTGCAGGAAGGGCGCTCCCTCACCGAGCTGAAAGAGGCGCTGAAAGGCAAAGTGCAGGAGACCCTCTCTGCCGTGGCCGACGACGGTATCGAGCAGAGCGGGCTGCATATCTGGAGCTTTGGTCAACTGCCGGAAAGCTACGAGCAGAAGCGCGGCAACTACAAGGTGAAAGCCTGGCCGGCGCTGGTGGACGAGCGCGACAGCGTGGCGATCAAGCTGTTTGATAACCCGCAGGAGCAGCAGCAGGCGATGTGGCGCGGGCTGCGCCGTTTACTGCTGTTGAACATCCCGTCGCCGATCAAGTATCTGCACGAGAAGCTGCCGAACAAAGCCAAGCTGGGCCTCTACTTTAACCCGTACGGCAAGGTGCTGGATCTGATCGACGACTGCATCTCCTGCGGCGTGGACCAGCTCATCAACGCCGCGGGCGGCCCGGTGTGGACCGAAGAGGGCTTTGCGAAGCTGCACGACAGGGTGCGCGCCGAGCTTAACGAGACGGTGGTCAACATTGCGAAGCAGGTGGAACAGATTCTCACCGCGGTGTTCAATATCAACAAACGCCTGAAAGGGCGGGTGGATATGACCATGGCGCTGGGGCTGTCGGACGTCAAGGCCCAGATGGCCGGGCTGGTCTATCGCGGGTTTGTCACCGGCAACGGCTACAAGCGGTTAGGGGATACCCTGCGCTATCTGCAGGCGATTGAAAAACGGCTGGAGAAAATGGCCATCGATCCGCACCGCGACCGGGCGCAGATGCTGAAGGTAGAGAGCGTGCAGCAGCGCTGGCAGCAGTGGCTGAACAAGCTGCCGCCCGCCCGTCGTGATGACGAAGACGTGCAGGAGATCCGCTGGATGATCGAAGAGCTGCGCGTCAGCTTCTTTGCCCAGCAGCTGGGAACGCCGTATCCGATCTCCGACAAACGTATTTTGCAGGCGATGGAGCAGATCTCAGCCTAAAACCATGCCCGGTGGCGCTGCGCTTACCGGGCCTACAAAACCTGTAGGCCGGGCAAGCGAATGCGCCGCCCGGCGGTTGTTACCCGTTCACAATCGCCAGCGTAAACCCATCCCACCCCTTCACGCCCACCGTCTGCAACGCCGTCGCGGTGAGACGCGGGTTATCCCCGATCATCTCGATAAACCGCCGCACACCGTGCACCCGGGCATCATCGCTCTGGCCGTTAATCACCTCCCCGTCGCGCACCACGTTGTCGCCGATAATCAACGTTCCCGGCCGGGAGTAGTGCAGGGCCCACTCCAGATAGCCCGGATTATTCGGTTTGTCGGCATCGATAAAGATCAGATCGAAGGGTGGGATGTTGTCGAAGCGTTCGAGGGAGAGCAGGGCCGGGCCTTCGATCAGCTCGATACGCGAATCCAGCCCCGCCAGATGGATATTCTGGCGCGCAACCTTCGCGTGCACCGGATCGGCCTCGAGAGTCACCAGCTTCCCGTCCGGCGGCAGGGCGCGCGCCATCCAGATGCTGCTGTAGGCCCCCAGGGTGCCAATCTCCAGAACGCGCCTGGCCTGGGTCATGCGCACAAACAGCGCCAGCAGCTGCCCCTGATTGGCGGCGACGTCGTGCGCCGGTAAACCGGCGCGCTGGTTATTCTCAAGCACCTGCTGGAGGACCTCATCCTGAGGAATGAGCTCGGAAATCATGTAATTATCTACGGCAGACCACTGTTGTTGCATAGATTGACCCCTTAGTGAGAGCTTTGCCCGGCGGCGCTACGCTTGCGCGGGCCTACGATCCTGTAGGCCCGGTAAGCGTAGCGCCACCGGGCATGTTTTCAGACCATCCACCCCCCAGCGCCTTATACAGATCGATCTGTGCCAGCAGCAGGTTATTTTTCGCCTGCACCACGCTGGTCTGCACCGAGAACAGCGTGCGCTGGGCGTCCAGCACGTCCAGATAGGACGAATAGCCGTTGTTATAGCGGTTCTGCGCGATCCGCAGCGTCTCCTGGGCGACCGACTGCTGCGCCACCAGCTCGGTCAGCTGCTCGCCGTAGCGGGCGATGGCATCCAGGCTGTCGTTGACCTCTTTAAAGGCGTTGCGCACGGTTTTTTCATAGCTGTAGAGCGCCTGGTTACGCTGCGACTGGCCAATATCCACCTGGGCGTTCAGCGCCTGACGGTTCAGCAGCGGGGCCAGAATACTGCCGCCGATGCTCCACAGCTCCAGCGGGTTGTCCAGCAGGCCGGGCAGAGTGCGATCCTGAATCGATCCGGTGGCGGTCAGGTTGATCGACGGCAGCAGGCTGGCGCGCGAGGCCGCAAGCGTAGCATCGGCGGCGATCAGCTGGCGTTCCGCCTGCACAATATCCGGACGGCGATTAAGGAGCGATGAGGGCAGCTGCGACGGGATACGCAGCGGGGTCAGGGTGTCGAAATCCGCGCTACGGGCGATGGCCCCGGGGTTGCCCCCCAGCAGCAGGGTCAGGGCGTTCTCCTGACGGGCTATCTGATTCTGCACCTGCGGGATCTGCGCCCGCGTCGAGCGCAGCTCGGAGTCGGACTGCATCAGCTCCAGACGCGAGCTGTACCCGGTCTGATACTGCCGTTGCGCCAGGTTAAAGGCCTCTTCCCGCGCTTTAAGGGTCGACTGCGTCACCCGGAGCTGCTCGTCCAGGGCCAGCAGGGTGACATAACCCGAGGCTACCGAGGAGGCCACCGTCAGATCTGCCGCGGCGGCGGCGGCTTTTTGCGCCTCGAGGGTTGCCTGAGCGGCATCGGCGGTGCGGCGGTTCACGCCCCAGATGTCCACGTCATAGCTGGCGGTCAGGCTGCCTTTGTACAGCGCGCCATAGGTGGGCAAACCGGTGGCCGCCGACTGGGACCGGGCGCGACCGGCATTCAGATCGGCCTCCAGGGTCGGAAACAGGTTGCTGTCGCTGGCATACACCCGGGCCTGATACTCGTTGATCCGCTCCCGGGCGATCAGCACGTCGCTGTTGTTGCGCAGGGCCCGATCGACATAGTGATTGAGCTGGCTGTCGTGGAAGTTGCGCCACCACTGCTGCTCTGCCGGGCTGGCGGGGCCGGTGCTGGCCCGCCACTGGGCGGGGATCTGCAATGTCGGTTTTGCCGGGGCGACATCCACCGACTGGCAGGCGCTGAGGACGGAGGTAATCAGCAGGGCGGTGAGCGGGCGGCGGATCATTCTGCCTCCCGGGTATCAATCGTCACCTGTACCGACATCCCCGGACGCAGCCGCGCCGCGTCCTCCGCCTTGCCCAGCACCTCGATGCGCACCGGAATGCGCTGGGCAATCTTGACGAAGTTCCCCGTGGCGTTATCCGGGGTAATGGCGCTGAACTCCACCCCGGTGGCGGGGGAAATGCTCTGCACCCGGCCTTCATAGGCTCTGTCGTTCAGGGCGTCGACGGTGAATTTCACCGGCTGGCCGACGCGCAGGTTCGCCAACTGGGTCTCCTTGATATTGGCGATCACCCAGTGCTGCGGCGGCACCAGGGTAGTGAGGTGGGTTCCGGCCGTCACATAGGCACCTAAGCGCACGGCGATCTGTCCGAGCTGGCCGTCACGCGGGGCAACGATGCGGGTGTTCTGCAGGTCGATCTGGGCCAGCTCCAGGGCCGCCTTCGCGTTCTCGACGTCGGCCTCCAGCGCGGCGCGGTTGACGATAGCGGTTTGCAGATCCTGGCGCGACATCTCCAGGGTGGCTTTGGCCTGATCGATATCGGCGCTGCCCTGAGCGGCGCTCGCCAGGGCGGCATCCCGCTCGCGGATGGACAGCGAGCCGTCGGCGGTAAGGTCCTTCACGCGTTTTAAGTCGGCCTGGGTTTTCTGGCTCTGCGCGCGGGCGTTTTTCAGCGCCGCCTCGTTACGCTGGATCACCGCCTCGGCGCTTTTGCGCTGTTGCAGGTTGTTATTCAGGGTGGCGATTTTCATCGCCAGCTGGGCTTCAGCCTGGTGCACCCGCTGGCGGTAGATACGGTCGTCGATCTGCAGCAGCAGGTCGCCTTTCTTCACCTGCTCAAAATCCTGCACCTTCACTTCGGTGATATAGCCGTTGACCTGCGGGCTGATAAAGGTGGTCTGGCCGCGCACGTAGGCGTTATCGGTGAACTGAACGTGACGGGTAAAGGGCGGCAGCTGCCAAGCGTAGAGGATCACCAGCACGCCAACGATGCCGATCGCGGCGGCGGCGAACACTGATACCACGCGCAGATTATTACGGGTATTGGCCTGCTCTCTGGAGGCATCCTGCTGACTCATAACCACTCCTGATAAAACACATTAATCATTATTATTTATAACCGTTATTGACTGCCGGTGGCCTTTTTCAGCGCCAGACGGGCAGTGATGCGCAGCCGCAGCAAGCGCCATATAATCCAGACCAGCGTGGCGGTGGCAATGCCAGCCGTCAGAAGATAAGTATCGTTGTAAGCGAGAATATTTGCCTCCAGCGTGCTGGCGTTCTGCAGCTGGAGCGCCGACTGGGTGCTCAGCAGGGCGCTGTCGCCAATCTGGCTCCGGTACATCTGGCTGTAGATCTGCAACCGCTCATTCACCAGCGGATTGAGGCTGGTAAGCTGCTCGGCCAGCAGACCGGAGTGGTACTTCTCACGCCAGGTCTGAAAGGTGCCCAGAATGGCAGAACCCAGCAGACCACCGATGTTCTGGCTCATGCCGAACAGCACCGAAAAGCTGACCAGATTACGCGGATCGGCAACCACGCCGCCAATTCCGGCCAGCATCGCCGGGGCGAGGAAGAAGGCGCTGCCGAACCCGAGCAGGAACTGGCTCAGCATCAGTTGATCCGGGCGGGTGAGGCTGGTGGACTGGCTGTCGAGCAGCGAGGCAATAATCATCAGCACCAGCGAGGTGATAATCGGCCAGGCGAGTTTGGTTGGTTTGATGGTCAGGCAACTGGCGGCGATGCCGCAGACGATCCCGGCAAAAATCGACCACGCCAGATGAGTCATCTGTTCATTCTGCAGGCCGACATACTGCAGCCAGCCGATCACCCCGGTGTTCTGTTCCGCCAGCACGATGCGGATCAGCAGCATGATCAGCCCCAGGCGCACAATGCTGCCGCTGGAGAGCCAGCGGGTGTTGAGCAGCGGGTTGCTGCGGTTATGTTCAAACACAATCGCCGAGACAATCAGCACCAGCGAGCCCGCCAGCGACCAGCCGATCCACGGCGCTTCAAACCACCAGTCGAGCCGTCCCAGCGACAGCACAGCGCACAGCAGCGCCATTCCCGGGGCCAGCAGGATAAAGGTGATGAAATCTTTCTTCTCGAATACCTTGCGCCGGTCACCAGGGGGCAGCTTGAGGGCGATCACGCAGCCCAGCGAGATCAGCGCCAGGCCCAGTTCAAACAGGTAGAGCCCGCGCCACTCGTCCAGCTGCAGCAGTTCGGTGGAGAACAGCCGCGCAATGGGGATCGCCAGCGACGAACCGGTGATGCCGATGGTCAGGGCCTTCAGACGATGTTTCGCCGTCCAGGCCTGGATCTGATAGTAGATCCCCAGCGAGCTGAGGGCCGCAGCCACCATCCCGTGGGCGGCGCGCACCATCAGGGCCGAGCTGAGATCGTTGACGAACAGGTGAAAGAAGGTCACCAGCACATAGAGCACCAGAAAGCCTTCGGTGAAGGCGCGCAGGCCAAACTGCTGGCGAAACTTCACCAGCAGCAGGTTTATCGACACGTTGGTCATCACGTACACCGCCGGCAGCCAGGCGATCTCGGTTGACCAGGCGGAGAAGGTGCCCTGCAAATTTTGCAGGTTGGCCGCGACCATCGCATTGCCCAGCGCCCCGGTCAGACAGACCAGCAGACCCACCACCCCGTAGGCGATGCGCTTCGGGGGGCTGTGCAGGGGGGTGGACGGGGAGCCTAACAGCATTGGCTTTTCGTGAGGCTGCCACTCGCGAGGAGCATAGGGGTCGCGCTGGGGCAGGCGCATAACGATAATTACCTATAGTTTTTGTGAATAGTTAGTGGGCTAATGATTCTACGTCTGACGCAAAGTCTGTTTCAAGTGAATATGATCATGCGAGGTTACGCAAATGTGAGCGAAAATATTTCAGAGGGATCCTCTGTTAACCAGTAGCCTATGCGTTACTCTGAGCTTACTTGCTGGAAGGAGGTAACGATGAGTCTCACAATCTTCCCGTCTCTGCCCGATAAAACGCTGGCCGCGGTCAATACCGTCGGGGCCTGGCTCGCTGAAGATAACCTGCCCTACAATCCGCCCGCGCTGCAGCCGGGTCTGGTGGTGCTGGCCGGTAATGCGGTGATCCCCTCCATCGACGCGGCCTGTCGTCTGGCGTCGTCGCTCGCTATCCCCTTGCTGATCAGCGGCGGCATCGGCCATTCAACCACCTTTTTATACGCCGCCATTGCGCGACACCCGCGCTATAACAGGGTGCGCACCACCGGCAAAGCCGAAGCCACTATCCTTGCGGAGATCGCCCGGGAGTTCTGGCATATTCCGCCCGAGCGCCTGCTGGTGGAAGATCAGTCCACCAACTGCGGTGAAAATGCCCGTTTCAGCGCCGCGACGATCCACCATCATCAGCTGCGGGTGAAACGTGGGATTGTGGTGCAGGATCCGACCATGCAGCGCCGCACTATGGCAACCTTTGCCCGGGTGTGGCGCGATAAGCCGGATGCCCCGGAATGGACCAGCCATCCCGGCATCGTACCGCAGCTGCAGAACAGCGAGGAGGGGCTGGTATTCCGCGGCGGCGGCGAGGGGCTGTGGCCGGTAGAACGCTATCTGTTGCTGGTGCTGGGTGAACTTCCGCGCCTGCGCGATGACATTAATGGCTATGGCCCGCTTGGCCGCGATTTCATCGTCCATGTCGATATACCCGCTGAGGTGGAGGCCGCCTGGCAGATCCTGCGTAACGACGTCATTCTCACCGAAGCGCTGGTCAGCCGCTCCCTGCTGTAACCCATTGCCCGTTTGCGATGACTTTCCCGCAAACGGGCAGCCTTTGTTGTCGAATTGTGATTTTTTCCTCCTGCTGACCCGTTTCTTTTATGAGATGTCTCACAAAAACAGCGCGATAGGCTGTGATTACGGGTCGGGAACTGTAGTTTTTAACAATAATTTTACTTGTTAAAAACAGTGCAATTACAGGAGCAGGTCATGACAGTACCCGTACAACATCCTATGTATATCGATGGACAGTTTGTAGCCTGGCAGGGTGATGCCTGGATTGATGTGATCAACCCGGCCACCGAAGAGGTCATTTCCCGTATTCCCGACGGCAGCGCTGAAGATGCCCGCAAGGCCATCGACGCCGCCGAGCGCGCTCAGGCCGACTGGGAGGCGCTGCCCGCTATCCAGCGCGCGGGCTGGCTGCGTAAAATCTCCGCCGGCATTCGTGAACGCGCCAGCGAAATCAGCGCCCTGATCGTGGCCGAAGGCGGCAAAATTCAGCAGCTCGCGGAGGTGGAAGTGGCGTTCACCGCCGACTATCTCGACTACATGGCCGAGTGGGCGCGTCGCTACGAAGGTGAGATTATCCAGAGCGATCGTCCGGGCGAAAACATCCTGCTGTTCAAACGGGCGCTTGGCGTGACCACCGGTATTTTACCGTGGAACTTCCCGTTCTTCCTGATCGCCCGCAAGCTGGGCCCGGCGCTGCTGACCGGTAACACCATCGTTATTAAGCCGAGCGAGTTCACCCCAAACAACGCTATCGCTTTTGCCAAAATCGTTGACGAGATTGGTCTGCCAAAAGGGGTCTTTAACCTGGTGCTGGGCCGCGGTGAAACCGTGGGTCAGGAGCTGGCGGGTAACCCGAAAGTGGCGTTGGTCAGCATGACTGGCAGCGTGGGCGCAGGCGAGAAGATCATGGCCGCTGCGGCGAAGAACATCACCAAAGTGTGCCTGGAGCTGGGCGGTAAAGCCCCGGCCATCGTGATGGACGATGCGGACCTGGAGCTGGCGGTAAAAGCGATTGTCGACTCCCGGGTAATCAACACCGGGCAGGTCTGCAACTGCGCCGAGCGTGTGTATGTGCAGAAGGGCATCTACGACCGCTTTGTGAACCGTCTGGGCGAAGCGATGAAAGCCGTGCAGTTTGGCAACCCGGCCGAGCGCAACGACATCGCCATGGGGCCGCTGATCAACGTTGCGGCGCTGGAGCGCGTGGAGCAGAAGGTGGCTCTGGCGGTGCAGCAGGGGGCAAAAGTGGTGCTGGGCGGTAAGGCGGCAGAGGGGAAAGGCTATTACTACCCGCCAACGCTGCTGCTCGACGTACGTCAGGATATGACCATCATGCACGAAGAGACCTTCGGGCCGGTGCTGCCGGTGGTGGTGTTTGACACCCTGGAAGAGGCGCTGAAGATGGCCAACGACAGCGACTATGGCCTGACGTCGTCGATTTACACCCGGGATCTGAACGTGGCGATGAAAGCCATCAAAGGGCTTAAGTTCGGTGAAACCTACATCAACCGCGAGAACTTTGAAGCGATGCAGGGCTTCCACGCGGGCTGGCGTAAATCCGGGATCGGCGGAGCGGATGGCAAACACGGTCTGCATGAGTACCTGCAGACCCAGGTGGTCTACTTGCAGTCCTGATAAAAACGCCGGGTGGCGCTGCGCTTACCCGGCCTACAAAACCGATAACCGCATCGGACACGTAGGCCGGGTAAGGCGAAGCCGCCACCCGGCGATGTAGGCTACACCTTTGTTTCAATCCAGTTCATCATCAATTCCGGCCAGACGGCTACCGGCAGGCCTTGGGCATCGCGGATGCCAAACCCGTGTTTTCCACGCTCAAAGATATGCATCTCAACCGGCACCCCCAGGCGGCGCAGGGCGCTGTACATCGCCAGGCTATTCTCGACTTTCACCGCCGGGTCGTCGGCGGCATGCAGCAGGAAGGTTGGCGGGGCGTCGCGGGTGGCGCGCTCCTCCAGCGAGTAGCGACCGATCTGCGCCTCTGTCGGGTTATCGCCGATCAGCTCATGGCGCGAACCCGAATGATGATGCGCGTCACGCATGGTGATCACCGGATAAACCAGTGCCATAAAGGCCGGACGGGCAGGGAACGCGTCGGCGGCGTCCACCGGGGCATAGACCGCTTCATCGTGCCGGGTGCCGAGGCTCGCTGCCACGTGCCCACCCGCAGAGAAACCCAGTACTCCAATGCGGGCCGGATCCAGCTTCCACTCCGCTGCCCCGGCGCGGATCACGCGCATCGCCCGCTGCACGTCGGCCAGCGGCGCGTCGGCCCCCTCTTCATGGCCATCTCCCGGCATGCGGTAGGTCATCACAAACAGGGTATAACCGCGGGCATTAAAGAACGCGGCCAGCGCGCTGCCCTCTTTATCCAGCACCACGCGGCGATAAGAGCCGCCGGGCGCCACCAGAATACCCACGCCGTTAGGGCGGGCAGGGGCATACACGGCGATCTCCGGCGCGCGGATGCCGGTGACGGCGCGATCGTAGTCGGAGGTCCCGGTATGGCGGGGTTCACGGGTAAAAACGGCGTCGCTGGTGCGTGCGCCAGGGGCTTCATTATCGGGCCAGATGGTAAAGGTGGCCGAACGGCCCACGGCTTGCGCCATCTGTTGTTCTAATGTGTCGCGGCTCAGTGCTTCCATGATAAGGCTCCCTCTCTGGAAAGCCTTTGTTATATCAGGGTTAACAAAATGAAAACCAGCACCGACTCACAGGATGCGGACAGCAGGGCTGTCCGCGGCGTGTTTACAGGGCAGCGAACTTATCTAAAGTCCGCACCAGCTGGGTGACAAACCCGTATTCGTTATCGTACCAGGCCACCGTTTTCACCAGCTGGACGTCGCCCGCGTCGGTGACTTCCGTCTGGGTGGCGTCGAAGACCGAACCAAAGTGCGAGCCAATCACATCCGATGAGACAATCTCTTCATCGGTATAGCCAAAGGACTCATTGCCTTCGGTAGCCTTTTTCAGCGCCTGGTGGATCTCATCCACGCTCACTTTTTTCTCCAGAATCGAGACCAGCTCGGTCACGGAGCCAGTTTTGACCGGCACGCGCTGGGCATGGCCCTTCAGCTTGCCGCTCAGTTCAGGGATCACCAGCCCGATGGCCTTCGCCGCGCCGGTGGTGTGCGGGATGATGTTTTCCGCTGCGGCACGCGAGGCGCGCAGATCTTTGCCGCGCGGGCCATCCACCAGCGCCTGGGTGCCGGTATAGGCGTGGATGGTGGTCATGGTGCCCGCCCGGATGCCAAAGGCGTCGTGCAGTACCTTCGCCAGCGGTGCCAGGCAGTTGGTGGTGCAGGAGGCGACGGAGATAATGGTATCGCTGGCGTCGATGGTGTCGTCATTGACGTTAAAGACGATGGTTTTCATCTCCCCGGCCGGGGCGGAGATCAGCACTTTTTTCGCTCCGGCGTCCAGATGCGCCTGCGACTTCTCCTGCGAGGTGTAGAACCCGGTGCACTCCACCACCAGATCCACCCCGGCGGCTTTCCACGGAATGTGTTTCGCCTCTTTTTCGGCATACACCGAAATGGATTTGCCGTCGACGATCAGGGAGTCTTCCGTGAAGTCCACGCTCCACGGGAAGGGGCCGTAGTTGGAGTCGTGTTTTAGCAGGTAGGCCAGCACTTTCGGTGACGTTAAATCGTTAATCGCCACGACGCTATTACTGTCCTGAGTTTCCAGTAACCGACGAAGAACCAGTCGGCCAATACGACCAAATCCGTTAATGCCAATCTTACTCATGATGTTCTCCTGAATGATGTACGGGACGTTGAACTCATCCAGGAATAGACCAGGAAGCCCAGCGAGGCAATTGAAGATGCCTCATCTGCGCGGAAGTTTTTGAAAACGCGGGGACAAAAGTTAATGAATTTTTAACTGAAGCTGGTTATTTTACCTTTTTATTAGCCTTTATCAGGAAAGACTATGCGCAATAAATACACCGGCCTGCAAATTGCAATTCACTGGCTGGTTTTTCTGCTGGTGATCGTGGCCTACTGTGCCATGGAGTTTCGCGGCTTTTTCCCCCGCAGCGACCGCCCGCTGATCAACATGATCCACGTCTCCTGCGGTATCTCTATTCTGGTGTTGATGGTGGCGCGTCTGCTGGTGCGTCTTAAGTACCCCGCGCCGCCGATCGTGCCTAAGCCAAAACCGATGTATATCGGCTTATCCCATCTGGGCCACCTTGCCATCTATCTGCTGTTTATTGCCCTGCCGCTGATTGGCCTGGTGATGATGTATAACCGGGGCAATACCTGGTTTGCCTTTGGCCTGGGGATGCCCCACGCCGCCGAGGGCAATTTCGACCTGGTGGACACGCTGAAAGCCTGGCACGTCACCCTGGCGAACCTGGGTTACTTTATTATCGGCATTCACGCCTTTGCCGCGCTGCTTCATCACTACTTCTGGAAAGATAACACCCTGCTGCGCATGATGCCGAAAAAGCGTTAAGAGCAGCCTGTGGCCCCTCAACTGCGTAAGGTGCTGCTCGCCACCGGCATCGGTCATTTTGTCGAATGGTTCGATTTCGGGCTCTACGGTACGATGGCGACCATCATTGGCATGCAGTTCTTCCATACTGACAACCCGGCGTCGGCGCTGCTCTCCTCGTTCGCGGTGTTTGGTGCCGGGTTTGTGATACGTCCGCTCGGCGGGCTGTGGTTTGGATCCCTCGGAGACAGGATTGGGCGGCGCAAGGTGCTGGCTACCGTGATCCTGCTGACCTCCGGCGCTACCTTTACCATCGGGTTACTGCCCACCTACGCGCAGGCCGGGCTGCTCGCCACGGGCCTGCTGGTGCTGGTGCGGATGATCCAGGGGTTTGCCGCCGGGGGCGAAAGCGCAGGGGCCACCACTTTTCTGGCCGAGTATGCCCCCGCTGACCGCCGGGGCTACTTCACCTGCTGGACAGACAGCTTCGGCTTTATGGCTTTTGTCGCCGGATCGGGCCTGGTGCTGCTGTTAACCGCGGGGCTGGGGGAGGCGGCGATGAACGACTGGGGCTGGCGCATTCCGTTTCTGTTAGCCGGGCCGCTGGGCTGGATTGGCCTCTATCTGCGCAACAATCTTCAGGACTCCCCTGAATTTCAGGCGCTGCTGAACTGCCATCAAACGGAAGCTGCGCCGCTGCACAGGGCCGTGACCACCGGCAAGCGGGCGCTGGGCTTTTGCATCGGGTTTGTGGCGATCAAGGCGGTGGTGCACTGGATGCTGCAAACCTTTATTCCTGCCTGGCTGGTGGCGACGCTGCACTACCCGGCGCTGGATGCCTATACCATCACCACCCTCGGGCTGTTGACCGTCGCCGTGCTGGTGCCTTTTATGGGCTACCTGTCGGACCGGCTGGGCCGTAAACCGCTGATGCTGGCGGGATGCCTTGGGTTGATCCTCGTCGCCTGGCCGGCCATGAAGCTGATGGCAAGTGGGGCGGTGTTCCCTGCGGTGCTGGGGTTGCTGCTGGTGGGGCTGTGCATCGCCGCCTTTGACGGCGCCAGCAATGCGGCGATGGCGGAGCTGTTTCCGACCCGGGTCCGCTATGGCAGCATGGCGATTGCCTATAACCTTGCGGTGGCGTTCTTTGGCGGAGTGACGCCGTGGTTGCTGGCCTGGCTGCCGATCGTGACCGGTAATCCGCTCTCGCCAGCGCTGTATGTGATGGCGGCGGCGCTGATTACCCTCCTGACGGTGCTGCGCGCCAGAGAGAGTGCCGGGCTGCCGCTGCGGGCATAAAAAAGCCCGGCGGGGAAGGCCGGGCGAATAACAAAGCACAACACGTTCTACATCACTTAACAGCTGTTTACTTCAGATCGCGGTTCGCCATGGCGTTGACCAGATACGACTGACGCTGGCTGAGCCTCACCTCACTGCTGGCGTCATTGTCTCTTCTGAGCTGGAGTGCCGGGCCGCTATCCGGTGAACGGGTACGCTCAGCGTCACCCGGAATTATCCAGCCGACATCATCACTGGTGCGATGATTATTACGTGCGTTGCGAACTCTTCTTCTCAAATGCAGCATATAACCTCCGCATAATTCATCGAACTGCCTGTTAAAGGTCAGGTATTTATACCTTTCTCGCCGTTTCAAATATATTGTCTGACAAAAATGGGTCAGAGAGAGAATATATTGTGGAGCTTATGCCGCTGGTTTGCGGCCGCCGCCCCGGCTATTCTGTCCACCTTTTTTTCCCGCTTCGGATGCACGCTGCGGGTCATTTTTAAAATTCCCGCCGCTGCTCTGTCCACCTTTGCGGCCCGCCTGGGATGCACGTTCCCGGTCTTCTGCGAAATTGCCGGAACCGCCTCGATGTTTAGTCATAACATGTCTCCAGTGTTTCGTTGAGAATATTTACTGAGAGGAAATTAACCTCTTCAAATGTGTGCAGAAATAAATGTAGACAGAACGGCAGAAACTTCAATAAGCCTTTTGGCGCGTTTTTGTGCTCCGTCTGAATATATTTTAGGCATTTTTGCAGGTGATGGAGAATATATCGACGCTAATAAATAAGTTAGCAAAAATTACATGTGGTCCGAATTATTTCAGGGGAGATATTTACTGTGATCAAGCGCCAGAAAAAATGACTTTCCCAGGTAAATTAAGACGAGTCTTAAGAAGCAATCCGGCTTAACGACTCTGCTCCAGCTCCACCGCCGCTCTGACCTGCAAGAGCGCGTGACGTAAATTTTTGATCGTCACCGACCCAAGGGCGATGCGGATCGCCTGCGGCACCGTGCCGGAGGTTGAAAACGGCTCCGCGGTCGAGACGGAGATATGGTTGTCCATCAGCGCCTTCACGACCCGATCGGCTCTGGCCTCGTCCGCAAGCGGCAGCCATGCAAAATACGAATCGGGATGGGTAATGCAGGGCAGATCCCCCAGCACCGCTTTCAGAACGGTTTGCCGCTGCCGGGCGTCGCGTCTTTTCAGCGTTTCAAAGCGGGACACGGTGCCGTCCTGGATCCAGTGACAGACCATGGCGGTCATTACCGATGGCGTATTCCAGGTGGTGGCCCGGATGGCCCTCTCGAGGGCCGGGCGCAGATCCGGCGGGCAGATCACCGCCCCGACCCGCAGACCGGTCGCCACATTTTTTGAAAAGCCGGTGACATACACCGTGCGTTCCGGGGCAAAGCTGGCGACGGGCGGCGGTGGACGGCGGATCAGCCACCCGTAAGCGGTGTCTTCGACGATCAGCAGGTCGTGCTGCCGGGCAATATCCGCCAGGGTTCTGCGCTGCTCATGGTTCAGCACCCAGCCCAGCGGGTTGTGCAGGGTGGGCATGGTGTACACCGCCCGCACGTGACGCCGCTGGCAGAGCTGGCGTAACGCCGCCAGATCCGGGCCGGTTTCCGTGCAGGGGATGGCGAGAAGCTCCAGATGATAGAGCGCCGCCAGGGCCTTAAAGCCGGGATAGGTGAGAGCGTCCACCGCCACCACGTCACCGGGCCTAAGCAGCCCCATCACTGCGACAGTCAGGCCATGCTGGGCCCCGTTCACGATCAGCACATTATCCGCAGAGGGTTGAAAATGTGGCCCTGCAAGGTGGGCGGCGACGATCTCCCGCTCGATCTGCCTGCCGGCATGCGGCTGATAGCGCAGGTGTGATTCGATATCGCCTCCGGCGGCGACCTGCCGGAGCGCCTCGCGCAGCAGCTCCCCCTGGCCCGGCAGGGCGGGATAGTTGAAGTTCAGATCCAGCACATCGGTGGCGATCGCCTGCTGATCGATCCCCTGGCCCGAGGGCAACAGGATCTCTCTGACGAAGGTTCCGCGTCCGGTTTCGCCGCTGACCAGCCCCATCTTCTCCAGCTCAGCATAGACCCGCGTCGCGGTGGCAAGGGAGATATGCTCCCGGGTGGCGAGCGTGCGGTGGGTGGGCAGGCGGGTGCCTGCCGGGATCTGGGTAGTCCGAATCAACGCAGCGTAGCGATCCACGATCCCTTTGTAGCGGGCTTTCATCAAATGTATCCATGACAATAATTTGATTGTATTAGATTGGCGAGACTACCATCCGCTCAACAGAGGCTCAAGACTGGGAAGGTAAGGGTAATGAATATGGCGGTAGATAAAAACGCGCTGTCAGGCTGGCTTAACGGCCTGCTGGGGGTAGTGATTTTCAGCGGCTCCTTGCCCGCCACGCGGGTTGCGGTGCAGGACTTTGATCCCTTTTTCCTGACCTTTGCCCGGGCCTCTCTTGCCGGGGTGCTGGCCCTGATGCTGATCCTCGTATCGCGGGAAAAACGCCCGCCAGCCGCCCGGATTGTGCCGCTGATGATGGTCTCGCTGGGCGTGGTGGTCGGCTTTCCGCTGCTGACAGCCCTGGCATTGCAGCACGTCACCGCCGCCCATTCGATTGTGTTCCTTGGCCTGCTGCCGCTGATGACCGCTATTTTCGCGGTGCTGCGCGGCAAGGAGCGTCCGGCCCGGGCCTTCTGGATCTTCTCGGTGCTCGGTAGCCTGCTGGTGATGGGGTTTGCGCTTTCGCAAGGTGCCGCGCTCTCCCTGACGGGCGATCTGCTGATGCTCGCGGCGGTGATCGTCTGCGGCCTGGGCTATGCGGAGGGAGCCGCGCTCACCCGCGAGTCAGGCGGCTGGCAGGTGATCAGCTGGGCGCTGATCCTGGCGCTGCCTTTTATGGTGCTGGCCTCTCTGCTGACGATGCCGGCATCCTTCAGCGGCATCGGTTTTCCGGCCTGGAGCGCGCTCGGCTATGTGTCGCTGTTCAGTATGCTGATCGGGTTTATCTTCTGGTACAAGGGGCTGGCCCGGGGCGGGATCGCCGCCGTCGGGCAGTTGCAGCTGTTGCAGCCGTTTCTGGGGCTAGGGTTGTCCGCTACGCTGCTGCATGAGCGGGTGAGTCCGTTGATGATGGTGATTACCTTAGGGGTCATTTTATGTGTGATCGGCTCGCGGAAATATGCCAGGTGAAGGTAGAGGATTTGCACGAACTGTTCCCTCTCCATTGAGGGAGAGGGTTAGGGTGAGGGGGAACATGCGGCGGCGGAGGTGGTTCCGTTCACTTCACGTTCCTTGCTTCTCTGATACGCCCGAACCCGTGAACGTGCCAGGGGGGCTCGCCGCCTCCCCCTGGCTACCCCGGCTCCCGGCAAAGAAAATCGCCGCTTCGCGGTGCCCTCGGCTTATTCCCTCCGGCTATCGGGTCGGGCGTGATCCTACATCCATGTAGGTCACGCCCTCTCGGCGCATCCATGCGCCTCGCCCCGGCCTGCGGTCAACGCCTCAGCGATTTTCAGCCGGACCAGTGCGCTGCTGTAAATTGTTTATCTTTATGATATTTCTCTATTGCGTTAAATTTTTTGCGAGGCGTCTTCCGGGAATGGTTTTGCAGGCTTGTCGCCTCGTTCTCCCCGCAGTATCTTCCTGTTGCGCCTGCAAAATCAGGCGTCGGGATTGGAACCCTGGCAAATTTTATCGATGACATTACTTAATCGGAGATTGCCACTATGGCTACAACCCCAACTCTTGATCACGCTTTATTTACCACACCGTTCTCCCATAACACCGACTTCACCGAGCTGGCGAACCACTGCGAACGCTTTGCCCATACCCTGCTGGAAAGCGACGATCCCGCTGAAAAGCTGGCGCTCTGCGCCCGACTTTCTGCCTGTCTCGCGTTATTGCAACCAACGCTCAACGAGCCTATCCCGCCGCACCTGGTGGGCCGCTTCACCCTTAACGATCTGCCCTCGCGCCTGCCTGCATTCGAACCGGAAAGCGACCAGCTTGGCCTGTATTGTCAGACCCTCACGCAGCTGTTGATCGGCAACGTTCTGCCGCCGGAGATGGCGCGCGTGATAGAAGGGCTGCTGTATGAGCTGGTGAACTTCTACGCCGATACGCTCAACGCGCCGCGCTGGCTGCAAACGCCGGACGGGCGCGTGGCGATTGATGCGTTGATTAACTGAGGAGCACGTAGGCCGGGCAAACGCAGTGCCGCCCGGCGTTTCCCCTCTCCCTCAAGAGAGAGGGAGCCGTCCATGCAACCTCCTGAAATATTTACAAAATAAATATCATCAAACACATTAATAACTTATAAGCGAAGCGGTTACGCAATAAACAGCCCCCATTGCCCCGCGACTTGCCTGCGCGCCTCGCTACGACTACTGTATATAAAAACAGTGTGCGCCGGGAGACCGGTAGAGATCAAGGGGTGAAAGTCCCCGACCATTGAAGGACCAGCAATCCACAAGGTCCCCGAGTCATGCGTTGCATACCGCGAGGTATGGGGCGAAGCGTTGACAGGGGTGTTGACAGGCCAGCCATTGAGCCACGAAATGTATATTAAATTACCGGGTGCCGACGTTGTACTGTTAACGGAAGGCAACATCATAGGGTGCGATACTGCGAGTGCCACATGGACCCGGCGGGGTCTGAGACCCTGGCATGTCAATACGATCTCTACGCGGGAACCGGGAGATCTCCCCTCTGACCATCTGCCAGTGTCGGAGATGGCCCGCACCGGGAAGACGAGGAGTCATAGCCGGTGATGTACGGAGAGGAGAAGTCGGACTCGCTCATAGTAGCGGCGAAGCAGGCGAACAACCCGAAAGGAGCGGAGTCAGTGGAGCGAAGGAGCGGGGCCAAGGGGAACGCGGAACAGCCACACATGCGCCGGACACAGAGCCGGGAAAGCATGTCACAGAGGCTGTCACGCGTGCGGGAAGCTGCGAAGCAGCGGAAGAAAGAACGGTTTACAGCATTGTTCCACCTGCTGACAGTCGAAGCACTGGAAGCCGCATTCCTCTCCCTGAGCAGGAAAGCGGCCGCCGGAGTGGATGGCATCAGGTGGATGGACTACGCCGGAAACATGAAGAACAACATAACAGATCTGCACCGGAGGCTACATCAGGGCAGCTACAGGGCGCAGCCCGGCAGGCGTCACTACATCCCAAAAGCGGATGGAAAACAACGCCCGCTCGGCATCGCCTCGCTGGAGGACAAGATCGTCCAGTATGCGCTGGTGAAAATCCTGAACGCAGTCTATGAAAACGACTTTATGGGGTTCTCATACGGGTTCAGACCCGGGCGAAGCCAGCACGATGCACTGGACGCACTGGCCACAGGGCTGGTACGCACTAACGTAAACTGGGTACTGGATGCCGACATCAGTCAGTTCTTTGACAGGGTGAGCCACGAATGGCTGATCAGGTTCACAGAGCATCGGATCGGCGACCGGAGGGTAATCAGGCTCATACGTAAGTGGCTCACAGCCGGGACGTCGGAGGAGGGTCAATGGCGAGCAACGGAGGAAGGCACCCCACAGGGTGCGGTCATCTCACCGCTGCTGGCAAACATATACCTCCACTACGTCTTCGATCTGTGGGCGCATCAGTGGCGACGTCGCTATGCCACAGGCAATGTGGTAATGGTCAGATACGCCGATGACATCGTCATCGGGTTCGACAAACGATACGATGCCCGGCGCTTCCGTATAGCCATGCAGCGCAGACTGAGGGAGTTCGGACTCACGGTTCACCCGGAGAAAACCCGTCTGATGGAGTTCGGCCGCTTCGCTGCCGAAAACCGTGCCATCAGGGGAAAAGGCAAACCAGAAACGTTCAACTTCCTCGGGTTCACGCACATCAGCGGGAAAGATCGCAACGGCAGGTTCATGCTGATACGAAAGACCCGCCGGGATCGGATGACGGCAACTCTGAAAGCCATCAAAGACGGTCTGCGAAGGCGCTGGCATTACTCAATCCCCGAACAGGGAAAATGGCTCAGGAGAGTGGTTCAGGGATACCTGAACTATCACTCGGTACCGGGCAACTTCCCCACCATGCAGAAGTTCAGGACACACGTAACAAACCTCTGGCGCCGGGCGCTCAGGCGCAGGAGCCAGAAGGATGATACGACCTGGACGAAAGCAAACAAACTGGCAGCCGCATGGCTACCAAGGGTTCGGGTTCTTCATCCATGGCCTGTGGAGCGGTTCACCGCCAGACACCCGAGGCAGGAGCCCGGTGCGTAAATCGCGCACGCCGGGATCTGTGCGGGGGGTATCCGGTAACGGGTATCCCTACCGCGACATTCGAGGAACGAATCATGGTGTTTTACCAACTTGCAGCGCTGCGCGAGGTGATCGCGCTACCCCTTTTCAGCGATGTTGTGCCGTGCGGCTTCCCCAGTCCGGCTCAGGACTACGTGGAACAGCGTATCGACCTGAACAAATTGCTGATCCAGCACCCCAGCTCGACCTATTTCGTGAAAGCAGCCGGGGATTCGATGATTGATGCCGGCATTGGCGATGGCGATCTGCTGATTGTCGACAGCGCCAGAACGGCGCAGCACGGGGATATTGTCATCGCAGCGGTGGAGGGGGAGTTTACGGTAAAGCGCCTCCAGCTCAGACCCCGGGTGCAGCTTAACCCGATGAACAGCGCCTATTCGCCCATCGTCGTAGGCAGCGAAGATTCGCTCGATATCTTTGGCGTGGTGACCTATATCGTCAAATCGGCGGATTAGCAGGACGGCTCTCCGTGAAATACATTCAGGTGTATAACACGGCGATTATTACACCCAGTGCGGCGGGATATTTCCCGCCTTTTCTGTCAGGTCCGAAAATTCTTACAAAAAAGATATCCTGAATCACTATAAACACTTACATCTGAAATGGTTATTCAATAAACAGTCGCCGTTCCCCCGCAACTTGATTGCCCCCATCGTCATGTCTACTGTAGAAAATATTTCCGTTGGTTGGCGCAAAAATAATGAGCAACACCAACGTTAATAGCAAATTAACAGGGATGTCGTTTTTAATAATAAGGGATATATATCAGTGAACAATCATGCAGGATGGACGGCAGCTGATTTCGAAAATTTGTTGAAAGGACAATGGCTTGTACCTACCGCGGTGGGGTGGCACGCGGAGGATATTGCCATTTTTTTATCCGATCGTGGCAGAGGCGTTCCCCGTCTCTTTGTTGCCATGGATGTCGATACCTGGCTAAGAGGAAGCGGTAATACCGGAATTTACGCCAGATGGTCCGATACCCATGATTATCTGAAAAAGCACTATGCGAATTATTGTGGCGCAGTAGTGCAACGCTATATTCCCGAATTGCCGCCCGATTTTCCGCAGTTTCTGGTTGAGGATTCGTATGAGGCGCTTATTTCACTGGGGGCCGAAGCGCGGCGCAGGTTTAATGGAAAAGCCGTCGCGGTAACCGGCACCGTCGGTAAATCCTCAACCAAAGACATGCTCAGCGCCGTGCTCTCTTCTGCGGGATCGGTCGTGACGACGCAAGGCAATAATAACTCGCGCACGGGTGTTTCGCTGACGCTGGCACGCGCAGGCGTTAACCCTGACTATGTGGTTATTGAGGCCGCTATTTCTGCATTGTGGATGCGCAATGGTGGCGTGGGTCTGCGTATAAAACCGCATATCTGTATTATCACGGAAGTGGGTATCACTCAGGTGCGTGAAAATAACCGCACGCTCCAGGATACTGCCCGGCATAAGGCCCGGGTCTGTAACGGCATAATTCCTGGCGGCTATGCCATTGTGAATCGTGATATCGCGGAATATGAACAGGTGCATCAGGAAGCGGTGCGCTATGGCGCGAACGTTATCAGCTACGGCTTTCACCCGCTGGCAGATGTGCCCGTGACCTGGTTTGTGTCGGATATGAAGGGGTCTGATATCGGCATCTGCCTGCAGGGCGAAACAATCCGTTATCGTCTCGATGAGCCGGGGAAGGGGATTGCAACAAACTCGGTGGCAGTGATGATAGCGGCAAGGCTATTGGGACTGGAGGCCGCGCAAATCGGCAAACAGCTTGCTGCATTTCGTAATCACCGCCGGAAAATGCAGATCTCGTCTCTGCCCGTTCCCGCAGGCGGCAGCGTAACGTTGATTGATGACAGCTACAGCGCAGAATACCTGTCGATGCTCAATGCGTTCGATTTTGCCGCGCGCCAGGCTGCGGAAAAAGGGGGGCGCTTAATTGCGGTGCTGGCACGCATTATCAACCTGAACGATAAAGCAGAGGAAGTTCACCGTTCGCTGGCGGAACCGCTGTTAGCCGTTGGTTTTCACCAGGTCTTTGTTCATGGCGAGGAGATGCGTTATCTCCATGAAATCCTGCCACCCGCGCGGGCGGGTGGGCATTTTATGCAGGCTGGCGCTATGGTGGAGTCTGTGCTGAAGACGCTGCGTGAGGGGGATATCGTGCTGGTCAAAGGCGATCCCTATGAATCGGATTTTGGTGAGGTCGTGAAATTACTGCACGAGCAGACTCAGGCGCCACGGCCGGTACAGAGCTGCGCTACCCTGCTGGTTAATCTTTCAACGGGCGAGACGCCCGTAGCCCGGCATGAGGAGGATACGCTAACCCCCCGGCATCTGAGTCAACTGCTGCTGGCCTTGCTGTGCGCTCAACGGTTGCAGGAGGGAAAACTCGCGCTGGTGGAGAGAGTCCCGGTCCGGGAAATTGCGGCAGAGGTGCTACAGCAGGGGCCGTCACTGGGTCTGAAAAAGGGCGACAGCCTGACGGTGAAGTCGCTGGTGCAGGCCATGCTGATTGAGAATGCCCGCGACGCGGCGATTAATCTTGGTGAGTATCTGTTTGGTGATAACCAGACGGCGCGAGAAGGGATCCAGAAACAGGCTGATGCCATAGGAATGACCCGGACCCGACTGCACAGCGTCTCGGGGCGTCTGCGCGACGGGCAGTGCACGACCCTGCAGGATATCGTTCTGATGATCCGCCATTTCTATCAGCATTATCCCCATCTCCTGCACTGGTTTGCTGAAAGTGAAATGACCTTTGGCGACAAACTGTACCGTAAAACGACCAATATGCAGATGGATGGTCGTGCCGGTTACAGCTATACCTCTGGCGGCTCTCCGCGCTGGGGGTTTGCGATCCAGCGTATCGGAAAGCAGGTCTGGCTCGCCTGCGTGGCGGGTGCCAGCGATGCGTTCCATCTGGATTATCAGCTTGATAAATTGCTGGCGCAGGCGGAAGGCACAGAGACATCCGTCACCGAAGAACGGGATGACAGAACGGTCTCGCTGGATAAAAAGGCGGCGGTTTTTACCCTCATTGGCGATACCTACTATGGCGAGTGGTATACCCGACAGCGCCAGCAGAAGGGGATTGATGATGCGCTCCAGCACCATGGCTACGATTACTCCTTTCAGGGGCTTCGGCCGCTGATCGCCCGGAGCGATTACACTATTGCTAATTTCGAAGCCGCGCTGGGGACAGCGACCACACAGAGCCTGCAGGGGCGCAAACCCTTCTGCCTGATCGGCGATCCTGAACGCTCTGCGGCAGCACTACGACGTGCGGGCGTGGATGCGGTGGCGCTGGCGAATAATCACAGTATGGATGCCGGCGAAGCAGGGCTGAAACAGACCCTGGCCGCGTTCCGCCAGCAGGGTATCGTCAGCTTTGGCAGCGGTCTAAATGCTCGCCAGGCGAGCGCGCCGCTGGTGATCTCGGTTGGCGGGAAAGTGTTTAAATTTTATAGCGCGTACTGGTTCCGGCTGTATATGGAGCAGGATTGCGCGTTTTATGCGCAGCCGCGTCGGGCGGGCGCGGCCTGCATCAGCGGCGAATTGATTGAACAACTGCGTGCAGAAAAAGCGCGTGATAATCCGGCGACAACCATCGTGCTTGCTCACTGGGGCATGGATTATCGTTGGACGGGTGAACAACAGCGAGCGCTGGCAAAAAGGCTGACGCGTGCAGGGGCAGATCTGATCATCGGTTCCGGGCCGCATATGCTGGGCGAGATTGAGCGTTTGGGCGATGCGTGGGTGGTCTACAGCATCGGTAATGGCGTGTTTAACAGCAATGGCGAATACCGCCAGCGCAACGTTCCCCCTTACGGCTTTATCGTGCGGCTACAGGTGGGCGGCGAACAGCCGAAGCTCTGCTTGCATCCGGTGTTGCTTGATAATCAGCAGACGTTCTGGCAGCCCCGGCCCGTCGGGCCCGCGGAGTTTGAACAGGTCATGACGATCCTGGCGGAACGGGGCGTAGATTTTTCGCCGTCAAGCGGTATAGCCACTGGGGCGGAGAGCGGTGTGATTACGTTGCCGCTCGGCCCGCAGTTTGGGGGGGATTTAGCGGTTGTCAGAAAAAAGGTAACCTGTCGCCCACAACATGATGAAGAGGCAATAATATGACCACCCCGGTATTCCGCCAGGCAACCCCAGCTGACGTTGATCGTTGCTATGACATTGAAATCACATCCTACGAAGGGGATGAAGCGGCAACGCGTGAGAAAATTGCCACCCGCATTAACCGCTACCCGGAAGGCTTCCTCTGTATAGAGCTGGAGGGCAACGTCATCGGATTCATTAATGCGGGCTGTGCAGGGGAAGTGGTGATGTCCGATGAAGCGTTTAAAGAGCTGGTGGGCCACGATCCGGATGCGCCAAACGCGGTGATCATGTCCGTGGTGGTTCATCCGGATTTTCAGGGGAAAGGCTACTCGTCACTGCTGATGCGTGAGTTCGTGTCACGCATGAAGGCGATGCACAAAAAGACGATCCACCTGATGTGTAAAGATCGCCACGTCGATCTGTACGCCCATTTTGGCTACCGCTATATCAAGCCCTCGGCGTCCGATCACGGCGGAATGGCGTGGCATGAAATGATGATGACGCTCTGAATTTTCTGCACCTTATTGCGCAGCGTTAAACAGCCTGGCCTGCTCAATCATCCACTCCCGGAAGTGGGCGATCTTCGGCAGGCTGTCGCAGCCCGGGCGATAGACCAGGTAATAGGCCAGCGGGCTGGTAAGCGACACCTCGGGGCACAGGCGGATAAGTCTGCCGCTTTTCAGATCCTCATCCACCATAATGCTGCGCGCCAGCGCCACACCATGACCTTCCACGGCCGCCTGTAATACGGCGGCTGAGCTGTTGATACGCAGGCCGGGCTTACGGGCCATGGCCTGCACGTTGAAGCGGCGCAACCACAGATCCCAGGTAATAAAATCGTTGTGCTGTTCCATCGACAGGTCGTGAATCAGCGTCTGCCCCGTGATGCCCGTCAGGCAGTTTATGGCCGGGTTGTCCGCCATCATGGCGGGGGCACACACCGGAAAAACCTCTTCCGACATCAACAGTTCTGCCTGTAATCCCTCCCACTGCCCCAGTCCGTAGCGAATACCGACATCCATCCCCAGCGCGGTGAAATCCAGCAGCTTCAGGCTGGTTTCCAGACGCACGTCGATATCGGGCCAGCGCTGCTGAAAATCTTCGATACGCGGCAATAGCCACTTGGCGGCAAAGGCCGGGCTGATGGTGACATTGAGAATGCCATGGGTGGCACCTTCGCGCAGCAGGGTCATCCCCAGGTTCAGGTTCTGAAATCCCATGCGAATATCCGGGAGCGCACGCTGCGCGGGCTCTGTCAGCACCAGCGCGGCGCGTCGGTTGTGGCTGCGATGAAAGAGCGGATAGCCCACCACCTCTTCCAGGGAACGCACAAGCTGACCGACCGCGGCAGGAGTGACATTGAGCTCTTCCGCAGCCAGGGAAAAGCTTTGATGGCGCGCGCTGGCTTCAAAAGCCCGCAGTGCATTGAGGTGAACCGGCAACTTCATATCAGATAGAAAACCTTTTCAGAAAGCCAAGATTATCTCATTTGTTCATGAGGGCGATGCTAAAGATAATGCAGAAACGGTAAGGCTTACAAAACAAATCGTTTAAGTCCTTAAACCTGTCGATGCTTTCAAGTGAAAAGTTTTTCTTTGTTCTACTAACAGAGTAAAGGAGTTAACAATGGCTTATTTGCAAATCACCCTCGATATCAGCGAACAGAACCGTGCCGCTGCCGCCGCGGTGTATCAGAAGTATAAAGCGCCTTTCCTGGAAACCATTGAGGGTGCGGTTTCTAAAGAGCTGCTGGTGCGCGCGGAAGATGTACAGGTGCTGCATGGTTTCGACACGGCAAAACAGGCCGAAGCCTATCTCGGCTCTCAGCTGTTCACCGCGGATGTCGTTGAAGCATTGAAACCTTATCTCAACAGTGCGCCGGATGTACGTATCTACACCCTGGCCTGATGACCCACTTCTAAAAGGGGATGTGTGTGTTTTTGAACTGGACTGAAATGCGTAAAGAGCTGCGTGCCGCTATCGGGAAATTTGCAGGTCTGCAACCCGACGTGATGCAGGGTATCGATAAGATGCAAAACGGCGCGGCAGCGACCGGGCATCTGGATGCCAAAACGCATGAGCTGATTGCGCTGGCTGTCGCCGTCACGACCCGCTGTGATGGCTGCCTGTCGGTGCATGCTGAAGCCGCGGCAAAGCACGGTGCGACGCGTGAAGAGATTGCGGAAGCCTTAGGTGTGGCGATCACGCTGAACACCGGTGCGGCGCTGGTTTACTCCTCCCGTGCGCTCGATGCTTTCGATTCGTTGCCAAAATAACCTCAGTACGGCGGCTTCTTCCTGAAGTCGCTTTTCCCTCTTGCAGGAACGCCACATGTTAATTAATCACGATTTTACCCGGCGCGTCACCGTCACCCGCGATCGGTACCGTTGGATCCCTTCGCCGCAGCCCGGGGTTGATCGTGTGATGCTGGATCGCATTGGGGCGGAGCAGGCACGTGCAACCAGTCTGGTTCGCTATCTTCCCGATAGCGCCTTTCCCTCCCATTGTCATCCGGGCGGCGAAGAGATTCTGGTGCTGGCCGGGCAATTTTCCGAAGGCGGGCAGCATTATCCCGTCGGTTGGTATCTGCGCAACCCACCCGGATCTGCCCATCAGCCTTATAGCACCGGGGGGACATTACTGTTTGTTAAGCTCGGGCAAATGGCGGAGAGCGAGAAACTGCCGTTGCGCGTCAATACCTGCGACCCGGCAAACTGGTTAACGCGCGATGAACATCAGGTGTGTCCCCTGTTCAGTAATGCGCAGGAGAACGTCTGTCTGTTACGGCTGCGGGCCGGGGCGCTGTTAGTTGAATCCACTCTGCCGGGCGGCGCGGAGCTGCTGATCGTTGAAGGCAGCCTGATTGAAGCCAACAGCATTCATGAACAGGGAAGCTGGATCCGCATCCCATCGGGTCAGCGCATGGCGTTTATTGCTGAGAAAGAAAACACCCTCGTCTACCTCAAAACCGGCCATCTCGCGCCCGCACAGGAACCCCAACCATGATCAAGACCCGGGTGGTAATTGTAGGGGCGGGATTAAGTGGGCTATACGCGGCATACCTGCTGGAGCAAGCCGGAGTGGATTACCTGCTTCTCGAAGGGCGGGAACGCGTCGGAGGGCGGATTGTGCAGGCCCCGGGTTCGCAGGCAGATTTGGGGGCTACCTGGATTTGGCCGGGGATCCAGCCGGCGCTTAATCAGCTACTCGCCAGGCTGGGCATCGATATTTTTGTCCACCAGGAGACAGGCGATATGCTCTTCGAACGCGGGGACAATACGCCGTCGCGCCATCCCGGATTTGTCTCTTCCCCGGCGGCGGCGCGGGCGCGCGGCGGGATGTCTCGTCTTATCGCTGCCCTGAAGCAGCAGATTGAGCCTGCGCGGATCATGACGGGCATGCAGGTCACGCAGGCGGAACAGCGTGACGAGCAGATCGCGGTGACCTGTTTGGCCGCGGATAAGCAGTACGTGTCAGTGCAGGGCGATCATCTGTTGTTAGCCCTGCCGCCAATGCTGGCCTCGGCGATCGCCTTTTTACCTGCATTACCGTCGCCGCTGCTGCAGGCCTGGCGCAACACCGGGACCTGGATGGCGCCACATGCAAAATATGTGGCGCTCTATGACCATGGCTTCTGGAAGAACAATGGCTTATCCGGTGAGGCCCGCAGCAGCGCTGGCCCCATGGTTGAAATACATGATGTCTCTGAGCCTGATGAGATGTTTGCCTTGTTTGGCTTCATCGGCGTGCCGTTCGCCGCTCGTCAGGCGCTGGGCGAGGAGCAGTTACAAAAGCTGTGTAAAGCGCAGCTGGTGCGCCTGTTTGGTGCGGAGGCCGCCTTTCCGCGAGCTGAATATCTGAAAGACTGGGCTGGAGATCCGTTTACCGCGACGTCGCGCGATCTGACCTTACCGGCGGGTCACGCCGTCCCTCCGGCCTGGCCGACAGAAGGACGGTGGAGCCGCGTCGTCACGGGCATCGCCAGCGAGTGGTCGCATGATTTTCCGGGCTTTATCGCGGGAGCCATAGAGGCTGCCGAAGAAGGCGTTAAACGCATCCTGAATCGGAGTTAAAACATGACTAACACCTACACAGCCATGCAGGTCACCCGGCCGGGACAACTGGAAAGGGTGGAGAAACCCCTACCGACACCCGGCCCGGGAGAGGTGCTCATCAAAGTGGAAGCCTGCGGAATTTGCGGCGCGGATTCGGGCGTGATTGAGGGGCTGGAAAAGGGCGTGGACTATCCGCGCGTGCCGGGGCATGAGGTGGTTGGCACCATTGTCAGGGTCTCTGATGCTCTGCCCGCGTACCTGAAACCGGGCCAGCGCGTCGGGGTGGGGCGCCTGGGCGGGCACTGTCATGCCTGCGAGCAGTGCCGACTGGGGCATTTTAACCTCTGTCAGAATCAGCCCGTGACGGGCAGCTCGCGTGACGGAGGCTATGCCGAGTATATGCTGGCGCGTGCAACGGGGCTGGTCACTATTCCGGATGATCTTACCTCTGTGGAGGCCGCGCCGCTCCTCTGTGCCGGTATTGCGACCTTCAATGCCCTGAGAAAATCCCACGCCCGGGCCGGGGATACCGTAGTGATTCAGGGTGTGGGCGGCTTAGGCCATCTTGCGTTGCAATACGCCCGCAAGATGGGCTTTCGCGTCGTCGCCGTTGGCCGGGGGGACGACATCGCGGATGATGTCATGGCCCTGGGAGCGCACCACTATATTGATATCCACCGCCACGATGCCGCCGCGGCGATCAAATCCCTCGGCGGGGCGCAGGTGATTTTGTCGACCATTACCGATAGCCAGGCCGTCTCGGCGTTATTATCGGCGCTGGCGCCCCAGGGCAGGCTGATGGTGGCTGGCGTGGGTAAGGAGCCGCTGGCGTTAATGCCGGGTTTGCTGGTCGGCAGGGAGCTGTCGGTCAACGGCGCTATTACCGGCACGCCCATTGAGCTGGAAAAGGCGCTGGATTTCAGCCTGCTGGCGGATGTGCGCGCCAGAATAGAAACCCGGCCCCTTGCTCAGGCACAGGAGGCCTGGGAAAAGATGTGCAGCGGACAGGCCAAATTCCGCATGGTGCTGACGATGGATCGCGCCTGATCGGGCGGGAGACGGTTAAAATACGCCTCACAAACAAGGCCTGGGCAATATGTTGCGCAGGCCTTTTTATTGAAAGAAAACCTTCCTCATCCACAAAGTTTATCTGCTTTGTCGCACGTGCAGTTTCCCGCGCATACTGCCGCAAATAACCCTGTTCCCTGACGCCACGCGGTACGCCGACCGAAAAGAGCCATGACCATTCCATTGACGATCAAACAGATTGAAATGCTGGTGAAAATCAGCGAAGGGCAGGGGCTCTCGGAAGCCGCACGCCTGCTTAATATTTCCCCTTCAGCCGTCAGCAAGGGGCTGGCGGTGATGGAAGAGAATCTTGGGGTGCCGCTGATCCAGCGAACCACGCGCACCTTCCAGCTAACCGAAGCCGGAGAATATTTCGTTTCCAGGGCCACGGAACTGCTGAAGGAGTTTGACGACATCATCAACACCACCTGCGGCTATTTTAACCATCCGCATGGCGCCCTGAAGATCACCTGCTCCGTGGCGTTTGGTTATTCCCACTTGATCGACATCTTTGAAGAGTATCGAAGAAAGCATCATGACGTGGAGTTGATCCTCGACCTGGACGATCATCTGATCAACCTGAACGAAAACAACGTTGATATCGCGCTGAGGATCACAGCTACCCCGCCGCAGAACTATGCCGCGCGCAAGCTCTCCCGAATCAGCTGGCTTTACTGCGCGGCACCTGCGTACCTTGAGCGTAACGGCACCCCGACAAAACGTGCTGAGCTGGTCAGCCATGAGTGCTTAGTCTATCCCGGGCTAACGCCCCCGTTACGCCTGAACGAGAGGGGGTTACAGCATCCCCACTGCGACATCAAACCCAGAACACCGGTACAGGCCAACAGCAGCCTGCTGTTGCTGAAGGCGGCGCTCTCAGGACAGGGTATCGCCTGGCTGCCCTCCTACCTGATCAGCGAGCACATTGCGAGCGGGGCGCTGCTTCCCCTGAAGCTGGATGGCCGCTATGCGTATCCGACGCACAGCCTCTACGCGCTCTACTTCCCGAGCAAGTTCCGCAACCCGAAAGTCAGATCGTTCATCGATTATTTGGTAGAAGAACATCAGCCCTGGAACCTGTGGGAAAAAACGATTGCCAGCCTCGATTAAGGCCCGGTAAATAAATATGATCTGCTTCACAAAACAAATGACAGATAAGAATGTACTCATAAATAAAATCTCTCGCCCGGATCACATTCGGGATAAATAAAAAACTGCCATTTGCGGCTTGCGTCATGTTATTTCCATCTGCCCTGTTTGTGAGCAAAAGTAGAAACTGTTTTCTCTAATTTTCATTCGCCATCTATTCTGGGCTGTGTAAAGCTTTCCGCATTCAATCATTAATAACCGCAGGGTTATAGTCATTGAAAATAGCGGCGGCAACGTTATTAGTGTTTCAGGTAAATATAACACTGAGTTGCAGGGTGCATATTTTGAACAGCGTCCGCCGGTTTTATTATTTTTTGCAGATTGGGGTCTCCTATGACAGTAGGAATTAATAACGAAGTGATTAATAAAAAGAATATACCCTTTACCCTGTACGATCTTGGGTGGGTGGTACTCTGTATTGGCGCCGCGATTGGCTCCGGGATTGTTTTTTTCCCGTTACAGGTGGGACTCAAAGGGGTGTGGGTATTCGCCCTGGCGGTGCTGCTGGGCTATCCGGCGGTCTACTACATGCAGAAACTGTTTATCGAAACCATGGCACGTAGTGATGAACAAGATTCCTATCTGAGTATTATCACCAGCTATGTCGGTAGCCGTTGGGGCGTGCTGCTGGGGGCCCTGTACTCCATCACCATGCTGAAATCGATGGTGGAGTATGCGTTAGCCATCACCAACGACAGCGCTTCCTACCTGAAAACCTTCGGCCTTACGACCCAGACGTTATCGGAACACTGGTGGTGGTCTTTGCTGCTGATTGCCGGGCTGTCGCTGGTGGCATCAAAAGGGGAAAAGCTGCTGTTCAAGGTATCGGGCAGCATGATCGCCATAAAGCTGGTGATTATCGTGGCGATTGGCTTTGTGGTGGTGCCTTTCTGGGATCTGAGCAATATTGGCGAGTTTCCAACGGTGAGTCATCTGGTTGTCGGCACCTTCCCGACTTTGCCTTTTGCAATCTTCTCCATCATGTTTGTGGGCATCCTGAACCCGATGAATATTGCCTACAAGAAGCGCGAAGAAGATAAAGAGGTAGCGAAATATAAGATCCTGCGGGTGCATAAAGTCGCCTATCTGATTCTGGTCGCCACCGTCCTGCTGTTTGTGGTCTCCATTGTGCTCTCTATCAGCGAGGCGGACGCGCTGCGGGCCTATCAGGATAACATCTCGGCGCTGGCGCTGGCGGCGAAAGTCATCCCCGGAGCGGCGGTGAAATACATGAGCGTGATCCTCAATGTGTTCTCCATCGTCACCGCCTTCCTGGCGCTGTACCTGGCGGTACATGAATCCTTCGTCGGGTTAATCAAAGTCACCGTAGAGAAGTACTTCCGGGTGCGGGAGGATAACGCCAACGGGATCGCCATTGCCGCATTCTTCATGGTGGTGCTGGTGCTGTGGTTAATCGTGTTGACCAACTTCCCGATCCTGAAGGTGTTCGTGTTTGGCGGCGTTACCTACGGCCTTATTAGCTGTATTGTCCCCGGGATAATTATATTGAAGAATGACAAGTTTGTTGATCTTCGCGGGGCACCGGTTTATTACGTGATTCTGATTGGGCTGCTGATGTGTATCGGACCCTTCGTTATGCTGTTTTCACAATAGATATTTTACCTCTGTAACTACAATGTTGTCTTAACCCTATAATAATACAGTGCGGCATTATTAATTATATTGCGGGTCATCATTAATCTCATTCATGATGACCCGATAATTAAATGGCGTAAGTGGAAAGTCATTATCAAAAACGTTTACCTGTGATATTAAAAAAGAGACGTAATGAAAAGGGGAACGGAAGATGTCGCATAATAAAATTGCCAGTAAATTACAAAATCTTCAGTCATCTGCAATTAGAGAATTATTAAAACACAGCAAAATGGACGGGGTGATCTCCATGGGCGGCGGTATCCCCGATCCGCAGCTGTTTGACCGTGAAGGGCTGCAACTGGCCATGGATAAGGTGCTCTCCAGCGCCTGGCGAGACGCTTTTCAGTATGGGCTGAGCGAGGGCAGCCCGGAACTGCGCGGTGCGATCTGCCAGCTGATGCACGAGCGGGCAATTCACGCCACTCCGGATGAGGTGGTGGTGACCTCGGGATCGCAGCAATCGCTGGATATTCTTGCCCGCGCCCTGATCAATCCCGGCGACGTTGTGGTCGTGGAGCGGCCCACCTATCTGGCGGCACTGCAGGTGCTGCAGCTGGCGGAGGCAAACCTGATGTCGGTGGGAACCGACGGGGACGGGATGAAGATTGACGAGCTCGACGCGCTGGTGAAAACCACGTCGGTAAAGGCCGTCTATATCGTCCCGACCTTCGGAAATCCCGGGGGCGTAACCCTGGCAGAGCACCGCCGCAAGCAGCTGGTGGCGCTATCCCAGCGGTATGGTTTCGTCATCATTGAAGACGATCCCTATGGCGAAATTAACTTCACCGGGACCACCTTCACCCCGCTGAAAGCCTGGGCGGCGGAAGTGGGGAATAGCGATAACGTGATTTATACCTCCACGTTCTCCAAGATCCTCGCCCCGGGCGCACGCGTGGGATGGTTGGTGGTGCCTGGCTGGCTGAAGCGCCAGGTGGTGAACCTGAAGCAGGCCACCGATCTCCACACCAGTTCGCTGTCACAGTCGCTCGCGTACCACTATCTGATGAGTGGCCGTCTGGCCGGACAGATCGCCCTGATACGCGCGGCTTATAAACAGAAGTGTCAGGTCCTGAGCCAGCACCTGCAAAACGAACTGGGTGACCATCTGACCTTCCACCTGCCGAAGGGCGGCATGTTTCTGTGGGCGAAATTTAAGTACGAGATGGATACCACCCGGTGGCTGCAAAAGACGCTGAACCACGGCGTGGTGTACGTGCCCGGCGAATTCTTTTACTGCGATGAGCCGGACCACGCCACGCTGCGGATGTCCTACGTTAGCACCACGGAAGAGAACCTGAAAGAAGCGGTCAGGCGGTTAAAAGCCGCCCTGAATTAACTGTCCCCGTTATCCACTTCGGGACGGGGACAAGGGTAATAACAAATCTGTACGTGTTGTGAAAAGAGGAAGAGTAAGAATGTCTAATCATAGTTTTGATCGCCAGGTATCCCCGGAAACCTATCTCTGCCATGGTCCGTTTGATCCCGACGTGTTCGGCGGCGTGGTTAATCCGCCGGTTTATCATGCTTCCACCGTGATTTTTAAAACCTGCAAAGAGCTCAGCGAACGCCATCAGGCGCTGTTCGACGATGCGGAAGATGAGGTCATGTACTACGGCCGTTTTGGAACCCCGATCACCTTTGCCGTGCAGAAAGCCCTGGCGGAGCTGGAGGGCGGCTATCGCGCGTTATTAGTGCCGACCGGCCTGGCGGCCTGCACCAGCGCGCTGCTGGCGCTGGTAAAAAGCGGCGATCATATTCTGGTCAGCAGCAGCGTGTATGGCCCGACGCGCGGCTTCGTCAACAACGTGCTGGCGAAGATGGGGGTGGCGGCAACCTTCTTCGATCCGACCCTTGGCGAGGGGATTGCCGAGCTGTTCCGCGACAACACCAGCGTGGTATTTACCGAATCGCCGGGATCGCAAACCTTCGATATGCAGGATATTCCGGCCATTACGCGAGTGGCGCATGCGCGCAATGCGAAAGTGATTGTCGATAACACCTGGGCGACGCCGCTGTTTTTCAAACCATTCGACCACGGAGTGGATGTCTCGGTCCATGCCGCCACCAAGTACATCGTCGGCCACTCTGACGCCCAGATGGGGCTGATCGTGACCAACAAAGAGACCTGGCTGGCTATCCGTCGCTTCGTCTATCTTTTTGGTCTGCATGCCGCCCCCGACGACGTTTACCTCGCCCAGCGCGGGCTGCGCACCATGTCCCTGCGACTCGAGCGGCATCAGGCTTCCGCGCTGAAGATCGCAAAATGGTTTGCCGAGCGTGACGAGGTGGAACAGGTGCTGCACCCGGCGCTGCCTTCCTGTCCGGGACATGATATCTGGAAGCGAGACTTCACCGGGTCGAGCGGTCTGTTTAGCGTGGTGCTGAAACCACATTATTCAAAAGCGTCGGTCGAAAAGTTCATCGATAGCCTGGAGTATTTCGGCATTGGTTTCTCCTGGGGCGGCTTCGAAAGCCTGGCGATACCGTTTAACCCGCGCAAGGATCGGCCGGAGTATCACTGGCCGTATGAAGGGGAAGCCTTCCGTCTGCAGATTGGCCTGGAAGACCCGGTGGATTTAGTGAAGGATCTGGATCAAGCCTTACGTCACCTGAAGGCCTGACCCTTGTTATACTCGCGTGATGAATACCTGTTCTGATTTACGGATGGCGTAATGGATATCCCGATTGACCTTAAGCACTTACACACCATTCTTACGTTGCGTAAAACAGGCAATTTAACGCGCGCTGCGGTCGCGTTACAGCTGACGCAGTCAGCGTTATCGCACCAGATCAAGCAGCTGGAAGATCACTATGGCGTCACGCTGTTCGTCCGCAAAACCACGCCGGTGCAGTTCACCCATGCCGGCAAGCGTTTGCTACAGCTGGCCGAAACCGTGCTGGGTGCTATCGAAAATGCCGACCGCGACCTCTACAAGTTTGCCTGTGGTAAGCAGGGGGCGCTGCGGGTCACGCTGGAGTGTCACACCTGCTATGGCTGGCTGTTGCCGGTGATGGATGAGTTTCGCAAAAAGTGGGCCGAGGTTGAGATCGATATTCTGCCCGGCTTCCAGCCGGATCCGGTTGGGCTGTTGCTGCAAAACAGAGCGGATGTGGCCATCGTGGATGAAACAGAGCAGACGGCGCTGGTGAGCTACAGCCCGCTGTTCAAATATGAAATGGTGGCGATTTTATCCAACGACCATCCCTTAGCGCAGAAGCCGTGGCTGGAGGCGGAGGATTTCCGCGGCGAAGCGTTAATCACCTATGCGGTGCCCGAGGATCGTATCGATCTGTGTCGGAAGGTGCTTAAACCTGCCGGTATTCCGGTACGGCGAAAAACAACCGAACTCACCATGGGGTGATGCTGCCAACTTACTGATTTAGTGTATGATGGTGTTTTTGAGGTGCTCCAGTGGCTTCTGTTTCTATCAGCTGTCCCTCCTGTTCAGCTACTGACGGGGTGGTGCGTAACGGCAAAAGCACTGCCGGACATCAGCGCTATCTCTGCTCTCACTGCCGTAAAACATGGCAGCTACAGTTCACTTACACCGCCTCTCAACCCGGTACGCACCAGAAAATCATTGATATTGCCATGAATGGCGTTGGATGCCGGGCAACCGCCCGCATTATGGGCGTTGGCCTCAACACGATTTTACGTCACTTAAAAAACTCAGGCCGCAGTCGGTAACCTCGCGCATACAGCCGGGCAGTGACGTCATCGTCTGCGCGGAAATGGACGAACAGTGGGGATACGTCGGGGCTAAATCGCGCCAGCGCTGGCTGTTTTACGCGTATGACAGGCTCCGGAAGACGGTTGTTGCGCACGTATTCGGTGAACGCACTATGGCGACGCTGGGGCGTCTTATGAGCCTGCTGTCACCCTTTGACGTGGTGATATGGATGACGGATGGCTGGCCGCTGTATGAATCCCGCCTGAAGGGAAAGCTGCACGTAATCAGCAAGCGATATACGCAGCGAATTGAGCGGCATAACCTGAATCTGAGGCAGCACCTGGCACGGCTGGGACGGAAGTCGCTGTCGTTCTCAAAATCGGTGGAGCTGCATGACAAAGTCATCGGGCATTATCTGAACATAAAACACTATCAATAAGTTGGAGTCATTACCGTCTTCGCCTCTTCGAGAATTTTATAAACCGTGAAGCGAGCAGTATTAAGCTGCCGGGCGATATTTGTTGCAGCAGTATCTTTCCGGTGGAGGGCCAGCATACATTTTCTATCAGTAGCGCGCCTACGGCCAAACCGTTTTCTTCACCAGAATGACGCCACCTGTTACTTCCAAAGGACATTTCAACTTTGCCCTGCCCCGGACATCTCTACTTAGCTTTGACAGCTATTATAGCAGCTAAATGAGATTTATTGGGTATATATCATGTAATAACTAAGTAACTCTGAATGGATTAATTTCACTAGTGTGTTATTATCTTTAACCTGCATTTTATTTCGTGCTCTGGCGCAATGATAATGTATTTTATTGAGTTCACATTTTTGACTTTTTGCGATCTGTGACAATGGACTTCCACTCATCATCAAACAAATCACAGACGCTTCTTCTTTTGTTATTCCAAATTTCAACGTTGTAGCCAAGTAAATTTTATCCGCAGGTGGTATGGAATGAGCATGTATATCGTTTATTGAAATAAAAAGCTCTGATAAACCAAGGCAAATCTTCGCATCAAGAATTGTTATATATAACCTGACCAGCTCATCAAAAACCACATTAGGTTTCTTTATAATAAAGAAACGTGCTAACGGATAAAATGTACGTAAAAGAATGATGAACTGTAATGTTTCAATGCTTATAGTGGCGTGATCGACAACAATAAACTTTAATTTTTTACCGCGCAATGTATTCTGTAGATCATGCATTAATTCATCTTTTGCTATGGATGGGTAACTACATATTTCATCAATCAGTGATTCGTCATTACGAATATCAGAAAAATAGCTACTCAGAGCAAAGTTAAAATAGTAGGAATTAGATAGGGTTATCAGCATGATTCACTCCTTTTATGCATTATGCACATCTATGCTGCAATGAAATAACGATTGATGTAGGTCACCGTAAGTACTGAGTGTGAATATTACATCCCCTTTTTAGTAAAATTTGACGGCGTAGATTGGGGGATGAGAATGTAGCTAATTATAATTAGTGTGCAGTATCTCATTTTTAAATTTTTAGCTGCAATAGCAATCTTAATAATAACCTATTGTTTTTCATGATGAAAACTGCCTATTGTCTATTTTTTAAATACAAGCATTTAGGATTATTTAAATTTTATCGTTACATGTCTTACTTTTTAGCCTTGAATAAATGCCAGAGACAATGTTAAAATGCAATTGCATAGCATATTCCAAAATGGATCATAGGTAATGAAAATTACGTATTTCAATATTTTAATGTGATGCCTCGAGGATCTCGCTGTGTTTTTTAAGTGACTTGATGATGAGTGTTACGTAAATTTATTGAAAATTACAGATAAGGGGTTATTTATGAACATGTTCATCAAAGGAATGGCCTCAGCAGCGGCAGTAATGATCTTTGCCCCAACAGTGGCGCTGGCTGCTGATGGAAAAGTGACCTTCAATGGTGAAATTATTACTAATACCTGTACTGTCATCAGCGGTGATAAAGATAAAATTGTCACACTACCCACTGTTCAGGTGTCTGCATTGTCTGCCGCGAATCAAACTGCGGGGACAACACCTTTCACTATTGGTCTTGAAAATTGTGCAAGTGCTTCAGATGTTTCGGTCTATTTTGAACCGAATGAATATGTCTCAACGGAGGGGCGACTAAAAAATACCATTCCTGCTGGTGGCTCTGATAATGGCGCGGATAATGTTGATATCGAGCTACTGAATAATAATCATGGTGTAATTGACCTTGCAAACCAAACCATTGATCCAACGACCGGAAAAGTCACGGGTGGTAACTCAACGGTCGTGACGCCTGTCGATGGTTCTGCGACACTGCCTTTCTATGCACGTTACTTTGCGACAAATGCCGCTGAGGCTGGGAAAGTGAGTTCCTACGTGAACTTCACTATCGTTTATCCGTAAGACGTTAAGGCAGCTCCGGCAGGGGCTGCCTGCTCAGAGAACAGGGAGGTGTTGAAATATGACTCGTTACTTTTTTACGTTTCTTTTATTCGTATATATACCTTTCGCGAATGCAAATATTGTCATTGATGGGACCAGAGTGATCTTTCCATCTGACCGGAAAGAGGTATCAGTCAGAGTCACTAATTCAGGGGATATGCCGTCACTGACGCAAGTATGGGTTGATGGTGGCACAATACAAAATAATACAGGCAAAGACATGGCGCCTTTTGTGGTTCTGCCGCCGATTATTCGTGTTGAACCAGGAAAAGGACAGACCTATCGTCTGGTTTTTAGCGGCGCCGCGCTTCCACAAGATCGTGAGTCATTGTACTGGTTTAACATGTTGGATATACCGCCAGAGCCTAAAAACAGTCAAGGTAGCAACTATTTACAGTTATCGATTCGTTCACGTATTAAGTTATTTTATCGTCCGATAACATTAAAGGGAAATGTCAGCGAGGCTGCCAAATCTTTAACCTGGGAATTTCACAATGATAATAACACACTCTTTGTGAATAACCCATCTCCATGGTACATCACCATTGATAGCATCACGATTAATGGGAATAAACAACCTGCTGGTATGGTGGCGCCATTTTCAACGATGAGCATAAATAATAAAGAGCATACACTGAAAGCCATGCCAGGTAAGTTCAGCTTCACTACCATCAATGATTATGGTGCTGTTGTGACTCATAATTATCCTCAGTAAAGACATTATTATGAAATTCATGGAGATCAATGCTGGGTTAATAATAATAATAATACCATGGGGTGTTGCATGGTCAGAAGACGCATTTAATTTCAATAGTGCGCATTTGCATAACGCGACACATATCGATCTCCAGAAATTTAAGTATGGTAATCCGATGAATGTCGGGAAGTATCGCAGTAAGCTTTACTTAAATGGTTCGTATGCGAGCGAAGTTGAATTCGAGCTACAGAAGGTGGGAGAAAAAATTGAGCCCTGCATAACACCAGTATTATTTAGAGTGATGAGGCTTAAAGATAAAACGTGGCCAGAAAAGGCTTCATGTCTCCAGTTATCGCAGATCAATGCTGGCATTTCATGGCATTATGACGTCGGGGAGAATGCGTTAAATTTAACCATCCCGCAGGCGTTACAAAAACCGAAGTATCGAGGCGAGATTAATCCTGAGAGTATCGATGTTGGTGTTCCAGCAGCAGTATTACGTTATCAGGCGAATAGTTATCAGAGCATCAATCATGGCGATAGTCATAATTACAGTTATGTCGGGCTTGATGGTAGTTTTCGCGCTTACGGCTGGCGCTTTTACCACCAGTCTAGTTATCAGGCAAATGATAACGATACTCAGTGGGATAATATTTCGACATACGCCGAGAAAAGCCTTTTCGATTTGAGCTCAACCCTTAGGCTCGGGCAGGGATGGACAGATGGCACCTTCTTCGACAGCGTCAGCTTCGTGGGCGCCAGGGTTGCGACTGACAAACGGATGCTGCCAGGGTCACGACGTGGTTTTGCACCCACGGTAACGGGAATCGCCAGGACAAACGCGCGCGTCACCGTCACTCAAAATGGTTCCTTACTCTATGAGGCCACCGTTCCGCCAGGTAAATTCTCCTTTGCGGACCTTTATCCAACGAATTCAGGTGGCGACCTGATCGTGACGATTCATGAGGCCGATGGCAGCCAGGACACGTTTACTGTGCCTTATGCTTCCATACCTGGCCTGGTTCGTAAGGAGGCGCTGTATTACGATTTGTCGATGGGATATCTGGATGACAGCTATATCTCAAACCGTCCGGGATTCGGAGAATTAACTCTGCAGTATGGTTTTAATGACTATATTAGCGGCTATATGGGGGTAAATGGAACCGATGGGTATTACTCCACTCTTGTCGGTAGTGCATTAAATACTTACTGGGGAGCACTGGCTGTCGATGTTTCGCGTTCCTCCTGGAAAACTGTTGAAAATGACTGGCTGGATGGGTATCGCTGGCGCGTTTCGGCAACAAAATCATTGACCAGTGATACCCGAGTTACCTTATCAATGAGTCACAGTAACGATGCAAGGTATATTTCAATTCGTGATGCGGCATCGGCTAATAACCATGACAACTATACTTACCGCGAAATGACAAAGTATACAGCCAATCTATCGCAACAAATCGGCGGCGGTAGCTTGTCATTTTATGGCATATGGAGTGAAAACTGGAAGCATGGTACCTATCACTCCTATCAGCTAGGATATTCGAATAATTATAAACGCCTGGGCTACTATATCTATGCACAGAAAAGTCAGGATGCTAACCATAAAAATAACCAAATAGTCGGAATTTCTTTCTCTATACCTATTAGCGGTAATGGCAATATTCATACTCGTTTCAATTATGACAAGAATAACGGCAACCAGTTACAAGCGACTTATACTGGGAGTCGGGGTGAAAAGAACGAACTCAGCTATGGCCTGACGACAAGTTACGATATGCCAAAGGAAGGGGGCCATGAGAGTTCCATTGGAGCAAACGGTAGTTACCGAACTCATTATGCCTATCTGAATGCGAGCGCCAGCGCCGGCAAGAATCAACAGCAGTACTCCCTTGGGACTTCCGGCGCGTTAGTTGCGCATGAAGGAGGGGTGATTGCGACACCTGATATTGGTGAAACATTCGCCATTGTACAGGCCCCTAAGGCTGCCGGTGCAACGGTGGCCAACCGTATTGGACGTCCAGTGGATAATCGTGGTTACACCATTATCCCTTATCTGAACCCATTTACAGAAAACTGGCTGGATCTCGATCCGCAAGGAATTAGCGATCAAGTTGAGATCGTATCAAGTAGCACGGTCGTCGTTCCTGACTCAGGCGCGGCCGTGAAGGTAAAATTTGCGACCCGTACTGGCTACCCATGGTTTGCCAATGTCACGCTCAGTGATGGTAATACGCCGCCATTGGGTGCTGAGGTCTTTGACAGCAAAGAAATAGCCATCGGGGCCGTGGGACAAGGAGGGCTGCTATATGCCAGAGTCCCGGACATCAAGGGGGTTTTACATGTGGTCTGGGGCGACAATAGTGTTCAGCGTTGCCAGCTTGCGTATTCCGTTAATCAACAGACCAGCCGAAACCTTTGCAAATAGATGATTAAGGAAGACAAAAAATGAAAAGAGAAATGATACTAGGGTTATCTGTTTTCCTGTATCTAGGATATATCCCCACAATACTTGCATGCGTGATGACCAGTGGTAAAACAATTGAATATAGCGTCAATCTGGGTAATAAATATTTTACAGTAGATGTGCTTAATCGCCAGCCTGGAGATTTATTATTCACCTATGGCGGCATGACTCTGACCAATAATACGGAATGGAATATAACTTGTAGTGGTTCAGAACCGAGTGGCTACAATAGTATTGGTGGCGCTCCCGTTGGACCGGCTTATCAAAGCAAGCCAGGATATGTTTACAGTATCGATCGTCTACCGGGGATTGGTTACAGTTTTCAAATGGGTGAACAGGATGGTATTGATTTCGATTCCCTTTTTATGCCTTATCCAACAGCACGCCCCTTTTCTGGGGGCAGGTATTTTAATTCAGAAAGCAAAAAACCCACTATTTATTTTTGGCGCATTCCTGATACCAGCGGTTTACCACCTCCAGGCCAGTATTGCCTGAATGATTATCTCGGTGATATTTATCTTGAGGGGGTCAACGCCTTAAAGTTTAGTGTAAAAGGATTGTGCATTACGGTAAAGTCCCCAACCTGCAAAATCAGTAACGCTGATATTAAAGTTAATTTGGGAAGACACAATAGGTCCGTATTTATGGGGCCTGGGAGTACCACCAATATGGTACCGTTCAATATAGATCTTACCACCTGCGAGAATGTTGGTAACATCTTTATGCAATTTAATGCAACGGCTGATAGTAATCACGCGGCAAACGGTATTATAAAAATAGATGATAGTGGTGATGATAGTTCCGCGACCGGGGTTGGAGTCCAGGTATTAAAAAATAGCGTCCCGATAGTGTTGAATGAACCTGCGACAATCTGGTCGGGAAGTAAAGGTAGTGAGTCGGCCTACAGTTTCCAGTATCAGGCAAGATACATTCAGACTGAATCGACGGTTACCGCCGGTCAGGCGAATGCGAGTGCGACGTTTGTGGTTACCTATAATTAAGAAGTGGCGCCGTCGCTGACACGCTCAGAACAGGATAAGTCATTTAACAATGAAATACACCTGCGAACAGTAAGTATTATTGAGGCTCACCATTTGCGATAAGCGAATAGGTTCTTCAATAGCGGTTTTTACGCCGATGTGAACGTTACTGATTTTGTATTAGAGATAAGCTCAGCCCTGTATCTCATCCTGGTAAAAAGAAACGATGGGGTATGATTTTTTATAGTGTCTGGACATATTATTATTCGCATGATTGGGTGTGGTGATATTACATAGGGAGTGAATAATGTTATTGGTTATTTCTGGTTCTGGATATTTTGATCTGGGGTTTGATAGTTACTTTTCGAGGGTGAAGTGCAGGACAACATGCACTGAAAAAATTTTATATTGTTCGTTTGAAGATCCTAAGGCTATCGTTAGTAACGTGATGGCAGCATCAGAAAAGTATTATTTGCGATGTCTCGTTATCGATTATCCATGGAGTAACATAGCCGTCCTTCAGTCAGCACTCTATATAAAAATACACTTCCCACTTATTAGCGTGGTTGTCTATTCAACCGGTGGGTACCGATTCAACGAACTGGAAGCATCTTATCTGGAAATTCTTGGGGCGCAATTGAATGTGGGATTCTCAGGCGTATGCTCAGCTTTGATGCAAAGGCGGATGCCGGTATCTGCGGTGGATATCATCTATGCGGCGGCATCAAGGTTTGTCGAAATATCTAAAAAAGATGCGTTGTTAATATCTTTTATCCTGGCGGGACTGAAGCTAAAAGATATAGCCAGTGCTTATAACAAAGATATTAAGCAGGTTTACTATGACAGAGCAGGCTTCTGAGTAAGTTCAGCATTAAAAATAATGTTGAACTGGTAAGTAATATAAGGTGTTTTGTTTTGTGCAAACCTGGCGGAGGTCGTGATGAGAGAGTATCGACAAGCGAAAGAAAAACTGGATTCATTGATCTTTGCGATATGGTTAAATAATAGCTTAAACAATAATGTCTGCGATTATAGCGTCATACGCGAAGAGATGAATGATATTATTGTGCCATATGTATACAGAAAGGAGTTGGACGATGTGATTGCGGCTGTCAATTTAATGATTTCATCAGAACCAACTGTGCGCCAGGAGCATAATGAAATTCTATTTAAACGATTACTCGATTTATACGCCAGGTTAGCGGGGCATCTGGCCGTTGAGAATTACCTTTTGGCCAAAATTTACTAAATAGCTGCGCGGAATAGTGCTGAATCGCCACGGATAATCTAGACACTTTTCAGCCAGATATGGACTGACCCCACCCCGGTAGACGATCCTGCCCTATAGTTTGAGCATAGGAGGAGCGTATGGGCACACCACGATTTACACCTGAATTTAAGGAAGAAGCCGTCCGTCAGATAACGGAACGCGGTTATTCCGTGGCCGAAGTTTCTGACCGGCTGGGCGTTTCCGCACACAGTCTCTATAAGTGGTTACGGGCAATTAAACCCGATAACAGCGAACAGCATGCCCGTGATTTACTGGAAGCGAAAAGCGAGATCCTGAAGCTCAGGGCCCAACTGAAGCGCACTGAGGAAGAACGGGATATTCTGAAAAAGGCCGCGCGGTACTTTGCAAGGGAGCCCGACTGAAGTACCGCTTTATCAATGAGCACCGCACTGTATGGGGTGTGATGACGATGTGTCGGGTGTTGTGCGTTGCCCGGGCCGGGTTTTATGCGTGGCTGCATAACCCGGTCTCCGCGCGGGATAAAGATAACCAGCGTCTGCTGGCGCTTATCCGTGAATCTGGCCCACTGGGTATGGCTAATCGTCGTCGCGGGAGACCCAGCAATAATCAGTTGCCTGATGGTCTTGCCCTGTATGCACTCAGTATTATACGTGAGCGCTATACCGACTTTGGGCCGACGCTGGCGTGTGAAAAGCTTGCAGAACTGCACGATGTCCACCTGTCCAAAGAAACTGTCCGGTCGCTCATGGTTAAAGCCGGTCTCTGGGTCCCCCGTAAGCAACGTGCGCCAAAAATTCAGCAGCCACGCTATCGCCGGGCCTGTTGTGGCGAACTGATACAGATAGATGGCTGTGACCACCACTGGTTCGAGAACCGTGCTCCAGCCTGTACCGCGCTGGTTTACGTTGATGATGCAACGAGCCGACTGATGCAGCTCCGCTTTGTAAAATCGGAATCAACATTCACCTATTTTGAGGCCACACGAGGCTACCTGGAAAAGCATGGTAAACCGCTGGCGTTATACAGCGACAAAGCCAGTGTATTCAGAATAAACAACAAAAATGCCACTGGTGGCGATGGCTATACCCAGTTTGGGCGTGCGATGCATGAACTGAATATCCAGACTATCTGCGCGAATACCAGCTCTGCCAAAGGCCGCGTGGAACGCGCTCATCTGACGCTTCAGGACCGACTGGTAAAAGAACTCCGGCTCAGGGGAATTTCTTCTGTTGACGCTGCCAATGAGTATGCTGATGAGTTTATGGACGATTATAACCGGCGCTTTGCCAAAGTTCCCCGACATGACTTTGATGTGCATCGGCCACTCGAACATGATGATGATCTGGCTGCCTTTTTCACATGGCGGGAACCGCGCCGCGTTTCAAAATCTCTGACGGTTCAGTATGACAAAGTGCTCTATCTTATTGAAGACAGTGAAATTAGTCGCAAAGCCATCTGGAAATACATAGAGGTCTGGCACTATCTGGATGGCCGAAAAGAACTCAGGCTTAACGGTGTTACACTTCCCTACTCCACTTATGATCGCCTGTCGGAAATCGACCAGGGAGCTATCGTGGACAACAAGCGTCTCGGTCGTACACTAGAATATATTAAACTGGTTCAGGACAAACGCGACAATAATCGTTCTCAGGCAATACCTGCTGGCGATGGGCCTTCACGGCGTCGCAGGAAACCAACTGAAAAGAAATCCCAGCGGTCACTGAACGGCGACGATATGCTGGAAGTTTTGAAGGTTTTACAGAGTCGTTCTGATGAAATATTTGGATCTAATACTCAAAAGACGTAGGGATTAAAGGAGGGGAAAACCCATTCCTTCTTTAATTTTTTCTACGTTAGCTCTGGACGTAAGTTTTTCTATTAAAGTAAATGCGACATTAATCGCTGTTGCAGGACTTTGCGATGTAATGATATTTGCGTCCACTACAATTGGGCGTTGAATAACATTGACACCCATATCTGATAACTGTGTTTGACGTTTACTGCTCAGATGATACGTCGTACCCATTCTACCGTGAAGAGCACCGCTTTTTGCTATTGCTAAAGCGCCAACACAGACAGAAGCGATAATTTTGTTTTGGTTATTAAATTTTCGAATAAGGCTGACCAGTCGCTCATCAAATGCATCCTCGTAAAAACCAGCCCGGCTCATCCCCCCAGGAATGGCAATGGCATCAAAGCTATCACCATCAATTTCATCCAGTTGATATTCTGGTTCGATAGTGAAATTCCAGGCACATTTAACTTTTTTTCGTAGACCAACTGTTACCAATTCTACGGGTTCTAATCCGTACGTTGTTGTCCAGCCAATAGCATCAGTAAATGCACTGGCTTCATACTCTTCTAATCCCTGACAAAGGGGTGATGCTGCCAACTTACTGATTTAGTGTATGATGGTGTTTTTGAGGTGCTCCAGTGGCTTCTGTTTCTATCAGCTGTCCCTCCTGTTCAGCTACTGACGGGGTGGTGCGTAACGGCAAAAGCACTGCCGGACATCAGCGCTATCTCTGCTCTCACTGCCGTAAAACATGGCAGCTACAGTTCACTTACACCGCCTCTCAACCCGGTACGCACCAGAAAATCATTGATATTGCCATGAATGGCGTTGGATGCCGGGCAACCGCCCGCATTATGGGCGTTGGCCTCAACACGATTTTACGTCACTTAAAAAACTCAGGCCGCAGTCGGTAACCTCGCGCATACAGCCGGGCAGTGACGTCATCGTCTGCGCGGAAATGGACGAACAGTGGGGATACGTCGGGGCTAAATCGCGCCAGCGCTGGCTGTTTTACGCGTATGACAGGCTCCGGAAGACGGTTGTTGCGCACGTATTCGGTGAACGCACTATGGCGACGCTGGAGCGTCTTATGAGCCTGCTGTCACCCTTTGACGTGGTGATATGGATGACGGATGGCTGGCCGCTGTATGAATCCCGCCTGAAGGGAAAGCTGCACGTAATCAGCAAGCGATATACGCAGCGAATTGAGCGGCATAACCTGAATCTGAGGCAGCACCTGGCACGGCTGGGACGGAAGTCGCTGTCGTTCTCAAAATCGGTGGAGCTGCATGACAAAGTCATCGGGCATTATCTGAACATAAAACACTATCAATAATTTTGAGTCATTACCGATAATTCCTAACTATGTTTTTTTTGCAGGTAACCGTTTGCGTCTTCACTCAAGAAGAAATCAATGTGATGGTAATCACAGAAAGCATAATTTTATTAAAGTAAACGCCGGGAATGACGATTGTAGTAAAACATATAGAAATAGGGACAAAAGAATGAATATTTCCTCAATGGTTTCTTCTGGAATTGAAAATCTTAAGATCAGTAGGAAACTATTACTAAGTTATATGTTGCTTATAATAATAACATTTTTTATATATGCAATTGCAAGTCATGGCCTAGAATCCATCAGTAATAATAACGTCAGACAAAACAAAACAACAGAGATTTCAAAGCTTTTAGATAACTTAAAGCTTTATAATGTAAATTTCAGATATACTAAAAGCATTGAATATGCTGAACTCCAGAAAAAAGGGCTCGATACCTTAATTGAGCAAGTAAGGCTGCTTGAAGTCGACAACAGAGATAATGTTGGCAGTAAAATAAACCAACAATTAAATATTGCCTCGGCAGAATATAAAAAAATCTCTGATGATTTTGTAGGTTCAATTGAAACGGGAAGAGCTATTGAACTGAGTTTGCAAAAATCTGCAATTTTTAATGTCGGAGAACAATTAACTAATAAAAGCAGGAGTGCAGGTTTTGATGTTGGTCTGGGAGAGTTTTCATCATACATAAATCTTAAATTAAAAGACTTAAGATTCAGAATAGCGGATCTCGTTGCAAGTAAAAATGAAGAATCTTTCATTAAAATTGAAAACATTTTGAAAGATATTATCAAAGAATCCGATAATTACAATTCTGCTAGTATGAATTCATCACAAGAATTAATTGCGGAACTTAAAAAAAATGCTGATGCAATGATAGGCAATACTCAGGAATTTAGGAAAAACTCAATTCAACAAAATGAGTTATTTGAGAAACTTAATCAGGGTTCCAACGAAACATATGCTGCCATGGAATTACTGTTAAAACATCAAAACATGCAAACCAAAAATGTTATAGGTAACGCTAAAACTATCATGCTGGTTGCGTCGGTTTCCGGCATTATTATTGCATTATGCATTGCTTACTTTATGACAAGACATATTTCAAAACCTCTCAATGAGACACTTCATATCTCAAGTCGAATTGCCTCTGGTGATTTATCCGCATCTGTTAAATCTACAAGAAAAGACGAGTTTGGGAAATTATTAACCTCTATAGGTATAATGAATGATCGGCTAAAACACATAATAGATGAAGTGAAAGTTGGCGTGGATAATGTATCTAGAGCTTCTGCAGAAATTTCTTTAGGAAATTCAGACCTTTCTATCCGCACAGACCAACAATCATCTGCGTTAGTGCAAACCAATAATAACATCAAGCAACTTTCTGATGCTATGAAAAATAATGCGCAAAATGCAGAGTATGCAAGTATTCGAACTAATGCCGCCTCGGCTAACGCAGAAAATGGAGGGCTAATTGTTAAGAATGTGATTATAAAAATGAAAACGATCTCAGAAAACTCTTCAAAAATTTCCGATATCACTAATGTAATTAATGGAATCGCCTTCCAGACTAATATTCTTGCACTTAACGCAGCTGTCGAAGCGGCCCGTGCAGGAGAACATGGGAAAGGGTTTGCTGTAGTCGCCGGAGAAGTAAGAACTCTTGCTCAACGTAGCGCTATAGCAGCCAAAGAAATCGAAAATTTATTAAGCGATGCGGTAATTAATATAAAAGACGGGGTTTCTCTGGTTACGCAATCAGGGGAGACTATGGAACAAATTGTTTCTTCCGTACACCAAGTTAATCTGATTATAGAAGATATTGCTAGGGTATCAGAGAAACAAAGCAAATGGCTGTCTGATGTGCATGATGCAGTCTCAAAGATGGACATTACAACAAAACAGAATGCGAGCCTAGTTAAAGAATCTGCTATTGCATCCACATCCCTTGCTGAGCAAGCCCGACAACTAAACACTTTGATCTCAGTATTTAGTTAAATTTACTCTGGTTTGTGGCATTATCCAACATAGATAAAGCCACAAGCCTACCATTAATAAAAAAACCTTTCTGTGTTAGCATGGTTAAGAATACGATGTTGCTGATTAAATAAATTAGTTAGTACTTTATAGCTTGCTTCAAGCAGGATCAGAATATACTGGTTACTATCATATATTTACCTATCAACCTTTAGTTTCTTCGACCATATATAATGCAAGCTAATTATTATTAAAGGTGGATTATTGCTGTGCGTACGGCTTTACGTATGATCAGCAATCATGCCGGTTTAATTTTCTTTTTGGTCGCTTTAAGGCAATTTCCGGAAAAACTCGTTTATTGGTAACTGGCGACCATACAGGTAACCTTGCATGAAGGTTATGTTATTTTTCCGCAAATAAGCTGACTGCGCTTCAGTCTCTACACCTTCTGCAACTGTTTTGAGCTTCAGCCTGCGGGCAAGATCAATTATATTATCAATGATATGGGATGATAGAGCGTCACTTCCAACCATGCTAACGAAACTTCTGTCAATTTTTAGAACATCTACTTGGAATTTTTGAAGATAGCTTAGACTGGAGTTACCGGTGCCGAAGTCATCTATAGCAATGAGCACGCCCAGTTTATGTAGATCAGTAATCACACTGGCCGTAACGCCATCAATCACAAGAAGCTCTCGTTCTGTTAATTCCAGTACCAGAATTACAGGACTATCGCTAAATGCCAACAGGAAATTACGACAGTCATCTACCAAGCTAAGCTCTTTAAAGTGCGGGTAATGACTCAAAATTATTGATAGTGTTTTATGTTCAGATAATGCCCGATGACTTTGTCATGCAGCTCCACCGATTTTGAGAACGACAGCGACTTCCGTCCCAGCCGTGCCAGGTGCTGCCTCAGATTCAGGTTATGCCGCTCAATTCGCTGCGTATATCGCTTGCTGATTACGTGCAGCTTTCCCTTCAGGCGGGATTCATACAGCGGCCAGCCATCCGTCATCCATATCACCACGTCAAAGGGTGACAGCAGGCTCATAAGACGCTCCAGCGTCGCCATAGTGCGTTCACCGAATACGTGCGCAACAACCGTCTTCCGGAGCCTGTCATACGCGTAAAACAGCCAGCGCTGGCGCGATTTAGCCCCGACGTATCCCCACTGTTCGTCCATTTCCGCGCAGACGATGACGTCACTGCCCGGCTGTATGCGCGAGGTTACCGACTGCGGCCTGAGTTTTTTAAGTGACGTAAAATCGTGTTGAGGCCAACGCCCATAATGCGGGCGGTTGCCCGGCATCCAACGCCATTCATGGCAATATCAATGATTTTCTGGTGCGTACCGGGTTGAGAGGCGGTGTAAGTGAACTGTAGCTGCCATGTTTTACGGCAGTGAGAGCAGAGATAGCGCTGATGTCCGGCAGTGCTTTTGCCGTTACGCACCACCCCGTCAGTAGCTGAACAGGAGGGACAGCTGATAGAAACAGAAGCCACTGGAGCACCTCAAAAACACCATCATACACTAAATCAGTAAGTTGGCAGCATCACCCATTTTTAGACTGTAAAAGCCACGCCGTGATGGTGGCTGCCGACAGGCTGGTCACCTGCGATGAAATAGCCAGGGCGCACAGGCGTCTCATCGCCTGGCCGGATTTAGCAAAAGCAGGCTGACCCGGATCCGACAAGGACCGGGGCATACCCTGAAAATAAGGCTTTTCACAAGGTAGTTCTGAAAGAGAACTGCTCATGGAAGCCGAAGATGAAGACGATTTTTTGCGGGTAGATATAGCCATATGGGGTTGCCCAGACAGAAATAATGAGCCTGTCTCTCAGCGAGACCCGAAGTAAAGCCGCCGGTCCGGCAACGCCGTGTCCGGCTGCAGAATATGCCAGTGTTCTGAAGAGGAAATTAAAATTCTCCTGATACGAATATCGCAGATACGTCATTCTGAAGGTTCCTCTTGTTAAACTCCGCTGATGAAGGTTCAGTCACAGTTCTGGAGAGGTTAAACATAAATTAACTCCGGAAACCTATATACTTATACCGGGCAACGTATCTGTAAATCCTAACCCTCCATTCAGGATAAAAAATGGCAGATGAACTGAAATTATTAAACAACATCCGCAGCTTGAGGGTCGCAACCCGTGATTTTCCCCTGGCCTTTCTGGAGATGGTGCTGCAAAAAGTCAGACTCGTGATCAGTGAACGTCGGGAACAGGAGCTGTCCCGGAAAAAAGTGCAGGATGAGCATAATGAGAGAGTGGAAAAGCTACGTCTTCTGCTGCTTGAAAAAGGAATCGATCCGGCAGAACTGGTTACCAGTACAGCAGACGATGAAAAGCCTGTAAAAGCGCGACCTCCCCGTACGCCCAGATATAAATATCGGAGTGAAAATGGCAAAACCAGAACCTGGACTGGCCAGGGACGTATGCCTAAGGCCATTGCGGAACAACTGGCTGCAGGCAAGTCGCTGGATGATTTTTTGATTTGACCAGCAGTTAATAAATCGTACTTTCCCGGTGTCGCTGTAAAAGCGGCTGAGATATACCTGCATGTCCTAGGCATGAATCAGCTATTCCCGCATGTCACTGGGGCAAAATGCGATGGGTACCAATTTGTCCTGACAGATATCCGGACTGTATACCGGCCGATATAAGATATGATTTTAAAATTCCTGTAAAAAGTACCTTAGCGACTTTACATGTATTACCTTAGGCGGAGTTATGGAGGATCCCCGCACCCCGGGCTCTTTATACCCTGCCTTAATAAATCTGAGCAGCGCTTAAAGCTATGCCTGTTACTGCCTGGCGTCAACAGTATGCTTACCGGGAGCCGGAACAACACAGCCAGTAAAATAAGTTTTGCAAGTAAAAAGACAGAAATAAAAGGAGTATCAAAAAGTGCCAGTACCAGACATCTGAATGGTACTGGCCAAAACCTTACTTTTCTTATTAGCAGCAAACTATAACAATTCACATCAGGGGGATGCCAGCCCCTTTTTTTCAGGTTGACACTACGTGACTGAAAAGAAGCTATATTTCTACAATTAAGAAACATCTTAAATAATAACGGGACGTTCAGTGACAATGAGCCTCACGGGAGGCAGCTACGACAGAGGAATTCCGGTTTACAGGGGAGCTGAATATGGCGGCAGGCATTATGCCAGACATACTATGTGCCGTATTCGTAAAGTGACAGTTTATCCACGAACATATAGCCTCCCTTCCTGTTCATCCCGGAATACCGTTCACCGCGGTACCAGGCCGGCAGAAATACCGACCGGCTCTATGCCTGCCTGAGACCTCTTAAGGTTGGTTTATGGACTGTATGCGTCTCCTTCCTAGTGATGGACGCATATGAAAATTAAACAATTCTTCCACAGCACGCTGGAGTATGTGCGTTTCATCCGTATATGTGGGGCAACACCCGTGCTGTGAAGCGAAGGACTCATCAATCTCATTTTTCAGTTGCATACGAACGCTGTCATCCAGCCGCATGAGAAGGGCAGCCACAACCAGATTCAGTGCTTCAGTCTGAATAATCACTTCCTTTTCAGATTCATGCTGCTCCGCAATAATATCAACCAGCTCCGCCAGTAATGCCTTCATCTTCATTTTCCTGTGCAAGACAACATGAAATCACTCTATACCATATTTTATTCATGCCGGTCGGACCACTAATTCTCATCGTTGGACCTGTAAAAAAATATGCGTTCCATTCCATTTTCTGGCAGAAAGAATACAGCGGCTGTACCGGATTTATAAGCCGGGTCACACTTCCCAGCATGGTTTATGCTTATCAGGACCATGACTGTTACTGAATTAAATCCCACGGAGGATCGCATGCTAACTCAAGAGCAGAAACAACTGGTTGAAGATACCGTTCCGGTACTGAAAGAAAATGGCGTTGCGTTAACGGATTATTTTTATAAGCGCATGCTACGGAATAATCCTGATTTACAGGAAGTATTTAATATGGGGCATCAGCGCAGCGGTGCACAGGCGAAAGCGCTGGCAGGCGCGGTGCTGGCCTATGCCGAGAATATCGACGATCCCGGGGTACTGGCCCCGGTCATTGAACTGATTTGCCACAAACATGTCAGCCTGAATATTAAAGCCCCCGATTACGGTATTGTCGGTGAAAATTTACTCCATTCAATCAGCGAAGTGCTTTCCGTACCTATGGACAGCCCGCTCATCGGGGCTTGGGGGGCCGCTTATAAGGATTTGGCCGACATATTTATCGGAGCCGAGAAAAGGCTTTATGATGAGCGCCGTAACACGCCCGGCAGCTGGCTGGGCTGGCGCGCCTTTACCGTCAGCAGGAAAGTAAAGGAAAGCGAAGAAATCACGTCTTTTTATCTGAAGCCTGAAGACGGACAGGCCCTGCCCGATTACAGGCCGGGACAGTACGTGACACTACGCGTTCTTGTCCCTGAACTGGGCCTGAAGCAGCCCCGGCAGTACAGCTTATCCGCCAGGCCGGGAGCAGATTACCTACGTATCTCCGTGAAACGTGAAGATCCTCGTGCGGAAGGACAGGATCCGGGCTATGTCTCATCAACCCTCCACAATGCCGTCAGTGAAGGCGACACGGTGGAATTGAGCGCGCCGGCGGGCAACTTCTTTTTATTAAATCCTGAAGTGGACAATGTGCTTATCAGTGCCGGCGTCGGCCTGACGCCCATGATGTCCATGACCCACCATTTGCTGGCAGAAATAGCCGATCCGAATACCGTGCTAAAAGCGGACCACACAGAACAGACGCAGGACAGGAAGCAGATATTTTTCCTTCATGCGGCCCGCAGCTCCGATGTTCATGCCCTGCGTCAGGAACTGGCGGCACTCTCTGAGCAGAACAGCAATCTGCATATCTTTATCGCCTATGAACAGGTGAAGGAAACTGAGGTGCCCGGGGAAGATTACCATGTGCAGGGCCGGCTCGATCTCAGCGCGGTACCGGCGAAATATCTGCCGGCAGACGCCGACTATTACCTGTGCGGTCCGGTTCCGTTTATGCATGAACAGTACCGTTCCCTGCTGGCGCTGGGCATTGCGAAAGAGCGCATCCACAGTGAGGCCTTTGGCACGGGAGGTGTGGGTATCTGACCTGAGATGCAATAAATTGCGGGGGCAAGCTGCCCCCTTCGTGACCAGCAGTGATGCCCGCCAGAATGTTTGACATCCCATATTATCCGCGACGGAACCACCGCTTACAGGGACCTGTTAACTCCCCTTGTATCTGAACCTTTCTGTAACGAAGTATAAGCCTTTCTATCTTCTCCGACTGCGGCCAAAGATCCGACTCTTGGGGTTTTCGGATCTCAGGAGAAATAAGAAGAGAACTGAGGATAGGTTTGGCATATCCATATCCATATGCCGTACATCTGCATATCCAGACCCTATACATATGCCTCACATCTGCATATACTATACCTATCCAATGGTAGGTGGTGTTTTTTAATTCGCCTGTGCTTTTCACAGGCCATGCCCGAAGTATCGGGCAAATGACTTGATGGGGTGTAACGTAATGAGAACCGTATCCATTTTTAAAAATGGCAACAACCGCGCCATCCGTCTGCCCCGCGATCTGGATTTTGAGGGGGTGAGCGAGCTGGAGATCGTCCGGGAAGGGGACAGCATCATCCTGCGCCCCGTCCGGCCGACCTGGGGCTCGTTCGCGCAGCTCGAGAAGGCCGACCCGGACTTTATGGCGGAGCGCGAGGACGTTGTCACCGACGAAGGACGATTTGACCTGTGAACAAAACCTATATGCTGGACACCTGTATCTGCTCGTTCATCATGCGCGAGCAGCCGGAAGCCGTACTGAAGCGCCTGGAGCAGGCGGTGCTGCGAAACCAGCGCATCGTGATCTCGGCCATTACCTATTCCGAGATGCGCTTTGGCGCCACCGGTCCGAAGTCCTCGCCGCGCCACATCGAGCTGGTTGACGCGTTTTGCGCCCGCCTCGATGCCATCCTGCCCTGGGACAGCGCCGCGGTGGATGCGACCACGGACATAAAGGTGGCGCTGCGCCTCGCAGGGACGCCGATCGGCCCGAACGACACGGCGATCGCCGGGCATGCCATTGCCGCCGGCGCCGTGCTGGTGACGAATAATGTGCGGGAGTTTGAGCGGGTGCCGGGCCTGGTGCTGGAAGACTGGGTGATGCTGCCAACTTACTGATTTAGTGTATGATGGTGTTTTTGAGGTGCTCCAGTGGCTTCTGTTTCTATCAGCTGTCCCTCCTGTTCAGCTACTGACGGGGTGGTGCGTAACGGCAAAAGCACTGCCGGACATCAGCGCTATCTCTGCTCTCACTGCCGTAAAACATGGCAGCTACAGTTCACTTACACCGCCTCTCAACCCGGTACGCACCAGAAAATCATTGATATTGCCATGAATGGCGTTGGATGCCGGGCAACCGCCCGCATTATGGGCGTTGGCCTCAACACGATTTTACGTCACTTAAAAAACTCAGGCCGCAGTCGGTAACCTCGCGCATACAGCCGGGCAGTGACGTCATCGTCTGCGCGGAAATGGACGAACAGTGGGGATACGTCGGGGCTAAATCGCGCCAGCGCTGGCTGTTTTACGCGTATGACAGGCTCCGGAAGACGGTTGTTGCGCACGTATTCGGTGAACGCACTATGGCGACGCTGGGGCGTCTTATGAGCCTGCTGTCACCCTTTGACGTGGTGATATGGATGACGGATGGCTGGCCGCTGTATGAATCCCGCCTGAAGGGAAAGCTGCACGTAATCAGCAAGCGATATACGCAGCGAATTGAGCGGCATAACCTGAATCTGAGGCAGCACCTGGCACGGCTGGGACGGAAGTCGCTGTCGTTCTCAAAATCGGTGGAGCTGCATGACAAAGTCATCGGGCATTATCTGAACATAAAACACTATCAATAAGTTGGAGTCATTACCTATCTTCTTGATCCCTGCACTTTGCCTGTAAGTAAATGAATGATAACGAATGAAAACACCGTTGATGCCCGGATGGTAAAGGGATTCTGCATTTATTTCGATGGGTGAAACAATTCCCCGATCGTGGGTTTGTGACTATGATCTCTGTTTGTTGGGCTACGTTAATAATATTGTCCCGATATTAACGGCATTTGGCCCAATCGCTTTCTGAGATATTTTATTGATTGTGTTTATTGTGTTGTGGTTATTATTTTTGAGGTGAGTTATTTAAATAAAAATAATCTGCGTAACAGGAAAGGTGAAAAAGAGATATTGCTAATGAAAAGCAATAAACGGCTGACTGGCAGCCAGCCGTTTTACAGGTTCTGCGAATTTAAGGGTGTTTGTGGAACGCAGGCATCAGCGCTTTGTTATGCTCGATAACTTCCGCCAGCGCCTTTTCAAGCACCTGGCCGCTGTTGATTAAGGGGTTAATGACCAGCGCGCGCCACGCCGTGTGGCGATCGCCGGTAATAGCCGCTTCGATCGTCAGCGCCTCAAAGCTCTTCATCAGCTGGATCAGGCGCAGCGTATCCTCCGGGAAAGGTTCGACGTTCAGCGGAATAGGTCCAGAGCGGGTGATCAGGGAACTCACCTCAACGGCACAGTCATCCGGCAGGCCGGCGATGGTGCCGTTATTGCGCGTGTTAACGTGCATAATGATACGTTTATCGTTGTAGATCGCACTCATCAGTTCACATGCTGCATCTGAGTAATACTGACCGCCACGTCCCTCCAGCGCCTTCGGTTTCTCAGCCAGCTCGGGGTTACGGTAGATATCGAAGAGCTGTTTTTCCAGGGCTTTCACCACTTCGCCACGGGTTCCTTCGCCCTGCGCCTCGCCCAACTCCTGGCGATACATATCGTCGCTCATATAGTAGTAGCGCAGATAAGGGCAGGGGATCATGCCCAGGTTTTCCAGCAAACCCTCCGGCCATTTGAAAGGGGGAATATTACGTGGGATCAGCGGGTCGTTGCCTGCGGAAATGTTCTGGATCACCTGGGTCAGTTTATCGCGGCCTTCATGCCAGATATGACGCGCGAAAATAAAGTGGTTAAGCCCGGCTACCTGGAGAATAAAGTCATTGACGTCATTGACCCCCAGTAAACTCGCAATCCCTTTTTGCATGATGACCGGCACATTACACAGCCCTACCGTCCGTACCTTACTGTGTTTAAGAATGGCTTCGGTGACCATTCCTGAGGGATTTGTGAAATTAAGCAACCAGGCGTCGGGACAGAGCCGCTCCATTTCGGCCGCAATTTCCAGGGCGACAGGAATGGTGCGGCACGCATTAGCGAACCCGCCCAGTCCGTTGGTCTCCTGGCCAATCATGTCGTATTTCAGTGAAATACGCTCGTCGCTGATACGCGCGTCCAGGCAACCGGCCCGGAACTGGGAGCAGACAAAATCGGCATCCTTCAGAGCTTCCTGACGATTCAGCGTCTCAAAAACCGGAATATCCAGACCATTTTTTTCCAGCATTCGTCGGGTGAGGCCAGCGATAATAGCCATCTTCTCCCGACCCTCTTCGATATCCACCAGCCACAACTCGCGGACCGGAAATTCATGCTGTCGCTTGATGATGCCTTCCATTAACTCCGGGGTGTAACTCGAACCGGCACCGATAACCACGATTTTTAGATCTTTCACCTTCGTGCTCCTTTTTATGATGTATTTGTCATCACGATTAAAAGGCAGCGAGCACGGCTGGACAAACGATCGTTTCAGGGGTATGCATTAGCTCATTTAATGCATAAAGGCTACCGGATGGAGATTATCACTATGTTAGCTCAGGAAAATCTGCTGGCGCTATTGCATACCTTTGAAATAGCCGCGCATCATCTCAGCTTTACGCGGGCCGCGAAAACGCTCAACCTGACCCAGGGCGCAGTGAGCCAACGTATACGGCATCTCGAAACCCTGCTGGGGTTCAGGCTGTTTCTCCGCCTGACCCGCAAGTTGCAGCTTACCGATGAAGGGGGGCGACTGTTGAACGTCCTGTCCATGTCCCTTAAGCGCATTAATGATGAAATCGAAGATATCCGCGTCCAGGGGTTGCGCGGCACACTCTCTGTGGGGCTTCCCCCCACGTTTGCTTTCCTGTGGCTGATCCCGCGTTTAGCCGAATTCCGGGCGCGGTGGCCTGGGCTGAATATTAATTTCCGGGTCAGGGCAGGGCTGGTGGATTTCAATCTGGAACGGGTAGATGCTGCGATTTACTACAGCAATCTCCGCTATCCGGATCTCTATTGTGAGCGCCTGGCCGACGAGGCGCTGGTTCCTGTGTGTTCGCCGGCGTTAAAAAATAGCCTCCTGGCTAACGGTGACTGGCCTGCGGATATCCCCTTCATCCATGCTTCTGAGTCAGTGGATTCGCAGGACGTCTTTTCAGAGTGGCGCGAATGGTGTCAGGTCACAAACCAGCCCCTGCCGGTGGAAGAGAATTTTATGAGCTTCAACAATTGTCAGATGGCGATTGAGGCGGCGGTCAGCGGATGCGGGGTGGCGATGGGCAGAAAGCGGCTGATTAAGAAGTACGTTGCCGCGGGCGATCTGGTTATGCCCTTTGAACAGGAAATTCCAGCCGGGCATGGATATGATCTCATTATGCCGCGTGAAAACCTGAACCGACCGGGGATTGTGGCCTTCAGCCAGTGGGTGAAAGAGATCCTGCGTGAAGGGTCAAACTGACGCCTGCCGGAACGCCCGGGCTGGCATTACTTTACAAATTGCCGCTTGCCCGCTGGCGAGTCGCTCACTATTCTCATTGCCCATGACTATCCTGACGGGTCCGACTCAACATAAAAACAGGCAACTTAAAGCGGTCGCGCTTCTGGTGGTTGCCTGTTTTGTCATGCTGATCTGTCTGACCCAGCGGGCCAGTATCCTGCATCACATGCAGGTTAAAGCCGCCGCGCTCTCTTTGACTGCTGACACCAGCCCGCAGGAACTTACGTCGCCAGGGTTGTCACCCTGTGAGCTGAGCGCCCACTCGCTGCTTAGTACGCAGCCCCTCCATTTCGATACCATTCTGCTCTTACCCGGTCTGCTGGTTCTTGTTTTAGCGGTGCTGCTTAAAATCAGCGTCTTGCCGAGACCGGTGATCTTTTTCCGACCCCCCTTACTTCGAATACATCTTAAGAACTGCGTTTTCCGTGAATGACTGAACCGGACGTTCCTGTTTAGTCACTTTTTCACGGAGAAAACATATGAAAACCTTTTTCAGGAGCCTGTGGTTCCTGTTATTCAGCCTGTCTGCGGCCTCAGCCGCGGTACCGGGCTGGCCGATAAAGCCTGACAATTTACATGCTCAGGTTCATGTCTGGCATGATGCGCCCGCAGAGGGGAAAGTTCGTCTGCTGCTGGACGTAACCCCCAATGAAGGGTGGAAAACCTACTGGCGAACGCCCGGCGATGGCGGCTTTCGGCCCGCGATCGCATGGGAGCAGCAGACAAAAACGCAGTGGCACTGGCCCCGGCCCGTCCGGTTTGATTCTGCTGGCTTCAGTTCCGTCGGCTACGATCGCCGCGTCGTGTTTCCGCTAGACGTTGCCATCGATGAGCGCCAGCGATTGCGCGGGAAACTGACGCTTTCGCTGTGCAGCAATCTCTGCGTGGTCAATACCTTCCCGCTGGATATCGACCTGGCCTCCGGTCCGTCAGCGCACTTTGCCGAGGCCTGGGACAACGCGATGCGCGCGGTTCCGCCAGATAACGGCCCGGTGGCGGTTAAATCTGTCGTCGCGGACAATGACACGCTGATTGTCAAACTGACCACCCCGGAAGGCTGGTCGCAGCCCGATCTCTTTGCTGATAACCCGGCCGGGGCGAACCTGTCGCCACCGCAGACAGAGATCCTCGGTGACACGCTGACCGCCCGGTTTAGCGTCAGCGATAAGCAGGGCAACCCGCTGGATGCGTCCCGGCTACAGCAGCTCCCTCTGTTGATCAGCAATGGTGCGCAGAGCCAGCAGCTCAGGGTCGATATCAGCCCGTCCACCACGCTATGGCAGATCGTGGTTGTGGCGTTAGCGGGCGGGCTTATTCTGAACCTGATGCCCTGTGTCCTGCCTGTACTCGGGATCAAACTCGCTTCGCTGATGACCCTGGCTGAGAGTAGCCGCCGTCAGACGCGGCTGCGTTTTCTGGCAACCGCGGCCGGGATCATCTTCTCGTTTCTGGTGCTGGCGGCAGTCATCACCGGCCTGCGGCTGTCCGGTGCCTGGATTGGCTGGGGCTTCCAGTTCCAGAGCCCCTGGTTCATTGCCACCATGGTGCTGGTGACGTGGATCTTCTGTTTCAGCCTGGCAGGCCTGCTTGAGATCCGCCTCCCTTCAGGGCTTTCCACCCGGCTGGCTACCGCCGGTGGTAACGGCATCGGGGGGAGTTTCCTTGAAGGCGCCTTTGCGACCCTGCTTGCCACACCCTGCACGGCACCTTTCCTTGGTACTGCCGTGACCTTCGCGTTAGCCGCGCCCGTGCATCAGCTGTGGCTTATCTTCCTGGTGCTGGGTGTAGGGATGAGTCTTCCCTGGCTGGTAATCAGCATCGCCCCCGGCGTGGCGCGCTGGTTGCCTAAACCCGGCCCCTGGATGGCAAAACTGCGCCTGGTGCTGGTGCTCCTGATGCTGGGATCCTGTCTCTGGCTGATGTCGCTGCTGGTGAAAGAGTGGGGCGCACGCTATGTGCTGATCGTCGGCGGTTTGATGGTGGCGTTTTTCCTTTTCCGCTGCGCGCAGGCCATGCCGAACCACAAAGAGAATCTGCGCAGCCTGGTGTTTGGCGTGCTGTTTGGCGCGGGACTGTATGCTTTTCTGGCTCCCCAGCCCCAGGGGAAGGCCGACTCCCCTCTGAACTGGCAACCGCTCAGTGAAGCGGCGCTCAGTGAGGCGCTGGATGCCAGAAAGCGCGTGCTGGTGGATATTACCGCCGACTGGTGTCTGAACTGCCGGGTTAATGAAGTCCTGGTGCTTCATCGCCCTGAGGTTATTGCTGCCTTAAACCGCGACGACGTTGTGCTGTTGCAGGGAAACTGGAGTCAGCCCTCTGCTGAAATCGAGCAGTTCCTGCGCCGCTACGGCGCCAGCGGCATTCCTTTTAACGCCATTTTTGGCCCTGCCATTCCGCAGGGGCATGTCCTGCCTTCCCTTTTGAGCAAAGACGCGCTGTTGACCACGCTGACGAGGGCGAATCCGGCCCCGTCTCCTGATTTTACTGAGGAAAAATAATGAACAAGATCCTGACACTGTTAATTCTGCTGCTTAGCGCTACCGCTCAGGCGCAGACCGCTGACCTGCCCGAACCTGTTAAACAAATGGAGAAGCAGGGCATTGAAATTATTAAGCCGTTCAGCGCCCCCGGAGGCGTGGAAGGGTGGTTGGGTAAATATCAGGATATGGGCGTAACGCTCTACCTTACCCCGGATAAAAAGCATGTGGTTTCAGGCTATATGTATGATACGCAAGGCAATAACCTGAGCGAGAAAATCATCAATGATGAGATTTATATTCCCGCCGGGCGCGAAATGTGGAAGCAGCTCACCGCCGCGCCGGGGATTTCAGAAGGCAGCGCGGACGCGAAGTGCCAGGTGGTGGTCTTTTCCGATCCCTTCTGCCCCTACTGCAACAAGTTCTGGCATCAGGCTCAACCTTTTATCAAAGATAAAAGTATCAGCACCAAAACGCTGCTGGTTGGCGTGATCCGCCCGGACAGCGCGCAGTATGCGGCGGCAATCCTCTCCGCGAAGGATCCGGCTAAAGCCTGGCATGACCTTGAGAGTAGCGACGGAAAGATTAAACCGGCGCTGCAAGGCAACACGCCGCCCGCCGTGTTTAAGCAGATACAGCAGAATCAGCAGCTTATGGAGCAGACAGGGGCCAGCGGTACGCCTGCCATTTATTACCTGAATAAGGCGCGGGCTTTGCAACAAATCATCGGCTTGCCTGATGCTGAACAAATGGCCGATCTGGTGGCCTGTAAATAAACCTCTCTCTCCCTACCCCTGTCCGCACCTTGCGAAAGGTCGCGGACAGGCGGCGAAGTATGTTATTGGTACAGGGCTCTGCTGTCCTTTATATCCCTTTTTTGTCTGCGAGGTTTCCGTGTCTGCGGTTCGTATTGTGGTCCTGGCTTTTGAAGGAGTCAGTCTGTTTCAGCTTTCTGTACCTGCCGTTGCCTTCGGCGTTGTGAATAAGCCCGCAGGTTTCCCGGCCTATGATGTGCAGTACTGCGCGCAGTCCCCGGGGCTAATCATCAGCGATCAAGGGCTACCAATTAGCGTTTCATCCGGTCTGGAGGCGATGGAGGAGGCCGATATTATCGTGGTTCCGGCCTGGAAAGATCCGGAAGAAGAGGTGCCAGACGACATCATTGAGGCGCTGCAAACCGCCAATGCGCAGGGGAAACCGATAGTCGGGTTTTGCCTGGGGGCATTTGTCCTTGGCGCTGCCGGGTTGCTTGCCGGGCGGGAGGCGACGACCCACTGGGTTGCCCGGGAGATTTTTGCCCGCCGTTTTCCTGACGCGAAGTTCCGACCGGATGTGCTGTATGTGACGGATGGCAATATTGTGACCTCCGCTGGCACCGTTGCGGCGTTTGATTGCTGCCTTGAGATGATCCGCCAGCAGCATGGCTCCGATATGGCTAACCGGATCGCCCGCCAGCTGGTCACGCCGCCGCACCGACAGGGCGGGCAGGCCCAGTATATTGAACAACCGGTTCCGCAACTGCCCTGCGTCGGACGCCTGGTTGAAGTACTGGAGTGGGCCCGGGAACATCTGTCTGAACCCTTAACCCTCGATACGCTGGCGGGCGTGGCGAAAATGAGCCGCCGTACATTTACCCGTCGCTTTCGCGACACAACCGGCACGACCGTCACCAAATGGTTAAATGCCGAGCGCGTGGCGCGTGCCCAGCAGCTGCTGGAAATCACCGAACTGCCGGTAGAGTGCATTGCTTCTGAGGTGGGATTTGGGACACCGATGTCTTTACGTCTGCAGTTTACGGCGCATCTGGGCACCTCGCCTTCAGAATACCGGCGTACCTTCTGTCAGCGGCGCGGTACACAGGCCTGAACATATCCCAGCGATTGGCCCAATAGTTTTTAATATTGTCATTCAGGTCAATTGTGCCCTGACGTTATTCTCCGCAAAATTTGTCTCCTCTGCGCTACGTCATCCAGACGTAGCCGCCTTCGCATTTTGAGGAACGACAGTGTGAATCAGGTCATTTTTGGTACGCGCCGGGGCGGGGCTCCGGTTCCACTTTCCGTGCTGGACTTCGCTATGGCGGGAAAAGGGGTAACGGCGCATGAGGCGCTGTCGGGGAGCATCCGGCTTGCCCGTCTGGCTGATAAGCGTGGTTTTACCCGTTACTGGCTTGCGGAGCACCACGCTATGCCTGGCGTTACTACCCCTTCGCCGCCGTTATTGCTGGCGCGGTTAATTGGTGAAACGACCCATATCCGGCTTGGCGCGGGTGGGATGATGTTACCTAACTTTCCGCCGCTGGTGGTGGCTGAACAGTTCGGATTGCTGGCCTCCCTTGCGCCGGGGCGTATTGATCTGGGCGTCGGTCGTGCCCCGGGAACCGATATGGCCACCGCGTCGGCGTTGCGGCGCGGTGACGTGGGAGCAGACAGTTTCCCGAAACAACTTGATGAGTTAATGCACTTCCTGAAAGGCGATTTCCCGAAAGGGCATCCGTGGCAAAAGGCAGGCGTGTATGCCGTTCCCGGCCCGCTGCAGGATAAAGAAAATGGGGTGCCAGGCGCGTATCAGCGTCCCCCCGTCTGGCTGCTGGGTTCGTCCGACTATTCTGCCCGGCTGGCGGCGCAAATGGGGTATCCGTTTGCGTTTGCTGCGCATCTGGCCGATCAGAACGTCATGATGGCCATCAAGGTCTATCGGCAGAACTTCCGTCCTTCTGCAAATCTTGACCGGCCTTATGTTATTGCCAGTTTTGGCGTGATGGCAGCGGATGATGAGAGTGAAGCCCGGCGTCAGGCATGGGCCTATTCCCACGCGATGATGCGCATGAGCACAGGCCGCTCATTTATCGTCCCAACGCCGCAGGAAGCCGAAAACTACGGTTATTCTTCGGGAGAGTTGCAGCTGATTAAAATGTGGAATGCCAAAATCATGAGCGGCACCGGTAACCAGGTGGTTGACCAGCTGGCCGTCTGGCAACAGCGCATTGATGCTGATGAAATTATGCTACTGAATCTGGGGCACTCTCAGGAGGCAATTTATCGCTCGACGGAACTGATTGCAGATGTCTATGAAATGCCCGTCAACCTTTAACCACACCTATTAAAAAGCGTCCCTGAAAAGGGACGCTGGCACGGGATTATGCAGACAGATAGTCTGATGTTGACTGGACTTTGCCATAGCCAAACTCAAATGCGGCCATCATCGCAGCATGAACCTGGGCCGCCGGTACAGTGACTCCGCCAAAAGACAGGTCAAGGGTGGCGCAGGCATCATGCAGGACGGTAACCGGGTAGCCCATATCTGCCGCCGCCCGCACGCAGGCATCCACACACATATGGCTCATCGCCCCCACGATAATCACCTCTTCAACGCCTTTCGCATCCAGCTGCGCTTTTAAGTCAGTGTCCCGGAAGGCGTTGACGAAATTCTTCACGATCACCGCTTCATCCGCTGCGGGCTTAACGGTTGGCTGGATCTCCACACCCTCAGTCCCGGGAACAAACACCGGTGCTTCGCCATGAGCGAACTCATGACGAATATGGAAGACGGGGATCTCTTTTGAACGTGCGTCAGCAATAGCAAGCGCTGCGTTATGCGCTGCCGCCTCGATGCCGGTCAGGGGTAATTTACCGCCTGGCAGATATTCGTTTTGCAGATCGATGACGATTAAACCGCGTTGTTTCATTATCTCATTCCTGTTTTATGGCTCATTGAAGCACAAGTTTGACAGCGAAAGGGATGGGGCTGAAGTGGCGTAAACGACATAATAAGGGGTGATATCGCCATTTTATGCCATCTGTTCCTTTGCCTGGCTGGCGCTAAAGCGACGGCGATATTCTCCGGGGGTGAGCCCGACAATGCGGGTGAAAATCTTACGCAGGGCGCCGGGATCGCTGTAGCCCACTTCCCACGCGATGCGATCAAATGAATCGCTGCTGAACTGCAAAAGCTCCTGCGCCCGGCCAACGCGCAGGTGCTGACAATATTCCGTGCTGGTCATCCCGGTTGCCTTCTGAAAGCGGCGCAGAAATGTACGCTCTTCTAATCCCGCCTGCGCCGCCAGGCTCGACAGGGTGGCATCTTTTGCCTGCGTTGCCTGGAGCCAGTGTTGCACCTTAAGGACCGCCGCGTCGCCATGGGTCAGACGCGGCGAGAAGACGCTGTAATAGCGTTGCTCGCGCCCGGGTGGATCGACAAGCAGCATGCGCGCGGTGTCGATCATCACGGTCGGACCGAGCAGCCGATGCACTAACCGCAAGCCGAGGTCTGTCCAGGACATAAGCCCGCCCGCGGTGATGATCTCGCCGTCATCAATAATGAGCTGATTCACATCGACCTCTATGTCGGGAAAACGCTGGCTCAGTAAATCGGCATAGGCCCAGTGCGTGGTCATTTTCCGCCCGTTCATTAACCCCGTTGATGCCAGGACAAACGCGCCAGCGCATACGGAACTCAGGATAACCCCCTGATTGTGCAGACCGGTAAGCCATGGCGTTAACGCCGGCGTCGTGCCAATGATGGCAGGCTCGCGTAAGGTCGGCGGGACGATTATCGCGGAGGGTAACGTCGGGTCGGCTTCAGGTTCCGTATCAAAAACGCGCACAGGAAGGTCTTTCGGGCCAGGCTGCTGCCAGTGTGTCACTCTCAGCAGGTTCGCTTTATTTGCCTGATATTTTTGGGAAAACATGTTGGCCACGCCAAAGAGATCGTTCAGCCCAAGCACGGCAGCCTGCTGAACCCCGGGGTAAAGATACAAACCAATTTCCAGCATAGTTACCTTCGCGAGATGTCGTTTTTGCCATTTAGAGTGTCGTTTCCGACGCTTGTTACCTTAGCACTGCACAGACATACTGAGCAAAGATTCAGGTAACTAATTAAACAATCCGGCGTGCAAATTACGATAGAAGGCAAGGTTGCGCACTAAATCCGCGTCGGTACCGCTTTCGTTGAATCAGCGGGCAGCGCCTTGATTTATCCTTAAATTCATGGATACTGTATAAATATACAGTTAAATGGATTTGATACTATGCCGTTTATCTTTCCGCGCGTTACCGCGCCTGTTAAAGCGCGCAAATAATCATGTTTGCGCTTGTCGACGTGAATAGCTTCTATGCCTCCTGCGAAACTGTTTTTCGCCCGGACCTGAAGGGGCGCCCGGTGGTGGTGCTGTCGAATAACGATGGCTGCGTCATCGCCCGCAGCGCCGAAGCGAAAGGGCTGGTGACAATGGGGGCGCCTTATTTCAAACAGAGAGAGATTTTCCGCCGCCACGGCATTGTCACCTTCAGCAGTAACTACGAACTTTACGCCGATATGAGCCTCCGGGTGATGACCACCCTGGAAGAGATCACCCCGCGAGTCGAGATCTACTCGATTGATGAAGCCTTTTGCGATCTCACCGGGGTCAGCAACTGCCTCAACCTGGAGGCCTTTGGCCGCGAAATTCGACATACCGTTGAGAAACGTACGCACCTCACCGTCGGGGTCGGTATTGCGCCTACCAAAACGCTCGCCAAACTGGCGAATTTCGCAGCGAAAAAATGGCAGCGGCAGACCGGGGGCGTGCTCGATTTATCCAGCATCGCACGGCAACGTAAACTGATGGCGGCGCTGCCCGTCGAAGAGGTGTGGGGCGTCGGGCGGCGATTGAGTAAAAGACTCGATGCGATGGGAATTAAAACGGTGCTGGATCTGGCTGACACCCATACCGCCGTTATCCGCAAACATTTCAGCGTGGTGCTGGAGCGCACCGTGCGGGAACTGCGCGGCGAGTCCTGCCTGGGATTTGAAGAATTTGTACCGGACAAGCAGGAAATTATGTGCTCCCGCTCGTTCGGCGAGCGGATCAGCGATTATGAGTCGATGCGCCAGGCTATCTGCAGCTATGCCGCCCGTGCCGCCGAAAAACTGCGGGCCGAGCATCAGTACTGCCGGTTTATTTCCGCCTTCGTGAAGACCTCGCCGTTCGCGCTGAACGAGCCTTACTATGGCAACAGCGCCTCAGTCAAACTGCTGACGCCCACCGAAGACAGCCGGGATATTATTAACGCGGCAACGCGCTGTCTGGACGCCATCTGGAAAGAGGGGCTGCGCTATCAGAAAGCCGGGGTCATGCTGGGGGATTTTTTCAGCCTTGGCGTCGCTCAGCTCAATCTGTTTGATGAAAATCCTCCCCGGCGCAACAGCGCAGAGCTGATGGCAGTCATCGATGAACTGAATAAAAAAGAAGGGCGCGGAACCCTCTGGTTTGCGGGGCAGGGCATCGAACAGCAATGGCAAATGAAAAGAGAGATGCTATCTCCCCGATATACCACGCGTTTTTCTGATTTATTGCGGGTGAGATAATTCGTTATCGCTAAAATAATATGGAGAGTGAAAAGAAATATATGCGAAACGGGGTGTTTTTATACGATATATCCCTGGTCGATTGATATTTACGTTATGGTGGTCGTTCTATTCACCTGCCCGGAGGGGCTATTCCCAACCTAAAATTTGAGTGCCCGGTTTGCACAAGTAAGCGATTTCGTTTTACCACGTTTAGTCCAGCGCAAACCCAACCTCATGGTGCTGTTTGTTCCGTCTGTGGAACCCGACTCACTACCCACTCATGCGTGCCACTCCCGAAAAGGAGACGCTGGCCAAAACAGGTTGTTTAAGTGTAAAGCGGGGGCCTGATTCAGGCCCTCCTGGATATTATTTTGCCGCTTCGCTTACGACATTTTTTATATTTTTTGGGTGTTAGTAAGTTCCAGAAATAATAGCTGTCAATGCCATTGACGTTATTTTACACCTCACCGATGTTCTCAATTAATTCTGGCCCCTGGTTTCTTATATTCCCCACCGCCCGGGTCACGGCATGCCAGTGGAACTGGTCTGCGGGGACGGCTCCCGTCTGCGCGATCTCTTCTGCCTCTTGCCCGCTCACCGTTTCGCGCAGCCATTCCCGCGCCGCCTCTGGCGTTAACACCAGTGGGCGCCGATCGTGGATATCCACCAGCCCTTTATCCGCCGCGGCGGTAACGATCAGAAATCCTTCAGCCTCATCCCCGCGTTCAAACGGCGTACTGCCGATGGCCGCCATAAAAATAGGTTGCCCGTCGGCGCGATAGAGAAAGTAAGGCTGCTTTTTATCCCCCTCTTTTTTCCACTCGAACCAGCCGTCGGCAAAGACAATTGCCCGGCCATGGTGCCACAGCGGTTTAAACATCCGGCTGCTGGCGGCGGTCTCCTGCCGGGCATTGATCAGCGGTGGCTTGTCCCACCAGCCGGGGGCGTAACCCCAGAAGACGGGGTCGAGATGCAACTGGTCCTCGCGCTCGCTGAGCAGTAAGACTTTGGTGCCGGGCGCGACGTTATAGCGCCCGATAGGTTCCGGATCGTAGGGGATGTTGCAATCCGCTTCATCGGCAAGAAAGGCAAGGTACTCTTCCCGGGTCTGGGCCTGGGCGAAACGTCCACACATAGTCACCTCCGAAGGTTTGCTTAAGTATAGGATAGGGGGCATAGCTGAAGGGCTTCGGGCAGGTTTCACTTGTGAGATACGATATGACAGGAAAAATAATACTTACCATGCTGGCGTTTGCCGCGAACTCCGTCCTGTGCAGGGTGGCGCTGACCAGCGGATACATCGATCCGGCGACCTTCAGCGATGTGCGGATCGTCAGCGGGGCCCTGTTCCTGGTTATTCTGATGAGCGTCAGAAAAAAACCGGCATCGAAAATACATTATGACTGGCGCAGCGGCCTGGCCCTGACGCTGTATGTCCTGGCGATGTCCTGGTCCTATCTCCGGATCGATACCGGAACCGGGGCGCTGTTGCTGTTCGGCACCGTTCAGACGGCAATGGTTATCTATGGCTGGCGGCAGGGAGAAAAGGTCGGTGTACTGAAGGGGGCGGGGCTGTTTCTGGCGGTGGCAGGAACGGTGCTGCTTCTGCTCCCCGGCGCGCATGCCCCGGAACCGACCAGTGCGCTGATGATGATCGGCTCCGGGCTGGCCTGGGCCTACTACTCGGTGAAAGGGAAAAGCATGCCGGAGGCGATACCGGCAACGACGGGGAATTTTATACTGGCCGTGCCTTTCACCCTCATTCTCTCTCTTTTGCCGTCGGTGGAACGATTTGCCAGCGCGCCCGGACTGTTGTTAGCCATGACGTCCGGGGCGCTGGCCTCAGGCGCGGCCTATGCCCTGTGGTATACGCTGCTGCCGAGGATGAAAGCTATGACCGCCAGCACGGTTCAGCTGAGTGTTCCTTGCCTTGCCACCCTGGGTGGCGTGGCACTGCTGGGCGAAACATTCAGCCTGCGCATGTTGCTGTCGATGTGCGCCGTGCTGCTCGGCATCCTGATGGTTATCCGGGCGGGCCGCGCCTGAGGATATTATTTCTTCTCCCGTTGATGCTCGCTGATCGCCTGCGCCGCGCAGATCAGCGCGAGATGGCTCAGGCCCTGGGGCATGTTGCCGACCCACTCGCCGGTTCGGGTATCAAACATCTCATTGAAGGTTTCCACGTTGCCGCGGTGGCACAGCGTCTTAAGTATTTCATCCATGCTCTCTGCGGCAGCCGCCGGTTCGCCCATCGATGCCCAGGCCTCTGCCAGCCAGAATGAGCAGGCAATGAAGGTGCTTTCCTCCTGCTCAACGCCGCTGTAGCGATAGACCATCGCGCTGTTATGGCCCAGCTGCTGGTGGATAGCCTGATAGGTCAGCTTCATGCGTTTCGGGTTCACCTTCACGCCGTAGCGTGAAACCAGCGCCAGCGAGGCGTCCAGTTGCCCGCCGTCGCCAACGTAGAAGCAGTAGGACTGATGGGCTTCAGACCAGCAGTGCTTTTCCACCCAGTCGCGGATCCGGTCCCGCTCGCGTTCCCAGCGCGCCTTCCAGGTAGGTTCGATATGGCTGTGCTCCGCCAGCACCACGGCGCAGTCCAGCGCCAGCCAGCAGGACATTTTGGAGTGGGTGTAATGGCGCTCTTCCGGCAGCTCCCAGATCCCCGAGTCCTTCATGCGCCAGCGGTCGGCACACTGATTGGCAAGGTGTCCGAGGAAGCGCGAGGTGCCCGTATCCAGAATATGGCCCGCTTCGACAAACAGTTTTGCCACCCCAAGCATATCGGCATACATGCTCAGCTGGCGCTGGTTGCGGGCATTATTACCTACCCGTACCGGCTGCGAATCCCGGTAGCCCTGGAGTTCTGCATACCGCTCTTCCGGGACCAGCTCGCCTTCGAGGGTGTAGCAGGCCTGCATTTCCGGGCCGTGCCTGATGATGGTTTTCGACAGCCAGGAAAAGGCCGCTTTACACTCTTCGAGGGTACCCAGATAGGTAAAGGCTTTGATAATCAGGCAGGCATCTCTCACCCAGGCAAAGCGGTAGTCGTAATTTTTCTTTCCACCGATCCCTTCCGGCAGGGAGGTGGTCGCGGCCGCGGCCAGCGCGCCGGTTGGCGAATACCAGAGGAACTTCAGCGCCAGCGCGGAGCGAATGACGTGATCTTTATAGAGGCCATCATATTTAAGCCCCTGGACCCAGTCCTGCCAGGCGGTATGGCTGGTTTCGATGCGGTTATCAATCGCCTGAATGTCCGGCACGGCCAGCGGTTCACTCTGGGTCACGAGCAGCGCGACAACCTCCCGGCTGCCCTTTTTAAGGGTGATCTCCGCTTCGATCTCTTCGTCATCAGCATGCGTAATGACGACGTTTTCACTGGTGTGCAGCATCGCCATCAGGTCGCCGATATGGTAAACGCTGCCCTTAAAGGTATCCGATCGCCAGGGCGATCGCGTTTCGACCATCGTCCCAAACCGCAAATGGAGCCTGAAAGGCACGGTGCCGCGCACGCCCTCAAGCCGCCGCGCCAGCTCACTCCAGGGCAGACGCCCCGCCAGCGTGCTGTTAATCGATTCGGTTAACAGCACCGTGCCGTCCTCCGTCTCAAAGCGGGTTTCCAGCACATTGCTGTCCTCGCGATAGGCGCGGGAGACGGTATAGTCAACCGCGGGCGTCAGGCTGAAAAAACCGCCGATGGTTGGGTCAAGCAGCCGATCGAAAAGGGGCGGGGAATCAAGATTGGGCGCGCTCCACCAGTCAATCGAGCCATCCGGGGCGATGAGCGCAACGGAGCGGCCCTCGCCGATCGCGGCATAATCTCCCAGACCAATGAACCCTTCCTCGCGTAAAGGCATTGTGTATTTAGCATTTTTCAAATGAGTCATCCCTTTAGTCTGGCGCAGCAGGCCGCGTTATCGTCACCTTGTGGTGGTGCATATAAAGCCTGGCATAATGTGATGAATATCGCGCTTTCAGGAGGAACATTTGAGAATTCAGCCCGTTAACTGAACGACGCCGCCTGATAACAGGCTTCCATTTGATCCAGTGCGGACTGATTTTCCAACCCCCACTGGTACATTTGCTCAATGGGTTCGGCAAAGGTTCTGCCGAGTGGGGTCAGGCGGTAATCGACTTTTGGTGGGACCACGTCATACACATGGCGGGCAATCAACCCTCGCTGCTCCAGCTCTTTGAGCGTCTGGAACAGCATTTTTTTGGAAATCCCCTGCAGGCTACGCTGTAACTCACCGGTACGGGCGCGTTCATCCGGCCAGTGATACAGCGCATGCAGCACCATTGAGCTCCATTTCACTGAAAAGAGCTCCATCAGGCGGCGCGGCGGCGAGTCCGCATAGAAAAAGAGTTTACCCTCAACCCAGGCTGGCATTGTTCTGTCCTCTGCTTATGGTCACCAAATGGTGACTACTATCAATATGGAACCCTGTTGACTATAGTCTGCCCCCTTGAGTTAGCCAGAACCAGCACATTCCTGAGGTAAGATGAAAATCAACGCATTAGTCGCCCATGACGCGGCACAACCCTTAACATCAGGCCAGATTTCGCTGCGCGCGTTACAAAAGCAGGATGTCAAAATCGAGATCCTCTTCTGCGGCGTGTGCCACTCCGATCTCCATATGGCGCGTAACGAATGGGCGGTTAGCCAGTATCCGCTGGTGCCGGGGCATGAGATTGTCGGGCGAGTCGTGGAGGTTGGGGACGAAGCCACCCGTTTTAAACCCGGTGATATCGTCGGTGTGGGCGTGATGGTCGACGCCTGCCGCGAGTGCCATTTCTGCAAGCACCACGAAGAGCAGTACTGTGAGGCGGGGTTTACCGCTACCTACAATGGTATTGATAAATATACCGGCGAAAGAACCCGCGGCGGCTATGCGCAGAGCGTGATTGTCGATCAGCATTTTGTGGTTTCTGTACCGCAAAACCTGCCGCTTGCCGGGGTTGCACCGCTGTTGTGTGCGGGCGTCACTGTCTGGTCGCCGCTGCGCCATTTCAACGTCAAAGCAGGCGATCGTGTGGGTGTTGTGGGGCTGGGGGGGTTAGGCCATATGGCAGTGAAGCTTGCCAGTGCGATGGGGGCGGAAGTGACGCTGTTTACGACCTCCCCGGAGAAGGGTAAAGATGCTCTTCGTCTGGGGGCAAAGCAGGTGGTGGTATCGCGCGATGCCGCGCAAATGGCTGCCTGCCAGACCTCGCTGGATTTTATCATTGACTGCGTAGCGGCACCGCACGATCTGGATCCCTATCTGGCAATGCTGAAAACCAATGGCCGCCTGGTGTTGGTAGGCATTCCGGACCAGCCGCACAACTCGCCGAATATTACGCCCATGGTGTTCCGGCGTTTAAGCATCAGCGGTTCGTCGATTGGCAGCATTCAGGAAACGCAGGAGATGTTGAACTTCTGCGGCGAACACAATATTACCGCTGATATTGAAACGATCGGTGGTGAGGATATCGAGGCTGCCTTTGCCCGTATGCTTAAGGGAGACGTTAAGTACCGCTTTGTCATTGATATGCAGGCTACGACCTGGTAGTGGAGCGGGAGTCTCGGGCGGCCATTGCAGGCCGCTTTGCGCCTGAGCGTAAATCAGTAGAGCAGACATGACGGCTATCGATGCTGCCCACTCCCTGTAAAAGGAGATATCAAGACGACTGGCGCATCAGGCATTGGGTCCCTCTGAAAGGTGCGGTAAGTCATCACATAACGCCTGCAATTCATTGAAGAGTCTTGCCACATGGAAACCATCGCACACGGAATGATGGACCTGAACGGCGACAGGCAACAGTACTTTCCCATCCTGGTTGAAATATTTTCCAAACGTGAACATAGGGGCAAAAAAGTTCTGCATGTTAGCCACGTTAATATTAAAACTGGTAAAACTTCCCCATGGAATAGACGAGACGAAAAATATATTTTCCGGAGATTCGCCCTTAGGCCAATAAGAAAGATTATTACCATAGCGCGCAACGTCTTCGGAATAAACCGTCTGGAAGTTTTGAATATTGCCATCGTACGGGCTCCATAATGATGAAAACGTCTCGGTTTCATTATGGAAAATGGTATAGCTTGGATGCACTTCCTTCCAAATGACAAGCTCATTATTCTTCATGGCCATACGAAATTCCGAATGGCTGTTTGCAATTTTAGAAAGAAGTGAAATCATAGTGGGGTAAAATCTCCAGCCCACCTCTTTGATATGTTTTAGCAGCACGGTAATATCTAAATTAACAGTTTGGTTAATTGTACTTTGAGCAAACGACTGAAATACCTCAAAATGCTCCTTCCTTGCCCAACGGGATAAATCAACAGTGGTATATTCCGGGATTGTTTTTTTCATTTTTCATCCTTATTAAGCAATCATATATCAGACTAAGTTTGTCATAAATTAAGCAAGGGTACAGGTCTCGAACCGTTTTGGTCGCGAACGCATTTGTGAGAGTAGCCTATCCTTATACAGGAGGAAAGAAAATGTTAAATGTTTAATATGTCAGATAATAAAAGTAGATTGTGCAATCTTCGGGTGTTTTCCTGTCGAGAAAATGCTCTGGAATATCCGCTCCTCCCTCATGATGGACCTGATAACCTTGCTTTTTGTTCGCTTCGCGCCAGAAGCAGACATGTTAAAATCCAGATCCTATAATTCAGAAGTCCTGAAAAAGGTAATGCTTTGAGGTTTCCGACATGACGACCTTTCATCAACTTTCTGCCACCAGCCTGCGCGGCCAGCTCGTCTCTATGGCCGACTATGCAGGTAAGCTGGTTCTGGTGGTGAACACTGCCAGCCATTGTGGCTTCACACCCCAATACGCCGGCCTTGAAAAGCTCTATAAAAAGTATGCCGATCGGGGGCTGGTGGTGCTGGGTTTCCCCTGTAACCAGTTCGGTAAACAGGAGCCCGGCGGTGCCGACGATATTTCGCAGACCTGCCATATCAACTACGGTGTGAGCTTCCCGATGTTCGAGAAAGTAGAGGTCAACGGCGCGGCTACGCACCCGGTATTTCGCTATCTGAAAGAGGCGTTGCCCGGCGTGCTGGGGGGGCGGATCAAGTGGAACTTCACAAAGTTCCTGGTGGGGCGCGACGGCAAACCGCTGAAGCGTTTTGCACCGATCTCCACCCCGGAGAAGATGGAAGCCGCTATCCTTGCTGCACTTGAAATCTAAGTGGGCCAGAAAGGGAAGGCCGGGAGCGCTTCGCTTGCCCGGCCCGGATACTGCAACGGTTGCCCTGTGGCGGACCTTATTTTGTCGCCAGTTCTCTGCGGATAATCTCCGCCCCCGCGCTTAACGCGTTGAGCTTGCCGTTGGCAACCTGGCGGGATAACGGCGCCATCCCACAGTTGGTCGAAGGGTAGAGCTTGTCAGCATCAACGAACTGCAGCGCTTTGCGTAAGGTACTGGCTACTTCTTCTGGCGTCTCGATGGTATTGGTGGCTACATCGATGGCGCCAACCATCACTTTTTTACCGCGGATCAGCTCCAGCAGATCCATCGGCACGCGCGAGTTATGGCACTCCAGCGAGATGATATCGATGTTGGAGGTTTGCAGTTTAGGGAACGCCTCTTCATACTGCCGCCACTCTGAGCCCAGCGTCTTTTTCCAGTCGGTATTGGCTTTGATGCCATAGCCATAACAGATGTGCACCGCCGTTTCGCATTTCAGCCCTTCAATGGCTCTTTCTAACGCGGCGATCCCCCAGTCATTCACCTCATCGAAGAACACATTAAAGGCGGGTTCATCAAACTGGATAATATCCACCCCTGCCGCCTCTAGCTCTCTGGCTTCCTGGTTGAGAATTTTGGCGAACTCCCAGGCCAGCTTTTCGCGGCTTTTGTAGTGGTTGTCATAGAGAGTGTCGATCATCGTCATCGGGCCCGGCAACGCCCATTTGATCGGCTGCGTGGTGAGCTGACGTAAATATTTGGCATCTTCAACAAACACCGGCTTCTGGCGAGCCACGGCACCCACGACGGTCGGCACGCTGGCATCATAGCGATTACGGATTTTAACCACTTCGCGCTTCGCAAAATCGACGCCGCTGAGGTGCTCAATAAAGGTGGTGACGAAGTGCTGACGCGTTTGCTCACCGTCGCTGACGATATCAATGCCGGCCCGCAGCTGATCGTCGAGGGATAAACGCAGCGCATCCTGCTTACCGGCGAGTAATTCCTCATTCTCCAGCTTCCAGGGAGACCACAGGGTCTCCGGTTGGGCAAGCCAGGACGGTTTCGGCAAGCTGCCGGCAGTAGACGTGGGGAGCAATGTTTTCATAACAGGTGACCTTATTGTTTTAATTAATCAACGCGCGTACTGAGCAGACCATTGCTCAAGAATATTCTTGTACGGTTTGATGAAGTGTTTCTCAGTAAACTTTCCCTGCTCAATCGCTAACTGGCTACGCTCTTCGCGATCGTAAACAATTTTGGTCAAGGAGTGATCCTGGTTCGTCAGGCTGGGTTGATAGTGTTGCCCGGCGACCGAGTTAGCGTTGTAAATCTCAGGACGGTAGATTTTCTGGAACGTCTCCATCGTACTGATGGTGCCGATCAGCTCAATAAAGCTGTAGTCGCTCAGTAAATCGCCGATGAAATAAAACGCCAGCGGCGCTGCGCTGTTTGGCGGCATAAAATAGCGAACCTGCAGGCCCATTTTTTTGAAGTACGCTTCCGTCAATGACGAACCCTGCTGCTGGTATTCGAAGCCTAAAACCGGATGTTCATTCCCGATGCGCTGGTAGACATTTTTATTGGATACGCTGAGGCAGATCACCGGCGGCTTGTTAAAGTTCTGCTGGTACTCTTCAGAGTTCACAAAATGTTTGAAGATATTGCCGTGTAACGCGCCAAAATCCTGCGGAATGCTGAACTCCGCCTGATGTTTATTGTGATCCGGCAGCAATACGCTGAAATCATAATCCCGCACGTAAGAAGAGAAGTTATTCCCGACAATACCTTCGATGCGCTCGTTGGTATGTTTATCAACTATATTGGTTTTCAATATTTCAATGGCCGGGAAGGTGAAGCGGCTATCTTCCGCATCAATATTCATCTCGACAGAGATAATATCCAGCTCAACGGAATAACGATCGCCTTTGGGGTTATCCCAGTGCGCTAAGGCGTTGAATCGGTTGTCGATCATGACTAACGTATTACGCAGGTTCTGCTGGCGATTATCGCCGCGGGCCAGATTGGCAAAGTTGGTGGTAATACGCGTGTTTTCTGAGGGATTATAATTCTCATCGAAACGACTGCGCTTAATCGTAAAGGTGAAGTCTTTATTCATCGTTATCTCACTTCCTGAGCTCTGGCATAAGGACTGAAGCTATCTCATTTCAGTCTTTATGTTGCTGATACGTTAATGCATCTTTTATGCCAGAGCCCCGGAACGAGTGAAAGCGACTAAATTTCACTACAACATGAGCCATCTTCATGATCGGCGAACCGATCAGTCACTTTTCTCCGAACGCTGCTCCAGATCCAGCGCGCTGGCGCTGGCGGGATCGAAGAGTGAAAGACTTTCAATTTGATCCAGCATAATCACCTTGCGGAAGGCCATTGCGCTTCTGGGCTGTGAATCGAGGGTAATATCATGTTCGGCATACCACTTGCTGTAGTTATGCTCAATGCACAGATTCAGCGTCGTACCGTCACGATAGCCGCTGAGCATCGGGATCAGCACGATATTGGCGGTCTTTTCATATTCGAGGGTCGCGGTATGGATCATGCCGACATAAATTCGCCGCGACTTCAGGGTCACCAGCGCCAGTTCGCCTTCCTCCATACACTGGTAAAGCAGCTGTTCGATACCGCTGGATTGCGACAGGCGCTTATAAAGCTGTTTCCGGCCTTCGCCGTCCAGCCTGGCGCTGCCTGCCCAGTTAGAGCGATAGAGACAAAACAGGATGGCAAAGGCCAGCATCACCACCACCGGCGCCTGGATGCCCAGAAAGCTCCAGTTCATAAAATCCACTTGCCAGTTGGCGTTGTCCTGGGCGGTTAAGTGGAACGTATTGGCAGCATACGAAAGCCCGAGCAGCAGCAACCAGAGCAGGCCGGTGGCGATCACGCCCTGCAATACAAAGATACAGCCGTACAGCGCGACCAGAAAATAGACGTCCCAGCCGAAGGAGCGCTTAATTTTAAACCGGGTGGAGAGGTCACGACTGGTGTACCAGTATCCGCTCACCATCAGCACCATAAATATCGCCGTTCCCATATCAGGCCCTCTTCAGCGCGTTAACATGGCGCAGAAAGTCCTGTCGCACCTCTTTGCTTTTGTAATTGACCGAGGCGTTACCGTCCTGATCGATAATAATGCGGTCCCCGTCCTCGACGGCTTCAATAATTTCCTGCTGACTCATCACCTGCAGTAACGACTCCGGGCTGGAGAAGATCGACATAACCAGACGTCTCATCGCGTGGCATCCTTATAAACAAAAAGGTTAAGTCTGGTCGATCCGCGCAGGCGCTGCCTTAAGGTTATGCTGAAAATGTTTAGCTTAGGGCCACACAGGGGAGGGTGAATTAACCTGCCAGGGTGCATAAAACCCACCATAATTAGTAGGGTTAAACAACGCCAGGTGACAATCATGAAGGACAATATTGACGAGTTTAAAACGCACTTCCAGGGGGAAGTGCTTCTTCCGGACGATGCCGGCTACGACGAGGTGCGCCAGATCTGGAACGCCATGATCGACCGCAAACCCGCGTTAATCGCACGCTGTACGTCAACGGAAGATGTGATGCAGGCCATCCAGTTTGGCCGCACGCACAATCTGCTCATTTCGATCCGCGGGGGCGGGCATAACATCGCCGGCAACGCCGTCTGCGACGACGGTCTGATGATCGACCTCTCGCTGATGAAGGACGTGCAGGTAGACGTGACTACCCGTACCGCCAGCGTCGGGCCCGGCTGCACCCTTGCCGACTTTGATCGGGTGGTGCAGGCTCATGGTCTCGCCACGCCGCTGGGCATCAATTCGACCACCGGGGTGGCCGGCCTGACGCTTGGGGGCGGTTTCGGCTGGCTGAGTCGCAAGTACGGGATGACCATCGATAACCTGCTCTCGGCCGAAGTCATTACGGCAGACGGCCGGCAGCTGAACGCCAGCGAATCGGAAAATGCGGATCTCTTTTGGGGGCTGCGCGGGGGCGGCGGCAACTTCGGGGTGGTGACGCGCTTTGATTTTCAGCTCCATCCCGTCGGGCCGAATGTGCTGAGCGGGCTGATCGTCTTCCCGTTTGAGCAGGCCAAATCGGTGATCTCCCAGTTTGCCCGCTTCACCGAGACCATGCCGGAGGAGCTTAACGTTTGGATGGTGACGCGCAAGGCGCCGCCGCTGCCGTTCCTGCCCGCAGAGGTTCACGGCAGGGAGATGATCGCGCTGGCCCTGTGCTATGTGGGCGATCCGGAAGAGGGTGAGAGGATTATCGCGCCGCTGCGCGAGTTCGGTACGGTGCTGGGCGAGCACGTCGGCGTGCAGCCTTATACCGCCTGGCAGCAGGCCTTCGATCCGCTGCTGGCGAAAGGAGCGCGCAACTACTGGAAGTCGCACAACTTCGCGCAAATCAGCGACGGCGTGATCGATGCCATCATCGAATACGCGGCCAGGCTACCGTCCCCGCACTGTGAAATATTCATCGGAACCATTGGCGGTCAGACGACACGCGTCGCGCCCGAAGCCATGGCCTACTCCAGCCGTGACGCGAACTACGTGATGAACGTACACGGGCGCTGGGAAACCGCCGCCGAGGATGAGCGCTGCATCGCCTGGGCGCGAGAGTTCTTCGCCAGATCGCAGCCGTTTGCCAGCAGCGGGGCCTATATCAACTTCCTCACCCAGGAGGAGACCGACCGCATCGCCTTTGCATACGGGGCCACCTGGAACCGGCTGGTGGAGCTGAAGAGCAAGTACGACCCGACAAACCTGTTCCGGATGAATCAGAACATTAAGCCGGTATGAGGTTGGTCAGGACGAAGCAGGTAAGCCAGTCCGCAGCTAGTCGGACTGGCGTTTAGCATTAACCGGGATCAGTTCTCTTCAGATTCATTTTCCGCGTCGTTATCGCCACCAAAACTGAGCAGTTCGGAGACTTTCATATTGCCGATCTCCTCGGCTTTCTGCTTAACGCTGTCGATTTGCTTGTTCGTCTCTTCCGATAGCCCAGAGGCGAGGGCACTCTGTTTAGCTTTTTCCATTTCGCTGTTCACGGAGTTGGTTAACGCTTCAACCGAGGCATTGGCCTCCTGGGTCGTCTCTTCAACTTTGGATTTCGCTTCCTGCGAGAGCTCCATATCACAGCCCGCGAGGAGAACGCTTCCCGCAAGAAGGAGTGCCGGGGTAAGTTTGATCATAGTGGTGCAGGCCTTTTTCGTTATCCGGACGTGTCGCAACGTCGTTGTGGTGGTATTTGCCAACATGATGACATGCCGCTTTGATATTTATTCGAGCGATAAAGTAAGAAAGCGCAAAGTTGGGTAAGCCAGTGGAACGCCACCTTTACCGGGCTGCGCAGATATCACGGTTTACATCGCTGTAGCAGATCGCATACCATACCCCCCTACAGTATCAAGGAGCCCCTTCCATGCCACATTCACCTGAAGATAAAAAACGTGTCCTGACGCGCGTGCGCCGCATCCGCGGGCAGGTCGATGCCCTGGAGCGGGCGCTCGAGTCCGGCGAACCCTGTCTCGCCATCCTGCAGCAGATCGCCGCGGTGCGCGGGGCGGCTAACGGGTTGATGGGCGAGATGGTTGAAATTCACCTCAAAGATGAGCTGGTGACAGGCGAAACCACCGCCGATCAGCGGGCCGTCAGAATGGCAGAAGTCGGTCATTTGCTGCGCTCTTATCTAAAATAAACACCTGACATCACTAAAAGGAAAGCAAGATGAAATCACGTGCTGCTGTTGCATTTGGCCCAGGCCAGCCGCTGAAAATTGTTGAAATTGATGTGGCACCGCCGAAGAAAGGTGAAGTGCTGGTGAAAATCAGTCACACCGGGGTATGCCATACCGATGCCTACACGCTTTCCGGTGATGATCCGGAAGGTCTGTTCCCGGTGGTGCTCGGCCATGAAGGTGCCGGGGTGGTGGTTGAGGTCGGTGAGGGCGTCACCAGCCTGCAGCCGGGCGATCACGTCATCCCGCTGTACACCGCAGAGTGTCGCGAGTGTAAGTTCTGTAAATCCGGCAAGACCAACCTCTGCCAGGCGGTTCGCGCTACCCAGGGCAAAGGCGTGATGCCGGACGGCACCAGCCGTTTCTCTTACAACGGTGAGCCGATCTATCACTACATGGGCACCAGCACCTTCAGCGAATACACCGTCTGCGCCGAAATCTCGCTGGCGAAAGTGAACCCGCAGGCGCCGCTGGATAAAGTCTGTCTGCTGGGCTGCGGCGTCACCACCGGCATTGGCGCAGTACACAACACCGCGAAAGTGAAAGAGGGCGATACCGTAGCGGTCTTCGGTCTGGGCGGGATCGGTCTGGCGGTTATCCAGGGTGCGGTGCAGGCGAAAGCCGGACGTATTCTGGCAGTGGACACTAACCCGGAGAAATTCAAGCTGGCCGGGGAAATGGGCGCGACCGATTTCATCAACCCGAACGACTACGACAAGCCGGTGCAGGACGTGATCGTTGAACTCACCGACGGCGGGGTCGACTTCAGCTTTGAATGTATCGGGAATGTCAACGTGATGCGCGCGGCGCTCGAGTGCTGTCATAAGGGCTGGGGCGAAAGCGTGATCATCGGCGTAGCCGGGGCCGGGCAGGAGATCAAAACTCGTCCGTTCCAGCTGGTGACCGGTCGCGTCTGGCGTGGTTCCGCCTTTGGCGGCGTCAAAGGCCGCACGCAGTTGCCGGGCATGGTCGAAGACGCGATGGCGGGCAAAATTCAGCTCGATCCGTTCATTACCCATCGCCTGCCGCTGGAGCAGATCAACGAAGCCTTCGATCTGATGCACGAAGGCAAATCCATTCGCACCGTTATCCATTTCGGCGATAACTAACAGACCCTCTCTCTCCCGCTGCGCCTTTACGGGCAGCGGGACGACATTTCTTTAAAAATCATTGCGAAAGTGTGACCAGTGTTGCGATTTTAGGCGTAATCAAATTCAGTGTAGTGCCGATGACTATTTTACAGGCGTGTTCCCACGCATCTTACCTATGAGAGAGTCAACGGCTATGGACAAAACAACAACAGTTCGGGCGCAACATAAGCTGGGCTTCCTGCATCACCTCAGGCTGCTTCCGCTTATCTCCTCGATTTTGGGTGGTATTATTTTGCTGTTTGCCCTGAGCGCCGGGCTGGCAGGCTATTTTTTACTGCAGGCAGACAAAGATCAGCAGGATGTCACCGCTGAAATTCAGGTGCGTACCGGATTATCAAACAGTTCTAACCACCTGCGTACGGCGCGTATCAACATGATCCACGCGGGTGCCGCCAGCCGTATCGCGGAAATGGACGCGATGAAAAAGAACATCGCGGAAGCCGAACAGCGTATCAAACAGTCTCAGGACAGCTTTGCCATTTACATGAACCGCGGCGTTCGTACTCCGGCGGATGAAGCGCTGGATGGCGAGCTGAAATCGAACTATCAGGCCTATATCGACGGCATGCAGCCGATGCTGAAATATGCCAAAAACGGCATGTTCGAAGCCATCATCAACCATGAAAATGAATCGGCGCGCCCGCTGGATGACGCCTATAACGAGGTGTTGCTGAAGGCGATCAAGATCCGCACCGACCGCGCCAATATGCTGACCGAACAGGCGCATACCCGCACCCAGCTGGGGCTGATGTTTATGATCGGCGCCTTTGGTCTGGCGCTGGTGCTGACGGTGATCACCTTTATCGTGCTGCGTCGCACGGTGATTAACCCGCTGCAGCGCGCGGCGAACCGTATTGCTCATATCGCCAAAGGCGACCTGACCCTGGCTGAGGACCTGACCGGGCGCAGTGAAATTGGCCGCCTGACCCACGACCTGCAAACCATGCAGCGTTCGCTGGTGGGCACCGTAGGCACCGTGCGTCAGGGTGCGGAAGAGATCTATCGCGGAACCAGCGAAATCTCCGCCGGCAACACCGATCTCTCATCACGTACCGAGCAGCAGGCCGCCGCCATTGAGCAGACCGCTGCCAGCATGGAACAGCTGACCGCCACCGTGAAGCAGAACGCCGATAACGCGCATCACGCCAGCAAACTGGCGGAAGATGCCTCCGGTAAAGCCAGCCGTGGCGGCCAGATGGTCTCCGGCGTGGTGAAAACCATGGGCAATATCTCCAGCAGCTCGAAGAAAATCTCTGAAATTACCGCGGTGATCAACAGCATCGCCTTCCAGACTAACATCCTGGCGCTGAACGCCGCGGTGGAAGCTGCCCGTGCCGGTGAGCAGGGGCGTGGATTTGCCGTGGTCGCCAGCGAAGTCCGTACCCTGGCCAGCCGCAGCGCCAACGCCGCGAAAGAGATTGAAGGGCTGATCAACGAATCGGTGTCGCTCATTGACCAGGGTTCCGGTGAAGTGGTGGCCGCCGGTAATACCATGAACGAGATCGTGGAAGCGGTTAAACGCGTCACCGATATCATGCTGGAGATTGCAGCCGCCTCCGACGAGCAGAGCCGTGGCATTGTGCAGGTCAGCCAGGCGATCTCGGAGATGGATAAAGTCACCCAGCAGAACGCCTCGCTGGTGGAAGAAGCCTCTGCGGCGGCGGCCTCGCTGGAAGATCAGGCTGCCCGCCTGACCGAAGCGGTTGGTACCTTCCGTCTGCACGGTATGACCCAGGCCCGCAGCAGCAGTAAAGCGGCACCGATTACGCCTGCCGCGCCGCTGCGCCCGGCGGTAGCCGATGGTGATAACTGGGAAACCTTCTGATTTGCTAACCCTACCCGGTGGCGGCTACGCCTTACCGGGCCTACGAAACCTGGCACCATGTGGGTTTTCGTAGGCCGGGTAAGCGCAGCGCCACCCGGCAATAGAGGGGCACCCTTGCCGCCGGGAAAAAAGGGTTCATGTTTCGACATGAACCCTTTTTTTATTCCCCGCTATGATGGTTGTAAGGGCTGAAGAGGAACAAGACGATGAAACGATTTACGCAGGTGGTTTGCGCCGCATGGCTGCTGGCCGGGTGTGCTTCCGGCGGCAGCGTGGGGATTGGCGGCGTGGGAATAGGCGGGGGCGGTGGCAGCGGCGGCGTAGGGGTTGGACTCTCTTTTCCGGTGGGCGGCAGCACCTCGACCGCGGACAACGGGCTGGCGGACTGCGAGGGTGATGTCTACCGCGTGCAGCCCCGCTATCCAGAGCAGGCCGCGGCGCAGAACTACTCCGGCAGGGTGACAGCGTCGTTTAACGTCAAGCTGAACGGGCGGGCGGCGGACTACGAGGCGGCGGGAGATAAACCCTTCTTCGACGAGACGAAGCGGGCGGTGATGCGCAGCTGTTGGCCAGCCGGCGTCAGACAGAGTTGGGTCGTGAACTACCAGGGCGGCAAAACGGCGACCTGGATGCAGAATTCCTTGTCAGGCACGCCATAAAGATAAAAAAAACCGGCCACACGAGGTGGCCGGCTGGAGCATTACTGCTTATCAGGCAAGGCGTACGCGATGATGTAATCCCCGCGATCCGGTGACTGACGTGCGCCACCCGCATTGATGATGATGTACTGCTTCCCGGTTTTCGGTGACACGTAGGTCATCGGCCCGGACTGACTGCCCACCGGCAGACGGTCTTTCCAGATCTCTTTTCCGTTGGCGGTATCGAACGCGCGCAGGTAGAAGTCCTGCGTACCGGCGAAGAACAGCAGGCCGGACTGGGTAGAGAGCGATGCGCCCAGGGTTGGCATGCCGATCGGGATAGGCATATGCATGCGGATCCCCAGCGGACCGGTATCTTCCACGGTACCTACCGGCACCTGCCACACCAGTTTGCCGGACTTCAGATCCACGGCAGACATGGTGCCGAACGGCGGTTTCTGGCACGGAATGCCCAGCGGGGACAGGAAACGCTCGCGCATCGCGCCGAACGGCGTACCGTCCATCGGCACGATCCCCATCTCAATCCCGCTGGCGTTTTTGGCCACATTGGCGCGCGGCACCATGTAGTTCGCCAGCCCCAGGCGCATATCGTTAACGAACATCAGGCTGTTGTTCGGATCCACCGAGACGCTGCCCCAGTTCATCCCGCCCAGCGATCCCGGGAACTGCAGGGAGCGATCCAGACCCGGTGGGGTATAGACGCCCTGATGGCGCATCTCTTTAAACTGGATGCGGCACAGCAGCAGGTCAACCGGCGTCGCGCCCCACATATCCGATTCGTGCAGGGTCTGGTTGCCGATCATCGGCATGCCGACCGAGTACGGCTGGGTAGGGGAGTAACGCTCGCCCTCGACATTGCCGGCAGGCACCGGACGCTCTTCCACTTTCGCGACCGGCTCGCCGGTTTCGCGGTTGAGCATAAAGATCATGCCCTGCTTGCTGGTCTGCACCAGCACCGGAGTGGTATCGCCTTTATCATCCGGCAGATCGTACAGCAGCGGCTGAGACGGCAGGTCGAAGTCCCACAGGTCGTGGTGGGTGGTCTGGAAATGCCAGCGTACCTGGCCGGTAGCGGCATCCACCGCCACAATTGAGGAGCTGTATTTATCGTCCAGTTCGGTACGTTCGCCCGCGTAGAAGTCCGGGGTGGCGTTACCGGTCGGGAGATAGATCAGGTTCAGCTTCGCGTCATAGGACATGGCTGACCAGACGTTCGGCGTCCCGCGGGTATAGGTCTGGCCTTCCGGCGGCAGGCCGGTCAGGTTCGGGTTGCCCGGATCCCAGGCCCAGGCCAGTTTACCGGTGTGGACGTCATACGCCCGGACCACGCCCGGGGGTTCGCCGGTGGAAAAGTTATCAGCCACGCGTCCGCCCACAACCACCACATTACCCGCTACCAGCGGAGTGGAGGTTTGCTGATAGTAGCCCGGCTTGATCTCACCCATGCCTACGCCAAGGTCAACCACGCCGTGGTCGCCAAAGTCTTCGCACAGCTGGCCGTTATCGGCGTTGAGCGCAATCAGACGAGCATCGGTGGTCGGCAGGAACAGACGGCGCGCGCAGGCGGCAGGCTGCGTTTCTGTCGGTGACGTTGTCACGTTAGAGGTATCTTCGAAATAGCCCAGGCCACGGCAGCGCTGCCAGTTTGGCGCGGTGGCTTTCGAATCATAACGCCACTTCTCTTTCCCGGAGTCCACGTCCAGCGCCAGCACCTTGCTGTACGGGGTACAGACAAACAGCGTGTCGCCAATCTGCAGCGGGGTGTTCTGGTCTTCCGCGCCGGAGCCGTTGCTCTGCGGAATGTCGCCGGTATGGGCAACCCAGGCCACCTTCAAATCGTTAACGTTCTGCTTGTTAATCTGATCCAGCGCGGCAAAACGGTCGCCGTGGGTGGTGTTACCCCAGTGCGCCCAGTTCTTCTGCTGCTGCCCCGCAGGCACCGGTTTAACCGGGACGGGTTCGTTAGCGGCCACCAGGGTTTGCGGCTTAAACATCCAGCCGAAGCTCACCAGCATCACTACGGCCAGGACGGCAGCAATACCGAACGCCGGGGCTTTATTGACCGGCCGATCCGCGCCACGCAGGTACGGCCAGACGATCGCGGCCAGGAATGCCAGCACCGCAAAGGTGAACAGGCGCGAGAACAGCGGCCAGAAATCCCAGCCTGCGTCACTGACGGCCCAGATCGCCGAGGCGATAAACGCCACCGCGTAGAGGATAATGCCGCTGGTGCGATGACGCGCAATGAGGAACGCGGCGATCAGCATCACCACGCCCATGGTCAGGAAGTACCAGCTTCCCCCTACGGTGGCGAGCTTAAAGCCCAGCCCACCGACGGCCAGTCCGATGAGTGCCATCAGACCGACCAGCAGCCACAGCAGGATCCGGGGGAACCCACGTAGCGAATTACCTATAGCCATTTCTGTCTCCTGAAATAATCTTGTCTTCACTGGACAGGCAGAACCAGGCCTGAACCAAATGGGTAACAGAAGAGAAGATCCATGATGAAAAAGTCGGGCATGACGCCGTTATAGCGTCAGGGAAATCACCGCTGCGTTATTTGAATGAACCATTTGGTGAAATCGGCGGGTATGATAAAACTGTTAAATTGTTTAGCGCAATTGTTAATGAATGATTTCGCATTATTTGAGTAACGGAAACAAAAAGCCCGTCAGCAAGACGGGCGTAGGGGAAGTGTGATCACACCGGCATGGATTTACGAATCGCGCTGAGGAGCGTTTGCGTGGCAGTGGAGAGCGGGGCTTCGACGCGGGTTAATACCCCAATAGGTTCGCCGGGGCTGGAGGTTGTCACCGGCAGCGCCACCAGCGTGCCCTGGCGCAGATCTTCTTTCACCGCGCCGGAAGGGACAAACCAGACATAGTCATAATCGACGGTCAGCTGGCGTGACAGGGAGGCTGACAGGGTTTCGATACAGCCCGACGGCAGTTTGCACCCCTGGGTTTGCAGCAGCGTTTCCGCGGTCTGGCGCGGAACGGTGCCTTTCGGGGAGACCACCACCGGCCACTCCATCACCCGGCTGAGGGTCACGGTATCGTTGAGGATCGGGTGACGCGGGCGCACCACCAGCTTCAGGGATTCCAGGAACAGCAGTTCGTAGTTGAGACCGCTCATCAGCTCCGGGTCCGACATTCTGCCGATGCCAATATCCAGCTCTCCGGATTTCAGCCCCGCCAGCAGCATGGTGTTATTCATGGTGGCGACCTGCAGCGTGATGTTGCGCTGCTGCTTGTGGAACTGGCCAATGACCGCAGGGAGGATGCCCAGCGCCGCGGTAGGAAGCGCACCGATGCGCACCACATCTCCCGGCACGTCGTTGCGCCGCGTCAGGGACTGGCCCGCCGTATTCAGGGCATCGAGCACTTTAATGGCGTGGGTCAGGAATTGCTCTCCCACCAGCGTCAGCTGTGCACCCAGTCGTCCCCGGTCGAACAGGCGGGTGCCGGTTAGCTGTTCCAGCTCATTCAGCGTTTTTGAGAGCGCAGGCTGGCTCAGGTTGAGAGTTTCAGCCGCACGCCCCAGCGTTCCCTGTTGAGCGACGGCCACAAAAGTGTGCAGATGGCGCAGACGAATGCGCTGACTAAACAAACCATTTTTTTCCATAGGCGATGTTAAAAACAGAGGTAGCGGAGTGACAAGTAAAGTTGTTTAATTTTGATAACCTGCTAGCAAAATATTATTAACATTCAATCTAATTGAGTAACAAGCAATTTTTGGTTCTGCCCGTAAATAGTTGTGCAGACGCCTGAATCGCTTCACATCGCCGCTAGTCAGGAAATGAGCACCTCTCCACCTGGATCACAATTCGTAAATTCTTCCAGACGGCCTTAATGGCCTTCTCTACACTCCAGATAATATTCACTGGAGGCATTAAATCATGGCGAACAACATCACGGCTGATGATATTCGGGAGAACTTTTCACAGGCGATGTCGGCAATGTATCAGCAGGAAGTTCCGCAATACGGGACGCTGCTGGAGCTGGTCGCAGATGTGAATCTGGCGGTACTGGAAAATAACCCGAAGCTGCATGAGCAACTGGCCAACGCGGATGAACTGGCTCGCCTCAACCTCGAACGCCACGGGGCAATCCGTGTCGGTACGGCCTTGGAGCTGGCCACCCTGCGGCGGATGTTCGCCATTATGGGCATGTTCCCGGTCAGCTATTACGACCTCTCTCAGGCCGGGGTGCCGGTCCACTCGACCGCGTTTCGTCCGGTTGACGATGCCGCTCTGTGCCGCAATCCGTTTCGGATCTTCACCTCGCTGCTGCGCCTCGATCTGATTGATAACGTCGCCCTGCGCGAACAGGCGGCGGCGATCCTTGCCCGGCGCAATATCTTCACCCCCCGCTGTCTGGAGCTGATTGCCCTGCACGAAGCGGAAGGGGCGTTCACCCCGGCGCAGGCCGAGGAGTTTGTCCAGCAGGCGCTGGAGACCTTCCGCTGGCATCGTCATGCCACGGTCGATCATGAAACCTATCAGGCGCTGCACAACGAACACCGGCTGATTGCCGACGTGGTCTGCTTCCCGGGCTGTCATATCAACCACCTGACGCCGCGCACGCTGGATATCGACCGGGTACAGTCCCTGATGCCGGAGTACGGTATTGAGCCGAAGATGCTGATTGAAGGGCCGCCGCGCCGGGAGATGCCGCTCCTGCTGCGTCAGACCAGCTTTAAGGCGCTGGAGGAACCGATTTTGTTTGCGGGCGAACATCGGGGGACTCATACCGCCCGCTTCGGTGAGATCGAGCAGCGCGGCGTGGCCTTAACCCCGAAAGGGCGTGAACTCTACGATCGCCTGCTTAACGAAGCCGGAACGGGCAAGGACAACCTGACTCATCAGCTGCATCTGCAGGAGGTATTCCAGGCCTTTCCCGACAGCGATATTTTCCTGCGCCGTCAGGGGCTGGCGTGGTTCCGCTATCGCCTGACTCCGGCCGGGGAGTCGCACCGTCACTCCTTTGGCCCCGGGGACGATCCGCAGCCGCTGATTGAGCGCGGCTGGGTGGTGGCGCAGCCTATTACCTATGAAGATTTCCTCCCGGTAAGCGCCGCCGGGATCTTCCAGTCGAACCTCGGTAACGAGACGCAGGCCCGCACCCACGGCAACGCCAGCCGCGATGCCTTCGAGGAGGCGCTGGGCTGCCCGGTGCTGGATGAGTTCACCCTCTATCGCGAGGCGGAAGAACGCAGCAAGCGGCGTTGCGGTTTGCTCTGAAAACGGTACTCTGCGGGGATGTGATTGCAACCTGAGGTCAGTATGGAAAACGACTCATCCCCGATAATCACCACGCGCCAGGGGGCGCTGGGCGGCATCACGGATGGCGATGTGCAGGTCTGGCGCGCCATTCCCTACGCCGCGCCGCCGGTGGGCGCCCTGCGCTGGCGTTCGCCGCAGCCGGTTGAGCGCTGGCAGGGCGTGCGTCAGGCCACCACTTTTTCGCCGTCGAGCTGGCAGAGCAGCGAGTACTGCCAGCAGCTGGGCGGGGGCGATCCGGGGCGTTTCTCGGAAGATTGCCTCTACCTGAACGTCTGGGCCCCGGTTCAACGCCCGGCGCCGCTGCCGGTGATGGTCTGGCTGCACGGGGGCGGCTTCACCATCGGCGCAGGCGGGCTGCCGCCCTATGACGGGAAGGCGCTGGCGCAGCGCGGCGCGATCCTGGTGACGCTGAACTACCGGCTGGGCCATCTGGGCTTTTTTGCCCATCCGGCGCTGGCAGGGGAAGAGGAGCGGGTGGTGCATAACTTTGCTCTGCTCGATCAGATTGCCGCCCTGGAGTGGGTGCGAGACAACATCGCGCAGTTTGGCGGTGACCCGAACAACATCACCCTGTTTGGTGAATCCGCCGGGGCGCGCAGCGTGCTGTCACTGCTGGCCTCGCCGCTGGCGTTGGGGCTGTTTCATAAGGCGATTATCCAGAGCGGGTATACCCTGCCGGACACGCCCCGGGAGCAGGCGCTCAAAAAAGGCAAGGCGCTGGCGGCCCATTTTGGGCTGGAAGATGCCACCGCAGAGCAGCTGCGGGCGATCCCGCCCGAGGCGCTCTGGCCGCTGACGGCCCCGCTTAACGTCTCCCCTGCGCCGATCAATGGGGATTGCGTCCTGCCGGAGCCGATGCTGGAGGTCTTTTTTGCCGCTCGTCAGCATCCGGTGCCGATCATGGTCGGCTCCAACAGCGACGAAGCCAGCGTGATGGCGGTGTTTGGTATCGATCTCGCAGGGCAGATCCAGAAGCTGCGCCGGGAGCGGCGGCTGGGACTGGGGTTGATCAAGCTGCTCTATCCCGGCATCAAAGACGATGCTGAACTAGGACGCCAGGTGTGCCGCGATATGGCCTTCACCACCCTGGGATTTGTGGTGATGCAGGCCCAGCGTCGGGTGGGGCAGCCGTGCTGGCGCTACTGGTTCGACTATGTGGCCGAAGCCGAACATGCCACCTATATCAACGGGGCGTGGCATGGCAACGAGGTGCCGTACGTGTTTGATACGCTCACTCTGGCCGAGCCCGCCCGGCGCTACGTGAATGACAACGACCTGGCCTTCTCAGCCCAGGTTGCCGATTACTGGGTCAACTTCGCCCGCCATGCCAGCCAGCAGTGCGACGCGTTGGATGGCCCGACGCGCTGGCCTGCCTGTCACCACGGGCGGGACGTGTTGCTACGCATTGGAGTGAATAAACATGCGGGATTTAAGCTTGAAAACCGCTTTATGCGCGCCCGCATGGCGCTGTTTAAACGGGTGATGAAGCACCACGTCAGCCTGGATTGAGCAGACACTCGCGAAAGGCGGCCAGCCCGGCCGCTTTGCCCCGCGACTCCCGCAGCACCAGCCGGTAGCTGGCGCCGGTCCTGACGCTGCTGGCGTAAGGCCGCACCAGCCGCCCGGCGCGGATATCCTCCGCCACCAGCGTCTCGTCGGCAATGGCGACCCCGAGCCCCTGAATCGCGGCGGTGATCGCCAGATCCATGGTGTCGAAGTGTTGATTTTTGTGCATGACAGGCGGCGAAGTGGTCTGTTTTTCCAGCCACAGCGACCAGTCGGTCTTATCCCGCGTCGGATGCAGAAAGGTAAGCGACTCCAGCGCCGGGCCCTGGCGCAGAGGGCTGACCACCGGGGTTAACGCCTCTTCAAACAGCAGATCCCCGGCGCTGAGCTGGGTGCCAAAGACAATGGCGGCATCATAGGATTCGGTTTTGAAATTAACGCTGTGCTCGTTGGTGGTGGTCAGGGCAATCTGTAACTCGGGCTGTTCGCGCTCCACCTGCAGCAGCCGCGGCACCAGCCAGCGCATGGCGCAGGTGGGAACCTTCAGACGCACCACGGTTTGCTGGGCGCGGGCCTGATCCGCCACCGTCAGAAAGTGCTCCCAGGAGGCGCGCAGATCCGGCAGCAGGGCGCTGCCCTGGGGGGAGAGGCGCAGCCCGCGGGCGTGACGTTCAAAGAGCGGAAAACCGAACCAGCTTTCAAGAGCGGCGATTTTGCGGCTCACCGCCCCCTGGGTGAGGCAGAGCTCTTTTGCGGCATGGGTCAGATTCAGATGCCGCGCGGTGATAATAAAAGCCTCAACGGCGGTAAGCGGGAACGAGCGACGCGACACAGAACCTCCAGGTATGATTTTTTGTCATGGCTATTATGACAACAATTCGATTGTCGCCACAATAGTGTTCGGGTTGAATAGTTATGCATTCTCCACCAGAGGAATTTCCGATGACGCTGCGTACCCCGATACAACCCCGTTCCAAACTGCCGGACGTTGGCACCACGATTTTTACCGTTATCGGTCAGCTTTCCGCTGAACACAATGCCATCAACCTTTCCCAGGGTGCGCCGAACTTCGAATGCGATCCGGCGCTGATTGCCGGCGTTCACCGTGCGATGCAGGCGGGTCACAACCAGTACGCGTCGATGACCGGGCTGGCGCCGCTGAAAGCGCGCATCGCCGATAAAATCGCCTCGCTGTATGGCACCCAATACGATCCCGCCAGCGAAGTGCTGATCACCGCCAGCGCCAGCGAAGGGCTCTATTCGGCCATCAGCGGGCTGGTGCATCCCGGCGACGAAGTCATCTACTTTGAACCCTCATTCGACAGCTATGCGCCGATTGTGCGCCTACAGGGCGCGACGCCGGTCGCCATCAAGCTGACCGTGCCGGATTTCGCGGTGAACTGGGATGAAGTGCGTGCCGCCATCACCTCGCGCACGCGGATGATCATCATCAACACGCCGCATAACCCGAGCGGGCAGGTCTTCTCGGCCGCCGATCTGGAGCAGCTCGCGCTCGTCACCCGTAACACCGATATCATTATTCTCTCTGACGAAGTGTACGAACACGTGGTGTTTGACGACGTGCCGCATCACGGCATGGCGACCCATCCCGGGCTGGCGGAACGCAGCGTGATCGTCTCGTCCTTCGGCAAAACCTATCACGTCACCGGCTGGCGCGTGGGCTACTGCGTGGCCCCGGCGGAGCTGATGGAGGAGATCTGCAAGATCCATCAGTTTTTAATGTTTTCTGCCGATACCCCTATGCAGTACGCTTTTGCCGAGCATATGGCCGATCCGCAAACCTGGCTGTCGCTGGCGGCATTTTACCAGCGCAAGCGCGATCTGCTGGTCAATCTGCTGGCCGATTCACCCTTCCGTCTGCTGCCGAGCGCAGGCTCGTTCTTCCTGCTGGCGGATTACAGCCACTTCAGCGACGAGCGCGACAGCGAGATGGTGAAGCGGCTGATTGTGGATCACGGCGTTGCCACTATCCCGCTGTCGGCGTTTTATACCGACGGGACAGATAACAAATTAATCCGTCTCTCTTTTGCCAAAGATGAGGCGACATTACGGGCAGGTGCGCAGGCCCTGTGTCGGGTAACACCACGCTTAGGAGTTCAGTCATGAAATTAAAAGCCTTCGTTGTCGGCCTGGGATTGCTGTGTTCGTTTTCGTCCTTCGCGGCAACAGAATTACGTTACGGCGTCGAAGCCGAGTATCCGCCATTTGAGAGCCGCAATGCCTCGGGTGAGCTGGAAGGGTTTGATATTGAGCTCGGCAACGCCATTTGCGCCGCCGCCGCGCTGAAATGCAGCTGGGTTGAAACCTCGTTCGACGCGCTGATCCCGGGGCTGGTGGCGAAGAAATTCGACGCCATTAACTCGGCGATGAACATTACCGATCAGCGTCGTCAGAGCATCGACTTTACCCAGCCGATCTACCGGATCCCCTCCCAACTGGTGGGCAAAACCGGCAGTGCGGTAGACGCTACGCCGGAAGGGCTGAAAGGCAAGACCATCGGCGTGCTGCAGGGCTCCATTCAGGAGACCTATGCCAAGGAGCACTGGGAAAAACAGGGCGTCACCGTGGTGTCCTATAAAGATCAGAACATGGCCTGGGGCGATCTGCTCAATGGCCGTATCGATGCCTCGCTGGTGATGTCTGCCGCCGGGCAGGCAGGCTTCCTCAGCAAGCCGCAGGGGAAGGGCTTCGGCTTTATCGGCAAACCGGTATCGGATGACACTATTCTCGGCAGCGGGATCGGCTATGGCCTGCGTAAAGGCGACGAGGCCACCAAAAAGCAGCTTGATGCAGCCATTGATAAAGTCCGCGCTGACGGCACTATCGATAAGCTGGCGAAGAAGTACTTCCCGGGTATCGATGTCAGCGTAAAATAACGACAATCTGACTTTTTAGCCCCTGTCGTTAATGTCCGGCAGGGGCCTTTTTATACCCGTCATACTTCAAGTTGCCTGTGCGTTGGCTTTCCTCGCTCACCCCAGTCACTTACTTTAGTAAGCTCCTGGGGATTCGCTGCGTCGCCGCCTTCATGCAACTCGAATTATTTAGGGTATATACGTTTCTTTACCCCCGATTCAGGCAATTCTCCTCGACATAATAATCTTTCTCCCATTGCGCATATTCTCGCCTGTCAATTATTGGATTCTTAACCGTTTTTGTTTAGGCTGTGCCCTCTTAATGATGTTCTTTCTTGCCGTTGTTTCGCCCTGAGCGAAATCCACCTCCCCACGACCATAAGGACGTTTTTCCAGGCATGAATCGCAGACGTTTTTTAAAAGGCTCCCTGGCTGTTGCCGCCCTGAGCGGGACTTCCGGCCTCGCCGCGCTTTTTTCCCGGGCAGCCAGTGCGGCTGAGTCGGATATTGCGGACGGTACGAGCCGTCGTTTCGACTTCTCCGTGCTGCAATCCATGGCGCACGACCTGGCGCAAACACCCTGGGGCGGTGCGCCGCGTCCGCTGCCGGATACCTTAGCGACGCTGACGCCGCAGGCCTATAACAGCATCCAGTACGATGCGAAGCAGTCGCTGTGGAACAACATCGAAAACCGCCAGCTCGACGTGCAGTTCTTCCACGTCGGGATGGGCTTCCGCCGCCGGGTGCGCATGTTCTCGCTGGATAATCAGACCGCGCAGGCGCGTGAAATTCACTTCCGCCCGGAGCTGTTCAACTACCACGACGCGGGCGTTGATACGAAGCAGCTGGAAGGCCAGAGCGATTTAGGCTTTGCCGGTTTCCGCGCCTTTAAATCCCCGGAGCTGGCGCGTCGCGATATCGTCTCCTTCCTGGGCGCGAGCTACTTCCGCGCGGTGGATGACACTTATCAGTACGGCCTCTCTGCCCGCGGTCTGGCGCTCAACACCTATGCCGATACGCAGGAAGAGTTCCCGGACTTTACCTCGTTCTGGTTTGAAACCGTCAAACCGGGTGCGACCACCTTTACGGTCTACACCCTGCTCGACAGCCCGAGTATCACCGGGGCCTATAAGTTCGTGATCCACTGCGAGAAGACTCAGGTGATCATGGACGTCGAAAACCACCTGTATGCCCGAAAGGACATTCAGCAGCTGGGGATCGCGCCGATGACCAGCATGTTCGCCTGCGGCAACAACGAGCGCCGCATGTGCGACACCATTCATCCGCAGATCCACGACTCCGATCGTCTGGCGATGTGGCGCGGCAACGGCGAGTGGGTCTGCCGTCCGCTGAACAACCCGCAGAAGTTACAGTTCAACGCCTATACCGATAAGAACCCGAAAGGCTTTGGTCTGCTGCAGCTCGATCGCGATTTCTCGCACTATCAGGACATCATGGGCTGGTACAACAAACGTCCAGGCCTGTGGGTCGAGCCGCGCAACCAGTGGGGCAAGGGCACCGTGGGGCTGATGGAGATCCCGACCACCGGTGAAACCCTGGATAACGTGGTCTGCTTCTGGCAGCCGGAAAAACCGGTGAAAGCAGGCGACAAGCTGGACTTCCAGTACCGTCTCTACTGGAGCGCCAAACCGCCGGTCCGTTCTCCGCTGGCGAACGTGATGGCGACCCGTACCGGGATGGGCGGCTTCCCGGAAGGCTGGGCCCCGGGTGAAAACTATCCGAAGGTGTGGGCGCGCCGTTTCGCTATCGATTTTGTTGGCGGCGATCTGAAAGCGGCTGCGCCGAAAGGGATCGAGCCGGTGATCACCCTCTCCAGCGGCGAAGCGAAGCAGATCGAGATCCTGTACGTGGAGCCGTTCGACGGGTATCGCATTCTGTTTGACTGGTATCCGACCAGCGACTCCACCGATACGGTGGACATGCGCATGTTCCTGCGCTGCCAGGGGGAGGCGATCAGCGAAACCTGGCTGTATCACTACTTCCCACCGGCGCCCGATAAGCGCCAGTACGTGGATGACCGCATAATGCGTTAAGCCTGCGCCGGGTGGCGGCTGCGCCTGACCCGGCCTACTCAAACCATAACGATCCGGACCCTAGGCCCGGCAAGCGAATGCGCCGCCGGGCATCAGCCGCACCGATGCCACATTGCCGGGTGGCGGCTACACCTTACCCGGCCTACAAAGGCTAACCGATGAATATGACTAACGAAGAAGAAATTATCCCCGTCAGCGCACATATCGAACTGCGCGCCACCGACGAGCGTTACACCACCGAGCTGCACAATCTGGTAGTCAAAAACCGGGAGTGGCTGCAGGAATACCTCAACTGGCCGCAGTTTGTCGGCTCCGAAGACGATACCCGGCAGAACATCCTGAGCAACCAGATGCTGCATCAGCGCGGTTACGCCAAAATGTTCCTTATCTTCAGGGATAACGCCCTGGTGGGAGTGTTGTCGTTCAATTCCATCGAGCCGCTGAACAAAACCGGCTACATCGGCTACTGGCTGGATGAAGCGCATCAGGGGCAGGGGATTTTGTCTCAGGCGCTGGAAGCGTTTATTCAGCACTACGCCGGACGGGGAGAGATCCGCCGCTTCGTGATCAAGTGCCGCGTAGACAACGCCGCCAGTAACCAGGTGGCGCTGCGCAACGGCTTTCTGCTGGAAGGGTGCCTGCAAGAGGCCGAGTTCCTCAACGGGCGCTATGATGACCAGAATATCTACGCCCGGATCTGCACCTCATAATGCCCCGAGCAACGGCGTGCGGGTAATGTGCTGCGCGCCGTTGATCATCTTCTCGCCGCGCAGGTGAATCACCTCTCCGTCTGATGCCTCAATTACCGCGTCATCGGTAATTTCAATATGATGCTCGATCAGCACTTCGCCGCGAATGCGCGCCCGACCCTGGATCACCACTTTATCGTCAATCAGAATCGGCCCACCGCGTAGCCAGGCGTCGCCGCCAATCAGGACGTGATGTTTGATCACGCAGTTGCCCTCCACCAGGGCGTTTTCCGCCACCTGGGAGCTGTAGCGCAGGGTGGGGATGGCATCCTCCTCCAGCCCGGCGAGCAGGCGGGCGTTGCCATACACTTTGGCGCAGTCACACACCCAGACGTTATTCACCTCGTTGCCTTCGACCAGCGCGTTCTCAAATACTTCCGCGCGGTGTTCAACAAAGGCGTACGTGACGATGGCGTTGCCGTAGATCTGCGCCTGATGCACGACTCGCGACTGGCTGACCGTGGCTTCGCCAAAAATGCGCAGGATCTGATGCGGGTCCGGGGTCAGGCCTTTGGCGGCAATAACCATACTGTTATGCAGGACGCGGGCATTGTTGAAAAGATGACACTCACCGTGCACTATCGAGGATTGCACCGTGACGTTGTCACCTATACGCGCGCCGTGGGTGATCTGCGCCCCATCGACCCAGACGTTATCACTCACCGAGGCCTGATGGCTGATGACGCAGGGCCGGGTGATGCGCGCATTGCCGCTGACCTGCGCCCCGGCGAACACCACGCTGTTCTCGTCGTAGATCCAGCAGTCTTGCTCGTGCGACAGCGCCGATTCGTCATCGATCCAGCCGCCCCGAGTGCCGCACTTCACATCGTTGAAATCGCGCGCAGCGATAATCTGGCGCACTTCTACCGCTGCCTTCGTCTCGCCGTCCTGCCAGTAGTGCTGACGGCTTTCATCGCTAAGTCGATATTTTTTCATCACTCTGCCCGCAGTTGTCCTCTCCACTAAACGTAGCAAACTTTAGCTTGATCGAAACAGTGGCATCCGCAAATGAAACACCTTAAACTAGTATTTCAAATATATTTTATAGATTAAAATTTATGTATAAAACGCAACCGACTGAACGCGTTCTTAATTTACCCGCGGGCTACTACGGTATGGTGCTGGGGACCATTGGGATGGGCTTTGCCTGGCGTTACGCCAGCACTATCTGGCCGGTGACGCGCTGGCCGGGCGAGATCCTGGTGACGCTGGCGATGGCGATCTGGGCATTTCTGACCGTCGCTTTTCTCACCCGGGCGATACGTTTTCCGCGCAGCGTGCTGGCGGAGATGCGCCATCCGGTGATGAGCAGCTTTGTCAGCCTGTTTCCGGCCACCACGCTGCTGGTAGCGATTGGTTTTGTGCCCTGGTATCGCCCGCTGGCGCTGGCGCTGTTCACCGTCGGGGTGGTGGTGCAGTTGAGCTATGCGGCGTGGCAGTCTGCCGGACTGTGGCGCGGCAAACACCCGGAGGAGGCGACTACCCCGGGCCTCTATCTGCCTACGGTGGCGAACAACTTTATCAGCGCGATGGCCTGCGGCGCGCTCGGGTTTCACGATGCCGGGCTGGTGTTCCTCGGGGCCGGGGTCTTCTCCTGGCTGAGCCTGGAGCCGGTGATTTTGCAGCGTCTGCGGAGCGCAGGCGAACTGCCCCCCGCGATGCGCACCTCCCTTGGGATCCAGCTGGCACCCGCGCTGGTGGCCTGTAGCGCCTGGTTCAGCGTCAACGGCGGCGAAGCCGATACCTTCGCTAAAATGCTGTTCGGCTACGGCCTGCTGCAGCTGCTGTTTACCCTGCGCCTGATGCCCTGGTATCTTTCGCAGCCGTTTAATGCGTCGTTCTGGAGCTTTTCGTTCGGCGTCTCGGCGTTGGCCACCACCGGTCTGCATCTGGGGCAGAGTAGCCCGTCCGGTTTTTTCCACGCCATCGCCATCCCGCTGTTTATTTTTACCAATGCCATCATTGCGCTATTACTGGTGCGCACGTTTATCCTGCTGATGCAGGGCAAACTGTTGGTCCGTGCAGACAAAGCAACGCTTATGCAAGCTGAGGAAAGAGAATGACTGTGTTTGATGAGAACTACTTTACCGAAAAATATGGTATTACCCGCACCCACTCTGAGGTGGTGTACAGCGCAGGGATGGTTAAACCGGGCAAAACCCTGGATCTCGGCTGCGGCAACGGACGTAACAGCCTCTACCTGGCGGCTAATGGCTTTGACGTTACCGCGTGGGATAAGAATGCGGCAAGTATCGATAACATCGAGAGCATCAAGGCCAAAGAGGGGATCGCTAACCTGCAGACGGCGATTCAGGATCTCAACAGCCTGCGCTTTGACGGCGAATACGATTTTATCCTCTCAACCGTCGTGCTGATGTTCCTCCAGCCAGAGACTATTCCGGGCCTGATTGACAACATGCAGCGCTGCACCAAACCGGGCGGCTATAACCTGATTGTGGCGGCAATGGATACCGAAGACTATCCGTGCAACGTCGGCTTCCCGTTTGCGTTTAAAACCGGGGAGCTGAGCGGCTACTATGCGGGCTGGGAACAGCTGAAGTACAACGAGGACGTCGGTGAGTTACACCGCACCGACGCCCAGGGGAATCGTATTAAACTGCGTTTCGCCACGCTGCTGGCGCGTAAACCAGCGTAACGGGCATTGCCTGGCGGCGCTTCGCTTGCACGGGCCTACAGGTCAGGGATTTTGTAGGCCGGGTAAGGCGTCAGCCGCCACCCGGCTTAACGCGCCGCCAGCAGACAAAGCTGCAGCGCCGTATGATACGAGGCCTCGAACGATTTCAGCGGTAAAAACTCAAACTTCGAGTGGAAGTTATGGGCACCGGTGAAGAAGTTCGGGGTCAACAGCCCCTTCGCTGAAAGCGCCGCGCCGTCAGTGCCGCCGCGCATCGGGGTCGGTTTCGGCGTGATGCCTAAGCTTTCCATCGCCTCAAACATCAGGTCGATAGCCCGACGATCTTCCCCTACGGCGTTGCTGATGTTGCTGTAGGTATCTTCGATGTGCCAGCTCACCTTCGCGGTAGGATGCTGTGCCGCGATCTTCTGCGCGACGTCGCCAATTTGCGCCTTGCGGGCGGCAAAGCTGTCGCGATCGAAATCACGAATATTGGCCTTCAGGACCGCCTCGTTTTGCCCGGCCTGGATGCCGTTGAACCAGATGTAGCCTTCACGGCCTTCGGTATGCTCCGGGGTTTGCAGGCGATCGAAGTGGCTGATGTAGTCGGTGGCCATCAGCAGCGGGTTCACCAGCACCCCTTTGGCCGACATCGGGTGCGCGGTCACGCCGGTAAAGCGAATTTCCGCCGCTGCGGCATTGAAGTTCTCATAAACAATCTCTCCCAACTCGCAGCAATCGATAGTCCAGGCGAAATCAACGTCAAAACGCGCCAGATCCAGGGCTTTCGCCCCGCACAGGCCAATCTCTTCGTCCGGCACGAAGGCCACCACGATATCGCCATGTTGATGCTCTGCGGTGAGGTTCTCCAGCAGCGTCATCACTACGGTGACCGCCGCTTTGTTGTCGGCGCCCAGCACGCTGGTACCGTCGCTAAAGATAATCTCTTCGTTGGGATAGGCCAGAATTTCCGGGTGCTCGCTGACCCGCAGCCAGATATCTTTTTCACGGTTCAGACAGAGATCATCTCCGGTAAACGTGAGGATCTGCGGATAAATATCCGGTGACAATCCCACGTCGACGGTATCGATATGGGTGATAAAACCGATGCGCGGTGCGCCGGGCACATTGCCCTTTTTCACCGCGGTAACGGTGGCAAATTCGTCGATCACAATGTCGTCCAGACCCAGCGTTTGCAGCTCCATCGCCAGTGCACGAGCCATCTCATGCTGACCGGGGGTGGAGGGCAGGGTTTTCACCTTCGGATCGCTCTGGCTGGTGATAGCCAGGTAGCGAAAGAAGCGTTGGGTTAATTGACTGGCGAGCGCGTGAGCCATGGTGGATCCTTCTTTATTTGTGTTATCAGGTGTTTGCACAATCACTTTAGTGTTATTTATGGTTTGGCACGACAAAAATTCATTAGCCGTCAAATTAAAAGACAGGAAAACGCGATGAAAAGCAACCTCACAACCCTGGCACTGATGGTCGCCGCGCTGACGGTCAGTTCCACCGTTGCCGCTAAAACGCTGGTCTACTGTTCGGAAGGATCGCCGGAGAACTTTAACCCGCAACTCTATACCTCGGGCACCAGCGTGGATGCCAGCGCCGTACCGGTGTATAACCGGCTGGTGGATTTTACTCCGGGCACTACCGATCTGGTGCCGAGCCTGGCCGAAAGCTGGGACGTCAGCGAGGATGGCAAGGTCTATACCTTCCATCTGCGCAAAGGGGTCAAGTTCCAGAGCAATACGCTATTCACCCCGACACGAGACTTTAACGCCGATGATGTGATCTTCTCGTTTATGCGTCAGAAAGATGCCAGTCATCCGTATCACAACGTCTCCAACGGTAACTACTCCAATTTCGAGAGCTTGGAGTTCGGCAAGCTGATCGTCGCCATCGACAAAGTGGATGAGCATACGGTGCGCTTCACCCTGGCCCATCCGGAAGCGCCGTTCGTGGCGGACCTGGCCTGGTACTTCGCCTCAATCCTCTCTGCCGAATATGCCGACGCGATGCTGAAAGCCGGCACCCCGGAGAAGGTGGATATGGAGCCGATCGGCACCGGGCCGTTTAAGCTGGCGAAGTACCAGAAGGACTCGCGTATTCTGTTTACGGCGTTCCCTGAGTACTGGCAGGGCAAAGCGAAGCTGGATCGCCTGGTGTTCACCATCGTTCCGGACGCCTCGGTGCGCTTCGCCAAGCTGGAGAAAAACGAGTGCCAGGTGATGCCGTTCCCGAACCCCGCCGATCTGCCGCGGATGAAGGCCAACAAAGATCTCAATCTCATGAGCAAGGCGGGGCTGAATACCGGCTTCCTGTCGTTCAATACGCAAAAACCGCCGCTGGATAACGTCAAGGTGCGCCAGGCGCTGGCGATGGCGATCAACAAACCGGCCATTATCGAGGCCGTCTTCCAGGGCACCGGCACCGCCGCGAAAAACCTGCTGCCGCCGGGCGTCTGGAGCGCAGACAGTGAGTTGAAAGACTACGACTACGATCCAGAAAAAGCCAAAGCCCTGCTGAAAGAGGCCGGTTTTGCCAACGGGATGACCATCGACCTGTGGGCCATGCCGGTCCAGCGTCCGTACAACCCCAATGCCAAACGGATGGCCGAGATGATCCAGGCCGACTGGGCAAAAGTCGGCGTGCAGACCAAAGTCGTCACCTATGAGTGGGGGGAGTACCTCAAGCGGGTGAAGGGGGGTGAGCATCAGGCGGCGCTGATGGGCTGGACGACGGCAACGGGCGATCCGGATAATTTCTTCGGCCCGCTCTTTACCTGCACCTCGGCCAACGGCGGGTCGAATTCCGCCAAATGGTGTTATCCGCCATTTGATAAAATTATTGCCGAAGCGAAATCTATTACCGATCAGAATAAACGTGCGGCGTTATACCAGCAGGCACAGCAAATGATGCACGATCAAATGCCAGCGGTAATGATTGCGCACTCAACTATTTTTGAACCTGTACGCAAAGAAGTCACAGGTTATGAAATTGATCCGTTCGGTAAACATTTATTCTGGCAAGTGGATATAAAATAAACGTTTAATTCTGCCCGTCATCAAGACGGGCGATTTTTTTTTAATTTGTGCTGTCTTCATCATTTTTTGTCACTTTTCTTTCAGCCAACTTTTGCTATAACTTCAATTGCATATTTGCACTTAACAGGGATACACCCATTATGCGTACTACTACTTTATTTAAAGTTGCCGCGCTTTCCGGCCTGTTGCTTCTTGCTGGCTGTGCGTCAAAAGTGGCTGCGCCTGAACAATATTCAGGCTTTTTAAAAGACTACTCCGGGCTCCAGCAAACCACCTCTGCATCGGGTAAACCAACGCTGCGCTGGGTTGATCCGTCTTATAACGAAGCAAACTACGACAGCATTATCTGGAACAATATCACCTATTATCCGACGCCTAAGCCTACCACTCAGATCGGCCAACGCACGCTGGATGAACTGTTAAACTACACCAACACCAAAATGAAAACCGCTATCGGCCAGCGTAAGCCGATTGTGACGACCCCGGGTTCACGCAGCCTGATCTTCCGTGGCGCCATCACCGGTGTCAGCTCGCAGAAAGAAGGCCTGCAGTTCTATGAAGTTGTCCCTGTTGCGCTGGTGGTTGCCGGCACGCAAATGGCAACCGGTCACCGTACTATGGATACCCACCTCTTCTTTGAAGGTGAGCTGATTGACTCTAAGACCAACAAGCCGGTCATCAAAGTCGTCCGTAAGGGCGAAGGGAAAGAGCTGAATAACGAAAGTACACCAATGACCTTCGCGACCCTCAAGCAGGTTGTTGATGACATGGCGACCGATGCCACCATGTTTGATGTGAATAAAACCAAATAACCACAGACCGGCCTGCAACGCGCAGGCCGGTTTTTTTAGGCCGTTCGCAGCCGTCTGAACCAGTTCTCCGGTCGGGCAAACATCACCAGATTCCCCGTTAAGATCAGCAGCAGCCCGGCAATGCCGTTGCTGTGCCAGATGTACCCCTCGTACACCGTCGAGAACGAAAGCGCCACCAGCGGGAACAGCAGGGTGCTGTACGCCGCTTTGCCCGCACCAATCCGCCCGACCAGCGTGAAGTAAGCGCCAAAGGCAATCACCGAGCCAAAAAGCGCCAGATAGAGCAGAGCGCCCATATAGCTCACCGACCAGACCGGCGTAAAGTCATCCCCGCGGATCAGCGCAATCGCCCCCATCACCAGAGTGCCGTACAGCATCGCCCAGGCGTTGGTGGTCATGGTTTCCAGCCCGTTGCGCTGGTGGCGCAGGCTGATCATATTCCCGAGTGAGAAGCCGTAGGTGCCCAGCGCCGACAGGGCAATGCCGAACAGCAGACCGGCGCTCCAGCCGCTGGCTAACAGGTCGTTCCAGAACAGGGTGATAATGCCGAGCAGCCCCAGCGCCGCCGCCAGATAAAAGCGTGCCGGCGGGCGCTGACCAAAGAAGAGGAAGCTGTTCAGGGCGTTATAGAGCACCGCCATCGAAAAAATCACCGATTCGAGGCCGGTATTGATATATCCCGCTGCCGTATAAAAGCACCAGAAATTAAAGCAGAAGACGCAGCAGCCCTGCAGGCCGCAAAACAGATGGTCGCGCAAGGCGAGCGGGCGCAGGCGTCGCAATATTAACAGCACCGCCATAATGGTGGCGGTGGCGACGGCGAAGCGCCAGAAAATAGAGACCGGCGCAGGCACCGGCCCCTGTTGTAAAAAGATGGCAATCCAGGTGGTTCCCCAGATCACGACCACCAGCGCGTACAATAATGCGTTCATCGTTTTTTCTCTTATCAGCAAAGTCTGACCCCAGTATGGCGGCAGGGAGAAGGGCCTTCTTTCACAGGCTTGCGGCGAACTTGCATATTCTTGCGCTTTTTTCCTGACGGAGAGTGAACAGGGCTGGCACTGAAGTGAAGATCTTTTTAGACTCAATGGTTCTTATTTATCAGGGTGTGAGTCGCTATGGCTGAGATGTACGGTGCCTTTGAAAATCTGCGCAAGCATAAAGCGGTATTGCACAATGCCGTGGCGCTGAATTCAGGCATCCAGCTGGCGGCCTGGTCAAATAAACGCGACACCATTACGCAATATTGCGATCACCACACCCTGAGCCTCTATATTGCCGACGGCTACGAGAGCTATCACAAAACCAACGCGGGCTGGAAAAACGGCGGCGGCCCGGATCGCTTCTGCCTGATGCCAAAAGAGAGCGAATCCAGCTGGGATATCCGCGACGATCTGTCGTTTATCCATCTCTACTGTACCGACGCGCACCTGCGCAACGTCGGGGAGCAGATCTGGGATAAAAGCCCGTACAGCTTTACCCTGGACGAAAATCTGTTTGGCGACGATGCCAGCATTACCGCCCTGTACCGCCATTTTATCCTCGGCTGCGACTGGCAGCAGTCGGCCAACCAGCTCACGCTGAGTACCGCCTCGACGCTGCTTCTTACCCATCTGGTGCAGCATTACAGCAACGTGCAGTGGGCGCTCCCGACGGTAACGGGCGGCCTGTCGCCGTTCGTGCTGCGTAACGTGCTGGGGTTTATCGAAGAGAATCTGGCCCAGCCGCTGATCCTGGCGGATCTGGCGGGACAGGCGAGCTTAAGCGAGTTTCATTTTGCCCGCATGTTCCGTCAGTCGATGCAGATGGCGCCGCACCAGTATGTGATGCAGCGGCGGATGGAGAAGGCCAAAGTCCTGGTACGATCCACCCGCCAGCCGCTGACCGAGATCGCGCTGGCCTGCGGGTTCAGCTCCGCCAGCCATTTCAGCAACCGCTTTCGCGCTGCCACCGGGCTGACGCCGTCCCAGCTACGCGCGTCGGGTGCGTAACAGCAGGGCGTAGCAGATGCCGCCCGCCACTAATCCCCAGAACGCCGAGCCAATCCCGGCAAGCGTCGCGCCGCTGGCGGTGAGCAGAAAGGTCACGATCGCGGCATCGCGTTCGGCCTCATTGTGCAGGGCCTGATGCAGACTGCCACCGATGGTACCCAGCAGTGCCAGCCCCGCCAGAGTCTGGATCCAGCTTAACGGCAGGGCCGCCATCAGCCCGCTAATCGAGCCGCCGAAAATCCCCGCCAGCAGATAAAAGATGCCTGCCGCCGCCGCGGCCAACCAGCGTTTGCCGGCATCCGGGTGCGCATCCGGGCTCTGACAGATGGCGGCGGTGATCGCCGCAATGCAGATAGAGTACACGCCAAACGGCGACAGCAGCAGCGCCAGCCCGCCGGTAAAGACGATCAGCGGCGAAACCGCCACCGGGTAGCCGGAGGCTTTGAGCGTGGCGAACCCGGGCGCATTCTGCGAGGCCATGGTCACCAGGAAGAAGGGCAGACCGATACTGACAAGCGTGGTCAGGTTAAAGGTCGGGGCGATAAATTCCGGCATCACCACCGCAAAGGTTAACTTATCAGTGACAACGTCACCTTTCAGGGCCGCTACTGCACCGCCCACCAGCAGGGTAGCCACGATGGCATAGCGCGGGGCGAAAGCTTTGGTAATAAGCCAGGCCAGCAACATGCTGCCGCACAGCAGCAGGTGCCCCTCCAGATTGCTGAAGGCCTGTAATCCGAAACGCAGCAGAACGCCCGCCAGCATCGCTGCCGCCAGGGAGTGGGGAATAATTTTCATCAGCCGGGCGAACAGGCCGCTCACGCCGCAAATCAAAATCAGCGCGTTAGCAAAGATAAAGATGCCGATGGTCTCTGACAGCGTCACCCCCTGCAGGCTGGTCGCCAGCAGGGCGGCTCCGGGCGTCGACCAGGCGGTGAGCACCGGGGCTTTATACCACCACGACAGCGCCAGGGTGCTGATCCCCATGCCGATCCCCAGCGACGTCATCCAGCCTGCAATCTGTGGTGCCGTCGCGCCTGCCGCAGCGGCCGCCTGCCAGATGATGGCGGCGGAGCTGGCGTAGCCCACCAGCACGGCGACAAAACCTGATAACAGGGTGGGAAAGGTGAGCGAGGTTGCGCGCATAGGAACTCCGTTGTGCGTTATAACAGCCGTGAATGTAGCACTGTGCGTTATAGCATACAAGTGATACACTCGCGACAACGGGAGGGCCCATGGACATCACACAACATCTTGCCTTTACACTGAAAACGCTGCGTCAGGCGCGCGGCTGGAGCCTGTCAAAGCTGGCAGAAGAGACCGGCGTGTCGAAAGCGATGCTCGGCCAGGTGGAACGCAACGAATCCAGTCCGACAGTCTCAACGCTGTGGAAAATTGCCACCGGGCTGAACGTGCCGTTCTCCACCTTTATCACCCCCGAAGCGGAGAATCCGCCGGTCTTCGACCCGCAGCTGCAGGCGATGGTGGTCAAACCGCTGTTTCCCTGGGACGAGACGCTAAAGTATGATCATTTCTCGATTACCCTCGCCCCGGGCGCACTCAGCGAATCCACGCCGCACGAAGCCGGGGTGATTGAGCACGTGGTGGCGATCAGCGGGGAGCTGGAGATGCAGATCGACGGCGTCTGGCAGACGTTAGCCCCCGACACCGGCCTGCGATTTGCCGGAGATAAACCGCACGCCTACCGCAACAGCAGCGGCCAGACGGTGCACTTTCACTCGCTTATCCATTATCCCCGCTAAAGGCACGCAAAACTGTTTCACTGGCCCATACTTCTGACTACAATAGCCGCCATTTTGACCATAACGGATAACGACGAAGTATGCGCCTGCCATCCCATCATCTTGAACTCTTAAGCCCGGCTCGTGACGCCGCCATTGCCCGTGAAGCAATTCTTCACGGCGCCGATGCGGTCTATATCGGCGGCCCTGGATTTGGCGCCCGCCATAATGCCAGCAACAGCCTGCGCGATATCGCCGACCTGGTGCCGTTCGCCCACCGTTTCGGGGCGAAGGTGTTTGTGACCCTGAACACCATTCTTCATGATGATGAACTGGAGCCGGCGCAGCGTCTGATTACCGACCTTTATCAGACCGGCGTCGACGCGCTAATCGTCCAGGACATGGGTGTCCTCGAGATGGATATCCCGCCGATTGAGCTGCATGCCAGTACCCAGTGCGATATCCGCAGCGTGGAGAAAGCGAAGTTTCTCTCTGATGCCGGGTTCACCCAGATCGTGCTGGCGCGCGAGCTGAACCTCAATCAGATCCGCGATATTCACCAGGCGGCCGACGCCACCATCGAGTTCTTTATCCACGGCGCGCTGTGCGTGGCCTACTCCGGGCAGTGCAACATCTCTCACGCCCAGACCGGGCGCAGTGCCAACCGCGGCGACTGCTCCCAGGCCTGCCGTCTGCCCTATACCCTGAAAGACGATCAGGGCCGCGTGGTGGCCTTTGATAAACACCTCCTGTCGATGAAAGATAACGACCAGACCGCCAACCTTGGCGCGCTGATCGACGCGGGCGTACAATCCTTCAAGATTGAAGGGCGCTACAAAGACATGAGCTACGTGAAGAACATCACCGCTCATTATCGCCAGATGCTCGATGCCATCGTTGAAGATCGCGGCGACCTGGCCCGCAGCTCCGCCGGGCGCACCGAGCACTTCTTTATTCCGTCCACCGATAAAACCTTCCACCGCGGCAGCACCGACTACTTCGTGAACGCGCGTAAAGACGACATCGGCGCCTTCGATTCACCGAAATTTATTGGCCTGCCGGTGGGTGAAGTGCTGAAGGTGGCGAAGGATTACCTTGACGTGGAAGTGACAGAACCGCTGGCGAACGGCGATGGCCTGAACGTGATGATCAAACGTGAAGTAGTGGGCTTCCGCGCCAATACGGTGGAGAAAACCGGCGAAAACCGCTACCGCGTCTGGCCGAACGAAATGCCCGCCGACATGTATAAAGCACGTCCGCATGCGGCCCTGAACCGTAACCTCGATCATAACTGGCAGCAGGCGCTGATGAAAACCTCCAGCGAGCGTCGTATCGCGGTGGACATTGAGCTGGGCGGCTGGGAAGAGCAGCTGATCCTTACCATGACCAGCGAAGACGGCACCAGTGTGACCCACACCCTGGATGGGATGTTCGAGGTTGCTAATAACGCCGAAAAAGCGCTGAATAATCTGAAAGACGGCATCGCCAAACTGGGCCAGACGATTTATTACGCCCGGGATATTCAGGTTAACCTGCCTGGCGCACTCTTTGTGCCGAACAGCCTGTTAAACCAGTTCCGCCGTGAAACCGCTGAAATGCTCGATGAAGCCCGTCTGGCGAATTACCCGCGCGGCAGCCGCAAAGCGGTCTCCGTACCGCCGCCGGTCTACCCGGAAACGCACCTCTCATTCCTGGCAAACGTCTACAACCATAAGGCGCGGGCCTTCTATCAGCGCTATGGCGTTGAGCTGATCGATGCCGCTTATGAGGCGCACGAAGAGAAGGGCGATGTACCGGTGATGATCACCAAGCACTGTCTGCGCTTCGCCTTTAACCTCTGTCCGAAGCAGGCGAAGGGCAGCATCAAGAGCTGGAAGGCCACGCCTATGCAGCTGGTGAACGGCGATGAGGTGTTAACCCTGAAGTTTGACTGCCGTCCGTGCGAAATGCACGTCATCGGCAAGATGAAAAATCACATCTTTAAAATGCCTCAGCCGGGCAGCGTTGTGGCCTCCGTCAGCCCTGACGAACTGCTGAAAACGCTGCCGAAGCGTAAAGGCAGTTAATCAAAGAAAGTGAGTATCCGGTTTGCGCGACTTCTGCCAGTGGTGATGTTCGCGCAAACCCTCAGCGGAATCTTCCGCCACGGCGCGCAGCTCATCGCTGTCGGCTTCGTGGCGCAGCTGCTGATCGACGTTCTTCACCCAAAAAAATTCATGCCCTTTGTGTCCCGCCATCAGCTGCCCGGAAAAAAGCGCGCAGGTCAGCATCACTATCGATAACGTTTTTGTAAACATTCTGCCACCACCCGGTTACGTTGAGCGGCCATCATGCCGATAGTTCAGTTAGGTTATTATTAGGATCTTCAAAGGCGCGAAAAGGTTTTGTCAGAATTTGTCTGGGCATGGACTGTTCCCTCTCCCTTGCCGGGAGAGGGTTGGGGGGTATTTAGTGCGCTTTAAACCCCGCCGCGGTCATCAGCACGCGGAAGAACATCCCCACCAGCGCCAGGGCCAGCACGCTGCCGCCCCAGATAATCACCATCCACATCAGACGTTTCCAGACAGGTTGATTCATCAGTGATAGCCCTCCCCAGGCTGGACTTTGCCGCGAAATACGTAATAGCTCCAGAAAGTGTAGACAAGGATGATCGGGATGATGAACAGCGCGCCCACCAACATAAAGCCCTGGCTCTGCGCTGGCGCGGCGGCCTGCCATAAGGTTATCGACGGCGGAATGATATGCGGCCAGATGCTGATCCCCAGCCCGCTAAAGCCGAGGAAGATTAACCCGAGGGTCAGCACGAACGGCAGATGGTGGCTGTGCGGATTGTTCAGGCTGCGCCACTGCCACAGGCCCAACACCGCCACCAGAACCGGGACCGGCAGCAGGAAGAACAGGTTCGGCAGGCTGAACCAGCGGTCGGCAATCGCGGGCTGGGAAAGCGGTGTCCAGATGCTGATCGCCGCGATAATCCCCAGCAGCGCCAGCAGCAGACGCTTCGATACCTCACGCATCCACCCCTGCAACGGGTTCTCACTTTTCATCACCAGCCAGGTGGCGCCTAAAAAGGCATAGGCCACCACCAGTCCCAGGCCGCAGAACAGATTGAAAGGGGTGAACCAGTCGAACGGGCCGCCGGCAAAGGCGCGGCCGCTGACAGCAAAACCGTTAATCACCGCGCCCACCACCATACCCTGGGTGAAGGTGGCCAGCACCGAGCCGCCGATAAACGCCTTATCCCAAAACGGACGGTGCGCGGGCGTCGCCTTGAAGCGAAACTCAAACGCCACGCCGCGGAAAATCAGGCCGATCAGCATCAGGGTCAGCGGGATGGTCAGGGCATCGACGATCACCGCATAGGCCAGCGGAAAGGCACCGAACAGCGCGGCGCCGCCCAGCACCAGCCAGGTTTCATTTCCGTCCCACACCGGGGCAACGCTGTTGACCATCACATCCCGGTCGTCGGCGTCCTGAATGGCGGGAAACAGAATGCCAATACCCAAATCAAACCCGTCCATCACGATATACATCAGGGTGGCGAAGACGATTATCACAAACCAGATCAGGGAGAGATCGATACCCATTATGGTGTCTCCTTGGTAGTAAACTCAGGGCTCGCTGCCGAGAGCGGGCGCGCCGGGCGACCATCATTTTCGGTCGGGAAGGACTCTTCTTCCTGCGGACCCTTTTTAATCAGGCGCACCATATAGCTGTAGCCCACGCCAAACACCGAGGTGTAGACCACAATAAAGGCCAGCAGGCTGACGCTCATGTGCAGATCGCCGTGGGCGGAGACCGCATCTTTGGTTCGTTGCAGGCCGTACACGACCCACGGCTGACGGCCCACTTCGGTAGTAACCCATCCGGCGAGAATGGCAATTAACCCCGACGGCCCCATCAGCAGGGCAAACCACAGGAAAGGCCGCGAGTGATAGAGCCGCTGCTTGTAGCGCAGCCACAGGGCAACGGCCCCCAGCAACAGCATCAGCATCCCCAGCCCGGCCATAATGCGGAACGACCAGAAGACGATGGTAGCGTTGGGGCGGTCCTCTTTCGGGAATTCCTTCAGAGCTGGAACCTGCTTATCGAGGCTGTGGGTGAGGATCAGACTGCCGAGCGCCGGGATCTCTAGCCCGTAGCGGGTACGCTCCTGCTCCATATCGGGCCAGCCAAACAGCAGCAGGGGGGTAGGCTCGCCGGGCGGGTTCTCCCAGTGGCCTTCGATGGCGGCAATTTTGGCGGGCTGATGTTTCAGGGTGTTCAGACCATGCATATCCCCGACCATCGCCTGGATGGGGGCGACAATCAGCGTCATCCACAGCGCCATGGAGAACATGCGGCGAATGGCGGGGGTACTGTTGCCGCGCAGCAGGTGCCAGGCCGCCGAGGCTGCGACAAACAGGGCGCTGCTGAGAAACGCCGCAATCGACATATGCAGCAGGCGATACGGGAAGGAGGGGTTAAACACCACCGCAAACCAGTCCACCGGCACCACCTGGCCGTTGACGATCTCAAAGCCCTGCGGGGTCTGCATCCAGCTGTTGGAGGCGAGGATCCAGAAGGTTGAGATGATAGTACCCAGCGCCACCATGCAGGTGGCAAAGAAATGCAGCCCCGGCCCGACTTTGTTCCAGCCGAACAGCATCACGCCGAGAAAACCGGCTTCGAGGAAGAAGGCGGTCAGCACTTCATAGGTCAGCAGCGGCCCGGTAATGCTGCCGGCAAACTGGGAGAAACCGCTCCAGTTGGTGCCAAACTGGTAGGCCATCACCAGCCCGGAGACCACGCCCATGCCAAAGTTGACGGCGAAGATCTTCGACCAGAAATGGTACAGCGAGCGCCATACAGGGTTTTTGCTTTTCAGCCATAGCCCCTCCAGCACCGCCAGATAGCTGGCGAGGCCAATGGTTATCGCCGGGAAAATAATGTGGAAGGAGACAGTAAAGGCAAACTGGATCCTCGCCAGATGAAACGCATCTAAACCAAACATGCACAACCTCAGGGTAAAACGGTGTGGCTGTTATGGTAATGAGGCAGGAAGCGAAGTATCAGAGACAGAAAAGGGGAATTTATGTATAACAGTTTTATGAAATTAGATTAAATAGTAACTCTGTTATGCTACAGGTGAAAACGATAAGCCAGCAAAACTGGCAGGTGAATATCCTCTAAAGCTGACGATTAACGGGCAGGGCTGTGTGTTAGCGGATTAAGGCGATGGCGGGGCCAAGGCCCCGCCACAGTCAGCGGTTTTTGCGTATATGCCTATAACGTGCGATAAGCCAAATTAAAAACGTCGTTAAGAGCAAAGATAAAACTAACAAACTAAAAGTATAGCGGTCGTACCATTGTTCCTCGGTAAGAAAACCAAACTTATCCGTATAAACGTCATATAAATAGATGTCCGGCATTAATACGCAAAGCATCGAATATACAATGCAAAGTAGGAACAATTGACTAAACCAAACCACGATACTGATTATCGGTTTCATAATATTCTCCGATCATCAGAACGCTTACCGATGATAATAGAACTGGTAAAAATACACATTCCTGTAAGGAGAGCATCAAGTACGAGCAGAATTGTCATATGAGTATTATCCCAATCAATTTCACTGACCTCACGGGCATGACCAAAGATACTCCTATGAAGCGCCTCCTCGGGTATGCCAACAAAAAGCCCACAGAAAATGGCGATATAGACCGCAAAGAAGAGATACCAGATTAAGACCTTTTTTAAATGTTTCATCAAAATACCTGAACTGTGCCATAAGCTCTAAGGCTTGCTGTTACCATTGCTGGAGCAGTGTTGAGCAGCGCCGCTCGTAGGACCAAAAAATGACATCTGCTGGCAAGAGTTATACAACCATTACTTATCCCCTGATATCCTGCAGGGTGTAATCGGAAACTACCTCGGCTCATACCCTCTATTAAAGTTGTGTCGTCGATTTGGCTGTCCTCACGGAATAAGCCAAACCATAAATCTCGGTCCGAACCACTCAGCTGCGAGGAAAAGTAATCTTTTAACGGGGACAGTAGACCGGTGGGACGAGTAACGATAAAGTATTTACCCTGCGGAAGAGGGCCAACATCCCTAATAGCAACAGAATCAGGATTGTTTCTGTGGGTTCCTGCGTTTCCAGAATAAGCTGGAAAGAAACCAACGCCCGGGCAACTTAAGGTCGACATCTGTCCGCCATTTAAATGAAATGTGCAACGGATCATCGCTCATTCCACGCATCGGAGAAAATGATATTCCCATCACAATGTTTCCATGTGATCCTTTCGTAGCGAAGGGCAACGGACTCCAGGTGATTATGTTTTTCAGTTGAGGGATTTTTCACGTCATGCATGAGAGGGCAGATAGAAACGACTTTAACGCCTTCAAGGAGCATATTGAAGTACTCTTCTTCCTGCCCTGAGTAGTTGATTCGATACCACTTAAACTCAGCTGCTTTTAATGTTTGTCCTTGGGCAACTGCTTTATAAAGATATGGGCTTGATGAATCGAATTCTTTTTCGAATACCAGTGCACTATGAACTCGCGTGCCGGTAATTTTGCCAGTATTGTTGTCTGTAGGTAAATGAAGTCCGTGACCAAAACCTAATATTTCAATGCTACCTTCACGATCTTTTACATCGACAGAACCGCGGATAGTCGATCCGCCATCATCCTTTAACCACAGATAGGCCGGTATTGCCATGTCAAACTCCTTTTGTCAGTTAGCTTAAAAAACAGGCATTACTAAACAATGGTTTTATGACAAAGGCCAGGCATATCGTGCTATAGTTATTATAAATAAATCATGTGGTTATATACGGATTAATAATTCGGTGAAGTCAACGCCTCACATAATATTACCTACATGAGACGTTATTTCTTTATTCGTTGCGCCAGCCCATTTCCGGGGCAACATGCTTCAGAATCGACTCAATCACATGCACGTTATAGTCGACGCCCAATTGATTCGGCACGGTGAGTAACAACGTATCCGCTTCGGCAATCGCTTCGTCCTGTTTCAGCTGGGCAATCAGCTTGTCAGGCTCGGCAGCATAGCTGCGCCCGAAAATGGCACGGGTTTTCTCATCCAGGTAACCCACGCTGTCGCTTTCGTTACGACTGGAGCCGAAATACATCCGATCGCGGTCGTCCATCAGGGCAAAAATGCTGCGGCTGACCGAGACGCGCGGCGTGCGGGTGTGTCCCGCTTCGGCCCAGGCGTCACGGTAGGCGCGGATCTGTTTTGCCTGCTGGATGTGGAACGGCTCGCCGGTTTCGTCGTCCTTCAGGGTCGAGCTTTGCAGGTTCATCCCCAGCTTCGCGGCCCACACGGCAGTGGCGTTCGAACCCGCCCCCCACCAGATCCGATCCCGCAGCCCTTCGGAGTGCGGCTCAACGCGCAGCAGGCCCGGCGGGTTAGGGAACATCGGCTGTGGATTGGGTTTGGCAAAACCTTCTCCGCGCAGCGCTTCCAGCAGCACTTCGGTGTGACGACGGGCCATATCAGACTCGTTTTCACCTTCGCCCGGTACATAACCAAAGTAGCGCCAGCCGTCGATCACCTGCTCCGGGGAGCCGCGACTGATGCCCAGCTGCAAACGTCCACCGGAAATTAAGTCGGCTGAACCGGCATCCTCCGCCATATACAGCGGGTTTTCATAGCGCATATCGATAACGCCGGTACCGATCTCAATCCGGCTGGTTTTCGCGCCAATTGCCGCCAGCAGCGGGAAGGGGGAGGCGAGCTGACGGGCGAAATGGTGCACGCGGAAGTAAGCGCCATCCGCGCCCAGCTCTTCAGCGGCAACCGCCAGATCGATGGATTGCAGCAAGGCATCAGCGGCGGTACGGGTTCCAGACTGCGGCGAGGGCGTCCAGTGACCAAATGACAAAAATCCGATCTTTTTCATGTCGGGATTTCCTGGGTTCAGATAAAAACAGTGACCTTTACTTTACGGATTACCGGATGAGAAGAAATGCCGTTTATTTCACAGATGTGGTCAAAAAATTTGAAGGAATACAGAGAGTCGCTTAACCAAAAGAATTTTATCGTGAAAAGCGCTTGCATCCTTTCTTCGGTTGTGCGTAAATGGATTTTCGGTTTGAATGCCAAAAAAATATCCGTCGCAGTCCCTTAAAGCATCTCTCAACACGTTGTGCCTCTCCGCAGCCTCTCTTGGGTTTTATCTTTACGCTCTGAACGCTCTGATTAGTTTTGTCTCAGACCTCTAATGCCTTAAAGGCCCAATTTAGTATTTAACGTTTTTACGTTCAGGAGATTTACATGAGTTCTACTATCCATTTTCGTTGCCCGTGCTGTCATGGTTCGCAGTTCCGCACCTCCATTTTCGACGTGTCTGAAAAAAATCCACACGGCGCGAAGTGCATTTTCTGCAAATCATCGATGATCACCCTCGATCATTTAGCGGCCTCCCGCCATGCGCGTCAGGTGCCGTTTGAGTTTCGTAAGTAAGCCAGTCGGGCGCCGTCACGCCTGCTGAATTCTTCACTACTACCTATAACAGTTTATTAATCCTGCCTTTTTTCTCCTGCTGATATACACTGTGATGCAGCAAGGAGAACCCGATGAAAAAATACCAGCGCCTGGCGCAGCAAATCATTTCGCAGATCGAGCTTGGTGTCTGGCAGCCCGGCGATAAGCTGCCCTCCCTGCGTGAGCAGGTCACCAGCAGCGGAATGAGCTTTATGACCGTCGGTCATGCGTATCAGATGCTGGAGAGCCAGGGGCGCATTGTGGCCCGTCCACAGTCGGGCTACTACGTCGCGGCCCGTCCTACCGGGCAGCAGCCGATGCCGCCCGCGCAGGTGATGCGCGACGAAGCGGTGGATATCAACACTTATATCTTCGACGTGTTACAGGCCAGCCGCGATCCCTCGGTGGTGCCCTTTGCCTCGGCCTTTCCCGATCCGCGTCTCTTTCCGTTACAGCAGCTGAACCGCTCCCTGGCGAACGTCAGCAAGACCGCCACCGCCATGAGCGTGATCGAGAACCTGCCGCCGGGCAACGTCGATCTGCGTCACGCCATCGCCCGACGCTACGCGCAGCAGGGGATGAACATCTCCCCGGATGAAATTGTTATTACCGCCGGTGCCCTCGAAGCGCTGAATCTCAGCCTGCAGGCGGTCACCGAACCGGGCGACTGGGTGATTGTGGAAAACCCCTGCTTCTACGGGGCGTTACAGGCACTTGAACGTCTGAAATTAAAGGCGCTGTCGGTGGCCACCGACGTGCACGAGGGGATCGATCTCAACGCCCTGGCGCAGGCGCTGAACGACTATCCGGTCAAAGCCTGCTGGCTGATGACCAACGGCCAGAACCCGCTGGGCTTTACCCTCAGCGCGGACAAAAAAGCGCAGCTTATCGCCTTGCTCACCGAACATAACGTCACGCTGATTGAGGACGACGTCTACAGCGAACTCTATTACGGCCGCGAAAAGCCGCTCCCGGCCAAAGCCTGGGACCGCAGCGACATGACGCTGCATTGCTCATCTTTCTCCAAATGTCTGGTCGCCGGGTTCCGTATTGGCTGGGTGGCGGCCGGGAAACATGCCCGCCGTATTCAGCAGCTACAGCTTATGAGCACTTTGTCCACCAGCTCACCGATGCAGCTGGCGCTGGTGGATTATCTCGCCACCAAACGCTACGACGCCCATCTCAGGCGCTTGCGCCGCACGCTGGCCGAGCGTAAACAGCAGGCGTGGCAGGCACTGCTGCGCCATCTGCCGGCTGAAGTGAAAATCCATCACAGCGACAGCGGCTATTTTTTGTGGCTGGAGCTACCCGCGCCGCTCGATGCCGGGGAGCTTAGCGCCCGGGCGCTGGAGCACCACATCAGCATTGCGCCGGGCAAAATGTTCTCCACCTCTGACACCTGGACGCCGTTTTTCCGCTTCAATACTTCCTGGGCCTGGGGAGAGCGGGAGGAGCAGGCGGTGATCCAGTTAGCGCAGATAATTAGCGGAATGTTAAACGCGCAAAAATAGTATTTTCGCGCGATTGATCCGCGCGTCTGAATAAAGTTTTCTTATCCCGTTAATCACGCCGCAATTAATTTGCGGCGTTTTTTTATTGTCGCTCATAGGAAATATGCATAACGCCAGCGCCTGCTAACCCCTTGTCTATAATCCAGTTACCGGGGAATGCGCCCCCGGTCACAACCTGGTGAAATTTCCACAGCCCGCCGGGTGCGCGGCATTGGCGCGGTCTACGTTTAATTCAGGAGATATTTTTATCGGCACGGCTGCCTTCTGATTTCATTACGACAGGAGTAAGACGTATGAGCAAAAAATTTGCCCGTAGCAGCCTGTGCGCGCTCGGCATGACTGTTTTGACTGCGCAGGCAGCGGAGCCGCCAAAAGAGATCGGTCAGGGCGAAGGTCGGCTGGATATCATTGCCTGGCCGGGCTACATCGAACGCGGCGAGACCGATAAAGCCTACGACTGGGTCACCGCCTTTGAAAAAGAGACCGGCTGTAAAGTGAACGTCAAAACCGCCGCCACCTCCGACGAGATGGTCAGCCTGATGGCGAAGGGCGGTTACGATCTGGTGACCGCCTCCGGCGACGCCTCCCTGCGTCTGATCATGGGCAAACGCGTTCAGCCCATTAATCCCGATCTGATCCCCAACTGGAAAACCCTCGACCCGCGCATCGTCAAAGGGGAGTGGTTTAACGTCGACGGTAAGGCCTACGGCACGCCCTATCAGTGGGGGCCAAACCTGCTGATGTACAACACCAAAACCTTCCCGACCCCGCCCGACAGCTGGGGCGTGGTGTTTAAAGAACAAAACCTCCCGGACGGCAAAACCAACAAAGGGCGGGTTCAGGCCTACGATGGCCCGATCTATGTTGCCGATGCGGCGCTGTACGTCAAAGCCACCCAGCCGGATCTGGGGATCACCGACCCCTATCAGCTGACCGAAGCGCAGTACGCGGCAGTCCTGAAAGTGCTTAAAGATCAGCACGCGCTGATCCACCGCTACTGGCACGACACTACCGTGCAGATGAGTGATTTCAAAAACGAAGGGGTGGTTGCCTCCAGCGCCTGGCCGTATCAGGCTAACGCCCTCAAAGGCGAGAATCAGCCGATTGGCACCGTCTTCCCGAAAGAGGGAGTGACGGGCTGGGCGGACACCACCATGCTGCACGCCGACGCCAAACATCCGATGTGCGCCTACAAATGGATGAACTGGTCGTTGACGCCAAAAGTGCAGGGCGATCTCGCAGCATGGTTCGGTTCACTGCCGGTGGTGGCGGAAGGTTGTAAAGCCAGCACCCTGCTGGGCGACAAAGGCTGTGAAACCAACGGCTACAACTATTTCGACAAAATCATGTTCTGGAAAACGCCCATCGCCAACGGCGGAAAATTTGTACCTTACAGCCGCTGGGTGCAGGACTACATCGCCATCATGGGTGGTCGTTAAGCGCCAGGGAGCGGATTATGACGTACGCAGTAGAGTTTAACGATGTTTCACGCCTGTATGGCGACGTGCGTGCGGTGGACGGGGTAACGATCCGGATTCGTGACGGCGAGTTTTTCTCGATGCTGGGGCCTTCGGGCTCCGGCAAAACCACCTGCCTGCGCCTGATTGCCGGTTTCGAACAGCTGAGCGGGGGCTCCATCTCGATCTTTGGCAAAGACGCCAGCGAGCTGCCGCCCTGGGAGCGTGACGTTAATACCGTCTTTCAGGACTACGCCCTGTTTCCCCACATGTCGATCCTCGAGAACGTGGCCTATGGGCTGATGGTAAAAGGAATTAACAAATCCACCCGTCAGGCCCAGGCGCGAGAGGCCCTGGATAAGGTCGGCCTCAGCTTCGCGGAAACCCGCAAACCCTCCCAGCTCTCCGGCGGACAGCGTCAGCGGGTGGCGATTGCCCGGGCGCTGGTTAATCAGCCCCGGGTGCTGCTGCTGGATGAGCCCCTCGGCGCACTGGATCTGAAACTGCGCGAGCAGATGCAGTTTGAGCTGAAAAAATTGCAGCAGGAGCTGGGCATCACCTTTATTTTCGTCACCCACGATCAGGGCGAAGCGCTGTCGATGTCGGACCGGGTGGCGGTGTTCAACAATGGCCGTATCGAACAGGTAGATACCCCGCGCGAGCTCTACCTGCGCCCGCGCACGCCGTTCGTTGCCAGCTTCGTCGGCACCTCGAACGTTTTCACGGACGCCCTGGCGCAGCGCGTCTGCGGCCTGACGGGGAGTTACTCCCTGCGCCCGGAACATATTCGCCTCGATGGGGAGGGAGAAATTCAGGTCCAGGGCCGGGTGCAGGCCGTGCAGTTCCAGGGGGCGTCCACCCGCTTTGAGCTCCGTCTTGCCGGGGGGGAAAAGCTGCTGGTGAACCAGGCGAACCTGACCGGTGCCGCGCTGGCCGCAGGCGTGGAACCCGGGCAGACGGTGACCGCCTCATGGGCGCGCGACGCCATGGTGCCGCTGCATGAGGAGAGGTGATATGGACATGAGCGTGGCACCCACCCCGGCGCCGCACGGCCTGGCCAGCCGTCTGTCGGCGCTGTTCTGGCGCAGACCGGCGCTGGGGCTGTTCTTACTCCTTCTCGGCCCGCTAATGTGGTTTGGCATTGTTTATCTGGGGTCGCTGTTTACCCTGCTGTGGCAGGGGTTCTACACCTTCGATGACTTCACCATGTCGGTGACGCCGGACCTGACCTTTGCCAACATCCGCGCGCTGTTTAACCCTGCCAACTACGACATCATCCTGCGCACCCTGACGATGGCAATTGCCGTCACTGTCGGCAGCGCGATCCTCGCCTTCCCGATGGCCTGGTATATGGCGCACTACACCCGCGGGAAGTGGAAAGCCTTTTTCTACATCGCGGTGATGCTGCCGATGTGGGCCAGCTATATCGTCAAGGCCTACGCCTGGACGCTGCTGCTGGCGAAAGACGGCGTGGCGCAGTGGTTTCTCAGCCATATGGGGCTGGAGCCGGTGCTGACCTCGCTGTTAACGGTGCCGGGTATTGGGGGCAGTACGCTCTCCACCTCCGGGCTGGGGCGTTTTCTGGTGTTCGTCTATATCTGGCTGCCGTTTATGATCCTGCCGGTGCAGGCGGCGCTTGAGCGTCTGCCGCCGTCACTGTTGCAGGCCTCTGCTGACCTGGGGGCCCGCCCGCGTCAGACCTTCCGCTACGTAGTACTGCCGCTGGCCATTCCGGGTATCGCCGCCGGGTCGATCTTCACCTTCTCCCTGACGCTGGGCGACTTTATCGTGCCGCAGCTGGTGGGCCCGCCGGGGTACTTTATCGGGCAGATGGTTTACTCCCAGCAGGGGGCGATTGGCAATATGCCGATGGCGGCAGCCTTTACGCTGGTGCCCATTGTTCTCATTACCGTTTATCTGGCGTTCGTGAAGCGCCTGGGAGCGTTTGATGCACTCTGAACGCGCGCCGCTGTTTCTGAAAATTGCCACCTGGAGCGGGGTGATCTTCCTGCACTTCCCGCTGATGATTATTGCCATCTATGCTTTTAATACCGAGGATGCGGCGTTCAGCTTCCCACCGCAGGGGCTGACGCTGAAGTGGTTTAGCGCGGCGGCGGGGCGCAGCGACATTATTGAATCGGTGACGTTGTCACTGAAAATCGCTGCTCTGTCGACGGTGATTGCCCTGGTGCTCGGCACCCTGGCGGCCGCGGCGCTATGGCGGCGTGAGTTCTTTGGTAAGAACGCGGTGTCGCTAATGCTGATCCTGCCGATTGCCCTGCCGGGGATCATCACCGGTCTGGCGCTGCTGACGGCGTTTAAGACCATCAATCTGGAACCCGGCTTCTTTACCATCATTCTCGGTCACGCCACATTCTGCGTGGTGGTGGTGTTCAATAATGTGATTGCCCGTTTCCGGCGTACCTCCTGGAGCCTGATTGAGGCTTCGATGGATCTCGGCGCCAACGGCTGGCAAACCTTCCGCTACGTGGTGCTGCCCAATCTGGGGTCGGCGCTGCTGGCGGGGGGAATGCTGGCGTTCGCCCTGTCGTTCGATGAGATCATCGTCACGACCTTTACTGCCGGACATGAGCGCACCTTGCCGCTGTGGCTGTTAAACCAGCTCGGTCGCCCGCGCGATGTTCCTATTACCAACGTGGTGGCCCTGCTGGTGATGCTGGTGACCGCGATACCCATTCTGGGAGCCTGGTGGCTAACCCGCGACGGCGAGAGCGTTGCCGGCAGCGGGAAATAACGTTGATTTCAACAGGACAATACTATGCAAACTCAACTGCTGATTAATGGTGAACTGGTCAACGGCGAAGGGGAAACGCAGCCGGTCTATAACCCTGCGACCGGCGAGGTGCTGCTGGACATTGCGGAGGCCTCTGCCGCCCAGGTCGATGCTGCCGTACAGGCCGCCGACCGCGCCTTCGCCAGCTGGGGGCGCACCACGCCGAAAAGCCGCGCCGAGTGCCTGCTCAGGCTGGCCGACGCCATCGAAGCCAATGCTGAGGCCCTGGCCCGGCTGGAGTCGCAAAACTGCGGCAAACCGCTGCACTGCGTGCTGGGGGATGAAATTCCGGCGATAGCCGACGTGTTTCGCTTCTTTGCCGGGGCGGCGCGCACCCTGCACGGCTCGGCGGCGGGAGAGTATCTGGAGGGTCACACCTCTATGATCCGCCGCGACCCGGTGGGGGTCGTCGCCTCAATTGCGCCCTGGAACTATCCGCTGATGATGGCGGCGTGGAAGCTGGCCCCGGCCCTGGCCGCCGGGAACTGCGTGGTGCTTAAACCTTCGGAGATCACGCCGCTCACCGCCCTCAAGCTGGCGGAGCTGGCACAGACGATTTTCCCGGCAGGGGTGCTCAACGTGCTGTTCGGGCGGGGCAAAACCGTCGGCGATCCGCTGACCGGGCATGAAAAGGTGCGGATGGTGTCGCTCACCGGCTCTATCGCCACCGGGGAACACATCATCGGCCATACCGCTTCGACCATTAAGCGGACCCATATGGAGTTGGGGGGCAAGGCGCCAGTGATCGTTTTTGATGACGCCGATCTCGATGCGGTAGTGGAAGGGGTACGCACCTTCGGTTTCTACAATGCCGGGCAGGACTGCACCGCCGCCTGCCGTATCTACGCGCAAAAGGGCATCTATCCGGCGCTGGTGGAAAAATTGGGTGCCGCGGTCGCCAGCCTGAAGATCGGCGATCCGAATGACGAGAGCACCGAACTGGGTCCGCTAAGCTCGCAGGCGCACCTCGACCGGGTGTGTCAGGCTGTGGATCAGGCCAAAGCCCTGGAGCATGTGCAGGTCATTACCGGCGGCAGCAAGCACGACGGCAAAGGCTACTGGTTCCAGCCGACCCTGCTGGCAGGCGCGAAGCAGGAGGACGCCATCGTCCAGCGGGAGGTGTTTGGCCCGGTAGTCAGCGTCACCGAATTTGACGACGAAGATCAGGTGCTGGGCTGGGCTAACGAATCCCAGTATGGACTGGCCTCGTCGGTCTGGACCCAGGACGTGGGCCGCGCGCATCGCCTCAGCGCCCATCTTCAGTATGGCTGCACCTGGGTGAACACCCACTTTATGCTGGTGAGTGAAATGCCGCACGGCGGGATGAAAATGTCAGGCTACGGCAAGGATATGTCGGTCTATGGCCTGGAAGATTACACCGTGGTCAGGCATGTGATGATTAAGCATTAATGCGGAAAGCAGGCAGCGACGAAGCGTCGCTGCCTTCGGTTACCAGCCGCACACCTCGTGCTCATTCTCCGTGTCGTAAGCCCGCACGGTATTCACGAGGTCTTTCACCACCTGAGCGGCGACGTCCGGGATCATCAGCTCCATCGGGGCGTCCGTCTCGTAATCTACCGACACGCCGTTGCTGTTGTTGGTGACGGTGACGGTATAGGTTGCTTTGCCCATGATGTTACTCCTTCTCTATTTTCGGCTTTCTCAACACATCAGGTTCAACGAAAAAGTCGATATTGAAATAAGTATCGTCGGTCATCACTTCGATGTGGTGCCAGCGTTCAGGTGGAAATACGCCAAAATGCCCGGCCTCAATAATCAGAGTACTGTCGGGCTCGGGGGAGGTTTCGTCGGCATAGCCGAGATAACGTACCGCCCCCTGCATGACGCTGAGGCGTGGATAGACGCCGGGCTGGGTGCCGGTATCAAGATGGCGTTTGAAAATCCCCGGCGGGGCAGTGTCTTTGTTCCAGAACGGAGTGGAACGGGTGTGAATACAACTTTGCGGAATACGCAGCATAACGTCCTCCCTGTAAAAACTGAGGATATTACAGCACGAAACGCTAACGTGAATTTGCCAAAAAGTGCATTTAAAATGCGTCTTTAAAGTGGTACTCCTCAGGTGGGCTATACTTACTCATTCCGAAGGCCGCAAAGGAGCGTCTTATGCTACAAGTCGATAAAGACAAATCCCGTAAGGTGCCCGACTCGGGTAATAAAAAGCCTCAGCCGGTGAAGAAGTAGTCCCGGAAACCAGGGCCGCATCATGCGGCCCTCATTGTGTTTGGGTGCCAGGCAGGCATGCCCGGAGGATGTAGCGAAAACTACTCAGTTGTTATTAACCATAATATCTATGTGGTTAATATGTAACAAAAAACTTGATCTGCCTCAACATTTGCCGCATATTGCGCGCGGTTATTGAACAGTAGATTGGGTGAATGAGATGACGTTGTACCAGAAAATGTTAATGTTTTACGCCGTCATGGCGACGATCAGTGCGCTTATCACCTGGTTTCTCTCTAAAGATCGCAAACGCATCCGTTTTCTGAGCGCCTTTCTGGTGGGCTCCACCTGGCCGATGAGTTTTCCGGTCGCGCTGCTGATTTCTCTCTTCTGACAGCGATCCCTGCGCGGCGTATTGCCGGATGCGGTGCAAGCACCTTATCCGGCCTACAAAACCCATTTCACCTGCTGCACTGACCGTAGGCCTGATAAGCGTAGCGCCATAAGGCATCTGTTTCTGAAGACGCCTTCCAGATTTAAATTCCAGCAATAGCATTCCTCTTCGGTTGCCTGTATAAAAACACAGTCATCTGAAAAGGAGTGCTTATGAACAGCTTTTATTCGCAGCAGGCCCATTGCACGGTGCGCTGGCAAGAACTTCCCGGCCACGGCGAGCCACTGGTTTTTATCCACGGTCTCGGCTGCGCCTCTTCTTATGAATATCCCCGTATAGTCTGCGACCCTGAGTTCGGTTCCCGTCGGGCCATCCTTATCGATCTGCCTGGCAGCGGTTACAGCGATAAACCTGAAGCCTACAGCTATCAAACCTCAGCGCAGGCCCGGGTGGTCATTGAACTGCTTAACCATTTAGCCATAACGTCATTCTGGCTGTACGGGCACAGCATGGGGGGCAGCATTGCAATCGAAACGGCAGAACTGGCCGATAGCCGTCTGCTGGGTCTGATCGTTTCTGAACCCAATTTCCATGCCGGAGGTGGCGCCTTTAGCCGGGATATCGCCGCCCGGACGGAGAACGATTTTATCCGTACCGGTTATCAGGCCCTGCTTGAAGCTGAAACCTCGCCCTGGAAAGGATGCCTGCAAAGTAATGCTCCCTGGGCGGTGTGGCGCGGTGCCGCGAGTCTGGTTAAAGGCGTACAGCCCAGCTGGAACGTGCGTTTTCAACAATTACCTTGCCCGGTCTGGCTGATTTTTGGTGAGCTTTCGCTCCCCGATGCCGACGTGGACGAGATGCGCCAGCAGGGTATTGAGGTAAAAATTATCCCCGATGCCGGGCATTCGATGTCGTGGGAAAACCCGTCGGCGCTGGCGAAGGCGTTGGCTGATTGTATCCAGCACGGTCAGGCGGGCCGGTGAGGTTGCCGGATGCGGTGCAAGCACCTTATCCGGCCTACAAAACCCATTTCACCTGCTGCACTGACCGTAGGCCTGATAAGCGTAGCGCCATCAGGCATCAGTCTCAGGCCAGCAAGCCCTGCAACGCCTTCCGATCCTCCATCGTCATATCGTGTGGATGCTGATACCCGATATTATCAATCGCCTGGGTATACAAGGCCACCAGCCAGTCATAGACATAGGCCGTAGCGGCATGCACTGGCTGCTCGCCGAGGCGGGTTAAGCGGGGGGCGCTGCTGTTGACCGTTGGCGTGACAAATACCGGCTGGCCCTTGCGGACACGGCTGGCAGGGCGCTCAGAAGCTGGCGTCTGCGCATAGCCGACCCAGCCCACAAAGTTCCCCAGCGCGGCGTGCAGCTGCGCGGCGCTGCTTTTATCGGTATCGACAATCTTTTTCAGCTGGGCGAGCAGATTCAGGCGGTAGCTGGCGATCACCAGCACATCGCTAATCTGTTGCAGCACCGCGGTGTCGAGACCCAGGCGGGTGGCGACGGCGTCGTCGCGGCTCCACTGGCGCAGGTGATTCACCCAGACCTGATGGGCGAGGCGGGCTCTGTCCGTCGGCTGCCATATCTCATCGGTATCCTGGGCGCTGTCGGCAAACAGGTCGATGGCGTCGGTAAAGAGACCGTTAACCTGCTCCTCGCGCGGCTGCTGCACCGCGAGCAGCGTTTCGAACGCGCGCAGCGGCGGGAGTAACCCTTCCAGCAGCTCTCCGTGACGGGCGGCGCTTCCCTGCAGGGCGCGCACCACCGCTTCCGCGGCGCGGCGCTGGGCAGTCGGATCCTGAGTTAATGGCGCCAGATACCCCTGCATCAGCTGGTGCAGGTCACGCTGATGCCGCTGGCGTAAGGCCAGCAGACGCGTCTGGCGCTGGGATGGCAGGGTTGCCTGCGACAGCCACTCGAGCACCCGCTGCATGCTGCTGCTGTCGAGCGCCTGCAGGGTGCCCCAGTACTGGCCGGGTTTGCCAAGCAGCTGTTGCACCGCTTCGTCGAGATTTGTGCGGCGGGTAAAGCGTGCATCCTGCGGGGTGATCGCCCACACCAGCCCCGGCAGGGCGGCGTCGTCGCCCGGCTGGGTCTCTTTTACCCAGTTGAGCAGCGTTTTAGCGGTCTTCGCCGTCTGGCCGTGATGGGCGGTGGCGTTGCAGATCACCAGCACGTCCGGCTGCAAATGCTGGCGATAATGCTCCAGCAGCCACTGCTGTTTGGCCTGGGCCAGCGGGAGATCGGGCTGGGCCGACGGGGCCGGAATATCAATGACATCCACCCCGGCCAGGGCGCTGTTTTCGACCGGCAGGATCAGCTCGCGGGTAAGCAGGGCCAGCACGTCCAGCGGAATGCTGATGGCATTGAGCAGCTCGCCGTTATGCAGCGGATGCAGCACCGCCTGCTGCACGTCCGGCAGGGCAATATCGCCCCGGGTGAGAAAACCTTCCGTCGGCAGGCCAAAATTATCAACCAGCAGGCTCAGCGGTGCGGCCAGCTCCCGGGCATGGCTGGTCTGGTGCAGGATATGCGCCAGCTTCAGCCACTGCTGCGTCAGTTCCTGCTGCTCGCCCCACAGCAGCGACCAGACGCTGGCGCGGGTGCTCAGATCCAGCGACGGCAGCAGCAGGGCAAACTGGTGCCACAGGGCATCGTCCATCTGCTGGGCTGCGGCGGGCACCGTATCGCGCCAGTAGTGGGCGATGGTACCCACGTCGGCGGGGGTGATCCCCGGTACGCTCTGGGGCTGACGCAGGGCGCGCCACTTCTCCAGTCGCGCTTCAATCACGGTTTTGTCCACCGCAGGCAGCGTGGCGCGGGCAAGGAACACCTGCACCAGCTCCGCCTCGGTGAGCAGGCTCAGGCGCAGTGGAAAGGCGTCGTCAGCGACCTCTGCCGCGTTCGGACTGAAGCGCAGCGCCATGTTGGTCAGGGCATGCCCGGGGTTGATATGCGAAAAGTAGTCAAAGGTCCGCTGGCCGACAATCACGTTCATTCGCTGATTGTCACTGCCGCACAGGGTAGCGAGCAGGTGGGCTTTCGCCGCCTGTGAGTGACCATATAAACCAATGGTGCTCCCCGAGGTCAGCGCCCGCGCAATGGCGTGTTCCCGCGCGTCGGCCACCGCCAGTCTTGCCAGCAGGGCGTCGGCGTCGTTATCGAGGATCGGGGCGTGCTGGCGCGTTGTGTTGATCCACCCGATTAACGCCTGAGTTGTGGTCGTCGTGGCTGTCATTTCAGGTATACGCTCCCGCTGTCGATCCAGTAGTGGCTGCCGCTGTGTCTGCGATCCGCCAGGGTATTCAGTTTAAAGGTCAGGGCATCGGGCGGCACCGGCGTACCGTCCTGCAGCCAGGCATCGCTCAGTTCAAAGGCTTCCGGGCCATCATGCTTATTGCCGCCGCAAAGCTTCAGGCGCACGTTCAGCACCCCGTCCCCGGCGATAGATTTCGCCAGTTCCGCCGAGTTAATGCTCAGCGTGTAGAGCGGGGTGGCAGGCCAGCGGGCGTTCGCCAGCTGACGGAAGCCGAGAGTCACGTTGCCGCGCAGCGGGAAGTGCAGACGGGTATCCAGCTTCGCCCCCGGCTTGTCGAGGTCGATATCCTGATACCAGACGTTCTCTTCACGCAGGGTGTTGACGGTGTTATCCAGCACGCCCAGGTAGCGCACGGTGGAGTACGCCCCGATATCCGCCGCCTTAAAGTTGAAGCGCGGAAGGCGCAGATCCAGCGCTAGGCTACAGAGCATCGCCCCGACCGCCGCGGTGGATTTCGGGTTGCCGATGCGTCCCTGCTGGCTGAACGGATACCACTCATGCACCCGGTACTTATCCAGCCACACCATCCGGCTGACCGGGACCGGTTGCAGATGGCGGATCAGCGCCTGGACGCCCGGCAGGCAGCCTGGACGTCCGGTGATCAGCAGAATATCGCAGGCGTAGTGGGAGATCGCCTCCGCCACGGCGTGCAGCGGCGCGGCCAGGGTAAAGTGCCCGGCCAGCATCGCATCCTGCATTTCGCGGAAGTTGACGTGCAGCGGCACGGCAAACAGGTCGAACGGTTCCGATCCCGCTGGCAGGGCGTGTTCGATGGCCTGCTGCAGATAGTTCATTACGTTGCGCGTTGGTTTGCGGGTCAGCAGATCGCCAAAGGTGGCGTGCAGCCCGTCGAGCGGATCGTCGATATCGCTGGCTTCCCAGGCGGCGAGGATCGCATGACCAATCGGCATAAACAGCTGTAACGCCGTCTGCTGGCGCAGCACCGCCTGGGTGTCGATGCGCCCGGAGTCGCCAAACAGAGAGGCCATCAGCAGCGAGGCATCGGCAATGCCGGACTTCTGCAATTGCGTCTGCAGGGCAGGCAGGACGTAACGCTGAATCACATCCAGCAGGGTGTCATCGCCCGCCACCTTAAAGCCTTCGCGGAACAGCAGCTGCGGCGTGATTTTGACGTTGCTGCCGGAGCCATCGTCGAGCTGGTAATGGGTGATCGCCATATCGGTGGTGCCGCCGCCGATATCAATCGAGGCCACACGCAGGGCGCGACCCGGCTGACAGCCCGGCTCCGGCTCGCGATCCGGACGTGCCACGGCCGCAAAGAAGGCTTCGGTCTGGCCGTTATAATGGGAGATGGCTTCGTTATAGAGCCACACCAGCTGGCCGCAGCTGGCTTCGTCCCACTCCATCTGGATCTCCGGCACCGGCACCACGCTTTTCTCCTGCTGTTTGCGGCTGGAGAAGTCGTCATCCTGCGGGTGCCAGCCCATCGCTTTCCAGACGATGGCGATAGCTTCGAACATGCGGCGGCGGAAGATCTCGCGCTCCTGCTTCGGCATCGCCGAGGGCAGGGTCAGGATCAGGGTGCGCAGCTGACGCGGCGAGGCCGGGAAGCCCAGACGCAGACGGGTGGCAACGCTGTTAATCTGCCCCAGCGCCTGCGCCAGCAGCTCGCACAGCATATGGGTCATCAGGGTGCTGCGGCTGTACTGCGGCGAGAAGACCGGCAGACGCTCGTCCTGCGGCAGGGTGAAGAGCGGCTGACCGTCATCGTTCATCAGGTTCATCAGCGGGAAGGCGGTCGCCAGCGGCTCGCGCTGGGTTTTGCTGTTCATCTGGCTGAAACGCCAGTCCTGCACCACCGGGGTTTCATCCCACAGGTAGCGGCGCGGGCTGGAGATACCGCTGTTGCCTTCGGTGCCCAGTCGCTGGGTTGCCAGCTTCCGCGCTTCGTCGCCGACGCGCACGATGGATGGCCAGACGAAAGCATCTTCGCGGCCGCTCTCCACCGAGAAGTGCTGCTTGCCGAAGCGGGCTTCGGAAAACTCCAGACGGCTGGTAAACAGCGGCTCGTTGAGGTACTGCGGTTCGCTCAGGGATCGCACCTGCAACTCGGCGGTCTGACGCAGACCGTCGTTGGCGTCGCCGTGGTCTTCAATGATCACGCCGCAGGTGTGGGTATTGCCCACATCCAGGATCAGGTCCACCGGGATCGCCGGGGTGCTGAGAGTATGAGTGACGAATTTTACCTCCGGCACCGTCAGCTGCTCGCCCAGCATCGCCATAATGTTCAGCCAGTGCGCCTGGTACTCAAAGTTACGCATCGCCAGCTGGAGATCGCGTTCGGCGCGATTCTCCACGCCCGTGGCGTACTGGGTGAAGGCCTCGCGCAGCCAGCCGTCAATCCAGGTCTGGTCGAGGAAGTTCGCCACTTCGTCATCGCGCCAGGCCAGCGCGAAGCGGGTGCCGTTAAGAATATCGTTCTCCACCGGCGACAGGGGGCTGGTGGCGTGGGCGGCAATCTGGCTGTCCAGCGCCAGGGTTACGCGATGGCTGTTCCCGGCATTATCGGGCGTCTCCAGCTTGCGCACCTGCACCCGCGCCCAGTTATCCGGGCCTTCAACAAAGGTACGCGGCGGGTTAAAGCGTAAAAACGGCACCGGCAGCCAGACGCCGTCCAGCACCGCCAGCGACTGCTGGAGCAGAATGGTGCTTTCGGGTTTGACCACTTCCGGCTGTCCACCGCCCGTGGCAGGCAGGGTATAGCGGCCATTAACCAGATCGAAATCCAGGCGCAGCAGGGGGCCATTCGCGGTTTTACGCACGAAACGTCCGCTCTGGGCGGAGTCCTGCGGCGTCAGGCCAAAATCAAGAAACTGAACGCCGCTGTTCGCAATCAGCGTGACGCTCTGTTTGTAGTCGCAAAGGTTTACCAGCATAGGATCACGCACCTGCCTTCCTGAATGTCAATGGAACCACGGTTTTCGCGTCGTAGCGCGCGCTGCATTCTGCCACGTCGTTGGTACCGGCTTTACAGGTAATTTCCGGCATCGGGTAGCGCGAGCCGTCGGCGCAGCGGGCGTTGCCGCGGGTTTTAATCATCAGCTCACCGTTGCTGTGCAGCCCGGAGAAGACCGTTGCGCGGCAGACCACGTTCTTACCGTGAACGACGCGGGCCGTACCTTTATTGTTCTGGATCTGATAGCGCACGTACGGCGGCTTACCGGTGATGGGATCGGTCACCTCCAGCATCGCCCGCCAGCTGCCGTTAAGAAAACGGGTCGAGCCGGATTTCACCTGACCGGCTTCCATCACCATCGCATCTTTCGGGATCGCGGTAATCACCACAGGTTCAGCCTCGACCGGCTCAGCAGCTTTCACGGCGGCCACTTCGGCCTGGTGCAGCGGTAAATTCAGCGGCAGAGGCTCAACGGCGGCAACGGGTTTTGGCGCGATCGCCACCGGGGCGACGGCTACGGCTTTCACCGGCTCAGCGGTGGGGGCCTGCTTCGGCCACAGCAATGGGGCGGCCACGGCGGCAACAACCACCGCGGCGACAGGCAGCGCCCAAAGCGCAACGCGGCGTTTTTTCGCCGCGACGATCGCCGGGGCGGGTTCTGGCTCAGGCTCGCTGGCGGTCATGACCGGGGCAGGATGCGCCTCGTAGAGATCGTCGGCGGTGATATGCACCGTCGCCGGGGCGGCAACCAGCGGTTCATCGGCTTTCTCAAAGACGATGGCCGGGGCCGGCTCGGGCTCGGGTTCCGGCTCAATAACCGGGGCAGGCATTGGGACCGGCAGCAGAGAGGCGCGCAGGCAGTCGAGAATATCCTCACGCGCGTTTTCATTAAGATTCACAAAGCCCCAGAAGGTGATCACCGGCTTGCCGTCCACCAGGAACAGGAAGTTTTCCCCCGGGAACTGAAACGCTTTAGACAGCAGGGAACCAAACAGCTGCTGGGCGGTTTTTGGCGACTGGAGCGATTTCTTGCTCAGGGATTCCACGCTGGACAGGGTGCTTTCCAGCAGGCGCAACGCCCGGAAACGTGCATCTTCGTCGGCGGCTTTCCAGCTGGTCACGGCGCCTTCCGTAGGCGAGTACCAGTCTACCCGGTCGCCTTCGTCGTTGACCTGGGGGATCGCAAGGCAATCAACGATCGACTGCTGTTTGCGCAGGCGCAGGGCCTCACGGATTTGCAATGCTGATTCAAAAACGGCCTGTCCGCCGCCGCCAACGGCCTGAAAATCATCCAGATTGCCGCTGCGTAAAAGGGTTTTTGCCACGATTTGGTCCCATAGACTTTTTCACGCGTCTACTTTACGAAATCTGCGGGCAAGCAAACGGCAGAAGAGACGGCAAAAGGGGTGATTTCTTACAGCATTGAGGCAGCGGAAAGTGCTTGACGTTGAATGTACCTTAAGACAAATCACTCTCCCGCAGGTGGTGGGAAAATCAGCGGAAATAACTGCTTTAGAATAACCTGATAGTGTTTCGTTATTTGCCAGGGGAGAGGGGCTGTGCTGTTATTACCATTCTATATAATAAAACCAAACAGGTAATAAACATGTCTACAGGGAAAACTCTCCTCGCGCTGGCATTAAGCGCGCTGTTACCGGCAGGTGCCGCCTCGGCGGCGAATAACGACACCATTATCTACTGCTCAGAGGCCTCGCCTGAGTCGTTTAACCCGCAAATCGCCAGCTCCGGCCCGACCTTTGTCGCCAGTTCGCAGGTGCTGTACAACCGCCTGATTAACTTCGATCCGGTGAAAAACACCCCGGTTCCGTCGCTGGCTGAATCCTGGACCATCTCCCCGGACGGTAAAACCTATACCTTTACCCTGCGCAAAGGAGTGAAGTTCAACAGTAATAAATTCTTTAAACCGACCCGCGACTTTAATGCCGACGACGTTATTTTCTCGGTGCTACGTCAGAAAGACCCTAATCATCCGTATCACAAGGTGTCGCAGGGCAACTATGAATACTTCAATGACGTCGGCCTGGATAAACTGATCCAGGAGGTGAAGAAGGTGGATGATACCCACGTCCAGTTTGTGCTGAGCGAACCGAATGCCGCGTTCCTCGCCGACTGGGGAATGGACTTCGCCTCGATCCTCTCCGCGGAATATGCCGACGCGATGCTGAAAAAAGGCACCCCGGAAAACGTCGATACCTGGCCGATTGGCACCGGGCCGTACGTGCTTCAGCAGTATAAAACCGACTCGCAGATCCGCTATCTGGCTAACCCTGACTACTGGGATGGCGCGGTGCCGACCAAACACCTGATCTTCTCCATTACGCCGAACGTCGAAACCCGCCTGGCGAAGTTGCAGACCAACGAGTGCCAGATCATTCCTGCACCATCTCCGGTGCAGTTTGACGTGATCAAGAAAAACAAAGATCTGACCCTCCACTCGGTGGATGCGCTGAACGTCGGCTATCTGGCGTTTAATACCGAGAAAAAGCCGTTTGATAACGTGCTGGTGCGCCAGGCGCTGAACTATGCCACCGATAAGAACGCCATTATCAACGCCGTATTTATGGGCTCCGGTACGGTTGCAAAATCGCCGATCCCGCCGAACATGATGGGCTTTAACAAAGATCTGCAGGACTACGGTTACGATCCGGAAAAAGCGAAAGCGCTGCTGAAACAGGCCGGGCTGGAGCAAGGGGCGGAAGTGACGCTGTGGTCGATGCCGGTGCAGCGTCCGTATAACCCGAACTCACGCCGCATTGCCGAGATGATCCAGAGCGACTGGGCGAAGGTGGGGATCAAGGCGAAAATCGTCTCTTACGAGTGGGGCGAATATCTCTCCGGGATGCGTAAAGGCGAACACGACAGCGCGCTGTTTGGCTGGATGTCGGATAACGGCGACCCCGATAACTTTGCTGACGTGCTGCTGGGCTGTAACAGCATTAAAACCGGCTCCAATGCTGCACGCTGGTGCGACAAGGGCTATGATGACCTGGTCCAGAAGGCGAAGCTGACCAGCGATCCGGCTGCCCGCGCGAAGCTTTACAGCCAGGCGCAGGAGATCTTCTACCAGCAGGCCCCGTGGATTGCGCTGGCGAACGGCAAAACCTTCTATGCCACCCGCAGCAACCTAAGCGGGTACAGCGTGAGCCTGATGGGAAGCGATTTCTCGAAGGCGAAGCTTAACTGACGGATTGCCGGGTGGCGGCTTTGCCTTACCCGGCCTACCCATGCACCCGTAGGCCCGGCAAGCGCAGCGCCGCCGGGCAGACTAATAAGGAGTGACAATGTCACATTTAGAGGAAGTTATCGCCCGCGTTGATGCCGCGGTGGCGGAAAGCGTGATCGTTCATATGAATGAACTGCTGATTGAATTAAGCGAAGACAGCGAATTAAGCCGGGAAGATCGCTATACCCAGCAGCAGCGTCTGCGCACGACCATTGCCCATCACGGCAAACATTATAAAGAGGAGCAGGAAGCCCGCGAAGAGAGCCTGACCAAAGGCGGCGTGATCCTCTGAATTCAGAATTGGCACCAGGCGATTAAACAGTCATATATTGTTATTCGATCCTCTTTTTTCACGTTGAATAAAGCGATTGCCACCAAAGAGATCGAAACAGCACTCAGGACTAAAGCTAAATCAATTAACCCGCGCAATATGTGCGGGTTTTTTATTGGCTAAGGAAATTAAAATGAAGTTTCAAAAAACAATGACTGTGACTGTACTGTTTGTGGGAGCGTGCTTGCTGTCGGGATGCGCCACTATTGTTGGGGATAGTGCTCAGTCCGTTCAAGTCAACAGCGTGCCGCCAGGGGCCAAGTTCATTGTTAAGGATAATGCCGGGGTGGTGGTGTCCAGAGGAACGACGCCGCAATCCGTTCTGCTGCAGAAGTCTGATGGAAGTTATTTTGGAAAAAGAGAATATAACATCACCCTTTGCAAAGAGGGCTATAAGCCAGAAACGCTTTCAGTCAACTCAAGCGCAAATGGCTGGTATATGGGGGGGAACATCGTCTTTGGTGGCTTAATTGGCTGGCTAGGGGTAGATCCGTTTAATGGCGGCATGTACACGCTCCATCCCAAAGAAACCAATGCCCAGTTGATGAGTAGCTCGCAAGGGGCTTCAGGCAGCAACTGCGAGGGTGTGATTTAATGAGAAAAATACTGTTAGTTGCAGCTTTCTTTATCACCGCACCGGCTTTGGCGGATTGCGAATCGGGTTATTACATTCAGACGCTTAGTGAGGATGGTTCACTGATTACTCTTGATGATGGATCAATTTGGCGTGTTGATAGCGGTGATGAAGCCGACGTCCAGGCGTGGGTTGACAATGATGAAATCCTGGTCTGTGATGATGCATCTCTGATTAACAAAGATGAAGACAACGAAGAGGTGGAGGTCAGCCTGCTTTCCCGTTAATCAGATTGTTATCAAAATGAGCGCCTTGCCACCAGCCAGGCGCCAATCACCAACAGTACCGCTCCGCATACCGGGCCGATCAGCGCCTTTAACGGTACCCCCTGGCTGCGCACCACGTCCATCACCAGACCGCCAATCAACTGGCTGGCGACCAGCACCGCAATGGTCGTTGCGGCCCCGACATACTGATACCCGCTGATGCTGGCAAAAACAAAGAAAGACCCCAGCAGGCCGGGAATTAAGGTCCACCAGCGCACCTGGTGCACCAGCTCGCTGAACCCGGCGACACCGTTTTTAATCAGCAGGATCGAGACAAACAGCACAATGCCCACCAGCGAGTTGAGCAGCATGGCGATAAGAATGGTGCTCGAGGTCTGGGTGATGCGCACCATCAGCGTGTTCTGCACCACCAGGCCAATGCCTGCCGCCACCAGAAACACCAGAGTCAGGGACTGATTCATCCGATAGCATCCGGGTCGGTGCGCTCGTCGAGCTGCAGCTGCATAAAGGTCAGATCCAGCCAGCGGCCAAACTTGGTGCCCACCTGCGGCATCTGTCCGGTAGTGACAAAACCCAGGGTCTCATGCAGATGTAGTGAGGCGCCGTTCTGCGCTTCAATCCCTGCCACCATCACGTGTTTACCGATGCGACGCGCTTCCGCGATCAGGGCCTTCATCAGCTCGCGACCAATGCCTTTGCCCTGATGGTCGGGATGAACGTACACCGAATGCTCAACGGTATGGCGAAAGCCGTCGAAGGCACGCCAGTCACCGAACGAGGCATAGCCCGTCACCACTTCGTTTTCCACGCTCACCAGCACCGGGTATCCGGCCAGTTGGCGCGCTTCGAACCATGCGATACGGTTATCGGTATCGACCGTGGCATCGTTCCAGATCGCGGCGGTGTGCAAAACCGCGTGGTTATAAATTTCACCGATGGCGGCGCAGTCCTCTTTTAAGGCGTGACGAATAATCATGGCGATCCTCAGGCTGTGTGTTCACTATAGTGGTACGTTTCGTCACAATATTACACAGAGTGACAGGCTAAACGCTACGGTATAAGCCATATCTTTTTATTATGGAAAAACCACGTTGTAATCCATTACTTTCACTATAGTATTACGTGATGAATACTATGCCAGACAATATTAATCAACGGATCAGCGCCCGCATCCGGCTGGAGCGTGAATCCCGAGGCTGGTCTCTGAGCGAGCTGGCGGAACGCGCCGGTGTCTCACGGGCGATGATCCACAAAATTGAACGTGCTGAGAGTAGCCCAACGGCCACGCTGCTGGCACGGCTTTCCGGCGCGTTTGGCATCAGCATGTCCACGCTTATTGCGCGCGCTGAACTGCAGGAAGGCAAGTTGTTGCGCTTTGCCAACCAGCCGGTCTGGCGCGATCCGCAGACGCACTATCTGCGTCGTCACGTTTCGCCGCGCTCCGATCTGCCTATCGATATGGTGCAGGTTGAACTGCCCGGCGGCAGCGACGTGCCGATGCCAGCCTCTTCTTATGCCCTCGCACGCCAGCTAATCTGGCTCCAGTCTGGCGAACTGGTGTTCCTGGAAGGGGATACCCGCCACGAAATGCGCGCCGGGGACTGCCTGGAATTAGGCCCACCTAACGATTGTCGGTTTATCAACGAAAGCCGCGAGCCCTGCGTGTATCTGGTCGTCAGGCTGAACCAGTCTGGCTCGTAATGTCAAAGCAGACAGAGGAAGATGCGGCTAGTCTCTAAGGACGTTTGTCTAAACAGGAGTGAGGTATGAGTCAATCTTCAACGCAGAATCGTCAATGGCTTCTGGCTTCCCGCCCCCATGGCGCACCCACCACTGATAACTTTCGCTTAGAAACCACATCTATTCCGGAACCTGCCGACGGCCAGCTTCTGCTGCGCACTATCTGGCTGTCGCTCGATCCCTATATGCGCGGCCGCATGAGCGATGCGCCGTCTTACTCGCCGCCGGTGGAGATCGGTGCGGTGATGGTAGGCGGCACCGTCAGCCGCGTGGAAAAATCGAATCATCCTGACTATCAACCCGGCGAATGGGTGCTGGGCTACAGCGGCTGGCAGGACTATGACGTCTCTGACGGCAGCGGGCTGGTCAAACTGGGTACAGACCCCGAACACCCCTCCTGGTCGTTAGGCGTGCTGGGGATGCCCGGCTTCACCGCCTATATGGGGCTGCTTGATATTGGCCAGCCGAAATCAGGTGAGACGCTGGTGGTCGCTGCGGCTACCGGCCCGGTGGGCGCAACCGTCGGCCAGATTGGCAAGCTGAAAGGCTGCCGGGTGGTGGGCGTTGCTGGCGGTGCGGAAAAGTGCCGTCATGCAGTCGAGGTGCTGGGCTTTGACCAGTGTGTGGATCACCACGCCGCGGATTTTGCCGAGCAGCTTAAACAGGCGTGCCCGCAGGGTATTGATATTTATTATGAAAATGTTGGCGGTAAGGTATTTGATGCCGTGCTGCCGCTGCTGAATACCGCGGCGCGCGTGCCGGTGTGCGGGCTGGTCAGCGGATACAACGCCACCGACCTGCCGCCTGGGCCGGATCGTCTTGGGCTGCTGATGGGCACCATCCTGAAGAAACGCATCCGCATGCAGGGCTTTATCATTAACCAGGACTATGGTTATCGCATCGCAGAATTTCAGCAGGAGATGGGCCGTTGGGTCCAGGAGGGCAAAATCCACTACCGTGAACAGGTCACGGACGAGCTGGAAAATGCCCCTCAGGCACTGATCGGACTGCTGGAGGGAAAAAACTTCGGTAAAGTCGTGATACGTGTCGCGAACAATAACTTATAGTACCTGTTATGGCGGATTATTCCGCCATAATTACCTGGGCAAAATTCGAAATAACGTCTTTAATTATACCAACATAGATTAGTCCGGTCGCCATATACGTAATGAGGAACATTAATTAATCAATTAATTTTGGTTTTGATGGATGACTTTTTTTAAAGTTAATCAGGCATGAAGATACAGGATATATCTTTCCCGCAGCGGTCAGTTTATCACTGTGGTATATAAGTTAAGTGTTGGTAACAGGAATTGAACATGCTGGATTTGGACAATTTAGAAAAGGCTCAACGAATGAGCCTGACGATGCAAGTTGAGGTGAGTCTGAAAGGTGCCCTGATTGCAGGGGCCCTGAAACCAGGCGCACGGCTCGTCACTAAAGAGATTGCGGATAAGTTAGGTACCAGTATTACTCCTGTTCGTGAAGCACTGCTGCGGTTGGTCTCCGCTGGCGCGCTGCACGCCACCCCGGCGCAAGCGTTTCTGGTGCCGGAAGTCTCGCTTGAGCGCTACAACGAAGTCAATGCCATCCGTAAGGAGCTGGAGTGCATGGCCGTTGCGGCGGCGTGCGAGCAGATGTCTGATGAGCGGATCGCCACTCTGCGTACTCTCTCCGACAATTTTCATGATGCGATGAGCAATGGAGAGGTGGAGCGTGCGCTTCATGCCAACCGGGCTTTTCGCTTCACGCTCTATCACTATGCGGATATGCCAACGCTGATGGCGCTGATTGAGCAGTTATGGGTGCGTATTGGACCCTGTTTCAACTGTCTGTACGATCCCGAAATTGTGCTGCCGTGCCGCTCCTATCGCTACGATGAATTACTCACTGCCCTGGAACAGGGCGATACAGAAGCCAGCCGCGCGGCGATTGACAAAGTCATCGACGAGGCAAATGCCATATTGATTAAGCAGTTTTTACCGTAATTTACTTAAACAAGCGAAGCGGTAATATCGCGGACTATTTCCCTGCATTATTTTCCGGCGGTCATTGTGCTGCCGGAAATGCTATTTCCTTTCAAACTGATAAGACCAGCCTGGCTATGAATTAACCACAACACCTGCCGATAACCTTAAAAGGCACAGTTGCCTTCTAAGGAGCCAGGAATGAGTGTCAGTCAACGATTACGTAATATAAAAATGAGCAGAAAGCTCGCGACAGGTTTTGGTCTGGTGCTGCTGCTGGTGGCGGTATCGACGCTGTTGAGCGTGCAGCGATTCAAAGAGATTCGCGACGTCTATCAGCAAACTAACCTGATCTATAACATCAATATCGAGGTCTTCCAGGCCAAGATAAACCGCCTTAAATTCCTCTATAACGGTGACGAAAAATCCGGTCAGCTGATGGCGAACTACGTCAGGCATGCTGCCGACCTGACCGCTGAAGCCCAGCAGCTGGAGTGGACACCCAAAGAGAAAGCGATCATTGACGCCATTGCCGGGCATCTGGCCCGTTTTGGCAGCAGCGTGAGCGAAATGCAGACCGCGATGGCGGCCTGGCACGCGGACAAAAACGATCAGGCTGCAACAGCAGCCCTGAAGGCGGCGGAAGACAAAGTCAAAACCGCAGGGGACGACAGCAGCGCTGCGATCCGCGACATCATCGCGCTAGTCAAAGTCCATAACGACTCGCTGGCCTACAGCTCCAGCACCATCACCGCCATTATTGGCGTGGTGGCCGTTCTCTTCGGGATCCTCGTCTCCTGGTGGGTTACCCGCCAGATCACCCATCCGGTTAAACACAATCTCCAGCTGGCCGAGCGCATTGCCAGCGGCGATCTCAGCTCGGATATTCTCCCGCAGGGTGAAGACGAACTGGGCAAACTGACCGGGGCGATGGGAAGGATGAACGATAAACTGCGGCTGATGATTGGCGAAGTCCGCAGCAGCGTGGCGCAGTTGTCGCTGGCGGCAAGCGAAATTGCCGAAGGCAATACCGACCTGTCATCGCGCACCGAGCAGCAGGCCGCGGCCGTGGTGCAAACCGCAGCCAGCATGGAAGAGCTGACCGCCACGGTGAAAAACAACGCCGATAACGCCCGTCACGCCAGCCAGCTGGCGGCAGAAGCCTCGCAAACCGCCACCCAGGGCGGACGGGTGATGCGCGATGTGGTGAGCACCATGAGCGACATTAATACCAGCTCGCAAAAAATTGCCGATATCACGGCGGTGATCAACAGCATCGCCTTCCAGACCAATATTCTGGCGCTGAATGCCGCGGTAGAAGCGGCGCGCGCGGGGGAGCAGGGGCGCGGCTTTGCGGTCGTGGCCAGCGAAGTGCGCAGCCTGTCGCAGCGCAGCTCTCAGGCGGCGAAAGATATCGAACTGCTGATCAGCGAATCGGTCACGCGTATCAACACCGGTAGCGATCTGGTGGCGAAAGCCGGGCAGACCATGGAGCAGGTAGTGGACTCGGTGACCCGCGTCAACGATATCATGGGTGAGATCTCCTCGGCTTCCGAAGAGCAGAGCCGCGGCATTGAGCAGATCTCCCGTGCGGTGATGGAGCTGGACACCACCACCCAGCAAAACGCCTCGCTGGTGGGCGCATCCTCGACGGCGGCAGGGGCGCTGGAAGACCAGGCCCGTCTGCTGGAGTCGCTGGTAGCGGCGTTCCGTCTCGAACAGCGCGCGCAGATGGCATAAAAAAAACCGGCAGCCTGGGCTGCCGGTTTTTTTATTACTCGAAGCGATACGAGACGGAAAGGCCCACCCCGTAGTTACGCCCCGGAGCCGGTTCGTAGTAACGCCCGTTTGATTCGTTGACGATAACCGAGCCGACATACTCTTTGTCGAACAGGTTATCCACGCGACCAAAGACGTCCATGCCCCAGTTGCCGACGTTCAGCTTATACCCGGTATTCAGGCCCACGACGGTATAAGAGGGGGCTTTGGCGTTGTTTTCGTCATCGGCCTCGATGTCGCTCATGTAGCGCACATCCGAACCCGCGTACCAGCCCTCTTCAGGCTGCCAGCCAAAGGAGGCATAGCCCATGTTGCGCGCAATGCCCGGCATCCGGTTGCCTTCGCAGTCTGCGTCACCACAGACGTTGGTGCGGTAGGTGGCATCCAGGTACGTCCACGCCATCTTCAGCTTCCAGTTCTCAGCAAACTGCTGATCGAGTGAAAGCTCCACACCCTGACGACGGGTTTTACCGGCATTTTTGTAGCTGGTGCGTCCGCCTGCGCTGGCATCCACCACGATTTCATCGTCGGTATCGGTGCGGAACAGCGCCGCGGTGAACAGGCCGTTACCGACTCGCGTTTTGCTCCCCACTTCATACGTATTGTTGGTCGACGGCTTGAGGCCGAAGTTCAGGCCGCTCTGGTTATCGGAACGGTAGGAGAGTTCGTTGATGGTCGGGGTTTCAAAACCACGGCCTGCGGCGGCATAGACGTTCCAGGCATCGGTCACGCGGTACTTCAGCGCGCCTGCCGGGAGCCATTTGTGGTAGCTGGCGTCGCCGCTGTCATCGCCGTTAGCACCCTGAATATAGTGGTCGTTCGAGTCGAACCACACCGAGCTGTAGCGCACGCCCGCATCAAGGGAGAGCTTATCTGTCAGCTGCCAGTTGGTTTGCAGGTAAGGGTCGACGTTCCACATCAGGTTGCGCTCATCGCGGCGCTTCGCCCCTTTCACGCCATAGTCCGGCACCCCGTTGTTCATCACGAAGTTTTCATACCCGCGACGATCTTCGCTCAGGTTTTCGTAGTTCAGACCGGTGGTGAAAGTCATCGGCACCAGCAGTTCCCCACGGTGGGTCCAGCGGGTGTCGATCCCCTGGTAGTGGCGCTGCATGTCGATCACGCCGCCCGCGTGGGTTGGACGCAGCTGCGGCTGGTACGGGATCGACTGGTACTGGGTCATCTCACGCTCGCCGGCGTAGGCCATCACGCTGAGGTCGTCCTGCGCGCTCAGCTGGCGCTCATAGCGCAGGCCCGCCTGGGTCTGCTTGATGGTTTTACGGGTGTTGTACTGATCCCCGCGCGGGGACTGACGTGGGTTATCCCGCCACTCCTGATAATCCAGTCCGCCGGGATCGTTGGCTTTCATATCGACGCTGTTAAAAATCAGGCTCAGCTTGCTGGCATCGTCGATGCGCACGCCCAGTTTGGCGTTGGCGAGGTTTTTACGCGCGCCGCTGTGATCGCGATAGCCGTGGGTGGTGAAGCGGGTGGTGGAGACGGTGTAATCCACATCCCCAGGCTGCGTGCCGTCGCCCATCGCGCCGGTGGCCTTCATGCCGTAGCGCCAGCTGCCATAGCTGCCGTAATAGCTGCTGGCCTCCACGGTGGTGGGCTGGCGTCCGGTTTCGGTGGTCATGTTAATCACGCCGCCCGAGGCATTGCCGTACAGGGCGGAGAACGGCCCGCGCAGGACCTCCACGCTCTCGATGCTGTTGATATCGATGTTCGAGGTTTGCCCCTGTCCGTCCGGCATGGTGGCCGGTATCCCGTCGACGTACAGACGAATACCGCGCACCCCGAAGGTGGAGCGGGCACCGAAACCGCGGGTCGACAGCTGGAGATCCTGGGCGTAGTTCTGACGGTTCTGGATTTGTAGTCCGGGAACGCTGCCGAGGGTTTCAGAGAGGTTAATGCGCGGGGTGGCCTGGCGCATATCATCGCCGTTGACCACACTGACCGCCGCAGGCGTATCCAGCTCAGATAGCGTTTGCGGCGACGCGCTGACGATCATGGTTTGCTCTTCGGCCGCCATCGTGGCGACAGGCGAAAAAATAACAGGAACCAACAGCAGGGGAAGCGTTGCCTTACGGGCAGAAATGATTTTCATGAATAAAAGCCGGTTAAGGGAATGACGAACCAAATGGAACATGTACTTATATGGTAAATCTTTTGTAAATGTTTTGAAAACCATAAAAGCACATAGCGTTAATCAAAGTGTAGGATAAATCGGCGGATCGTCTTGATGCGATCAAGAATTACTCCACATTGCGATAAATAATGATTACTATTCTCATCAATAATCAGGCGAAGCGATGACTTTGCCAGCCGGAAGCGATGTCACCGATACCATCTACGTTAAAAGGGAGTTGTTATGAATTTACGTCACCTGTGCTCGCCGCGTCTGCGTGGCTCACTGCTGTTAGGTTCTCTGCTGGTCGCCGGGACCTTTAATGTTCATGCCGCCGAAGAGATGCTGCGTAAAGCGGTGGGTAAGGGCGCGTATGAAATGGCCGTCAGCCAGCAGGAGAACGCATTGTGGGTCGCTACCACCCAGAGCCGCAAAACCGATAAAGGTGGGGTGGTTTACCGTCTCGATCCGCTGACCCTGGAAGTGACACAGGCTATTCATAGCGACCTGAAACCTTTTGGTGCCACTATCAACAACGCCACCCAGACGCTGTGGTTTGGTAACACCACCAACAGCGCGGTGACGGCGATTGACGCCAAAACCGGTGACGTGAAGGGCCGTCTGGTACTTGACGATCGTAAGCGCAGCGAAACCGTCAAACCGCTGCAGCCGCGTGAGCTGGTGGCAGATGACACCACTAACACCGTCTATATCACCGGTATCGGTAAAGAGAGCGTGATTTGGGTGGTGGATGGCGAAACGCTGAAGCTGAAAGAGACCATCACCGGCACCGGCAAGTTCAGCACCGGCCTGGCGCTGGATGCGCAGGCTAAGCGCCTGTACACCACCAACGGCGACGGCGAGCTGCTGACCATCGATACCGCGACCCATAAAATCATCGAGCGCAAAAAACTGCAGGACGACGGCAAGGAGCACTTCTATCTGAACCTGAGCCTCGACGTGAAGGGCCAGCGCGCGTTTATCACCGACTCTAAGCAGCCGGAAGTGCTGGTCATCTCCCTGAAAGACGGCAGCGTCATCAGCAAAGTGGCGGCACCTGAGTCACTGGCCGTGCTCTTCAACCCGGCACGTAATGAAGCCTACGTGACCCACCGTGAAGCGGGCAAGGTGAGCGTGATCGATGCGAAAACCTATAAAGTGACGAAAACCCTCGACACCCCGACCTTCCCGAACAGCCTGGCGCTCTCTGCCGACGGTAAAACCCTGTTCGTGACGGTGAAGCAGAAGTCTTCCCGCCAGCAGGAAGCAACCCAGCCGGATGATGTGATCCGTATCGCGCTGTAAGTGAAGTCCCGTGCCGGGTGGCGGCTGCGCCTTACCCGGCCTACCAAACCGTAGGCCCGTGCAAGCGCAGCGCCGCCGGGCAAATATGTTATTCCGGACGCTGGCACAGTCCGCTTGCCAGCTGCCTGAACACCGCAATGATGTAAGGCAGCGCCTTGTGCGGATCCGGGCGGGTGGCAATCCATAGCGCGGCGCTCATCGCGGCGCTGTTTAACATATAGGCCGCGGCATCCGCGTTCACGGGGTTTATCTCGCCGCGTTCGAGCATGTTTATGATGCTCTGGCGGGTGGATGCAAGGCAGCTAAGCTGACCCGGCCACTGGGCGGGGTCGCCCAGAAAAGCAGGGCCATCCAACAGAACGATGCGTTGCACCTCCGGGTCGAGCGCCATTTTAATATAGGCCACCCCTTCGGCTAACAGTCTTTCCCAGTCATCATCCACATCAGCGGCCTCAGCCTTAGCGCGTTGCGCCATTTCACCATCTATCTGGTCGACAACGGCGGCGAGGAGACCTTTTTTATCGCCAAAATTGTGGTACAGCGCCCCGCGAGTAAGGCCGACGCTGGCGGTGAGTTCATCCATTGATGCTGCGGCAAAGCCCTTTTCAGCAAAGGCTTTTCTTGCCGCCAGGATCAGTTTTGCCCGGTTCTCTTCCATCGTTTCGCTGCGGCGTTTGGCCACCATAGGTCCTCCATCTTCATTTGACATACGCGGCGTATGTGTGATTAATTTGACATACGCCACGTATATTAAATCATCCTTACGTGCTGCGCTTGACGTTTTTTAACCTTCTCTACAGTACAGGACACGCTATGATCCAGCGCGAACCGATTTTCCCTGCAAACCGACATGCGCTCTATGAAGCGCACGGTTACTCTGCCGCCATCCGTTCCGGCGATTTACTCTTTGTTTCTGGTCAGGTGGGAAGCCGCGCCGATGGCACGCCGGAGCCGGATTTTGCCGCTCAGGTACAGCTTGCGTTTGAGAACCTGAAAGCGACGCTTGCCGCGGCGGGATGTACATTTGACGATCTGATTGATGTCACGACCTTCCATACCGATCCGCAGAATCAGTTTCCAGTGATTATGCAGGTCAAACAGGCTATTTTCCCGCAGCCTCCTTATCCGAACTGGACCGCCGTCGGCGTGACCTGGCTGGCAGGATTTGATTTCGAAATTAAGGTGATTGCACGCATTCCGCAGTAATCCAGGCCCGTGCAAGCGCAGCGCTGCCGGGCAAAAGGGTGAGTGCGGTCTGTTTGCCGGGTGGCGGCTTCGCCTTACCCGGCCTACGAAAGGATGTGCGTGCGGATTTTGTAGGCCCGTGCAAGCGCAGCGCCGCCGGGCAAAAGGGTGAGTGCGGTCTGTTTGCCGGGTGGCGGCTTCGCCTTACCCGGCCTACGAAAGAATGTGCGTGCGGATTTTGTAGGCCCGTGCAAGCGCAGCGCCGCCGGGCAAAAAAAAGGGAAGGCATCTGCCTTCCCTTTTTTATTCATGCTTTTACCTTGAGGTCTCTTCCACCAGCGGACCATCCTGCTTTTCATCGTCCGGGTGTTTCGGCGCGGTGCTGTGGATCTCATGCACGCGCTTACGTACGCCAAACCAGCCCGCTACCAGCAGAACCGCCAGCAGAGGGATAGTCGCAATGGTGTAGGTGCCGTTCGGGTAGTCGAACGCCATCAGCACCAGCACGCTGAACAGGAACAGCAGGGTCAGCCAGGAGGTGACCGGTGCGCCCGGCATTTTGAAGCTCACGTCGGCAGCGGTGCCTGCCTTTATCGCTTTGCGCAGACGCATCTGGCACACCACGATAAAGGCCCAGGAGGCGATAATGCCCAGCGCCGCCACGTTCAGCACGATCTCAAATACCTGCGACGGCACCAGATAGTTCAGGAACACGCCGAAGACGTAGACCACCAGGGTCGCCAGAATGCCCGCGTACGGCACCTGCTGCTTGCTCATCTTCGACATATACTTCGGTGCAGAACCACCCATCGACATGGAGCGCAGGATACGGCCGGTGGAGTACAGGCCGGAGTTCAGGCTCGAGAGCGCCGCGGTGAGAACCACGATGTTCATGATGCTGCCCACGTACGGCACGCCGAGCTTCGAGAAGAAGGTCACGAACGGACTTTGACCCGCCTGGTAGGCGTTCCACGGCAGGAGCAGAACCAGCAGCACCACGGAGCCAACATAGAACAGGCCGATACGCCAGATCACGCTGTTGATAGCCTTTGGCACCATGTTCTCTGGATCTTTACATTCGCCCGCCGCCGTACCCACCAGCTCAATGGAGGCAAAGGCGAACACCACGCCCTGGACCAGCACCAACGCCGGCAGAAGGCCGTGCGGGAAGAAACCGCCGTTATCGGTGATCAGATGGAAGCCGGTCATGTTGCCGTCCAGCGGTTTACCGCTGCCGAGGAACACCGTACCGACGACCAGGAAGATCACAATCGCCAGCACCTTAACCAGCGCAAACCAGAACTCCATCTCCGCGAACCACTTCACGCCGATCATGTTCATGGTGCCGACAATCGCCAGCGCGCCAAGGGCAAATACCCACTGCGGCACATCGCCAAACGCGCCCCAGTAGTGCATGTAGAGCGCCACCGCCGTGATATCCACGATCCCGGTCATCGCCCAGTTGACGAAGTACATCCAGCCCGCGACATAGGCGGCTTTTTCACCGAGAAACTCACGGGCGTAGGAGACGAAGCTGCCGCTGGACGGACGGTGTAACACCAGTTCGCCAAGGGCACGCAGAATAAAGAAGGAGAAGATACCGCACACCAGATAGACCAGTGCGAGGGCCGGGCCAGCCATCTGCAGACGAGCGCCTGCACCTAAAAACAGCCCCGTACCGATAGCGCCGCCGATGGCGATCATCTGCACCTGACGGTTGCCCATCGCCTTGTGATAGCCCTCTTCGTGGGCGTTCAGCCAGCGACGTTTCGCAGCATGATGATCGGCTGCGCTTTTATTGCTTGTTTTCATTGAGTTACCTGTTTACCTGTCTGAATCATGTTTCATGATGTCCTCTCCGGCAGGTCACAATACAAACGATTGCTTTTGCGCGGAAATGTGCTGCCTTTCCAGTCATTCTGCGTATGGATAAGGCAAAACATGGCGAAGCATCCTACCTGCAAATAGTAAGGGACGCAAAATATAACGGGCCGAAAGTGAGGTGGCTCTAAATAATTGGTCGGGGCAGTGCTGTCGGGGGTTTGAGGCTGCTGAATCGTGCGTATTTTTGAAACGGCTTTTTGCGTTTTCGCCGCAATTTATATCAGTTTTGCTTAATTATTGCACAGCGGTAAATACGGAGATGCCGACCCGATCGCAGGACCGGCAAAGCGGGGCAGAAAGACCGCTATTTGTGGCGCAGAGCCTCAACCAACAGGGCAAAGGCGGTAGTGTGCTGGCGGCGGCTGGGGTAGTAGAGATGGTAGCCGTCAAACGCGGGACAATACGCCTCCAGCACTCGCGCCAGACGCCCCTGGCTGATGGCTTCCTGTACGGTGTCTTCCGGAACATAGGCGAGTCCCAGACCGGCCTCGGCGGCGTCCAGGCGCTGGGGCAGGTTATTCAGGGTTAACTGCCCGTCCACCCGAACGCGGATCTCCCGCCCTTCACAGGTAAACTCCCAGGCATACAGGCCGCCGCGCGTCGGCAGGCGCATATTGATGCAGCGGTGATCCGCCAGCTGCTCGGGAGTCTGCGGCTCGCCATGCCGGGTGAAATAGTCCGGGGAGCCGACGACCGCCATCCGCATATCTGGCGCGATGCGCACCGCAATCATATCCTTTGCCACCTGTTCGCCCAGCCGCACGCCGGCATCATAACGGCCGTCGACGATATCCGTCAGGCCGTTATCCACCGTCACTTCCACATTGATATCCGGGTACTGCGCCATAAAGGGTTTCAGCACCGGCCACAGCACCCCGGTCATGGCATGTTCTCCGGCGTTAATGCGGATATTGCCCGCCGGGGTATCGCGCATATCGCGCAGGGCGGTCAGCTCCTGCTCGATCTCCCGCAGATGCGGGCTCAGGCGTATAAACAGCTGTTCGCCCGCTTCGGTGGGGGCCACGCTGCGGGTGGTCCGGGTCAGCAGGCGCATATCGAGGCGCGCTTCAAGGTTGCGCATGGCGTGGCTGAGGGCCGACTGCGACACGCCCAGCTGCGCCGCGGCGCGGGTGAAGCTGCGCTCCCGGGCGACGACCATAAACGACAGCAGATCGTTAAAATTATCCTTCAGCATCGTGGCGCTCCCATTATATGAATTTCACTCATGTTTCCTTGTAGATTATGCAGTCTAATCTTCGCCGTCCGCCGCCGTAAACCATCTCTTTTTGATCAGGTGGATCAGCGACACCTCCGTGGGGTGAACCACCGCATGTAGCGCCCGGGTATAGTCCAGCACCAGCCCGGGCGTCCAGGCCATGTTGGTGGCACGCTTGCGCAGCTGCGCGGCGATCCACAGCTCCGGAATAAACAACAGCCGCACAAAGCCGCCCCGGGTACAGCGCTCTTTCAGGGCACCATCCATGGCGGCTTCAAGGGCCCAGGCCACGCTGCTGGAGCAGTTGCGCCAGGTCAGGTTGTAGGTTTTGGTTTGCCGGTAATGGTTCCAGAAACTGGTGAGTGATGTCGCATTAAAGGTGGAGAAGTGGATTTTGCGGTCGGACTCGCACCACATATTGGCTTCAAAGGGATAATCCGGTTGATACTTACCCGCCACGGTGTTCGCCTCCACCGCCTTCAGCAGGTTAAAAAACTCCGACGGTGACCGGTCAATCTCCGCCGCCGGGTAGAGGCTGATATAGAGCGTCGGCGGCAGTTCCAGCGCCGCATGGCCGGTCGAGATCACGCCGTCGGCATCCACGGCGGCAATGTAGCGGTTGATCACCGGGCGCGGAAGCGTCTGTTGTTTAGCCGAGCCCTCCGGCGTCCAGACGTGAACGATCAGCTGATTACCCGGCGTGTTCTCAACCTCCTGCGGGAGCGCCTCGCGCTCGCCAATCCTCAGCGTCTGCGGGACGAGAATATCGAATACCGAGCGGCCGTGGCGGACCTGGCGCATCCGCAGGGAGAGGATCACCGAGTGCACCCCGCCGGTGAGCATCACCATGCCGATAAACTGCGAGACGGTGCCGTCGTGTTCTGTCGGAAAGGGCAGGAACAGGAAAATAGCAAACAGGATTTGCGACACCCCGGAGAGCAGGGCGCGACGCCAGTGGCTAAAGCGCACCACCACCGCAGAGGCGATGGTGAACAGGCCGGTAATGAAGTACGCAATTCCGAAGACGATCGCCAGCGCCAGGGTGCCATCATGGCGACCCGATAAAATCAGAATGGCGATTAACAGGAACACGCCGCCCTTAAAGTAAAAAATCCCGCGCTGGGTCCCTTTAGCCGCCGAGCCCAGCGCCAGGGACACCAGGCTGTCGAGCAGCAGAAACAGCCCAAAGACATGCAGGGGGAAGTGCAGCCCACCCTGCAGGCCATCGATAAAAATGGCCAGCCCCAGCCCGCCCCAGAGCATTCCGGCCACCATGAAGAACGGCGCTGCTCTGCGGACAAACGCCGCCCCGGCCAGCAAAAAAGCGATTTGCAGCATGGTTAACTCTCCTCCTGCGGCGCGGGCTGAAACAGGCTTTCCTTGTCTTCAGACCAGAACGCGACAATCACCGGGCGATCCTTATCGGCCATCAGCAGCATATTTCGTTCAGTTATTCTGATGGGCGGATGGTCCCGGAGCGCCAGCGTAAAATGAAATGCCTCCGCAACGGGCTGGCTGTCCGCTACCGCCTGCCAGCGGGCGGCCATCTGCGCCTGCTGTCGCGGATCGGGTACCCGGATCAGCAGCGCTTCCCGGGTGGTGACCTGGGCTAACGCGGCGGCGAGGGCCGGGTGCGCATGAGGAGCCCAGACCAGGCGACCCGTTTCGGGATCGAGGGAGTAGGCCGTAGACCGGGCATGACGGTCGGCGGGGGTATGCGTTTTCTGGGCGCGAATAAACACCAGCAGCAGGGCAGCGGCGGAGAGGTAACATTGCGCCAGCAAAATCGACTCCTCCGGGGTCAGGCGGGCGAAATAAAAGGGGCCGGTTTCGCGCCAGGAGGCGTAGATCACCACGGCGCTAAAGAGGATAAACGCCAGCGATGCCAGGCGATTACCGCATATAACGGTGGTGGCGGTCAGCAGGACCAGCGGCAGGCAGGCCAGGGCGTAAATCAGGGCGATATTGTCGCTGCGGTCGGGCACGCCGTTGAAGATATAGAGGGTCGTCAACAACACGGCGAACACTAAAAACACGCCTGCTAATGACTCCTGCCGCGCCCCTTTATCGACCGGGGCCAGCAGGCCCATCAGCGGCGGGGTGACAAACAGCGTGCCGGTGACGTTGGCGCTCCAGACGATCCACAGCCACGGCATCTGCACGCTCCCGGCCATCAGGGAGAGCCAGCCGACCCCCGCCAGCGCCGCCAGCGCGCTGAAGATGATAGTGGAAATCACCCAGTTGACGATTTTGTGCAGGCGGTCGTAGCCCCGGGAAAAGTAGCGCACGCTCCATGCAATGCCCAGATGGCTGGTCAGCGAAAACAGGGCCAGCACCAGCGAGACGTGAAGCGTATGCTGAAAGGTCACCCCCAGTAACAGGCGGGCAAGGAACAGGGTAAGCCAGAGCGCGAGCCACCGCTTTCGCGTTGTGATGAGAAAGGCGGTGACGGCCACGCCCGACGGCAGCCAGATAAAGGCCGCCCGGCTCTCAGGACCGTCGAGGAATAACGAGATCCAGCCCAGCAGATAATAGAGTGCGCCCCAGGCGAGTAACGAGACCGCTAACGTCAGTTTATCTGCTTTCATCCAGGGCTCCCGGCAGCGACCGTCGCTTTAAAAAAGATATGACCTTTTCGTCGGGTTAGCCATTTTTGCCGTGGCGATGAGTCGCCAGGCGCCGCAAGTGCCTGTTGCAGCCGAAAGGGGAATTCACCTCATTATCACTGCTGTATCATTCATATAATCAATAACAAAGGTGCTCCCATCACGGACATGCGGATAGTAAAGCGGTAATCTACCCAATATATTTTTACGTCGGAGAGATCCGGCGCAGAGAATTAAGACCACTGGCGAACTTCAAACTTATCCACTTCGAGAGCACGACTGAAATGACGCTTATCGCACCGAAACACTATGCCACCATTAATGACCTGAACCTGACTGGTCGCGTTCTGATTATCCAGACAGACGGAAAAAAAGGCGCGCTGATACTGGATGAAACGACGGGCACTGGCTCATCAGGTTTCTGGCGCGTTGGAGCCTCGCACCGTTTCGATCACATCATCCTCCGCGTCGGGGAGAACAGGAACTATCGGTTAATCCAGGCGACTCATAGCCGTACAGAACGCCTGGATGGCCGCAACGCGAATGGAAACAGCAAAGTTGTCCATTTCGAAAACTTCCGTTACATCGGCGTGACGACGACAGAATCGCCATCAGAATTTGCCGGTGCGAAAACAAGTTATGGTTTTGTATCAGTAGACTGTCTGCCAAAACATGAGCCCATACCTGTGTTTTCAGAGTCGCCAGAACCAAAACGGCAGGGAACGGAGGTCATCATCGAGACAAGGCCGGATCAACCTGACTTTGCGGCAGATGTCTGGGAAAATTGCAAAAGACGTTGTGTTATTTCTGATGTGAAAATGCGCGCTCGATTACAGGCTGCACATCTTATCAGCCATGCTGACCAGGGTCCCGACCACTATTCCAATGGACTGATACTGCGTAGCGATCTGCATGGACTTTTCGACACGGATCATCTGGCCATTGAGCCTTCTACACTCACAGTACGAATCAGCCCAGCGGCATTGGCTACTGATCCTGATTTAGCGAAATTTGCTGATAAGCCATTATTGAATATTCATCATCCTGTCGATCCGTTCTTTCTTGAGCTTCGCTGGAAAAAGTTTCTTTCCCTCCACCATTGATAGTGATGGTTACCAGGTAGCTTTTCCGTCGTTTTGTCGACGACCCGACCATTCGGGCTGTTATTAACGACAGCATTGGGGCGCAGCGCGCCCCTTCACGTCGATGAGTCTATTGCAAGGGCCTTTCCCCTGAGACTCGTCAGCCGCCGAACACCGCAATCGCCTGCTGCAGGCGGGTGGTGCGCTGGGTGAGGTGGTTGGCCGCCTGGGTGACGTGCTCCACCATCCCGGTGTTGTTATGGGTCATCACCCCGATACGGGAAATGGATTCATTAATCAGGGTCAGCGCCTGGGTCTGTTCCTGGGTGGCGTGACCGATCTCCTTGATCAGGGCCGACATGTTCAGCACGTTACCAATCATGGTGGTCAGCTGGGTTTCGGTCTGTTCCACCATATCCACCCCGGCGTTGACGCTGGCGACGTTCTTCTCGATAAGCGATGCGATCTCCTTCGCTGCTGAAGCAGAGTGCTGGGCCAGGTTACGCACTTCGGCGGCGACCACTGCGAAGCCGCGTCCCGCCTCCCCGGCGCGGGCGGCTTCTACCGCGGCATTCAGCGCCAGGATATTGGTCTGGAAGGCGATCCGGTCGATCACCGCGATGATATCGACAATCTGGCCGTTATCCCGCGACACCGACTGCATCACGCCGATGGTCTGCTTCATTACCGCTTCGCCGCTGTATGCGCTGGCACTGGTCTGGTCGGCCATCCGGATTGCCTCTTCCGCCGTTTGTGCGGTCTGTTTTACCGCGCTGGCAATCTCTTCCACCGCCGCAGCCGTCTGCTGCAGATCACCGGAGGTCTCTTCCGAGCGGGCCTGCAGGGCATCGCCTTCTTTGGCGACCTGCTGGCTGATATCGCGGATACCGTTGATTTGCGTCCCGACATCATCCACCAGCGAGTTCAGGTTTAATCCGGACTGGTTAACCAGCCGCATCATTAAGCCAATCTCATCGACGCGATCGAAATGGGTGTAATCTGTCTTGCGACCCGACACCACGCGCTGCATCTGTTTAACGATGGTTTTTACCGGGCGACAGATCTGGGCATTGAGAAATAACGCCAGCAAAATAAACAGCAGCGCCAGGGCGACGGACTGCATTATTCCGGTAGAGAATAATAAAGGCAGGGCCAAAGCGAGCAGGGCGGTAATACCAAGGGAGTAATTAACCCGCTTCGCGGTACTGAGCCGTTTGGAAATAGAGAGAAAGGAGAATATTCCCCGACGCACCAGCACCCCTTTATAAAAACGATGGCCTTTTATTTCGTTATTTCGCACCCGCTGATAGAGCGCCTCGCTGGCATCGATCTCACGACGTTCGGGAATATTGCGCACCGAGATATAGCCGGTGAGGCTGTCATTCTGGTAGACGGGCGTGACGTTGGCCCGCACCCAGTAGTGATCCCCGTTGTGACGGCGGTTCTTCACCAGCCCGGTCCAGCTCTCGCCCTGCTGCAGGGTAAACCACATATCGCCAAACGCCTCCGGGGGCATATCAGGATGGCGGATCACATTATGCGGTTCACCAATAAGATGTTCTTCTTTATAACCACTGGCATCAATAAAGGCCGAGTTCGCGTACGTAATATGACTCTGGATATCGGTGGTCGACATTAGGGTCGACCCTTCGTTAAGCAAATACTCGTTTTGTGTAACGTGATTGTTACGCCTCATGAATAACTCCATGGTGATGTCTGTGTAAAGAGAAGCCGCCCGAAAAAAAGTTTCAGGCAAGGTTAACTGTTTATTCTGTAATATTACGGCTGGCGTATTCTCCACAAAAATTAATGAATTAGAAAGCGCCAGAATTAACTATTTTTTGTATTAACCGGTGCTTCTGTAATAAAAATGCAATCAGCAGGGGGCGAATATCAATGCAGGCGGGAAATAAACCGACTTAAGGCAAATATAACGGAAATAATGGCTCCATGGCGAAAACCACACTTCCGAAATCGTGTTTCATTAACATTCATAAAACATTATCATTGTTAGCCCGTTTTTCACGACGCATCAGGAAATGTGATGAAAATCAATATTGTTGGCACCAGCGGCAGCGGCAAGAGCACGCTGGCCCGCAGGATCGCTAGTGAACTGGCACTGCCCTGTATCGAAATGGACACTCTGTACTGGCGTCCTGACTGGCAGGGCACCCCGGACGAGGTCATGTTCGCAAAGCTGGAGACGGCGCTCAGCGCCACGCCAGGCTGGGTGCTGGACGGCAACTACAACCGCACCCGCCCGATAAAATGGCGCAACGTCGATCTAGTGGTATGGGTCGATTACGGCCTGGCCCGCACCCTGCGTCAGGCCGTTACCCGGGCGGTAAAACGCGCCTGGACGCAGCAGGAGCTGTGGCCCGGCACCGGCAACCGGGAGAGTTTTCGTCGCTCCTTCTTTAGCCGGGAATCGATCCTGCTGTGGACAATCAAAACCTGGCGCAGCAACCGGGTGCGCTACGAGGCCGACATGCAAAACCCGGCTTTTGCCCATATCCGCTTCGTGCGCATCACCTCCCGCCAGCAGGCCAACGCCCTGATCGCCGGGCTCCGTTCATCGCGATAATCCGACGCGGTATTTCTGAAATCCGGCAAACCAAATGTAAATTAATTGTTTCTCAGAGGTGAAATCGCCCTTTAATAATGGCGACATGTTTAGTCAAACGAGATTGCAACATGTCCTGGCGAATCAGCATTCTGGATAAAAGTCCTGTCGCAGAAAACGAAACGGCCGCCGATGCGCTGTCGCGCACCTTAAGCCTGGCGCAACAGGCCGAAACCCTGGGTTATCACCGCTTCTGGATTGCCGAACACCACAACACCCCGCAGCTGGCGAGTCCGTCGCCTGAGCTGCTGATTGCCTGGATCCTCGGGCAGACCCGTCGCATTCGCGTCGGCTCCGGTGGGGTAATGCTGCAACACTACAGCCCGTACAAAGTGGCAGAGAACTTCAACCTGCTGGCGGCTATCGCCCCCGGGCGTGTGGATCTGGGTGTCGGCAAAGCGCCGGGCGGCCTGCCGCTCTCGACCCGGGCGTTACAGCTCGGCCTCAGCCAGCAGGAGAAGGGCGATTTCGCCGACCAGCTGGCGCAGCTGGATGGCTGGATCAACCCGGCTTCACAGGAGGAGGCGGTTCGTGCCACTCCGTTACCCAAGGTTCCGGCTGCTGGCTTCCTGCTGGGCGCCAGCGCAGAGAGCGCGCGCCTGGCCGCCCGCCTCGACTGGGACTTCGTTTTTGCTGCCCATCTGAATGGCGATCCCGATCTGCTGCGCGAGGTGATTAACACCTGGCGCGTCCATAGCGCCCGGGAGGTGATTGTCGCGGTGCAGGCCATCGTTGCGCCAACCCAGGCGCAGGCCGAGGAGCTGGCCAAATCCGTCGAAGTGTGGGGCGTTGAGCTTGTCAACGGCCAGCGGGTCACCGTTGCCAGCGAGGAGCAGGCTTATGCCTTTGCTCGCCAGGCGGGCAGCGAGCCGCTGCGCATCGCCCGACGCGCCCAGTCGCTGCTGGCGGGTACTGCGGAGTCGGTACTCGAACAACTGGAGGCACTGCATCAGCAGTGGGGCATCGATGAGTTCATCATTGATACCCCGGTTGCCGACGGCACCGCCCGGGTGCAGTCCCTGCGCCTGCTGGCCCAGGCCCGACAGCAGAGGGAGGTGGCCGCATGAGCCTCGAACAACAGCTGATCGCCTGGCGCCGCGAGCTGCACCAGAACCCGGAGCTTTCCGGCGAGGAAGTACAAACCACCGCCCGCCTGCGCCAGTGGCTGGGTGACGCCGGGATCACCGTCCTGCCCTATGACCTGCACACCGGCCTGATCGCCGAGGTGGGGAAGGGTGACAAACAGATCGCCCTGCGGGCCGATATCGACGCCCTGCCGATTGAGGAGCGCAGCGGCGTAGCCTTTACCTCCCAACGCCCGGGCGTCATGCACGCCTGCGGCCACGACATCCACACCAGCGTGATCCTCGGCGCGGCCCTGAAGCTGAAAGCCCGCGAAGACGCGCTTAATGGCCGGGTGCGGATCCTGTTCCAGCCCGCGGAGGAGAACTTCGGCGGCGCAAAGAGTCTGGTGCGCGCCGGAGCCCTGCGCGATATCAGCGCCATCTTCGGCATGCATAACGAACCCGGTCTGCCGGTGGGCAGCTTCGCCACCCGCGGTGGCCCGTTCTACGCCAACGTCGACCGCTTCGTATTCCGTATTACCGGCAAAGGGGCGCACGCCGCCCGTCCGCATGAAGGCAACGACGCCATCCTGCTCGCCAGCCAGCTGGTCACCGCCCTGCAAAGCGTCGCCAGCCGCAACGTCAACACTCTCGATTCGGTGGTGCTGAGCGTGACGCGCATTACCGGGGGTAACACCTGGAACGTACTACCGGAAAGCGTCGAGCTGGAAGGAACGCTCAGAACCCATCGCACCGAAGTGCAGCAGAACGTGAAGGGCCGGGTGGCCGAAATCGCTGCCGGATTTGCCGCCGCCTTTAACGCGCAGATCGACATCACCTGGTATGCCGGGCCTACCGCGCTGGTTAACGACGCCAACTGGGCCGAGTTTGCCACCTCGGTGGCGCGGGAAACTGGGTATGAGACCCGGCAGGCCGAGCTGCACATGGGCGGGGAGGATTTTGCCGTCTACCTGCAGCAGATCCCCGGGGCCTTTGTCAGTATCGGCAGCGCCAGCCAGTACGGATTACACCATCCGGCCTTTAACCCGGATGAAGCCTTAATCGAACCCGCCGCGCGTTATTTCGCCCGACTTGCGGAAAAAGCACTGAACCAACTTTAAGGGTAAGGAGGGAATATGTCCGCAACACGACAGCTGCGCCTGGGCACGATTTTGCACGGCGCTTCGGGGAATATGTCAGCCTGGCGCCATCCGGCAGCCCCGGCCAATGCCAGCATCAATTTTAACTTTGTCAAAGAGACGGCCCTGAAGGCCGAAGCGGGCAAGCTCGACTTTATCTTTGTCGCGGATGGTCTGTACATCAACGAGAAGTCGATCCCGCATTTTCTCAACCGCTTTGAGCCCCTGACCGTGCTGTCGGCGCTGGCGACCGTCACATCACGGTTGGGGCTGGTGGGCACCTTATCCACCTCCTACAGCGAGCCCTTCACCGTGGCGCGCCAGTTTGCCAGCCTCGACCATCTCAGCAACGGCCGGGCGGGCTGGAACGTGGTGACTTCGCCGCTGGAAGGTTCAGCGAAGAATTTCTCCCGCGACAAGCACCCGGAGCACGCCCTGCGTTACCGCATCGCCGATGAGTATCTCGACGTGGTGAAAGGGCTGTGGGACTCCTGGGAGGGCGACGCCTTTGTGCGTAATAAAGAGACCGGGGAGTTCTTCAACCCTAAAAAGCTGCACACCCTCGATCACCACGGGGATTTCTTTAAGGTAGCCGGGCCGCTGAACATTGGCCGCACGCCGCAGGGCAGGCCGATCGTCTTCCAGGCCGGCGCCTCGGACGACGGCAAAAAGCTGGCGGCGAAACATGCTGACGCCATCTTTACCCACCATGACACCTACGAAGAAGCCCAGGCGTTCTGGCACGACGTGAAAAGTCAGCTGAAGCAGCATGGCCGCCGTGAGGACGAATTGCATATCTTCCAGGGGGTGAGCGTCATCGTCGGGAAAGACGCCGCCGACGTGGAGGAGCAGTACCAGACCACCGCCGCGCTGGTCTCCATCAACGATGCCCTGAACTATCTGGGCCGCTATTTTGAGCATCACGACTTCAGCCAGTATCCGCTGGATGAAGCCTTCCCGGACATTGGCGATCTGGGGAAAAACAGCTTCCGCAGCACCACCGATGAGATCAAACGCAACGCCCGGGAGCGCAACTTAACCCTGCGTCAGGTGGCGCTGGAAGCCGCCTCGCCGCGTCCGCGTTTTTCCGGCACCCCGGAACAGGTTGCTGACGGCTTACAGCAGTGGTTTGAGGGCTATGCCGCGGACGGGTTCATCATCCAGGGCGGCACCCCGGATACCTTCCCGCGCTTTGTGGATCAGGTGGTGCCGCTGTTGCAGGCGCGCGGCCTGTTCCGCACCGAATACCCCGGCACCACCCTGCGTGAGAGCCTGGGATTAGACCAGCCCGTTAATCAGTTCACACAACAATAACGCACACAACAATAAGAGAACCTGCCATGAAAAAATCATCGCTTATTCTGGCGCTCGCGCTGGCCTTTACCCCTGCCGTCTGGGCAGAGAACGTCAACATTAACGGCACCGGGGTCAGCCTCGAGGCCAACAAAACGCCGATCAACACCGCAAAAAATCCGCAGGCCATCGCTCAGCTGCCCGCCAGCTTTAAGCCGGTAGTGCCGGGGAAATTTACCGTGGCGATTGCCGGGCTCAGCCAGCCGCCGCTGACGGTGTTTGCCGATGACAACAAAACCCTGATTGGCAGCGAGGCCGATATCGCCCGTCTGGTGGCCGACAGCCTCGGGCTGGAGCTGAACGTGGTGCCCACCTCCTGGGAAGACTGGCCGCTGGGGGTGACCTCCGGGAAATACGACGCGGCGATCAGCAACATCACCGTCACCAAAGAGCGTAAAGAGAAGTTCGATTTCGCCACCTACCGGAAAGATTCCCTGGGCTTCTACGTGAAATCCACCAGCTCAATCAAGAAACTTGAGAAGGCGGAAGACATCGCCGGGCTGCGGATTATCGTTGGCTCCGGTACCAACCAGGAGGCGATTCTGCTGGCGTGGGATGCGGAAAACCAGAAGAAGGGGCTGAAGCCGTTCACCCCTATCTACACCAAAGATGATGCCGCCCAGACCCTGGCTTTGCAGTCTGGTCGTGCGGATGCTTACTTTGGCCCGAACGTGATTGGCGCGTGGAAAGCGGCCCTCAACGGTAAAACCAAACTGGTGGGCAGCGTCGACGGAGGCTGGCCGAAAGCGGCGCATATCGCCGTGACCCTGAAAAAAGGCAGTGGACTGGCCGAGCCGGTGCAGACCGCCCTGAACGGCGTGATCAAGAACGGCGACTATGACAAGGTGCTGAACCGCTGGGGTGAAGGCGTGGAGCGCATCCCGAGTTCCGAAGTGAATCCGGCCGGCCTTGGCGACTAAGGAGAACCTATGAGCGACCTCTTTCGTGACGTTTCGCCGGAGGACGCCGATCTTCAGCCCATCATCGAGGGGCTGTTCGGCGAGTACGCGGCGCGCTACGGCGACTACTTCTCTAAAGATGCCGAGATCGAGCTGACCGAGTGGTATCTGGCGCCGCAGGGGCTGTTTATTGTCCTGGAGCGCGACGGAAAAATCATCGCCACCGGGGCCTATAAACCCTTCGATGGGCAGACCGCCGAGATCAAACGGATCTGGACCGACAAATCCCTGCGCCAGCAGGGACTTGCCGCCCGGGTGGTGCAGGAGCTGGAGCGCCGGGCGGTACTGGCCGGCTACAGCCAGATCTACCTCACCACCGGCTTTCGTCAGCCGGAAGCGGTGCGGCTCTACCTGAGCCAGGGCTACGCGGCGCAGTTCGACCTGACCCGCGACCCGGAAGAGTACAGCCAGCCGCCGTTCGACGGACGGCTGCGCTTCACCAAAACGCTGGTACGCGAAGCGTTCAGTAAATCGGCATGAGGAACGACGATGAACAACGTTGAAACCATCAAAGTGGTCCCGGCGCGCTACCCGCTGCGCACGGTGGGGGCGATTGTTGCGCTGTTTGTGCTGGCGGTGGTGATCCAGTCGGTGGCCTTTAACCCGCGCTGGGAGTGGAGCGTGTTCGCGCGCTGGTTCTTCGATCCGGTGATCCTTGAAGGGGTGGGGCAGACGCTGCTCCTGACCCTGATCGGCACCGCGCTCAGCGTGGCGATCGGCGGCATGTTAGCCCTGGCCCGACTGTCATCCTCGTGGCTGCTGAGCAGCCTCGCCTGGGGCTATATCTGGCTGTTCCGCTCCCTGCCGCTGATTGTGGTGCTGATTATTCTCTATAACTTCTCCTATCTGTACGACACGCTGTCGCTCGGCGTGCCGTTCACCAGCATCACCTGGGGCAGCTTTGAAACCATCAACGTGCTGGGGCAGTTCTCCACCGCCGTTGTCGGCCTGACGCTGGTACAGAGCGCCTATACCGCGGAGATCATTCGCGGTGGCTTCCTGGGGGTCGATCACGGCCAGTACGAAGCGGCGGCCGCGCTGGGTTTGCCGGCCTCGCGCCGTACCCTGCGCATCATCCTGCCGCAGGCGCTGCGCACCATTCTGCCGTCCGGGTTCAACGAAATCATCAGCCTCGCCAAGGGCACGGCGATGGTTTACGTCCTGGCGATGCCGGAGCTGTTCTACACCATCCAGATGATCTACAACCGCACCCAGGAGGTGATCCCGCTGCTGATGGTCGGTGCCGTCTGGTATCTGGTGATCACCACCGTGCTCTCCGCCATTCAGCATCTGGTTGAACGTGCTCTGGCCCGCAGCGAGCGCCGCTCGGCGGTGAACACCTCCCGCGCCACCCGCACCCGTTCCGTTACCACCCAAACCACACAGGAGCCTGTCCATGCGAGCCTCTCCTGAAGGACATATTTCCATTACCGGCGTCAGCAAGTTTTTTGGCCGGCACAAGGCGTTGGATAACGTCTCGCTGGAGATCCCGCCGGGCTCGGTGACGGTGATCCTCGGCCCGTCCGGCTCCGGTAAATCCACACTGCTGCGCACCATTAACCACCTCGAGCGCGTTGATGAAGGCTTTATCCAGATAGACGGGGACTACATCGGCTATCGCCGGGAGGGCAACACGCTGTACGAGCTGAAGGAGAAAGCGATCCTCAAACAGCGCATCAACGTGGGCTACGTGTTCCAGAACTTCAACCTGTTCCCGCACCTGACGGTGCTGGAGAACCTGATTGAGGCGCCGATTGCCCACAAACAGCTGAGCCGAAAAGAAGCGGTCGATCGGGCCTACGATCTGCTGGACGTGGTGGGGCTGCGCGATAAGGCCGACGCCTGGTCGCGGCACCTTTCCGGCGGGCAGCAGCAGCGCATCGCCATTGCCCGTGCCCTGGCATTACGCCCACGAGTGATGCTGTTTGATGAACCGACGTCCGCCCTTGACCCCGAGCTGGTGGGCGAGGTGCTGGACGTGATCAAAAAGCTGGCCCGCTCCGGCACTACCCTGGTGGTGGTGACCCATGAGATCGGCTTCGCCCGGGAAGTGGCAGACCAGGTGGTGTTTATGGTCGACGGCAAAATCGTCGAGCAGGGGAGCAGCGACGAGGTGTTGAACCGTCCGTCCCACGCCCGAACGCGGCAGTTCCTGTCCAAAGTGCTGTAAGGAGAGAAGATGAAAAAGGGATTACTGGCGTTGTTAATGGTGGCGTCCACAAGCCACGCCGCCATTGATTTACAGGCGAACGAGCAGCCGCTGCCGGTGACGGTGGATAAGCAGGCGGTGGCGAAAATCCCCGCAAACTATAAATTTGTCGAACCGGGCACCTTAACCGTCGCCATTTCGGCGCTGAACTCGCCGCCGCTGGCGCTGCTGGCCAGCGATAACCGCACCCGCATCGGCAGTGACCCGGATATCGCCCGGCTGCTGGCGGGCAGCCTCGGTTTAAAACTCAAGCTGGTGCCGACGGCGTGGGAAGACTGGCCGCTGGGCATCACCTCCGGGCGCTACGACGTGGCGCTGGTCAACATTGCGGTGACCGAGCAGCGTAAACAGAAGTTTGACTTCGCCACCTATCGCGTCGATAACCTGGCCTTTTCAGTGAAATCCACCAGCGAGGTGCAATCGATCAAGAGCGCCGCCGATCTGGCGGGTAAAAAGGTGATTGTCGGCTCCGGCACCAACCAGGAGCGCATTCTGTTGGGATGGAACGAAGAGAACAAAAACGCCGGGCGCGAGCCTGCGCTGCCGGTCTACCTTACCGACGACGCCTCAGGCAATCTTTATATCCAGTCCGGCAGGGCGGACGTGTTCTTTGGCCCGCAGTCGGTATCGGCTTACAAAGAGGCCCTGACCGGAAAAACCCGGGTAGTGGGCTTAGGGCCGAAAAAAGCGTATGTCGCCACCACCACCAAAAAGGGTAACGAGCTGGTGTATGCCCTCCAGGCGGCGCTCGACGGGGCCATCCAGCGCGGCGAATACCAGAAGGTACTGGCCCGCTGGGGCGAGCAGGGCGAGGCGGTGGCGCAGTCGGAGGTTAACCCGCCCGGGATAACCTACTGAGGCTGCTCTACACTTAAGGCTTTGACCGAGGTATAGCCGATGATCAAAGTCTATGGCGTTCCCGGCTGGGGCTCAGCCATCAGTGAAGTGATGCTGACCCTCGCCGATATTCCGTATCAGTTTATCAACGTCGACGGTTTCGATAAGCCGGGCGCGACGCGCGAACTGCTCGAAAAACTGAATCCCCTGTGTCAGGTGCCGACCCTCGAGCTGGAGAACGGCGAGATCATGACGGAAACGGCAGCGATTGCGCTGCTGGTGCTGGATCGCTGTCCCGATCTGGCACCGCCCGTCGGGCACCCGGATCGCCAGCAGTTTCAACGCCTGCTGATCTGGCTGGTGGCCAACGTCTATCCCACCTTTACCTACGCCGATTACCCGGAGCGCTGGGCACCCGACGCCCCGGAGCAGCTGCAACAAAACTGCCGTGAATACCGTAAATTGCTCTATCTTTGGCTGGATAATCACCTGAAAGCCGCGCCCTGGGCCTTTGGCGAGCAGATCACCCTTATCGACTGCTATTTGTGCGTGATGCGTATCTGGGGGCCTCGCCCGGACTGGTTTGCCGCCAACACGCCGAACATTACCGCCATTGCCGATAGCGTGTGCAAGCTCCCGAAACTGCACAAGGTGCTAAAAGACAACGAGATACTCTGCTAGTCTGGAACGCTTACTCAAAAGGAGCCCTGCACATGCCACACGTCAATATCAAATGTTTTCCCCGCGATCTGAACGACGAACAAAAAACCGCGCTGGCGGCAGATATCGCCGAGGTGATTACTCGCCATCTGAACAGTAAAGATCGCTCCATTTCGGTGGCGCTGAACGAAGTTCAGGAAGCCGACTGGAAAGCGCAGGTCTGGGATACGGAGATTGGTCCGAAGCTGGATGAGTTGATTAAAAAGCCGGGCTATTCGATGTAAAAGCAGTAAACGTATCCCCCGCATCGGCAAGATGCAGGGGATAAAAGCTGATTAAAGGGTACTGGTATTAACCCGCTTGCCAATATCTTTTAGCTGAGAATACTTTTCCAGTAATTGCGGTCCGTCATCCAGACTCATGGCAAACATCCACATATAGGTCATGACCGAATAGATATGCCCGGCATCCAGCCCGCCTTCGAACGACATGGTCATTATGGTGCTGGCGAATAAAATCGCCGTCACGGAACCGATGGCTAAATAGCCAAATGCTTCCCGATCCGACAGTTTAATTCTGAGCCGCGCCAGCACATCATAGTGCCTGGACAGTGACATTCTGGACGCGTTATTCACGAACGCCACCTCTTTTTCCAGCCGATCGTTCAGCCTCAGGAATAATGCTTCGTTCCTGCGGGTGAAGCCCGGTAAAAACAGGGCAAAAAAGATCAGAATGAACAGACAGGCGACGCCGGTCCAGAACTGCAGCAGGAGCAGCATCACTGCGGCACCGATGATTGAAGCGACAGAGGTCACCAGTACCGGCAGATGTTTCTCGAAGAAATCGACAAATTCCCGCGACAGCGCCACGCGGGCCGCAATCGTTGAAGCGCTGTGCTGTTCTTCACGTTGGGCAAGGATGACCGGAACGGCCAGTTCGGCATAAATGCGCGCAAATGTCCGGGTATCAATGCTGCGTCTTGCCGCGCCAATCGCCCACATCACAAAAACCATCACCGCATAAAGGACGGCATGTAACGCCTGGCCGGAGATGATGGCATTGATCGCAAACCCCGCCAGCAGGGGATAGAGCAGCATGGTGACGTTTTCAGCCGCCACCAGTAAGAAGGTCAGAATGAGTTTTCGGCTATGTCGTTGGCCCAGCAGTTTGAGCGTTTTGACCGCGCTGTTTGATACTGCGGCAGGAGCCGCATTTTTTAAGGTAAGCATACAATTTTCTGTTAAGATAAATTTGAGCGGTTGCTCAAATTTGTAGGGCGAGTCTATTTGAGCACTTGCTCAAAGTCAATGTGGGCGTGTAGATGAAAGAAGCAAAAGAGACGTTAAAAGCCAGGATTCTGGACGGGGCTATCGCACTATTTCTGGAGAAGGGGATCGCCAACGTTACCACGCGTGAGTTGACCGAGTCGTTAGGGATCTCACGCAGCCATATTTATCATTACTTCAGCAACTGGCAGGCCTTGTGTATTGCGGCGCTGGATCGTTTTATGCGCGACGAGCTGGAGACATTTACGCGTGAAGTCGCGGGGTTATCCTCCGCGCAAAAAATGGAGCGCCTGGTCGCCGATTTTCTGCCCTTTGAGCAGGATGCCGCCTGGCAGCTGTATGGCGCCACGTGGCAGTTAGCGCTGCATAATGACGCTTACGCCGAATTCGTTGAGGCCATTATGCAAGCGTGGAGCGAACGGGTTCGCGACATTATTGAGGAAGGTGTGGGGAATAGAACCTTCCGCGAGTGCGACCCCAGCCGCACCACGCGACAGCTGATTTCGCTCCTGAGCGGTTATGACGAATTTTTGGGCGTCAGACCTTCGGCGGAAAAATGCGCGATGGTCGAAGCCGATATTGCCGATTTTATCCAACGATTTATTTATAAGGCGTAGGGGCTGGGTAAGGCGCAGTCGCCACCTGGCAAACAGGCCGCACGAAGTGACTTATCCTGTTTCGGATGCTAAAAAAAGCGTTGATTTGACCTCGAGATCCGAATTTTGCAATTATCAAAAAAATACTCTTCTGATTTTAGTTAGGGCGAGATAAAGACATGCCTATTGCTTATTAGTATTCTCCGACCCCTTTAGGTTTTTAATAGTAGTATAAAAAGTCGAGCAACTACCATTTATGGTGGATTTATAAGTCTGCGCCTAAGAAAAAAGACTTCAACATGTGGTTCCTAAGCATTAAAATGTCCACGCTAAAAATTATCAAAAAATAGTAAATTAAAGTTATTATAAAATTGCCAATGGATGATACAGATCATATGAAAAAGAAAATTTTAGCTACCACGTTACTTACGTTGGTTTCCGCTGTTCTGGTAGGGTGTGGCGATAAGCAACCGGAATGTACTTCCGAGGCCTTTTCTAAAGCTATTGTCGATCGTGTTGGTGATAACTTATTCCGCAACTACAATGATACCGACGTTAAATTTAAGGATAAGGACGACTTAATCGCCCGTAACCATATTGAATTAAGAAACGTAAAAGAGGTTTCTGCAGATGAAAAAGCGCAGTCGAAGGTATGCTCTTTTGACATTAGCATCCAGCCAGTAGGCCCCTTAACCACCCGTTTTGAATCCAGAAACCATCAGGCCAGCGTCTTAATTGATAATAACGGTAAGGAAGTTATCTCCGCAGCGTCTAATTTAGGGCATTCGTTGATGGAAGATCCTGACATTGCTGAACGGGGTAAACCGTCCAAAGAGCAACAAGAAGCCCTTGATGCCTATAAGAAACAAAAGGAAGAACAAGAAAAGAAAGCGGCTGATTTCAAAAAACAGGTTCTTGCCGTACCAGCAGAAGATTACAAATTCATCAGCGATGAGGATTTTACCTGGCTGTATCTGGCGCGAGCTAAAAACATTGATAATAAAGAGATGCTTAACCTTGTTGATGCCAAATATTATAATGAGCAAGATGAGTTTAAGAAGCGCGATATCGAAAAAACCGCCATTCCGGCCATGCTTGATAAACTTGAAGAATATAAAAAAATCAAGTATATAAAATTTATATCAGCAGAGCGTGACCCTAAGGGGCAATTCCCTACCGTTTCGGGTGGGCCTGTGATGGTGAAATTTTTACCCGGTATTTTCCCTGAGAAGTATAACTTTGAAAAACAGGTTTACACTCTGACTTTGGACGGATGCCCTGATGTACCCAGCATTAAAAATCTCATGGTTAATACTCAGAATGTCATGATGGCCTGGGATACGGAAGCCTCACTCACAACATGCCAGATCAAACCTAAAGATGAAGCGGAAGCGCGTGCCTGGAATGACATCTTCCAGACTGAAAAAAGCCAGTATGGACATAATAACTATGGTGTGGTTTATTTCGCACTGAACGATGAGCTCGATGATTCTGGTCATCTCAAGTCTGTGCTGATCCGCGCGGATGTTAATTATAATGGCGAGCAGCCGCTGAAATTAACGACGCAGTTAAAGAATTAATGTTGTAGTCACTACAGGGGTTGAATGGCTTATTATTCAGCCCCTTTTTTACAGGCCGTATAACCTTTCTCTATATTAAAAGTCCATGAGCCGATCGCGCGATTTTGACTTTTAGCGATATAAACAGGCTTAAACTCTCATCCCAACATTAAAGCGGGAATATTTCACCTCTGAACGTTGATACCTCTTTTTATAGAGTTAGCACGTCCCATGCTGCACGTTCTTATACGTTCCATAGAGTATCTAGGGGGCAAAATTCTATCCATACAGCTCCGGATGCTCCCGCAACATCGCCAGCATATTATCCCGTATCTCATCCTGCGCACCGGCCATCCATACCGCCTCCAGCGGCATCCCCATCTGCTCCGCGCCGTTCAGCTGCACAAACTTCACCCCCGGCATCAGATAGCGGCTGCTCCACGCCGGGACAATCGCCAGGCCAATGCCCGCCGCCACCAGGTTGATGATGGTCTGCTTTTCGTCCGCCATCTGTGACACCGTCACTTCAATGCCCGCATTATGGAACAGGTTCATGGTCAGATCGTGGCTGTGCGGGCGCGAACGCCGCTCCGGCAGGATCATCGGCATTCCTTCCAGCTCGGCGATATCGACCCTTTCCCGGTCGGCAAACGGATGGCCGGCCGGCAGGGCAAGGATGCCGGGCTCATTGCATAAAAACGCCCGGCCAAACTGAGGATCCAGCTGCGCGGGCGGGCGAATAAACACCAGATCCAGCCTGCCGCTTTTCAGCTTCGGCAGCAGATGGACGGTCTTGTCTTCAAAGAGCTGGATCTCCACCGTCGGGTAGTGCTGGCGAAACAGCTGCAGCAATCCCGGCAGCAATCCGATGGCCGCGCTGTCGATAGTCCCGACGCGTAAAAGCGGCTGCGCCCGGCACGGATTTTGACGAAATTGCAACATAATGGCGTCGGCGTGGGCGAGCAGCTTTCGCGCCTCTTCCCGCAGCAAAACGCCATTCTGCGTGAGCGCCACCCGGCGGGTTGAACGCGTGAATAGCCGCGTGCCAAGTGCCTCTTCTAATAGACGAATATTCCTTCCCAGGGCAGAGGGCAGCATATCCAGCCGCTGTGCCGCCTGACCGAAATGCAGGGTTTCTGCCACCGCCAGGAAACAGCGCAGGTGTTGTAGTTCCATTTTGGCTCGCTCGTGATTATTGCATTTTTTTGTATAAACCGATGCGCATGATCATGCAAGAAATATCAGCATACTCATCAAGGCAGCCCGACTGCGTACCCTACAAAATAATTATGAGGAACACCTCACATGACCTGCACAATCGAACAACGGGTCATGCGCAAGATCACCTTGCGCATCGTACCCTTTATCATGCTGTTGTATTTCATCGCATTTCTCGACCGCGTCAATATCGGTTTCGCGGCGCTCACCATGAACGCCGATCTCGGCTTCTCCCCGGCGGTGTTTGGCTTCGGGGCCGGGATCTTCTTCCTCGGCTACTTCCTGTTTGAGGTGCCGTCCAACCTGATCCTGCACAAGGTTGGGGCGCGCATCTGGATTGCCCGGGTGATGATCACCTGGGGGCTGGTCTCCGGCGGCATGGCCTTTGTCCAGGGCACTACCAGCTTCTATACCCTGCGTTTCCTGCTCGGCGTGGCGGAAGCAGGCTTCTTCCCGGGCATCATCCTCTACTTAAGCTACTGGTTCCCGGCGCAAAAGCGCGCCCAGGTGACGGCCATCTTTATGGCCGCGGCGCCTATCTCCACCGCGCTCGGCTCGCCGATTTCCGCCGCACTGCTGGAGATGCACGGCATGATGGGCTTTGCCGGCTGGCAGTGGATGTTTGTCCTCGAAGCGGTGCCGGCAGTGATCCTCGGCGTGGTGGTGCTGTTCTGGCTGACCGACCGCCCGGAAAAGGCGAAATGGCTCAGCGAAGAGGAGCGCGGCTGGCTGATTGCCACTCTGCAACGCGAGCAGGCGGCTAAACAGGCTACGGCGCAGCACAGCGTCTGGAAAGGGCTGCTGGATAAACGCGTTCTGGCCCTGTCGCTGGTCTACTTCGGCACTTCCGCCGGGCTCTATACCCTGGGCATCTGGTCGCCGCAGATCATCAAAACCCTCGGCGTCTCCTCCATGACCGTCGGCCTGCTGAATGCGATTCCGGCGGTGCTGGCAGTGGCGGCAATGGTGCTCTGGGCGCGTCATTCCGACAAAACCGGCGAACGCTCGTGGCACGTGATTGCCGCCTGTATCGTCGCGGCTGCCGGGCTGTTTATGGCGGGCAGTACGACGAGCATCTTCGGGGTGATCCTAGCGCTGACCATCGTTAACTGCGGCATCAGCGCCTCTAAACCCCCGCTGTGGAGCATGCCAACCCTGTTCCTTTCCGGTTCGGCGGCGGCGGCGGGTATCGCCACCATCAACTCACTCGGCAATCTGGGGGGCTTTGTCGGTCCGTTCATGATTGGCCTGATCAAGCAACAAACCGGGAGTTACACCTGGGGACTGTGGTTTGTCGCCGGGCTGCTGATCCTCTCCTCAATCGTGGTGCTGTGGCTCTCGGCGTCCAGCCGCAAGGCGCAGGCCAGCGAAACATTAATTCAGTCAAAACATTAATTTAAGGAAAAACCATGAAAGATTACGCCATTGCAGCTATCCCCGCAGACGGTATCGGCCCGGAAGTGATCACTGCGGGTGTGGAAGTGTTACACGCGCTGGCCCAGCGTCAGGGCGATATGCGTTTCTCGGTGCACACCTTCGAGTGGGGCTCGGATTACTACAAAACCCACGGGGTGATGATGCCGGAAGACGGGCTGGAGCAGCTGAAAGCCTTCGACGCCATCTACTTTGGCGCGGTGGGTGCCCCGGACGTGCCGGATCACATCACCCTCTGGGGGCTGCGCCTGCCGATCTGCCAGGGTTTCGACCAGTATGCCAACGTCCGTCCGACCAAAATCCTGCCGGGTATTCAGTCCCCGCTGCGCAAGGCGGTTCCGGGCACCCTCGACTGGGTGATCGTGCGCGAGAACTCGGAAGGGGAATATTCCGGCCACGGCGGTCGCGCCCACCGCGGCCTGCCGGAAGAGGTGGGTACCGAGGTGGCGATTTTCACCCGCACCGGAGTCACGCGCATCATGCGCTACGCCTTCCGCCTGGCGCAGACCCGTCCGCGCAAGCTGTTAACCGTGGTCACTAAATCCAACGCCCAGCGTCACGGGATGGTGATGTGGGACGAGATCGCCGCCGAAGTGGCCCGCGAGTTCCCGGACGTCACCTGGGACAAAATGCTGGTGGATGCCATGACCGTGCGCATGACCCTGCACCCGGAGTCGCTGGACACCATCGTGGCGACCAACCTGCACGCCGATATTCTCTCCGATCTGGCGGGTGCCCTGGCGGGCAGTCTGGGGGTGGCCCCGACCGCCAATATCGATCCGGAGCGTCGTTTCCCGTCGATGTTCGAACCGATCCACGGCTCGGCGTTTGATATCACCGGCAAGGGCATCGCCAACCCGGTCGCCAGCTTCTGGACCGCGGCCCAGATGCTTGAGCATCTGGGCGAAGGCGAGGCCGCTACACGTCTGATGGCCGCCGTCGAGGCCATCTGCGCGAAGGGCATCATGACCCCGGACGTGGGCGGTACGGCCAACACCCGCGAGGTCACTCAGGCGGTGATCCGCGCCATCGCAGAAGGCTGATCTATGGCTCAACACGACGACAGCGCCCTGCGAGGGGCGCTTACTGAGATCTTCATGGCAGCGGTGAAGAGTGCCGACCCCCATGAGGCGTTGATTAACGCGCTGCCGGAGAAACCACGAGGGCGCTGCATGGTGGTTGGCGCGGGGAAAGCCAGCGCCGCCATGGCCGCCGCGCTGGAGGCCGCCTGGCCGGACGTCGATCTGCAGGGCGTGGTGGTGACACGCTACGGTCACGCGGTGCCGACGCAAAAAATCCGCATCGTCGAGGCGGCGCACCCGGTCTCGGATGCGATGAGCGAAGTGGCTTCGATGCTGATGATGGAGCAGGTCAAGCACCTCACCGCCGACGACTGCGTGGTTGCGCTGATCTCCGGCGGCGGCTCGTCGCTGCTGGCCCTGCCGCGCAAGGGCATCACCCTGGCCGATAAGCAGGCGGTGAACAAAGCGCTGTTGAAGAGCGGGGCGACCATCCATGAGATGAACACCGTGCGCAAGCAGCTGTCGGATATCAAGGGCGGACGGCTGGCGCTGGCCGCCAGACCCGCCCGGGTGATCACCCTGATCATCAGCGATGTGCCCGGGGACGATCCCCAGAGCATTGCCTCCGGCCCGACGGTGGCGGACAGCTCCACGGCGGAAGAGGCGCTGGAGATTATCGCCCGCTATGGCCTGGATCTGCCGGAACCGGTGATGCGGGTGCTGCGCATGCCGCGAGCCCCGGTGACAGCAAAGGAAATAGACGACGATATCCGCCTGATCGCCACCCCCTCCGGCGCGCTGGCCGCTGCCGCCGACGTGGCGCAGCGGATGGGTTTCACACCCTTGATTCTGGGGGATGCCCTGGAGGGGGAAAGCGCCCAGCTGGGTATTATGATGGCCGGGATCGCCAAATCGGTGAAGCAGCACGGCCTGCCGGTGAAAGGCCCGGCAGTATTACTCAGCGGCGGGGAAACCACGGTCACCATCGGCGAGACGGGCTGCGGGCGCGGCGGGCGCAACACCGAATTTCTGCTGGCGCTGGCCTGTGCGCTGAAGGGTGAGGAGGGGATTTACGCCATCGCCGGAGACAGCGACGGGATTGACGGCACCGAGGATGCGGCGGGCGCAATTGTCACCCCGGATACGCTGGGCCGCACTTCGCTGGACGCGAAGGCGATGCTGCGGGGGCATGACAGCTACAGCTACTTTGCCGCGGCGGGGGATCTGGTGGTGACCGGCCCGACATTAACCAACGTGAATGATATTCGGGTGATGTTGATTACCTGATGTGGGTTTTGCCGGGCGGCAGCTTCGCTTTGCCCGGCCTACAACACCGATCCCGTAGGCCGGGTAAGCGTTAGCGCCACCCGGCGTTTTTTCAACGATTTGCGAGGCCGCTTCCGGGAATGGCTCTTGCCGCCTCGCTTTTAACGCAGTACCTTTTTGTCGAGAATGAAAAAGCGACGGAGCGAGAATCTTTTGTTGAAGTATCAGTGTCTTACCATGTGGTATTGGTGTGGATTGAATTTGGTCTAAATATAGACTAAATTGAAGATTCATTTACTAACAAGGGGGCTCTATGAAAGTTGAAACTATTAGCTTCGTTAAGAAAAATGCGGCAACGCTCGATCTTTCTGAACCTATTCTCGTAACCCAAAATGGCATTCCTGCATATGTCATTGAATCTTACGAACAACAACAAGAAAGGGAAGATGCCATTGCGCTTCTAAAATTGCTTACTCTTTCGGAAAAAGATAAGGCTGAGGGAAAAGTTTTTTCAAAGGATCAATTACTCGATGGATTAAATGATTGAGTATCCTCATGGAAACGAGGGCATAGTGATGGATAACAACGACATCGTTGTTGAGTACACGCTTACTACAAAATACTGCATTGATGATATTGTCAGATTCTTGCGTCGGGCTGAGGTTGAACCGCGTCCCGTGATTGCAGGTATCCTGGAACAGTTTGAAAATACAGTTCGCGAATTTCCTCTGGGATGCCAGATTTGTCCAGAGCTCCTGAAAATTGGTTGTGCAAAGTATCGCGAATTTAATAGCCGGGACGGATACAGAGTTCTCTATTCCGTCGAGGAAAGAACGGTAACATCTCACGCGATACTGTCCCAGCGTCAGGATATTCAGCAGTTACTGTTCAAACGATTAATTCTCGTCTGAAACAAAGACCAGGATAACATTTGTCCCGCTCTCTGTAATAAACCATTCTGCTTGTCTCTGTTGAACCACACCAGAATCACCCATCCCCACTTTGACAGGGCACTACACTGATCTACATACCTGCACGCGCTCACCCGGCGCGTGATTGTCATGTCCATTAAAGAAGGATGCATCATGATCCGGCCCATTCCTCTCGAGCGTTATCGCAACATCGGTATCTCGGCGCACATCGATGCCGGAAAAACCACCACCACCGAGCGCATCCTGTTTTATACCGGGGTGAGCCACAAGATGGGGGAAGTCCATGATGGCGCGGCGATCACCGACTGGATGGCGCAGGAGCAGGAGCGGGGCATTACCATCACCTCGGCGGCGGTGAGCTGCTTCTGGTCCGGCATGGACCGCGGCTTTGAGCCGCACCGGATCAACATTATCGACACCCCCGGGCACGTCGATTTCACCATTGAGGTGGAACGCTCCATGCGCGTGCTGGACGGGGCGGTGATGGTCTACGACTCGGTGGGCGGGGTGCAACCGCAGTCGGAAACCGTCTGGCGGCAGGCCAATAAGTACCGGGTGCCGCGCATCGCCTTCGTCAACAAGATGGACCGTCCGGGCGCCGATTTCTTCCACGTGGTGCAGATGATGATCGACCGGCTGAAAGCCCACCCGGTACCGATTGTGATCCCCATCGGTGCCGAGGATCACTTCACCGGGGTGGTGGATCTGATCCACATGCGGGCCATTATCTGGGATGACGCCACCCAGGGGATGACCTTCAATTATGCCCCGGTACCGGGCGATCTCCAGGCGACCGCCCAAACCTGGCGGGATAAAATGGTCTCGGCGGCGGCGGAAGACAGCGACGACCTGATGGATAAATACCTCGAAACCAACGATCTCGACGAGGCGGAGATTATTCGCGGCCTGCGCAAACGCACGGTGGCCGGGGAGATCCAGCCGATGCTGTGCGGCAGCGCCTTCAAAAATAAAGGGGTGCAGCGGATGCTGGATGCGGTGATTGAGCTGATGCCGTCGCCCCTCGACGTTCCCGCCATCGACGGGGTGGATGAGAAAGGGCAGCACGCCGAGCGTCACCCCAACGACGACGAACCCTTCTCGGCGCTGGCGTTCAAGCTGATGTCCGACCCCTACGTCGGGCAGCTGACCTTTATCCGCGTCTACTCCGGGGTGCTGAAAAAAGGCGACGCGGTCTTTAACCCGGTGAAGGGCAAAAAAGAGCGCATCGGGCGCATCGTGCTGATGCATGCCAACGACCGGCATGACGTCGAGGAGCTGCGGACCGGGGATATTGCTGCCTGCGTCGGGCTGAAGGATGTCACTACCGGCGATACCCTGACCGACCCCAACGCGGTGATCACCCTCGAGCGGATGGAGTTCCCGGACCCGGTGATCTCCCTCTCCATCGAGCCGAAAACCAAAGCTGACCAGGAGAAAATGGGCATCGCGCTGCATCGACTGGCGGCGGAAGATCCCTCCTTCCACCTGCATACCGACGAAGAGTCCGGCCAGACCATTATCTCCGGGATGGGGGAACTGCACCTGGAGATCATCGTCGACCGCATGCGGCGCGAGTTCGGCGTCGAAGCCAATATCGGCCGTCCGCAGGTCACCTACCGGGAAACCATCCGCAGGGCGGTAAACGACATCGAAGGCAAGTTTGTCCGCCAGTCCGGCGGGAAAGGGCAGTACGGCCACGTGGTGCTGAGCCTCGAGCCGCAGGCGCCGGGCAGCGGCTTTGCCTTTGTCGATGCCACCAAAGGCGGGGTGGTGCCGCGAGAGTACATTCCGTCGGTGGAGAAAGGGCTGCGCGAAGCGATGAACAGCGGCGTGCTGGCGGGATATCCGGTGGTCGATGTCAAAGCGACCCTGACCTTTGGCTCCTATCACGACGTCGACTCCTCGGAGATGGCCTTTCGCATGGCGGCGATATTCGGCTTTAAGGACGCGGCGCGCAAAGCCGATCCGGTCATTCTCGAGCCGATGATGCACGTGGAGGTTGAAACTCCGGAAGAGTATGCCGGGAATATTATGGGCGATCTCTCCTCCCGGCGCGGGCTGGTGCAGGGGATGGAGGAGCAGTTCGGCAGCCAGATTATCCGCGCCGACGTGCCGCTGGCGGAGATGTTCGGTTACGCCACCACGCTGCGCTCCATGTCCCAGGGGCGGGCAACCTACAGCATGGAGTTCCACCATTACGCCGAGGCTCCGCGTATCGTGGCCGATGAGATCATCGCCGGGCGGTCGAAAAGGTAGGGCCGAGGGGTGAACCATGAAGCGTCTGCATTATGCTCTCGCCGCACTCATGGCACCCCTTACACTGCTGGGGTGCGTGGTGATGTCCGGCACCAGCCGCACCGACTTTTCCGCCACGAAACAGGCGGATCTCGTCTTTATCGGCCTGCCTGCGCCGCTAAACTGGCTTGCGGCCGGGATGCAGGGCACCACCTTTGCAGTCTCAAGCACGCTTTCTCTTACCGCCGCCCACGTCGCGGTGCCGTTGCTGAAGCCCATCAGGGCGCAACATCCGGCCTGCGACGTGGCGGTGATTGCCGATAACAACCGGGGCAAGATCGTGCATCAGCTGGCCTGGGCCAGGGTCGGGCGCAACGTTACCCTGTTCGGCTACAGCGCTATTAATAGTCTGCCTAAATCCAGCATGGGAAAAATCGACGGCTTCGTGAAGCGTGACGGCTGCTACTACGGCATCATCACCGGGGCGGGGGCGGTGTCCGGCATGTCAGGCGGGCCGGTCATCGACAGCCTGACCGGGGAGACGGTGGGCATCATCACCAACGTCATCCCCGGCAAAGGGGCAGTGGCATTCGTCGCGGTCCAGGATTTTACCAACCTGCTGGACCGGATGCGCATCCCCTATAAGACCTACTGACCCGGCGCTTTCACCTGCCTGCCGCTGGTGACGAAGGTCCCCGCGCCAAGGTGATGCAGGGTATTGCGCTTATCGTCATCAAACTGCCAGCGTCCGGCGACAAACGCCTGCTCATCCGCCGCGGCAGAGACCACCTCACCAAACAGGGTGTCATACTTTTCCGCCGCCGAGGTGGCGGGCAGCAGACGGCACTCCATCCACGCCAGGCACTTCTCCTCAATCACCGGCAGCCCCAGCACCGGACCGTTGATGGCCGGAATACCGTAGCAGTTGAACTTATCCTCATCGCGGCCGCTGACGCTACCCACCGCGTAGGTCCAGTTGGTCGCCGCCACGCCGGGAATGACGATCCCGAACATGCCGCTGCGCTCAATCAGCTCCCGTGACCAGGCGCTTTTATCCACCACGATGGCGATCCGCGGCGGCTCGAACTCCACCGGCATTGACCAGGCGGCAGCCATCACGTTGCGCCGATCAAGGGTGTCGTCGCGGCTGGTAATTAAAACGGTCGGGCCGTGATTTAACAGGCGGCTGGCGTGCATTAACTCAACGGGGCGGAAGTGGCTCATAGAAATTCCTCATAAATAGCATCAGAGCATTAAACGTCTGAAAGCCATCGGAAATCAATACGCAACATTTACGTCATGTATACGTCACATAAGCTGCCTACAGTGGCGAGCATCAAATCCCAAAGAGGATAACAATATGCTCACTTCCATAACGCTCAAAGGCGTCTCCTACGCTTTTGGCGCGAATACCGTTTTGAATCAAATCGATCTGCATATCGAGCCGGGTAGCGTGGTTGCGCTGCTGGGGCCCTCGGGCTGCGGCAAAAGCACGCTGTTGCGTCTGCTTGCAGGGTTAACCCAGCCCGCGCAGGGGGCGATCCATTTTGGCGAACGGCTGGTGGCGAAAACCGGTTGGGCCTTGCCGCCGGAAGCCCGGGACATCGGCATGGTGTTCCAGGATTACGCCCTCTGGCCGCATATGACCGTGGCACAGAATGTGATGTTCCCGCTGAAGATGCGCCAAATCCCGCGTCAGGAACGCGACAGCCGCGTGGCTCAGGCATTGGCCCGCGTCGGCTTAAGCGATTTCGCCGACCGCAAACCCGCCGGGCTCTCCGGCGGGCAGCAACAGCGCGTGGCGCTGGCCCGGGCGATTGTCGCCGAGCCGCGGGTGCTGCTGTTCGACGAGCCGCTCTCCAACCTCGACAGCGAACTGCGTGGAACCTTGTGTCACGAGATGGCCACGCTGCTGCGCCAGCTCGGCACCACCGCCGTCTATGTTACCCACGACCGCCGGGAGGCTGAAATCCTGGCCGATCGCATCGTGCATTTGTCTGCTGGCAGCGTCGCTGCCGATCGTTTGATTACATCCTCAGGGGAGTTCGCATGAAAGCTGCATTGTCCGTCAAAAAAGGAGTTCTGTTAGCCATGGCGTTATCGTCCGTAATGATGTCCAGCGCACACGCGCTGACCGTCTACACCGCCGGCCCGGGGTCGCTCGCCAAAAGCCTCGCCAGCGGCTTTGAAAAGAAAACCGGCGTGAAGGTGGATATCTTCCAGGCCACCACCGGCAAGGTGATGGCCCGCCTCGAGGCGGAGCAGGCCAATCCGCAGGCCGATATTCTGATCTCCGCCTCCTGGGATACCGCGGAAGATCTGCACAACCGCGGCTGGCTGCTGCCGTACCAGAGTGCCAATGCGGCGAAGGTGCCCGCAGACCTGAAATCAGACGACTACGTCGCGCAGGGCGTGTCAGCCTTAGGCATCGTCTGGAACACCAAAAGTGGCACCCCGGAGCCGAAAGAGTGGCGCGATCTGACCACCGACGCCTTCAAAGACAAAGTGACCACCCCGGACCCGGCGCTCTCCGGCGCCTCGCTGGATCTGCTGATCGGGCTGCAAAATGGCATGGGCGATAAGGCCTGGACCCTGTTTGATGAGCTGAAAAAGAACGGCATGGTGGTCAGCGGCCCGAATGCCCAGGCGGTAACGCCGGTGATGCAGGGGGCGAAAGCGGCGGTGTTCGGCGCGGTGGATTACGTGTCGTATGGCAACATCAGCCAGGGCGAATCCCTGAAGGTGATCTTCCCGGCCAGCGGGACGGTGATTGCCCCGCGCCCGATGATGATCCTCAAATCCACCCAGCATGCGGAGGATGCCAAAGCCTTCGTCGATTACGTCCTCTCCCCTGAAGGCCAGGCGATGGTGGCCGATGCCTGGCTGATGCCCGCCCGCGGCGACGTGCAGGCTAAGCGTCCGCTGCTCAACGATCTGAAAATCCTGCCGACCAAAAGCGACGGTACAAGCGAACGCAGCGATATCCTCAAGCGTTTCAACACGCTCTTCACCTTATAATCATGTGACGGGGGCAACCCCGTCTTCAGGACTGCTTTGTGAATCCTAAATACTTGTCGGTGACGACGCTGGCGCTACTGGTGATCCTGGTGGCGTTTCCGCTGGTCTTTATTCTGCTGCAGGCGGTGTTTCCGCAGTTCAGCGCCGGGGTCTTCTCCGGGGCCTTTAGCGGCGTTGCGACGCTGCTGGCCGAACCGCAATTGCCCACCATGCTGGGCGGTACGCTGCAGGTGGCCGTCGGCGTGGCGCTGGTCAGCGCGTTGATTGGCTTTCCCCTCGGCGTGGCGCGCGGGCTGCTGAACCTGCCGCTGCCCCGGCTGTGGGATCTGCTGTTTCTGATCCCGTTTTTAACCCCGCCTTATATCGCCGCGCTGTCGTGGATGCTGGTGCTGCAAACCAATGGCTATCTGCAACAGCTCACCGGGTTCAACCTGAATAATCTGCTGTTCAGCCAGACCGGGATTGTGTTGGTGATGGCCCTGAATATCTTCCCGGTGGTCTATTTCGCGGTGTCGCGCAGCCTGCTGGCCAGCGGGCAGCGTCTGGCCCTGGTGGCGCGGGTTCACGGCGCGACGCCGGGGCGGGCGTTCTGGCATATCACCCTGCCGATGCTTTCGCCGTCGCTGGCGGCGGGGATGCTGCTGGCCTTTACCCTGGCGATTGAAGAGTATGGCGTGCCCGCCGCGCTCGGCACCCGTGCCGGGGTGATGCTGCTGACCACCGATATCGAGAAAAAACTCGCTGAATGGCCGATCGATCTCTCCGGCGCATCGATGCTCTCGGTGGTGCTGGTGACCATCGCCCTGAGCGCCTGGTGGTTGCAGAAAAGACTGACCGGCCATCAGGATGTGACCAGCATTACCGGCAAACCGACGGAGAACATGGGCGCGGATGCCGGGGGCTTTACCCTGCCGGTGGTAGCGCTGCTGGCGCTGACCGGGTTTATCGCGGTGATCCTGCCGGGGGCCTCGATGGCCTTGTCCGGAGTGCTGGGCACCTTATCGGGCGGGGTGGCGCTCGCCAATCTGACCGGCGCTCACTATGCGGCGCTATTCAGCCAGCAGGGGGATGCCCTGTCGGCGCTGGGCACCAGCCTGTCGCTGGCGCTGGGGGCGGCCTGTATTACCGGGCTGCTCGGCCTGCTGGCCGCCTGGCTGGTGGTGGTGCAGAAGATCAAAGGGCGCGGCGTGCTGGATGCCCTGTCCCTGATGCCCGCGGCGTTACCCGGCGTGGTGGTGGGCGTGGGGCTGATCCTGCTGTGGAACCAGCCGTTCTGGCCGGTCACGCCCTATAACAGCTGGGCGATCCTGCTCCTGTCCTACTGCTGCCTGCTGCTGCCGTGGCCGGTGCGCTATGTCGGGAGCGCGCTGCGCCAGCTGGGTGGGAATCTGGAGCCTGCCGCGCGGGTACATGGCGCATCGGCGTTGCAGGCCTTGCGCTTTATCGTCCTGCCGCTGGTCTCCCCGGCGATGCTGGCGGCGATGCTGATGGTATTCGCTATCGCCTCGCGCGAGCTGGTCACCTCGCTGTTGCTGGCCCCGGCGGGGACGCAAACCGTGTCGGTGTTTATCTGGCGGCAGTTCGAGCAGGGATCAGTCGGACAGGGGATGGCGATGGCTACGCTGACGCTGCTTACCGGGCTGGTATTAATGTTGACGGCGCTGGGGATCATGCAACGCACAACGCGCGGGTAAAAAGCACATTTGCGACAGTGGTTGAGGAAAAATAGTTTATAAACAAGGAAGCATTGTTAAAGGAGCCCACCATGACCCCGTTTTTGACCGAATATTTCGCCCGTACCGGCTGGCAGCAGCCGGTTTCTGTGGATATCGACACCCTGCGGGCGTTGCACCTGCAGCACAACAGCGCCATCCCGTTTGAAAATATCGATGTGGTGCTGCCGCGGGAGATCCAGCTCGACGATCGTTCCCTGGCCGATAAGCTGGTCACCGCCCGACGCGGCGGTTACTGCTTTGAGCAAAACGGCCTGTTTGAGCGGGCGCTGCGTGAAGTAGGGTTTAACGTCCGCAGCCTGCTGGGTCGGGTGGTACTGGCAAACCCGGCACAGATGCCGCCGCGCACCCATCGTCTGCTGATGGTCGAGCTGAATGGCGAGCGCTGGATAGCCGATGTGGGCTTTGGCGGGCAGACGCTGACCGCGCCGATTCGGCTGATCGCCGAGGAGGAGCAGGCGACCCCGCACGGGGTCTACCGCCTGATCAACGACGGCCAGGACTGGGTGCTCCAGTTCCGTCATCACGATCACTGGCAGTCGATGTATCACTTCGATCTCGCCGCCCAGTATCAGACCGATTACGTGATGGGCAACTTCTGGTCCGCGCACTGGCCGCAGTCCCATTTTCGTCATCATCTGCTGATGTGTCGGCATCTGCCGGACGGCGGCAAATTGACGCTCACCAATCTGCACTTTACCCACTGGCAGGAGGGGCATGTGGTGGAGCAGATAAACCTGCCGGACGCAGCGGCGCTATATCAGCTGATGCAGGAGCGGTTCGGGCTGGGCGTGGAAGATCCGAAGTACGGTTTTTCACTGGCAGAACTGACGGCGGTGATGGCCGGGTTTGAAACCCATCCGCAGGCGGGGAAATAGGCGGGAAGGGGCGACAGCCCCTTTCTTTTACCTGATTAAAACTTTAGCGCGTATTCTCACGGCATCCAGTTCTTCGGCGGTTGCCGTTCCCTTTTTCGCCGCGTTAAGCGCCCGCCAGTCCAGATTTTTGATCTGGTCGGCGTGGGCGACGTTGCGATGTGAACCGCTAATAACCACTTCGAAGGGATAGTTTTTGATTTGCGACGTGAGCGGACAACAGAGCATTAAGCCGGTACGTCCATTGTAGGTGGCGGGTGAAATCACCAGCGCGGGGCGATGTCCTGCCTACGGTGTGGTGCAGTTTTCGTAGGCCGGGTAAGGCGGAGCCGCTACCCGGCATGGTTTGGTACCCTGCGGTCTGCAACGCCGGGCGGCGCATGCGCTTGCCCGGCCTACGGTATGGTGCGGTTTTCGTAGGCCGGGTAAGGCGGAGCCGCCACCCGGCATGGTTTGGCACCCTGCGGTCTGCAACGCCGGGCGGCGCATACGCTTGCCCGGCCTACGGTATGGTGCGGTTTTCGTCGGCCGGGTAAGGCGGAGCCGCCACCCGGCATGGTTTGGCACCCTGCGGTCTGCAACGCCGGGCGGCGCATGCACTTGCCCGGCCTACGGTATGGTGCGGTTTTCGTAGGCCGGGTAAGGCGGAGCCGCCACCCGGCATGGTTTGGCACCCTGCGGTCTGCAACGCCGGGCGGCGCTAGCGCTTGCCCGGCCTACGGTATGGTGCGGTTTTCGTAGGTCGGGTAAGGCGAAGCCGCCACCCGGCATGGTTTGGCACCCTGCGGTCTGCAACGCCGGGCGGCGCTAGCGCTTGCCCGGCCTACGGTATGGTGCGGTTTTCGTAGGTCGGGTAAGGCGAAGCCGCCACCCGGCGTGGCTCGGGCTTACCTCCGGGAGCGCACCAGCTGATAGCGTCGGGTGATGTATTCGAACGGGGCGCTCCAGACGTGAACCAGACGGGTAAACGGGAAGATCAGGAAGATGGTCATCCCCAGCACCAGGTGGACGCGGAATATGAACGCCACGCCGGTCAGCATCTCAGACGATCCGCCGCGGAAAGTGAAGATCCCCTGCGCCCAGCCGACCAGTTTCAGCATCTCGCTGCCGTCCGGGTACTGGGCCGAGAACGGAATCGTCGTCAGGCCGAGCACGCACTGGGTCAGCAGAATGCTCATGATGATGATATCCGGGGTGGTGGAGGTGGCGCGCACCCGCTGATTAAACAGACGACGATACAACAGCATCGAGCCGCCAATCAGGGTCAACACGCCGCAGATCCCCCCGGCAATCATCGCCAGCTGCTGTTTGACCGCCATCGGCAGGAACCAGGCGTACATCCAGTGCGGGGTTAACATCCCGAACAGATGGCCGAAAAAAATCCCCAGAATGCCGATGTGGAACAGGTTAGAGCCCCAGTTCATGCCGCGCTTGTCCAGCAGCTGGCTGGAGGAGGCGCGCCAGGTGTACTGGCCGTAGTCATACCGCAGCCAGCTGCCGAGGAAGAAGACCGCGGCGCAGATGTACGGATAAATGTCGAAGAAAAAGACGTTCAGATGGTGTGTCATTTTGGGCCTCCGGCACTGACGTCCACGTACTGCGGCGCGACGTCCTGGCTAAAGCGTCGTTGATATTGCTGCATGGGCGAGCTTTCGCACGCCGTGGCGTTATCCTCAATAAACTTCACCTGCTCCTCTTCCCAGACCGCATCCAGCGCCTGGCGGGTGTCGTCCCGTTTTTCACCCGCCACCTGCTGCGTGACGCTGTCACTGGAAAGCTTGCTGCCCGCGAACCTCAGCAGGGCATCAAACAGCTGATAGTGCGCCACCTGGCGCTGTTTCAGCCTTCCGCCAATCAGCGCCAGGATTGGCGCCACGTTCTGCAACCCCTCCCGGGCCTGCGCCTCGGGCAAAATGCTTAAATACTCCAGATAGAGCGGCAGATAGTCCGGCAGCTCGCGGCAGTCGAGCTGCAGCCCGGCCTGCTCGTACTGATTCATCAGGTCGACCATCGCCTGTCCGCGATCCCGGGACTCCGCATGCACGTGTTCGAACAGCAGCAGCGAGGTGGCGCGCCCGCGCTCGAACACCTCACACCACTCGGCCTGGCGGTCGAGCAGCGGCGCGTTAAGGTACTGCTGCGCAAAGGGCAGCAGCGCCGGCGCGTCCTGCGCCACCAGAGCGATCGCCTCGTCGCGGCTCTCCCACAGCGCCTCGTCCGGGTACTCAATCAGCAGGGCAATAATTTTGAGGATCTGCATTACTCTCCCTCCCCATGTTCCCGCACCTCGGTGATGTTGATGGCGTCGATGCGGCTGCTGTTGAACAGGTTAAATTTGGTGTCGGAACCGTGGCAGCCGTCGCCGAAGGTAAAGCCGCAGCCGTTTTTCTCCGGGAAGGCGTCCCGGGCCATCTCCCGGTGGCTGGTCGGGATCACGAAGCGGTCTTCGTAGTTGGCAATGGCGAGATAGCGGTACATCTCTTCCACCTGCTCGACGCTGAGGCCCACTTCCTCAATGGCGCGGGTATCGGTCACGCCTTCCACGGTCTGGGAGCGTTTGTAGTGGCGCATCGCCATCATCCGTTTCAGGGCGCGCAGCACCGGGCCAGTGTCGCCCGCGCTGAGCATGTTCGCCAGATACTGCACCGGAATGCGCAGGCTTTCGACGGCCGGGAGGATGCTGTCGGTCTGCGGCAGACCACCGGCATCGGCATAGGATTGGATCGGCGACAGCGGCGGTACATACCAGACCATCGGCAGGGTGCGGTACTCCGGGTGCAGCGGCAGGGCCAGCTTCCAGTCCATCGCCATTTTGTAGACCGGGGAACGTTGGGCCGCGTCAATCACGTTCTGCGGAATGCCTTGCTTAACGGCCTCTTCAATGATGGCCGGGTCGTGCGGGTTCAGGAACACGTCGCACTGACGCTCATAGAGATCGGTTTCGTGCTCGGTGCTGGCTGCCTCTTCAATACGGTCTGCGTCATACAGCAACACCCCGAGGTAGCGGATGCGCCCGACGCAGGTTTCCGAGCAGACGGTGGGCTGGCCGGATTCGATGCGCGGGTAGCAGAAGATGCATTTTTCCGACTTGCCGCTCTTCCAGTTGAAGTAGATCTTTTTGTACGGACAGCCGCTGATGCACAGACGCCAGCCGCGGCACTTGTCCTGGTCGATCAGCACGATGCCATCCTCTTCGCGCTTGTAGATCGCCCCGCTCGGGCAGGTCGCCGCACAGCTCGGGTTCAGGCAGTGCTCGCACAGGCGCGGGAGATACATCATGAAGGTGTTTTCGAACTGGCCGTACATCTCCTTCTGCATCCTGTCGAAGTTGCGGTCGCGGGCGCGCTTCTCGAACTCGCCGCCGAGCAGCTCCTCCCAGTTTGGCCCCCATTTGATCTTGTCCATCCGTTTGCCGTCAATCAGCGAGCGCGGGCGGGCGGTGGGCAGGTGGTTGCCCTCCGGGGCGCGGTGCAGATCCTGATAGTCGAAGGTGAAGGGTTCGTAATAGTCGTCGATCTGCGGCATCTGCGGGTTAGCGAAGATTTTCGACAGCACCCCCAGCTTGCCGCCCAGACGCGGGGTTAGCTTGCCGGAGATGCCGCGGATCCAGCCGCCTTGCCACTGCTCCTGGTCCTCCCAGTTTTTCGGGTAGCCGATGCCCGGCTTGGTTTCGACGTTGTTAAACCAGGCGTACTCCATGCCTTCGCGCCCGGTCCAGACGTTTTTGCAGGTCACCGAGCAGGTGTGACAGCCAATGCATTTGTCGAGATTAAGTACCATGCCAACCTGTGAGCGTATTTTCATTTTTTCGCCTCCTGTACCTGATCCCGACCTTCGCCATCCAGCCAGTTAATGTTCTTCATTTTGCGGATCATGATGAACTCGTCGCGGTTCGACCCGACGGTGCCGTAGTAGTTGAAGCCATACGCCAACTGGGCGTAGCCGCCAATCATGTGGGTCGGTTTCGGGCAGATGCGGGTGACCGAGTTGTGGATCCCCCCGCGTCGTCCGGTCACTTCAGAGCCCGGAATGTTCAGAATGCGCTCCTGGGCGTGGTACATCATGGTCATTCCCGGCGGCACGCGCTGGCTGACCACCGCGCGGGCGGTGAGGGCGCCGTTGGCGTTGAAGCACTCGATCCAGTCGTTATCCTCAAGGCCCAGCTCGCGGGCGTCGGTTTCGCTGATCCAGACAATGGGCCCGCCGCGCGACAGCGTCTGCATCAGCAGGTTCTCGCTGTAGGTGGAGTGAATACCCCATTTCTGGTGCGGCGTCAGGAAGTTCAGCGCCTTCTCCGGGAAGCCGTTGGGTGGGATCTCGCGCATATGGGTCACGCTGCGGGTATCAATCGGCGGACGGTAGGCCACCAGACTCTCGCCGAAGGCGCGCATCCACTGATGATCCTGATACAGCTGTTGACGCCCGGAGAGGGTACGCCAGGGGATCAGCTCGTGGACGTTGGTGTAGCCGGCGTTATAAGAGACATGTTCGCTCTCAATGCCGGACCAGGTCGGGCTGGAGATGATTTTACGCGGCTGGGCCTGAATATCGCGGAAGCGGATTTTCTCGTCTTCCTTGTTCAGGGCCAGGTGGCTGTGTTCCCGGCCGGTAAATTCCGCCAGCGCCTCCCAGGCCTTGACCGCCACCTGGCCGTTGGTTTCCGGGGCCAGGGCGAGGATCACCTCCGAGGCGTCAATCGCCGTCTCAATGCGCGGGCGGCCTTTCGCCGGGCCGTCGAGCTTGACGTAGTTGAGCTTGCCGAGGAAATCGACCTCGTCCTGCGTGTTCCACGAGATGCCTTTCCCGCCGTTGCCGAGCTTGTCCAGCAGCGGCCCGAGGGCGGTAAAGCGCTCGTAGGTGTCCGGGTAGTTACGCTCCACCACGGCGATGTTTGGCGCGGTTTTGCCGGGGATCAGCTCACATTCGCCTTTGCGCCAGTCGGCGATGTCGAACGGCTGGGACAGCTCAGCCGGGGAGTCGTGCTGCAACGGTTGCAGCACCACGTCGGTTTCGGTACCCAGATGGCCGACGCAGACCTCAGAGAAAACTTTGGCGATGCCCTTGTAGATCTCCCAGTCGCTGCGCGACTCCCAGGCCGGGTCCACCGCGGCGGAAAGGGGATGAATAAACGGATGCATATCCGAGGTATTCATATCGTCTTTCTCATACCAGGTGGCGGTCGGCAGGACGATATCCGAGAACAGGCAGGTGCTGGACATGCGAAAATCGAGGGTCACCAGCAGATCCAGCTTGCCCTCGATGGCGGCGGTCTGCCACTCCACCTCTTCGGGTTTCACGTCGTCGGTATTGCCGAGATCGTCGCCCTGAATACCGTTTTCAGTGCCCAGCAGGTACTTAAGCATGTATTCATGGCCTTTGCCGGACGAGCCCAGCAGGTTCGAGCGCCAGACGAAAAGGTTGCGTGGATGGTTACTGCCGCTGTCCGGCTGCTCGCAGGCCATACGGATATCGCCCGATCTCAGCGCCTGGGCGGTGTACTCCTGGGGCGACATGCCGACTGCCTCGGCCTGAGCCTTGATGTGAAGCGGATTAAGGTTCAGCTGCGGCGAAGACGGCAGCCAGCCCATGCGCTCGGCGCGCACGTTAAAGTCGATCAGATGCCCGGTGAACTTCGAGGCGTCCGCCAGGGGGGAGAGCAGCTCCTGGGCGGTGAGTTTTTCATAGCGCCACTGGCTGGCGTGATTGTAGAAGAAAGAAGTGCTGTTCATCTGGCGCGGCGGGCGGTTCCAGTCGAGGGCGAAGGCCAGCGGCAGCCAGCCGGTTTGCGGGCGCAGCTTCTCCTGGCCGACATAGTGCGACCAGCCGCCGCCGCTTTTGCCCACGCAGCCGCAGAACACCAGCATGTTAATCATCCCGCGGTAGTTCATGTCCATGTGGTACCAGTGGTTCACCCCGGCACCGAGGATAATCATCGACCGTCCATGGGTTTTATGCGCCGTGTCGGCGAACTCCCGGGCGATCTGCTCAATATGGCGACGCGGCACGCCGGTGATCTGCTCCCCCCAGGCCGGAGTGTAGGCTTTGATTTCGGCGTAATCTTTTGCGGCGTGAACATCTTCCAGCCCGCGATCGAGACCGTAGTTAGCCAACACCAGATCGTAGACGCTGGCGACGTGCAGCTGGCGGCCATCGGCGAGGGTCAGGGTTTTTACCGGCAGCTGACGCACCAGCACCGGCTCCTGCTTCACGCTGCGAAAATGCGGGTTTTCATTGCCGCCAAAGTAGGGGAAGGCCACCCCGGCGACGGTGTCGCGGGTGCCCAGCAGGGAGAGCGCCAGCTCCGTTTTCTGACCGGCCGCCAAAGGCTCGAGATTCCATTTGCCTTTTTCGCCCCAGCGGAAGCCGATAGAGCCGTTGGGCACCACCAGATCGCCGGTGGCGGTAAAGGCGACGGTTTTCCACTCCGGATTATTGGCTTCGCCCAGCCCGTCGGCGAGGTCGGAGGCCCGCAGCATCCGGCCCGGCACGTAGCTGCCGTCCTCGCGCGGGTCGAGCATCACCAGCATCGGCATGTCGGTATAGCGACGGCAGTAGTTGAGGAAGTAGTCGCTCGGATTATCGAGGTGGAACTCTTTCAGGATCACGTGGCCCATCGCCATCGCCAGGGCGCTGTCGGTACCCTGTTTCGGCGCCAGCCACTGGTCGCTGAGTTTCGCCACTTCCGAAAAATCGGGGGTGATGGCGATGGTTTTGGTGCCTTTGTAGCGGACTTCGGTAAAGAAGTGGGCGTCCGGGGTACGGGTCTGCGGCACGTTGGAGCCCCAGGCGATGATATAGCTGGAGTTGTACCAGTCGGCGGACTCCGGCACGTCGGTCTGCTCGCCCCAGGTCATCGGCGAGGCGGGCGGTAGATCGCAATACCAGTCGTAGAAGCTCAGACAGGTGCCGCCCAGCAGGGAGAGATAGCGGGTGCCCGCGGCGTAGGAGACCATCGACATCGCCGGGATCGGCGAGAAGCCTGCCACCCGGTCCGGGCCGTAGTGTTTGATGGTCCAGACGTTGGCGGCGGCGATAAGCTGGTTTAATTCTTTCCAGTTGGAGCGGATAAACCCGCCGTGACCGCGCGCCTGCTTGTAGCTCTGGCTCTTCTGCGGATCATTCTGGATGGCGTTCCAGGCCAGCACCGGATCGCTGTGCTGTGCCAGCGCCTCGCGCCATAGCTCGATCAGCTTGCGGCGCACCAGCGGGTACTTCAGGCGGTTGGCGCTGTAGAGATACCAGGAGTAGCTGGCCCCGCGCGGGCAGCCGCGCGGCTCGTGATTCGGCAGGTCGGGGCGGGTGCGGGGGTAGTCGGTCTGCTGGGTTTCCCAGGTGACCAGTCCATTCTTGACGTAGATTTTCCAGCTACAGGAGCCGGTACAGTTCACGCCGTGGGTGGATCGCACAATTTTGTCGAACTGCCATCGCTGGCGATAGCTGTCCTCCCAGTCGCGGTTGGTGTGCATCACCTGACCGTGTCCATCAGCGAAGGTCTCGCCTTTTAGTTTGAAATAACGAAAGCGATCCAACAATTTACTCATGACGTTTCTCCTGACGGGGCGACTCCCGCCCCGTGGTTACACTGCTCACAAAAAATTGAACTGACTCGTTATGATTTGACGTGCTTCTGACGACGGCCATACACCAGCCAGGTGACGAACACGCAGACGATGTAGAACACCAGGAAGACCTTCATCGCCCCTACCGGCGAGCCGGTCATCGCCAGGGAGGTGCCGAAGGCTTTGGGAATGAAGAACCCGCCGACGGCGCCGATGGCCGAGATAAAGCCCAGCGCGGCCGCGGTGTCGGTAACAGCCTCTTTCTGGGCCTGCTCGTCCGTGCCGCCGTGCAGTTTGACTCTATAGACGGTGATTTGCCGGAAGATGACAGCGATCATCTGGAAGGTGGAGCCGCTGCCGAGCCCGGCGGTGAGAAACAGCCCCATAAACACCAGATAGAAGGCGGTAAAGTTGCCGGAGCCGGAGCCCGGCAGGGTGAGGAACAGCAGGGCGCTGAACAGGGCCATAAAGATGAAGTTCACCAGCGTGACGCGCACCCCGCCAAGCTTATCGGAGATCACCCCACCGGCAGAACGCGCCAGGGCCCCAATCAGCGGGCCAAAGAAGGCCAGATGCAGGATATTGACGTCCGGGAACTGGGTTTTCGACAGCATCGCGAACCCGGCGGAAAAGCCGATAAACGACCCGAAGGTGGCCAGATAGAGCAGGCTCAGCAGCCACAGGTGCAGGCGCTTGAGTACCGGCAGCTGGCTGGCGATGGTCGCCTTCGAGCTGGCGATATCGTTCATGCCGAAAAAGGCGGCGAGGGTGGCAAGCAAAAGCAGCGGGGCCCAAATCCAGGCGGCGTTGGCGAGGAACAGCGTCGAGCCATCCTCCTGCGGCACGCCGTGCACCCCAAGGAAAGTAAACATCGGCAGGAAGATCACCACCGGAGCCAGCATCTGCATCACGCTGACGCCGAGATTGCCTAGCCCGCCGTTAATCCCCAGCGCGCTGCCCTGTTTGGCTTTGGGGAAGAAAAAGCTGATGTTGCCCATGCTGGAGGCGAAGTTGGCGCCGGCAAAACCGCACAGCAGGGCAATAGTGATAAATACCGCATAGGGAGTAGCCGGGTTTTGCACCGCAATACCGAGCCATACGCAGGGAATAATAAGAATAACGGTGCTTAATACCGTCCAGTAGCGGCCGCCAAATATGGGCACCATAAAGGAGTAGGGAACGCGTAATATCGCCCCGGAGAGCGAAGGCAGGGCGGTTAACATAAACAGCTGATCGGTGGTGAAATTAAAACCCACCTTATTCAGGTTCACCGCCACCGCGCTAAATAACATCCAGACGCAGAACGCCAGCAGCAGACAGGCAACCGAAATAACTAAATTTCGTCGCGCAATCTTTTTACCTTTATTTTCCCAAAATGCCGCGTTTTCCGGTTTCCAGTTACTCAACAGATAATGATTATTCTTCTCAGCTTGTTGTGACATATTACCCTCTTGCATATCCGTAAATGGCAGAAAGAGAAATACATTCAGGCAAATGCCTGAGTTTTTGATGAGAAATTATTAGATGTGTTTTGGGAGTCTTCTGAAAGGATAGATAAAAAAGCGAACCCCTGAGTTTAGAAGGGAGATGTGGGCTCGCTTAATGTGTTACAAATCGTAACAGTTAAGAATGGCTGATGATTAGTCCAGCTCGAGGGTAATTAACGTATTAAGGTGTTGATTAAATGCTGCGTCGTCCATCTGCGGCATGGATAATACATACAGCCCGTCCAGCCCACAGACCAAGCCAATCAGCCGCCAGGCGACGTTTTCAGCCCTGTCTTTCAGCCTGAAGGCCTGCTCTTGTTCACCCGCCCGTATTATGGCGACCGTCTCCTGATGCCACATCTCCATGGTTAACACATAAGCCCCTTTTATTTCGTCATCGCGGGTGGCTAACAGCTGGGCTTCCCGCCACAGGCGAATATAGGGTTCAAAACTGCGGTCATCGCTGCCGAGCATGGCGTGGAGCCGTTCCCGCCAGGTGGCGTTTTCTGCTACCACATCGGCATCCAGCAGGGCGCGGATCAGGCGGATAAAGGCCTGCGATTTGAGCTCGCCTGCAGAGGCAAAATGGTGATGCACCTGACCGGTCGCCACTTTCGCCTCACTGGCAATACGTCTTACGGTCATCGCGGTAAAGCCTTCGCTCAGCGCCACGCGCATCGCCGCCTGCAGGATCTCTTCCCGCCGCTCGTCCTTGCTCAGATAGCTCATTATTTTCACTCTCAACTGGGGGACAACGAGTGTAACAAAAAGCTGGACACGCGTTCAACTTTACGTAGGATCGCAATCTGGACATGTGTCCAGGTTTAGTCAGATAAGGAAAGTTATGTTTCGTCAGTGGTTAGCGTTAGTGATTATTGTGCTGGTCTATATCCCGGTGGCGATCGACGCCACGGTGCTCCACGTCGCCGCGCCGACGCTGAGTATGACCCTGGACGCCAGCGGCAATGAATTGCTGTGGATCATTGATATCTACTCCCTGGTGATGGCCGGGATGGTGCTGCCGATGGGGGCGCTCGGGGATCGCATCGGCTTTAAGCGGCTGCTGATGATGGGCAGCACCCTGTTTGGCCTCTCGTCGCTGGCGGCGGCGTTTGCCCCTTCGGCGGGGTGGCTGATTGCGGCGCGGGCCTCGCTGGCAATTGGGGCGGCGATGATCATTCCCGCCACTCTGGCCGGGATCCGCACCCTGTTCCCGGATGCGCGTCGGCGTAATATTGCCCTCGGGGTCTGGGCGGCGGTGGGGTCCGGCGGGGCGGCCTTTGGCCCGCTGGTGGGCGGGATGCTGTTGGCGCACTTCTACTGGGGAGCGGTATTTTTGATCAACGTCCCGATTGTGCTGCTGGTAGTCTCCCTGGCGGCGCGTTATGTTCCGGCTCAGGAGGGGCGGCCTGAGCAGCCGCTGAACATCACCCATGCCCTGATGCTGATCGTGGCGATTTTGCTGCTGGTCTACAGCGCTAAAACGGCGCTGAAAGGGGGAATTTCTCCGTGGCTGGTGGCGGGCACGCTGCTGACCGGGACGGTAATGCTGTGGATCTTTATCCGCATCCAGCTGCGCGCCCGCACGCCGATGATTGACATTCGCCTGTTCGGCCACCGCATTATTCTCAGCGGCGTGGTGATGGCGATGACGGCGATGATTGCCCTGGTGGGCTTTGAGCTGCTGATGGCCCAGGAGTTACAGTTCGTCCACGGCTTTACCCCGTTTGAGGCGGGGATGTTTATGCTGCCGGTGATGGTCGCCAGCGGCTTTAGCGGCCCGATTGCCGGGGTGCTGGTGGGGCGTCTGGGGCTGCGGATCGTGGCGACCGGCGGCATGGGCCTGAGCGCGCTCAGCTTTATCGGTCTGTCGATGCTCGATTTCAGCACTCAGCAGTGGCAGGCCTGGTGCCTGATGGTGCTGCTGGGCTTTAGCGCGGCGAGCGCGCTGCTGGCCTCCACCTCCGCGATCATGGCCGCCGCGCCAAAAGAGAAGGCCGCTGCGGCCGGGGCGATTGAAACCATGTCCTATGAGCTGGGGGCCGGGCTGGGGATTGCGATCTTTGGTCTGCTCCTGACCCGCAGCTTCTCGGCATCGATCGAACTGCCGCCGGGGCTGGATGCCAGCCTTGCCGATCACGCCTCCTCATCCATCGGCGAGGCGGTGAAGGTCGCCCAGCATCTGACGCCAACCCTTGCCGAATCGGTGATCGAGGCGGCGAAAACCGCGTTTATCACCTCGCACAGCGTGGCGCTCGGCAGCGCAGGGGCGATGCTGCTACTGCTGGCAACAGGGGTGTGGTTTAGCCTGGCGAAAGTCCCGCGCCAAGCGGGCTAAGCGCTTTCGGGCCTGGGCGAGGTTTGGCGGTAAACCAGCTCCACGCTGACCCACTCCACCTGGGAGGGCTGGAGCGGGTTTTGCGCCCGTGCCAGCAGCCGCGTCAGCGCCCGACGGGCAATCTCGGCCACATCCTGATGCAGCGTGGTCAGCTGATAACTTAACTGACCGCTTTGCGGGGTATTATCGAAGCCAATCAGATGAAAATCGCACGGGGCAGATTTGCCACGCTGGCGCATCCCATCGAGAAAACCGCAGGCCAGCTGCGCATTGGCGCAGAAAATCCCCTCCGGCAGCTCGCCTTGATAGCCCTGGGCCGTCGTCAGCCCGCCCTCATAGCCCTCCGCAGCGGCGGCGAGCCTGGTAACCTGCTGCGCGGTGTCGACGCCCAGCTGCTGCAGGGCCTGGACAAAAGCCTCGCCGCGCATCCTGCCCGCCCAGGTGGAGGCCTGATGGTTAAGCCAGCCAAAGCGACGACACCCGGAGCGCCAGAGCTGTTCAGCCGCCAGCCGGGCGCCGCGCTGGTTATCCGAGCAGATAAAATCCACCAGCGGGATATCGGGATGACGATTGATGCCGACCACCGGGATCTGCTGGCTGACGCATTCGTTAACGATGGCCTCCGGCGGTTTGCCGGAGGTGACGATGACTCCGGAGACGCGAAACTGAGTGAAGCGTCGTAGGGTATTGACCAGATCGTCCTCGCCGGTGATCTCGCTGACCAGCGCCTGATAGCCACGCCGCTGGATCTCGTGCAGTAACCCCTCAAGCAGACTGCTGCGAAACGGATCGCCAATCCGGGCGACGATCACCCCAATCAGCTGGCTGCGCTGGCGGTTCAGTCCCTGAGCGAGAAAATTCACCTGATAGCCCAGTTCCTGAGCGGCCCGTAACACCTTTTCCCGGGTCGCAGGGGAGATGCTGCCGTTGCTGCTCAGGGCGCGGGAGACGACGGCCCGGGACACGCCCGCCCGTCTGGCCACGTCCTCGGCGGTCACCGCCTGCTTGCGAAGGCTGCTACTCACGGGGTTTCCTCCCGGCGATGGGGCAGCTCGAAGGTCATGCCATCTTCACTGACGAACAGGCCGGGGTAGGGCTCGCAGGCCTCCACCAGGGTCGGCCTGGCGCTGTCGTTGCAATGATAGAGCCCCAGCGCCGGCAGTTTGAGGCGGGAAAAGAGCGCCAGACAGTCGGGGAAATCCCCATGGGACGCGTCACCGGGCAGCGGCGTCGCCGAGGCGCACTCCTGGAATGCCAAATCTGCCCCGGCCATCAGGGCAATACTCTCTGGGGTTGGACGGCCATCGCCGCTGTAAAACAGAGTGGCGAGGGCCGTCTCAATGCGCAGGGCCAGGTTCGGGATCTCATGATGGGTGAAGGCGGTACGCAGGATCCAGTCCTGCCAGCGCCACTCTGGGGTGCTGTCGCGCCAGTCGATCGCAAAGCAGAGTCCGGTTTCCGGCCAGTTCGCCAGGCTTGCCAGCTGCAGCAGGGCCGGGCGATGCGCAGGCTGCGACCAGATAATGAGCGGTTTTGTCCGCTGAAAGCTTTTCCAGTGGTTGAGGAGCGCCGTCAGCCCGGTGCAGTGATCCGGGTGGATGTGGGTGAAGTAGAGAGCATCAATGTCGTTAACATCCAGACCGCGCTGCCATAACGCCCGGGGAATAGTGGGGCCGCAATCGATCAGCAGCTGATAACCGGCGCTGTCGATCACCCGGATTGCCGAGGTATTCTGCCGCAGAGAGAAGGCGCTGCCGCAGCCCAGAATATCTATTTTCATTTCGCCTCATTAATTTTTTGCTGACTTAATCAAATTGTCACAAATACACGACAGAGTAGGCGAACATAATGCCGCTGGAACGTTGCGTTTTTTTTACAAACAAATGAACACGTGTTCATCGGTAACGGAAAAGAATTAAGGGATCGTGCGTGAGTTATTTGCAAATAGATAAACTGAAGGTTGCCTACGGGAATAATATTGTTCTTCACGATATCCATCTGGCGGTGGGCAAGGGCGAGATGATCGCGCTCCTCGGCCCCTCCGGCTGCGGCAAGACAACGTTATTGAATGCGTTATGCGGTTTTCTCCCGGTCCATTCTGGCTCCGTGGCGATTAATGGCCGGGATATTACCTACAGTTCGCCGGAGCAGAGAAATATCACCATGGTGTTTCAGAGCTACGCCCTGTGGCCGCATTTAACGGTCGCGCAAAATATCGGTTACGGGTTAAAGGTCCGCCGCGTTAAAAAAGAGGAGATACAGCGCCGGGTACGCGAGTTATTAAAAATTATTAACCTCGAAGGCTATGCGGAAATAAAAGTGACGGCGCTTTCCGGCGGCCAGCGCCAGCGCGTTGCCCTGGCCCGTGCGCTGGCGATTGAGCCGGATGTGCTGGTGCTCGACGAGCCTCTGTCGAACCTCGATGCCAAAGTGCGCCTCAACGTGCGGCATGAAATTAAAGCCCTGCAAAAACGGCTCGGTTTTACCTCGCTGATTGTCACCCACGATCAACAGGAAGCGCTGGTGATGGCCGACCGAATCGCGGTGCTGAATAACGGCCGCATCGAGCAGATCGGCACCCCCGAGGCGATTTATCACCGCCCGGCAACACCCTTTGTGGCGGATTTTATGGGCGCGGATAACTGCCTCACACCTGACGATGGACAGGGAAGAACGCTCTATTTCCGCAGCGCCGATATCGCCATGCATGCCGCGCTACCGGAGCCCACGCCGGAAGGGTTAACCCTCGAAGGAACCGTCGAAGAGAGCGCCTTTTTAGGTCATCAGTACCGACACAGCGTGCGCTGCGCCGGGCAGATTTTACTCGCAGACTCAGCAACATGCTGGCCTGACCGTTCGCCGGTCGTGTTGCATGTGCCTGAGGCTGCGCTCCACAGGTTTGAACCTGCTTTGTAATGCCAACCGACACACACTTTTTCTGGGGAACGATCATGTCCGTAAAAACAAAAATGGCTGTCACCGTCGCACTGACTCTGGGCTGCCTGCACGGGGCGAATGCCGAAACGGTACTCAACGTCGCCACCGCAGGTGACCAGAATATGGTGGACTACGTCAAAACCTGGCTGGGACCGAAATTTGAAGCCGCCCATCCGGGGGTAAAAGTGCAGGTGGTCGGCACCGGGCCAGGCGATGCCGGATCGAACAAGATTATTGAAAAACTGACGGCGCAGGAGCAGAGCGGCGCCAAAACCTGGGATATCGACGTGGCGGTCGTACATCAGGCCGCAGGCGGACAGCTGGTCGAGAAAGGGCTGCTTGAGAATTACCGCCAGTCGGTTAAAACCGGCACCATGACCACCGCCGAGAACGCAAGAAACGCGCTGGGGGTCAACGTTGACGGCTATGTGATGCCTATGTTCCTCAGCCAGACGGCGATTGCTTACAACAGCGACCTGATCAACACCCCGCCGAAATCCTACGACGAGCTGGTGCAGTGGTCGGAAAAAAATCCCAAAGCCTTTGGCTATAACGGCATCAAAAACGGCATGTCGGGCGTGAGCTTTGTGGTGGGCTGGATGTACGCCTACGGCACGCCGGCCGAGCGTCTTACCGCGCTGCCTTACGATAAAGGGGTTGAAAAGGCGTGGGGCCCGGCCTGGGCTAAGCTGAAAGAGTTCAATAAAAACATCACCTTTACGCCGGGTAATGCCGGAACCCTGGATATGCTGAGCCGGGGCGAAATTACCATGGGGCCGGTATGGGTTGATATGTTCTACAGCTGGAAAGATCAGGGCAAACTGCCGCCGTCCATCAAGCTGGCTTTAATCGCACCGGGCATGCCAGGGCAGCCGATGTACTACGTTGTACCGGCCAAAGCCGCGCAGGCAAAACTGGCCCAGGCCTTTATCGAGCTGGCGACCAGCCCGGAGATTCAGGCTGAGGGGATCGTTAAGCAGTTCAACTGGTACCCGGGCATCGACGCCAAATATGTGAAAGGGGCGCTGGACGATGCCACCTGGCAGAAGCTGTTTGCGGAAATTTCGCCGGAAGCCTTAGCGGAAAACGGCAAAAGCTTCCCAATCAAACCGTTCTTTGACGATATCAAAGAAGGCTACGAGAGCCAGGTTTCAAACTGAATAGATGACGTGCCTGGCGGGTCTCTGCCGGGCACCTTTTAGCGGTGATTATTCATGCGACACGCACTTAACGCTCTCCTGCTGGTTGCCCCGGCTACCCTGATGATTGGCATTTTTTTTCTCTGGCCGCTGGGCTACTCGCTCATGTCGGCTTTTACCCATGAAACAGGCTTAACCCTGGCGCACTTTGAAAAAGTGTTCAGCCTCTATTCCAACGATATTCTTTTTACCCTGATTATTGTCCTGGCCTCGCTGGCGATCCTGGCGCTGCTCTCCATCACCATTTCCGCCGTAATTGTGCTCTCACCCTGTCGTCGCCTCGTTAAGGCGCTGGCCTTTTTATACCGCCTGCCGCTGTTCATTCCGTTTATCGTAGCCGCGCAGATGATGCGCACCTTCCTGGCGAAGAATGGCCTGATGAACAATGTGCTGGTTGCCCTCGGGGTGATGACGCCGATGGAGACCAGCTCGCTGCTCGGCTGGAGCGGGATCATTATTACCTTTGTCTGGAAGCAGATGGCGTTTACCACGCTGCTGATCGGCGGCGCCATGGCGGCGGTGGACGCAACCCATATTCTGGCGGCGAAAAACCTCGGTGCCTCCCGGGTGCGGATCCTGTTCGACATTATTTTGCCCCAGATGCTGCCGACCATAGGCATCGCGATGGTGTTGTCCACCGTGACCATGATGTCGGTGCTCTCCGTCCCCCTGATGATCGGCACCGGTACGCCGACGATGATGACCGTGGATATGGCGTTTCGCGTTAACTCTTATGGCGACTATCCGGTGGCGAACGCGATGGGGGTGATCTCTTATCTGATGTGCGCCGCGCTGTCCTGGTTCTATCTCCGTCACAGTCTGAATGCGAAAGGAACCCACTGATGAACGCGCTGTTTCATAGAATTCGCGGCAGCTTTATTCTGCAAACCCTGCTGCTGACCTTTCTGGTGCTGGCGCTGTTTGGCCCGCTGTTGAACCTGCTGATCTGGACCGTGGCGGAGAGCTGGTTTTTCCCACATACGCTGCCCAATCAATGGGGGCTGAAATACTGGGGGCAGGTATTCAGCCCCTACAGCGACGTCTCCGGCTCGTTGTCCATCAGCGTACTCATTGCCCTGCTGTCAGTGGTGGTGTGCCTGCTGATTTCGATCCCGGCCGGGTATGCGCTTTCGCACCGTTCCATGCCGTGCCGCGCCTTCTTTATGCTGTTGTTTCTGATCCCGCAGGCCTTCCCGAACCTGACCGTCTATATGAACGTGGCGCGTCTGTTCTACCAGTGGGGATTGAATGGAACCATCGCCGGGGTGGTGCTGGTGCATAGCGTGCATGGGCTGATGTACTCCATCTGGATCAGTGTAGCGGCGTTCTCGGCGCTCGATCCGCTGCTGGCGCGGGCGTCACGCAATCTCGGGGCCGGGCCGGTCTACACCTTTTTCCATATCATCCTGCCGCAGGCAGCGCCCGGGCTGATTGCCGCCAGCATCTTTGTGTTTCTGGAGTCGCTGGATGAGTTTACCGCTACCTTCTTTGTCGGCGCGCCGGAGATCAACACGCTGCCGATACTGCTCTATACCGCCAGCATGTCGGGTAACTATCAGATGTCATCCATTACGGCGCTGATCCTGCTGGTGCCTTCAGTCATCTTTATGCTGGTGATCCATAAATTCATGCACCCGGAGATGCTGTCGAAGCTGGGGAAATAACCGGTCATAGTTACAACATACTGTAAGGTTTTTTCATAAAAGGTTCCCCGGCCGTTGGCCGGGGAAAGTGCCTGTTTAGCGCTCCTGCGCCGCACTCAGCACGCTATGCAGCAACACATTGGCGCCTTTCTCTGACCATTCCGGCAGGATCTTTTCCGCTTCGTTATGGCTGATGCCTTTTACGCACGGAATAAAGATCATGCTGGCCGGCGCGATTTTGCTGATATAGCAGGTATCGTGCCCGGCACCGGAAACCATCGGCTTCGCGCTGTACCCCAGCTCTGCTATCGCTTTCTCGCTGCGCGCAAGACAGCCGGCGTCAAAGGCGATAGGCGCATAGTCGAAAATGCGCTCCACCTCTGCGGTGATGCCGCGCGCAGTAAGGCTTTCCGCCGCCTGATGCAGGGCGGTTTCCATCGCAATCAGCGCCGCGCTTTCCGGATGACGGAACTCGACGCTGCACACCACCCGGGAAGGGACCACGTTGCGCGAGTTCGGCGTGATTTCAGCCATCCCAATTGTCGCGCGGCCGTCGGGCGCATGCTGATAGCCAATGGCTTCCACCTTCAGCGCCAGCTCTGCAAAGGCGGTTAAGGCGTCGCGTCGGCTGTGCATCGGCGTGGTGCCTGCATGGGCGGCGAAACCGTCCAGCGTGAGGGTAAACCAGCGCTGGCCCATCGCCGCACGTACCAGTCCGATATCAACAGCTTCATCTTCCAGAATCGGCCCCTGTTCGATATGCAGCTCGTAGCAGGCGTGGATCGGGAAGGCGCGGGCAGGGCGTTCGCCGCGATAGCCAATGGTATCCAGCGCTTCACTTACGGTAATGCCATCCCGGTCGGCCCGGGCGTGGGCGTACGCTTCGCTGAACTGCCCGGTCCAGACGCCGGAAGAGAGCATCGCCGGAGCAAAACGCGCCCCTTCTTCGTTGGTCCAGTTCACCAGCACGATATCGCGCTCGGTTTCAATCTGATGGTCGTTCAGGGTGCGCAGCAGCTCCAGCCCGGCCAGCACGCCGTAGATCCCGTCGTAGTTGCCGCCCAGCGGCTGAGAGTCCACGTGCGAGCCGGTCATCACCGGGGCGAGGGCAGCGTTCCTGCCCGCGCGGCGGATAAACATATTGCCCATGCTGTCAACATCGCAGGAAAAACCCGCCTCCAGCGCCCAGTCGCGCAGCAGGTTGCGGGCAATCCGGTCTTCGTCGCTTAACGCCAGGCGGGTCACGCCGCCCCTGGGCGTACCGCCGATCTGCGCCATCCTCTCCAGCGTCGACCATAGCCGGTCTCCATTCACGCGGATCATGCTTTGTCCTTGCTGCTGCGATAGCGGAAGTCGCAGCACTTGCCGCCCTGCATGATGGTGGTGGTACGGGTCAGCTCCACATCTGGCGCATAGCCGACGATAAATTTCTCATCGCGGGCGCACGACAGCAGGTGGCCGATCTCACCCAGCCCCATCTCGTGATACATCTCGGCATAGCGACAGCGGGTGACGTTGTAGTTGTACTGCTGGTCGTCGGCGTCGATCACCTTCACGTCCAGAGCGTTATCCTTCTCCCACAGATACTGCAGGGCGATAAAGCTCTTCACGTCCGCGCCGTTCGGCTCCTTGCTGGCAAACGCTTTGCCCGCGTCAATGGCGGCCTGCTCAATGGCCTCGCCAATTACCGCCTGGGCGCGGGTCTTGCCGATCTCGCGCACCAGAATTTCGTAAATGGGCTTAATAATTTCTGCTTCAATTTTGCGGCGGGCGAGAATGCCCAGCTCGTTATTATCACTCATCACATTGCCTCACTGCGTTACTTAGCTTTTGCGCCGCCCAGTACGGTTTGCGGCTGCCATTTGCCGTCGACCACTTTATAGACGGTGAACGACGGGGCTTTCAGGTTGCCCTGGTCATCAAAGGCGATCTGCCCGGTGACGCCGGAGTAGCTGATGGCGCGCAGGGCAGGCAGGTACTCTGCCGGATCCACCGAGCCGGCTTTCTCCATCGCCGCTACCAGCACGCGGGTGGCGTCATAGGCGAACGGGGCGTGCAGTTCGATATGGGTGTGGTAGCGGGACTGATACGCCTGCTCAAAGGTCTTGCCGCCCGGCATCTGATCCACCGGCAGGCCCGGTTCCAGCGCCACCACGCCTTCACCCTCTTTCTGCGCCAGCTGCAGGAAGGTCTGGCTGACAAAGCCGCCCGCGCCCATCAGGGTGGCGTTCATCCCCAGCTGTTTGATACGGCGCGCCAGCGGCGCTGCCTGGCTGTCCACGCCGCCGAAGAAGATCAGATCCGCGTTTTTGCTACGGATCGCGGTCAACACGGCGCTGAAGTCGACGGTTTTGTCGTCAACGTACTGACGGTCGACAATCTTCACGCCCTGAGCTTCGAGGGATTTAATAAACTCGTCCGCCAGCCCCTGACCAAAGGCGGTACGGTCGTCGATCACCGCGATGCGTTTGGCTTTCAGGGTGTCGATGGCGTACTGCCCGGCAAACTGACCGCCGTCATCGTCATGGCCCATCACGCGGAAGCTGGTGTCAAAACCCTGTTTGGTATAGGCGTGACCGGTGGCGACCGGGGCCACCTGGGCGATACCCGCGTCGTGATACACCCGTGCCGCCGGGATGCTGGTGCCGGTGTTCCAGTGACCGACTACGCCCGCTACGCCGTTGTCTACCAGACGCTGGGCCACGGCCACCGCGGTACGCGGATCCGACTGGTCATCTTCGGACTGTAGCTTGAAGGTTACCGCTTTGCCGCCGATGGTCGGATGCTGCTTGTTGATGTCGTCAATCGCCAGTTGGGCGCCGTTCTCCAGGTCTTTACCGATACGGGCAGACGGGCCGGTGAGTGGGCCCGCCAGGCCAATCACCACGGTTTCGCTGTCGGCGGCCCAGGCTCCGGTAGAGGCAAACCCGCTGAGCAGAATAGCGGCGCTGAGGGCGCTGATTTTTACGGTTTTCATTATTTTTCCCTGATGTTGGTTGGTGTCGTTAAACGGGCATTTCGCCCAAATAAATCTGTGCAATCTGGTCGTCGTCGAGCATCGCTTTCGATGCCCCGTGATGAACGATGCTGCCGCTGTCCATTACCCAGGCCTGGTCGGTGACTTCCAGCGCCAGGCGGGCGTTCTGTTCGATCAGCAGCAGGGCGACGCCGCGCTCGCGCAGCCCGGCGATGACGGCAAAAATGTTCTCCACCATCTTCGGCGCAAGGCCCATCGACGGCTCGTCGAGGATCAGCAGACGCGGTTGGCTGAGCAGGGCGCGGTTCAGCGCTAAAAGCTGCTGTTCCCCGCCGGAGAGCAGCCCGGCCAGCTGGTTCTGGCGTTCACCGAGGCGCGGGAAACGTTCGAAAATCTCTTCCATCTCCTGCTTCACGGTGACAGTGTCACGTCTAAGCCAGGCCCCCATCTGTAAGTTCTCCAGCACCGTCATGCGGGCGAAGATGCCCCGACCTTCCGGGACCATCACCAGCCCGTTGCGCAGCAGCCCTTCGGCTTTCTGTTTACGCACCGGCTTGCCGTTAAATTCAATGTTGCCGCCAAAACGCTCCAGCCCGGTGATGGCCCGCACGGTGGAACTTTTGCCCGCGCCGTTAGCACCGATCAGGGTGGCCTGTTCGCCTTCGCGCAGGCTAAAGGAGACATCCCGGACCGCCTGGATCCCGCCGTAATGCACGTCCAGACGTTCCACTTTCAGTAATTCAGACATGGGCATTGCCTCCAAGCCAGGCGGCGATGACCGCCGGGTCGCGGCGCATGCTGTCCGGGGTGCCGCTGGCTAACGTTTTGCCGTAATCCAGCACCGTGAGGCGATCGCAGATCCCCATCACCAGCTTCACGTCGTGTTCAATCATCAACAGGGTTTTTCCGTCGTCACGAATGCGGGTCAGCAGTTCACCCAGGGCCACTTTTTCTGCCGCGTTCATCCCGGCAGCGGGTTCGTCCAGCGCCAGCAGCAGCGGATCGGTGGCCAGCGCACGGGCAATCTCCAGGCGACGCTGATGGCCGTAGGCCAGGTCGCAGGCGCGGTAGTGGGCGAACTTCGCAATGCCGGTGTACTCCAGCCAGTGCCAGGCCTGCTCCAGGGTCCGGGCTTCTTCTTCCCGGGCGCGCTTGTGACGGCTCAGCGCCGCCCACAGGCCGTTGCGGGTGCGCACGTGGCGACCGACCATCACGTTCTCCAGCACCGACATTTCGTTAAACAGCCGCACGTTCTGGAAGGTGCGGGCGATACCCGCGGCGGTCACTTTTTCGATCTGGGTTGGAAAATAAGGTTTGTCGGCAATGGCGAACTCGCCGCTGTCGGCCGGATACAGGCCGGTGATCAGGTTAAAGCAGGTGGTTTTGCCCGCACCGTTGGGGCCGATCAGACCGTAGATCTCGCCCTTGTTAATCGACAGCGAGACGTTATCCACCGCCGTCAGGCCGCCAAAGCGTTTGGACATGTTGCGCACGGTTAACAGGCTCATGCTTTCACCTCCTTGTGGCGCTTCGGCCAGATGCCCGACGGGCGAACCAGCATCACGCCGACCAGGGCCAGGCCGTAGAACAGCTGGCGCAGGATCTCCGGGTCAATGAGTACTGAACCAAACAGCGCCTGCTGCGCCGGGGCCGCCTGGCTGCGCAGCAGCTCCGGCAGGGCGGTAAGCAGCACCGCCCCGAGGATCACTCCCGGGATATGGCCCATCCCGCCCAGTACTACCATCGCCAGCACGGCAATGGACTCCTGCAGGGTAAAGGATTCCGGGGAGACAAAGCCCTGGAAGGCACCGAACAGCGCCCCGGCCACGCCGCCGAAGGAGGCGCCCATGGCGAAGGCCAGCAGCTTAAAGTTGCGCACGTTGATGCCCATCGCCCGGGCGACGTCTTCATCCTCGCGGATGGCGTGCCACGCCCGGCCAATGCGCGAGTGTTGCAGGCGCAGGCAGACAAAAATGATCCCGACAATCACCAGCATCAGCAGGTAGTACCACAGCCACAGGGCGGGCACTTTGACGCCAAACCAGTGGTAAACCCCGCTGAACTTGAGGCCGAACAGGTTGAGGGTATCGACGCCGGTAATGCCTTTCGCGCCGTTGGTGATGTTCACCGGGCGGTCGAGGTTACGCATCAGAATGCGGATGATCTCCCCGAAGCCGAGGGTCACGATCGCCAGGTAATCCCCGCGCAGCTTCAGCGTAGGGGCACCGAGCAGAATGCCGCACACTGCCGCGACCAGCGCCGCAAGCGGGATAATCAGCAGGTAAGAGGTGTGCAGCCCGTCCGGGAACCAGACGTTGAGGATCGGGAACACCTCCGCCAGATGCGGAGACGCCAGCAGCGCCGCCAGATAGGCACCGACGGCGTAGAAGGCGATAAAGCCCATATCCAGCAGGCCGGTGTAGCCGACCACGATATTCAGCCCCAGCGCCAGCATGATGTAGAGCAGGGCGAAGTCGATCACCCGCACCCAGTAGTTGCCGCCCAACTGGGTAGCCACCACCGGTGCAAGCAGCAGGGCAAGGACGAAGAGCGTCATGCCGGACCAGAATTTACCGCTGGTCGCCGGTGTTTTGAGTTCAATGGCAGTCATGATTTTCCCTTACGCCCTGTGCGCCACGCGCTCGCCCAGCAGACCTGCCGGACGGAAGACCAGCACCAGAATCAGCACGATAAAGGCGAACACGTCCTGATAGTTGCTGCCGAACACGCCGTTCGTGAGCTCGCCCAGATAACCGGCGCCCAGCGCTTCGATAATGCCGAGCAGGATCCCGCCAATCATCGCCCCGCGAATATTGCCGATGCCGCCGAGCACCGCCGCGGTAAAGGCCTTAATGCCGGGCAGGAAGCCCATCGAGAAGCTGGCGTTGCCGTAGTTGCTGGCCATCATCACCCCCGCCAGCGCGGCAAAGATGCCGCCAATGGCGAAGGTCAGGGTGATGATCGCATTTGGATTGACGCCCATCAGGGTGGCGACGCGCGGATTTTCCGCCACCGCGCGCATACCGCGGCCAAGACGGGTGTACTCCACCAGCAGCCACAGGCCGGTCATCACAATCAGGGCCAGCGCCACGGTCACGATGCCGGTCACGGTGATAATCGCCGGGGGATGTGCCTCGCTGCCTGCGGTGACGGCAATGGGGTCCATCGGCAGGATCTGCGGAAACATCAGCGGGTTGCGCGACCAGATAACCATCGCCAGGGTTTGCAGCAGCACCGACACGCCAATCCCGGAGATCAGCGGGGCCAGCCGCGGGGCGTTGCGCAGGCGACGGTAGGCAAAGCGCTCCACCGCCATCGCCAGCAGGGCGCAGACCGCCATGGCAATCACCAGCGCAAAGCCGAGCTGCAATAGCTGCGGCATGGCCGGGAAATGGTTGCTGAGAAGATTCAGCGCCGACAGGGTAGTCAGCGCGCCGACCATCAGAATATCGCCGTGGGCGAAGTTAATAATGCGCAAAATGCCATACACCATGGTATAGCCCAGCGCGATCAGCGCGTAGATGCTGCCCAGCATCACGCCGTTGATCAGTTGTTGTATGAGTGTGTCCAACGTTGTTACCCGACAAATTGCTCTTTCAGCGGTTAACATCTAATAATTGAATTAAATTGTGAAATACGCATATATTCTTTCTTATGATTTTTGGAGCTTGCGTTATCTGATTGATTTTAAAGATTATGATAAATAACTGATTAACCTGATTATCCATAACAGGTCAATATATGAATAAAACAGAACAATCCATGGCGTTGGCGGCCTTTGCCGAGAGCCGGCTGGCGAACGATCCGCCCCTGCGGGCGGTTCGGGCCTTCGAAGCGATAGCCCGTCTGGGCAGCGTGACGCAGGCAGCCCGGGAGCTGGACATCTCTCCGTCGGCGGTCAGCCATCAGTTGAAGGTGCTGGAAGGGTATCTGCAAATGCCGCTCACCGAGCGCCAGGGGCGCAGGTTGATCCTCAGCCAGCAGGGGCGGGACTACTACCGCTCCATTCGCGCGGCTTTTAACGTGCTGCGCCAGGCCACGGAGCATTTACTGGAGCAGGTGCAGACCCGCCAGGTGACCATCAGCCTGATCCCGCTGTTTGGCATGGGGTGGTTTATTCCGCGCCTGCCGGGGTTTATGCGCGCCAATCCGCAAACCGAGATTAACGTGGTTTACGCCAACCACCGCAACTACCTGAGCGATGCCTCGGATATGTCGATTCGCTTTGGTAACGGCCAGTGGGCGGGCTACCAGAGCGAAAAATTGATTTCCGGGCAGATGGTGCCGGTCTGTAGCCGGGCGTTTTTGCGCCTGCACGGGCATATAGACACCCCCGAGCAGCTGCTGCAAATGCCGCTCCTGCACGACGAGGAGCGCGCCACCTGGCAGCAGTGGTTTATCCAGCAGGGAGTGAAGCGCCCGGTGCGGCGCAGCGGACCGATGTTTGAAGACGGGCTGTTAACCCTGGCGGGAGTGCAGGCGGGGCTGGGCTGTGCCCTGATGCGCGAGCCGCTGATTGCCCCCTATCTGGAGAGCGGGGAGCTGGTGAAGATCTTCGAACTGCCCATTGATGATGGCCGGGATTATTACCTGTGCGTGCGTCAGGACGGCGAGATGAGCCAGGACGGGAAGCTGCTGCAAAGCTGGCTGCGCAGGAACAGTTCCCTCACCCTGGAGGAGATGCCGGGTGGCGGCTCCGCCTGACCCGGCCTACAAAATCTACAAACGGCACCACGCCGTAGGCCGGGCAAGCGCATGCGCCGCCCGGCGTGGCAGGCCGCAGAATCCTAACCCTTACGGGCCCGCGTGGCGTACCAGCACAATAGCGACCCCGCGCACACCATCATCGCGCCCTGCCAGAAGCTAAACGACAGGGGCGCACTCAGCAGCACCGCAGCCAGCGCTGCTGACAGCACCGGGGTAAAATAGGAGGCCGCCGCCAGCAGCGTCACGTTGCCGTGCAGAATCCCGACGTTCCACGAGGCATAGCCAAACCCCAGCGCCACGCCGCACATCAGGAGCTTGATCGTCACCGGCACGCTGAACACCATCTCGGGCTGATCGCTGAAGGCATATTTCAGCCACAGGCTTAGCGCCGTCAGCAGCACAAACAGCGTAATCCCGTTCTGCCCCCTGGCATATTTGCTGGTCACGGTGCAGTAGGCCGCCCAGATAAAGGCTCCGACAAAGGCGAGACCGTAGCTCAGCGGATTGGAGACGATGTTACGGGCAATCTCCGCCGGATTGAGCCCGTTCTCGCCGCCCAACACCCAGCTGACGCCCAGCAGGGAGATAATCAGCCCCGGGATCACCCACAGGGTCGAACGCTGGCGGTTAAACAGAATGGCAAACACAATGGTCAGGCTCGGCCAGAGATAGTTAACCATCCCCACCTCAATCGCCTGATGGCGGGTAGTGGCGTAGCCTAACGACAACGCCAGGCAAATTTCATAGCTGACGAACAGCACGCTGCCGGCAATCAGGTAACGGCGCGAGAAACGCCGGAGGTCAGGAAACCCGACCGTGATCAGGCAGAGTAAACCGCTGAGCGTGTAGATCATCGCCGCTCCCCCTACCGGGCCGAGCCCCTCGCTGACGCCCCGGATCAGGCCCACCATCGTGCTCCAGAGCACAATTGCGGCCAGCCCGATCAGGGTGGCTTTTTTTCTGTCCATCTTATTTCCACAGTCTTTGCATTTTTAGGGGCAAATTTATAGCACTGTTTCAGTACCTTCCGCGAATTAATCTCCCTTCAGCTACTCATTAAGCAGTAATAAAACCGCTCCCCGCTGACTATTAAGAGGGCGAAGATCGGTGATATTGATTTGCCGCAAAAAAAACAGGGGCTTTGCTGTTAGTTTTCCGCCGGAATTCTCAATGATCTAACGAGGACAGCAATGGACGTCAGCCGCAGACAGTTTTTTAAAATCTGCGCGGGCGGTATGGCCGGTACGACAGTGGCTGCTTTAGGGTTCGCCCCTAAAATGGCGCTGGCTCAGGCGCGCAACTATAAGTTGCTGCGCGCCAAAGAGATCCGTAACACTTGCACATACTGCTCCGTGGGATGCGGGCTATTGATGTATAGCCTGGGTGATGGCGCGAAGAACGCCAAAGAGTCGATTTATCATATTGAAGGCGATGCGGATCATCCGGTCAGCCGTGGGGCGTTATGCCCGAAAGGGGCGGGCCTGCTGGACTATGTCCACAGCGATAACCGTCTGCGTTACCCGGAATACCGCGCCCCGGGCTCCGACAAATGGCAGCGACTCTCCTGGGATGAAGCCTTCACGCGTATCGCGAAGCTGATGAAGGCCGACCGCGACGCTAACTTCGTCGAAACCAATGAGCAGGGCGTGACGGTAAACCGCTGGCTCTCCACCGGGATGCTGTGTGCATCCGCGGCAAGTAATGAAACCGGCATGCTGACGCAAAAATTTGTGCGCTCCCTCGGCATGCTGGCGGTAGACAACCAGGCGCGCGTCTGACACGGACCAACGGTAGCAAGTCTTGCTCCAACATTTGGTCGCGGTGCGATGACCAACCACTGGGTTGATATCAAAAACGCCAACGTCGTGATGGTGATGGGCGGTAACGCCGCTGAAGCGCATCCGGTGGGATTCCGCTGGGCGATGGAAGCGAAAAACAACAATGATGCGACGCTGATCGTCGTCGATCCGCGCTTTACGCGTACGGCATCGGTGGCTGATATCTATGCGCCAATCCGCTCCGGCACGGACATTACGTTCCTCTCCGGCGTGCTGCTGTACCTGATCGAAAACAACAAAATTAACGCCGAGTACGTTAAGCACTATACCAACGCGAACCTGCTGGTGCGGGAAGATTTTGCCTTCGACGACGGGCTGTTCAGCGGCTACGACGCCGAAAAACGCCAGTACGACAAGTCCTCCTGGAACTATCAGTTCGACGAAAACGGCTATGCCAGACGCGATGAAACCCTGACCGACCCGCGCTGCGTGTGGAACCTGCTGAAACAGCACGTCTCCCGCTATACGCCGGAGGTAGTGGAGAACATCTGCGGCACGCCAAAAGCCGATTTCCTCAAGGTGTGTGAAGTGCTGGCCTCCACCAGTGCCGCCGACAGGACCACCACGTTCCTGTACGCGCTGGGCTGGACGCAGCATACCGTCGGGGCGCAGAACATCCGAACCATGGCGATGATCCAGCTGCTGCTCGGCAACATGGGCATGGCCGGTGGCGGGGTGAACGCCCTGCGCGGTCACTCCAACATCCAGGGCCTGACCGATCTCGGCCTGCTGTCGACCAGCCTGACCGGCTATCTGACGCTGCCGTCCGAGAAACAGACGGACCTGCAGAGCTATATGGCGGCGAACACGCCGAAAGCGACGCTGCCTGACCAGGTGAACTACTGGAGCAACTATCCGAAGTTCTTCGTCAGCCTGATGAAATCTTTCTACGGCGATGCGGCACAGAAGGAGAACGACTGGGGCTTTAACTGGCTGCCGAAATGGGATCAGTCATACGACGTCATTAAGTATTTCAACATGATGTCGAAGGGGAAGGTCACGGGCTACATCTGCCAGGGCTTTAACCCGGTGGCGTCGTTCCCGGATAAGAACAAGATTGTCGCCAGCCTCAGCAAGCTGAAGTACATGGTGGTGATCGATCCGCTGGTGACCGAAACCTCGACCTTCTGGCAGAACCACGGCGAGATGAATGACGTGGATACCGCCTCGATTCAGACCGAGGTCTTCCGTCTGCCGTCGACCTGCTTCGCGGAAGAGGACGGCTCCATTGCCAACTCCGGTCGCTGGCTGCAGTGGCACTGGAAGGGGCAGGATGCGCCGGGCGAAGCGCGCAACGACGGTGAGATCTTGGCCGGGATTTACCATCGCCTGCGCGAGATGTATCGCACCGAAGGCGGCAAAGGCGTCGAGCCGCTGCTGCGGATGCGCTGGGATTACAAACAGCCGGATCACCCGGAATCGGAAGAGGTGGCGAAAGAGAACAACGGCTATGCGCTGGCGGATCTCTATGATGCCAACGGCGTACCGATCGTGAAGAAAGGCCAGCTGTTAAGCAGCTTCGCCCAGCTGCGTGATGACGGTACGACGGCATCGTCGTGCTGGATCTACACCGGGAGCTGGACCGAGCAGGGTAACCAGATGGCTAACCGCGATAACGCCGACCCGTCAGGACTGGGCAATACGCTGGGCTGGGCCTGGGCGTGGCCGCTGAACCGTCGCGTGCTTTACAACCGCGCCTCGGCGGACATCAACGGCAAGCCGTGGGATCCGAAACGGATGCTGATCCAGTGGAACGGTGCGAAGTGGACCGGGAACGATATTCCGGACTACAACACCGCCGCGCCGGGCAGCAATACCGGGCCGTTTATCATGCAGCCGGAAGGGCTGGGGCGTCTGTTTGCCATTGACAAGCTGGCGGAAGGGCCGTTCCCGGAACACTACGAGCCGATGGAAACGCCGCTGGGCACCAACCCGCTGCACCCGAACGTGATTTCGAGTCCGGTGGTGCGTGTCTACGAGGAAGATGCCGTGCGGATGGGCAAGAAAGACAAGTTCCCGTATGTCGGCACCACCTATCGCCTGACCGAGCATTTCCACACCTGGACCAAGCATGCGCGACTCAATGCTATCGCCCAGCCGGAACAGTTTGTCGAGATCAGCGAGACCCTGGCGCAGACCAAAGGCATAGCCAACGGCGATCGCGTGAAAGTCAGCAGCCAGCGCGGGTTTATTCGCGCCGTGGCGGTGGTTACCCGTCGTCTGCAGGCCCTTAACGTTCACGGCCAGCAGGTGGAAACGGTCGGTATTCCGCTGCACTGGGGCTTTGAAGGGGTGGCGCAGAAGGGCTATATCGCCAACACCCTGACGCCATCGGTAGGGGATTCCAACTCGCAAACGCCGGAGTACAAGGCGTTTCTGGTTAACATCGAGAAAGCATAAGGAGCGAATAAATGTCGATGGAAACACAAGACGTCATCAAACGCTCCGCCACCAACGGCTTTACCCCCGCGCCTCGTGCGCGGGATTACAAAGCGGAAGTGGCAAAGCTTATTGATGTCTCCTCCTGCGTGGGCTGCAAAGCCTGCCAGGTGGCCTGCTCCGAGTGGAATGATATCCGCGACGAGGTGGGCCATTGCGTTGGCGTGTACGATAACCCGGCCGATCTGAGCGCCAAATCCTGGACGGTGATGCGTTTTAGCGAAACCGAGCAGAACGGCAAGCTGGAGTGGCTGATCCGCAAAGACGGCTGCATGCACTGTGAGGATCCGGGCTGTCTTAAGGCCTGTCCGTCCGCCGGGGCGATTATTCAGTACGCCAACGGCATTGTCGATTTCCAGCAGGATAACTGCATCGGCTGCGGGTACTGCATCGCCGGGTGTCCGTTCAACGTGCCGCGCCTCAATAAAGAGGATAACCGGGTCTATAAATGCACCCTGTGCGTGGATCGCGTCAGCGTTGGTCAGGAGCCAGCATGCGTGAAAACCTGTCCAACCGGGGCGATTCACTTTGGCACCAAGAAGGAGATGCTGGACGTTGCCCAGCAGCGGGTCGATAAGCTGAAGGCGCGCGGCTATGCCAACGCGGGCGTCTACAACCCGCAGGGGGTAGGCGGGACGCACGTGATGTATGTCCTGCACCATCTCGACCAGCCGGAGCTGTATCACAATCTGCCGAAGGATCCGGCGATCGATACCTCTATCAACCTGTGGAAAGGGGCGCTTAAACCGCTCTCCGCGGCGGGCTTTATCGCCACCTTTGCCGGGTTGATTTATCACTACGTGGGCATCGGGCCGAACAAAGAGGTGGATGACGATGAGGAGGAGCACCATGAGTAAGTCAAAGATGATCGTGCGCACGAAGTTTGTCGACCGCGCCTGTCACTGGACGGTGGTGATCTGCTTCTTCCTGGTGTCACTGTCGGGGATTTCATTCTTCTTCCCGACGCTGCAGTGGCTGACCGAGACCTTCGGTACGCCGCAGATGGGGCGTATTCTCCATCCGTTCTTCGGGGTGCTGATTTTCGTGGCGCTGATGTTTATGTTCGTGCGTTTCGTGCATCACAACATCCCGGACAAGCAGGATATTCCGTGGCTGAAGGGCATTGTTGAGGTGCTGAAAGGCAACGAGCACAAAGTCGCGAAAGTGGGCAAGTACAACGCCGGACAGAAGATGATGTTCTGGACCATCATGAGCATGATTTTTGTGCTGCTGGTGACCGGGGTCATTATCTGGCGTCCGTACTTTGCCCAGTATTTCCCGATGCAGGTGGTGCGCTATAGCCTGCTGATCCACGCGACCTCGGCCATTATTTTGATCCACGCCATCCTGATCCATATGTATATGGCGTTCTGGGTCAAAGGCTCGATTAAAGGGATGATTGAAGGGAAGGTGAGCCGCCGCTGGGCGCAGAAGCACCATCCGCGCTGGTACCGGGACGTGGAGCGACTGGAAGCGCAGAAAGAGAATCGTGAAGGGATAAAATGAGTGCCCCCCGCTCCGGACGGTGTTTCGGAGCGGGTATTTTGGGAGGTCAGGTGTTGGTGAACAATGCGTCGATGGTGGCGACGATATCTCTCCTGGCTGTATTGAGATGACAAATAAAATCCTTGTGTTTGATCTGGGATTTATCAATATGACTTATCATCGGAGCATAAATATTTAAAGTATCAAACTCAATATTCACTTGTGGGGCGATGTGACTGTACCATCGAGGTATTTTATGGTGTCTCATTAATGGCATAATAATGCGCGTACTAAGATCGTCATAATGGTCGTTTTGCACAACGACGTAATATGGCAACAAGTTCCTCGTATTAGTCGATGTATTCCGATAAACATTAAATTGTTTGGTCATCAGAGCACCCTGAAAAATTCATCATCTGTTAACATTCCATGTTCTGCTACAATTTCATTCATTATGCGCATGAATTCCTTATCACGCTTCTGTTGCTCGATGCGCTCCTCTGCTGTTAATACGGGGCGTGGTGGGACGCCAGTTAAATGATCCTTACCTGCGCTCTTTTCTTTGATGGCCATTTTCATTATTCGTTCTCCTGTTCTGGTGCAGTCATTATCAATCGCCAACAATAAAAAACAATACCGTTCCGCCTGGTAATTCAGGAATTGCGAGCACGCTTCCAGACCAAAGTAACAGGCTGAAAACAGACAGGGTTATTGTGAATCACCCTCCCGATAATTAACCAGGAGGGCGGTAATCATCAGAACTTCTCGTCAATATAACGGAACGGATAAGCGGTCGGTTTAACTTTGCCGATTTTACGTTTCGGTAATTTAACCTCATCTTCCGGCAGGTCTTTATAAGGAATCTGCGTCAGCAGGTGAGAGATAATATTCAGCCGCACGCGCTTTTTATCCTCGGAGCGGGCGACAAACCACGGGGCCCAGGCGGTATCGGTGGCCGCAAACATCGCATCGCGCGCCTCGGTGTACTCATCCCAGCGGTTAAAGGATTTAACGTCCATTGGCGACAGCTTCCAGGTTTTGCGCCCGTCGTTGATGCGGTCGCGCAGACGGCGCTCCTGCTCTTTGGGCGTCACTTCCAGCCAGTATTTGATCAGAATAATGCCCGCATCGACCATCGCCTTTTCGATGATAGGCGCACCGTCGAGAAACTTCTCGACCTGTTCCTCGGTACAGAAGCCCATCACGCGCTCCACGCCCGCACGGTTGTACCAGCTGCGGTCGAAAATCACGATTTCACCTGCCGACGGCAGATGCGGCACATAGCGCTGGAAGTAGAGCTGACTTTTCTCTTTCTCGGTGGGGGCCGGCAGCGCGACCACCCGGAATACGCGCGGACTGACCCGTTCGGTCAGGGCCTTGATAGTGCCCCCTTTACCTGCGCCGTCGCGTCCTTCAAAGACGACGCACACTTTCAGGCCCTTGCTCACCACCCAGCGCTGCAACTTAACCAGCTCTACATGCAGGCGATGCAGCTCTTGTTCGTACTCCTTACGCTTAAGCGGGACGGGAGGGGCACTCTTCGCAACGGGTTTGCTTTTCTTCTTTTCTTTATCGGCCATGATGCGTTCCTTTACGGGAGGTCTGACGGTACGGTGAGACATAACACTTTGAAGTGTAATCAGGGCTGAGCACCCTGGCGGAAAATATTCACCGCCTGGCCGAATTGATGGAGGAATCGGCCAGCGGCGCGATTTGAACTGGCTCACCATACAAGATTGGTCGATAATGGCTGTTGCAATTTTTTAACAAGTGGTTGTGGTATGAAAAAGACGGTGTTTTCGTTAGCACTTGGTACCTTTGGCCTGGGCATGGCCGAATTCGGCATTATGGGTGTGTTAACCGAGCTGGCGCGTGATGTAGGCATTACGATTCCCTCCGCCGGAAATATGATTTCGTTTTACGCCTTCGGGGTGGTGATAGGGGCGCCGATCGTCGCGCTCTTTTCCAGTAAGTTCTCCTTAAAGTCGATCCTGCTGTTCCTGGTGACGCTGTGCCTCGTTGGCAATGCGATTTTTACCTTCTCCACCTCTTACACCATGCTTGCTATCGGGCGGCTGGTCTCCGGTTTTCCGCACGGCGCGTTCTTCGGTGTCGGCACCATCATCCTCTCGCGCATAGCGCCGCCGGGCAAAGTGACGGTAGCGGTAGCGGGGATGATCGCCGGGATGACGGTGGCTAACCTTGCGGGCGTGCCGCTCGGCACCTGGCTGGGGCATCAGTTTAGCTGGCGCTACACCTTCTTCCTGATCGCCGCGTTTAACCTGTTGGTAATGCTGTCAGTTGTCCTCTGGGTACCGCAGACCTTTGATAAAACGCAGCTTCGCCTGAGTGAGCAGTTTCACTTTCTGAAAAAGCCGGAACCGTGGTTTATCTTCGCCGCCACCATGTTTGGCAACGCCGGCGTCTTCGCCTGGTTCAGCTTTGTGAAGCCGTTCATGATCAATGTGTCGGGCTTTTCCGAAGGGGTGATGACCGCGATCATGATGCTGATGGGGCTCGGCATGGTGCTGGGGAACCTGTTCAGCGGCAAGCTCTCCGGGCGCTACAGCCCGTTGCGGATTGCGGCGATAACCGATCTGGTGATTGTCCTGTCGCTGCTGCTGTTGTTTGCCTTTGGCGGGCTGCCTGCGGCCTCGCTGGTGATGGGCTTTATCTGTTGCGCCGGTCTGTTTGCGCTGTCGGCTCCGCTGCAGATCCTGCTCCTGCAAAATGCGCAGGGCGGGGAGATGCTTGGAGCGGCGGGGGGCCAGGTGGCGTTTAACCTCGGCAGCGCCATTGGCGCGTACTTTGGCGGGATGATGATCACCCTGGGCTTTAGCTGGAGCTACGTGACTCTGCCTGCGGCGGTGCTGTCGTTCTGCGCGATGTCCTCGCTGTTGATATACGGGTATCTGAAATCCCGTCGGGGGCAGGCTGACGCACAGGCGTTAGCCTGAGCAACGAGCGTGCTGGTTGCCCGGCGGCGCTGCGCTTGCACGGGCCTACGGTTCCATAAATCCGCGGTTTTGTAGGCCGGGTAAGCGCAGCGCCACCCGGCATAAAGCGCTCACGGCAAAGACGGTTCACCCAGAGTCAACATCAGCCGGTTAGCCCAGGCGAAGAACGCCGCTGACTGCACCAGATCCAGCTGGGCCAGGGTATCCAGCCCCTGACGTTCCAGCTCGGCCAGATGCCCCGGCGTTACCGCCGGCGGCGTCACCGACAGCGCGGCGGCAAAATCAATCCCCGCCTGCCAGCGTGGCGACTGCCCGCTGCTCAGGGACTGTCCCGGCTCTACCGCCAGCAGCCTTTCCACGGCATCATCATCTTTCGACAGCTGGCTGGCCTTACGCGCATGGACAGAGGCGCAGTAAATGCACCCATTCACTTTGCTGGTCACCGCGGCGGCCAACTCTCGCTCCGCACGAGACAGTCCACCAGGGGTATAGAAAATCCCTTTATCGGTGAGCGTTCGCTGCTCCAGCACCGGCAGATTGCGCCCCAGCAGGCGGAAATAGTCCGAGTCGGTATGGCCGAATTTGGCGAGGATCGCCTGTTCATCGGCGGTAAATTCCGCCAGCGGTTTGGGTGTCAGCCACGGCTCCCAGCCCAGCTCCAGCTGGGTAAATTCGACCGGCGCGGCTTTACCATTTTTGGTCAAAGGCACGGTGTGCCAGTGGCCCGCCACAACGGGGACATCGCTTGCCGCCACCGTTTTGTCATTAAGAAGACGCAGCCCAACGAGCAGGCGACTCTGGAAACTGACAAAGGCAATCAGCTGCGCCAGGGTCACAATACCTTCTTTGCTCCAGCCCGCCAGGGTGAGCGCATTGATCGCCCCCGGGGTGGCCTGGACCGGCGAGAAGGTCAGCAACCGGGCAAAGGCCAGGGCGGGGGTCAGGCGCACTGAGGTCGGGTCGGCCAGACCAAACCCGGCATAGTGGGCCGCCAGTGCGTCGACGTTGTGCCATTTCGCCACTTTTGCCGCCACGGCAAAGCGTTCGTCCAGCACAAAGTCGGCATCCTGCTGACTGAATAACGTTTCGTAACTCCCCTGAGCGTGACGCGTTGCCGCCTCGCGGGTGAGTCGTGCCTGTTCCAGCGGGGAACCCGGGGCAATCTCCGCCAGCCCAGCGAGAATATCCTGACTTAAAGCCATGGTGACTCCTTATAAAAGATGAGGGGCGATCTGCTCTGCGATTAACTCAATTGAACGTAAAGTGTCCTGATGCGACGGCTCAACCGAATGCACCTGGAATGAAATGTCGGTAGCGCGCGCCAGGACCGAATCCTGCGCCAGCGAGGCGAGGACCGTCTGCGGCGCGCCGATATGGGCATCGAACTGGCGAACGTGATCCGTGACGGTGTCACCGATCAGGGCGTGCCCGGCAGCCTGATGCTGCTGCGCCTGACGGGTCAGACCCGGTTCGGCCACCTTCAGCGCATATGCATCGCTGTCGGCGACAAATGCGGTACGCGAAGCCAGAATGCGCGGGGCCACGCCGGACGGCAGGGCGTCAAGATAGGCGTCGATAATCGGGTTCTGGATCGCATCCAGCGGCAACAGAAGATTGTCCGCCGGGCGCGGCTGGGTGCGGGAGAGCATCAGCCCGTGGCCCTGCTGCGCGGCACGCACCGCCCCCTCGACTGAAAAAGTCGCGATCCACACCCGCTCCGTCAGTCCTGGGGCGGGCGGATAGAGATGGTTATCGGGATGGGTCAGCGAATCCCCGCGCCAGGCGCTGTGGATCAGGTGCAGGTGATCGGCGAAGGTCGCCGCCCGTTCGTTAATGGTCAGCCCGAACGGCAAAAACGAGGTCGGCGTGCCGCCGGAACCAAACCCCACCTCCAGCCGTCCGTCGGATAAGAGGTCCAGCACCGCCGTGTCCTCCGCTACCCGCAGCGGGTTCTCCAGCGGCAGGGTGATAATGGCCGTGCCGAGGCGAATGCGGGTGGTGAACGCCGCCACATGGGCGAGGAACACCAGCGGCGACGGCAGGCCGCCCTCATGCTCGTGGAAGTGGTGCTGCGCGATCCATGCCGTGTCAAAACCGTAGCGTTCGGCATGGCGGATCTGCTCTGTTGCCAGGCGATAGCGTTCCAGGGCTGGCGCATCGTCCAGCAGGCGGGTGAAGAAACCCAGGCGTTTACGCGTCATGCGTACTCCTTCTGTGAAAAGTGGGGAATGGCGTCGATCAGCTCGCGGGTGTAGTCGTTTTGCGGCGAGGCGAACAGCGACTCGACTGCGCCATGCTCAACGACCTGACCGCTGCGCAGCACGGTAACGCTGTGGGCAATGCGCCGCACCGTCGCCAGATCGTGAGTGATAAACAGATAGGTCAGGCCCAGCTGCTGTTGCAGCTGCTGGAGCAGGGCGAGGATCTGCGCCTGCACGGTGACGTCCAGCGCCGAAGTGGCCTCGTCCAGCACCAGAATGGTCGGCTCGAGGATCAGGGCCCGGGCAATGGCCACGCGCTGCCGCTGTCCGCCCGAGAGTTCCCGCGCGGTGCGGGTTAACAGCTCCGGCGGCAACGCCACCCGCCGGGTGACGCTCTCCACCCGGGCGGCGCGTTCGGCCTTGCTGACCGGAGCGAAATTCTTCAGCGGCTCTTCGATGATCTCAAACAGCGTCTGGCGCGGATCCAGCGAGGCAAAGGGGTTCTGGTAAACGAACTGGATCTTCTGCCGCAGCTGGCGACGCGCTTCATGGCTCAGGGTGGTGGCGTCGATATCATCGATAATCACCTGGCCGCTGTCGGCCTGCTCAAAGCCCAGCAGAATACGGGCTAGGGTGGTTTTACCCGAGCCCGACTCGCCAACCAGCGCGTGGGTGCTGCCGCGCAGAACGGCAAAGCTAACCCCATCCAGAGCCTGCAACTGATGGCCTTTGCCCAGCGCAAAGCGTTTGCTGATCCCCTCGGCGCGAATAGCCGGAGAGGCCAGCGGACGACCCGATACCGGGGCGATAGTTAACCGCTGTCCGTTCAGATCGCTCAGCAGCTGGCGGGTGTAGGCGTGCTGCGGGGCCCGTACCACGTCGGCGGTGGCACCATGCTCCTGCACCTCGCCGTTACGGAACACCAGCAGCCGGTCGGCCCGCTGGGCCGCCAGGGCCAGGTCGTGGGTGACGAACAGCACCGCGGTGCCGGATTCGCGGCGCAGCACGTCCAGCAGATCGAGAATGCGTTTCTGCACCGTCACGTCCAGCGCGCTGGTGGGCTCATCGGCGATGATGACGTCCGGGCGCAGGGCGATAGCGATAGCAATCAATACCCGCTGCTTCATGCCGCCGGAAAGCTGATGCGGAAACTGCTTCATCCGCTGCTCCGGGTGGCTGAGGCCCACTTTAGTCAGCAGGGCCAGCACCTGATTATCGCACTCGGCCTTACCGATCTTCTGATGCAGACGCAGGATTTCACCCACCTGTGCGCCAACAGTTTTTACCGGATTGAGGGAGTTACCCGGATCCTGCGGCACCAGGCTGATGCGCGCGCCGCGCAGGCTGTCGAGCCGCTTCGCCGACCACTGGCTGAGATCTTCCCCGTTCAGACGGATGCTGCCAGCGTCGCGGCGGGCGTTGTCCGCCAGCAGGCCAATGATCGCCTGGGCAGTGGTGGTTTTCCCGGAGCCGGACTCGCCGACAAAGGCCAGCAACTCGCCGCGCCCGAGGGTAAAGCTGACATTATGTACCACCTCGCGCCACTCCCGCCCCGTGCGGTAGCTGAGGGTCAGGTTTTCAACAGATAATACGGTCATGAACGGCCTCCGCTTAACTGACGGCTGATACGGTTGGTCGCCAGCACCACGGCAATGACCACCAGGCCGGGGAAGGTGGTTAACCACCAGGCGGTTGAGAGATAGTTACGTCCTTCGGCAATCAGCAAGCCCCATTCCGGGATCGGCGGCGGGGTGCCGTAGCCCAGGAAGCTAAGGGTCGAGAGGGCCAGGATCGCCTGACCAAACTGCAACGTGGCAAAGGCCAGCACCGCGGTTAGCGAATTGGGCAGAATGTGGCGCCACAGCACCGTCCAGAAGGTGCCGCCGCTGCCAAACGCCGCTTCGACATAATCGCTATGGCGAATGCGCACCACTTCACCGCGCGCCAGGCGGGCAAAGCTTGCGATCGACGCCACCCCAACGGCAATGGCGGCATTCACCGTGCCAAAGCCCAGAAGAATGATTACCGTCAGCGACAGCAGCAGCGAGGGGATGGCGAGCAGAACGTCCACCAGCCGCATCAGCACTGACTCCACCCGTCCGGCAAAGGCCCCGGCAATCACGCCGATGGCGGTGCCAATAAACAGCCCCATCGCCACCGCCACCAGCGCGGCGCTCAGGGAGTGCGAGGCGCCATAGATGATGCGGGTATAAACATCGCGACCCAGCTGGTCGGTACCGAGCCAGTAGTCAGCCTGGGGTGCCAGCCGCTGCGCCCCGGCAATGCCTTCAATCGGGCTGTAGTGGGTAAACAGCCCCGGCGCGATGGCCGCCAGGGCGGCAGCGGCAATAATGGCGTACGCCAGCCACAGTCCAGGCTGCCAGCGCCATCCGCGCCAGGCCGGGATGCGCTTGCGCGCCGCAGCAGCATAATCAACAAGGCTCATGCAGCACCTCCGGTAACGGTTTGCAGGCGGGGATCGAACAGCGGCATCAGCAGATCCACCAGCAGGTTAATCAGCACAAAGCCGAGGGCGGAAATCATCACCACCGCATGTAGCACGGCGATATCCTGGTTGTTCACCGCCTGCTGGGTCAGCAGCCCCAGCCCGCTGCGGCCGAACACGGTTTCGGTGATCAGCGCCCCGGCAATCAGTTCGCCCAGCAGCAGCCCGGCGATGTTCAGCACCGGCAGCAGGGCATTGCCCGTGACGTGCCGCCAGAGGACCGCGGTTTCACTCAGCCCTTTGGCCCGCGCCACGGCAACGAACGGCTGGGCGGCCACCTGATCCAGACTGCGCATCAGGATCTGCGCCAGCGGGGCGGAGATGGGAATGGCGACGGTGACAATCGGCAGGATCAGCCCCTGCAGCGGGGTCGGGTTAATCACCGGGATCAGCCGCAGCTGGAACGAGAACAGCTGAATCAGGGCAATCCCCAGCCAGAAGGTCGGCAGGGAGATAAACAACACCGGCAGGGACTGAATGGCGTTGCTTAACCAGCGCAGCCCCGGCAGGCGCGAGGCCAGCGCCAGGGAGAAGGCCAGCACCACCGCCAGCGCAAAGGCGGGCAACGCCAGGCTTAAGGTGTCCGGCAGATTAGTGGCAATCAGCTCGCTCACCGCCACGCCCGCCTGCACCGAGAAGCCAAAATCGCCGCGCAGCATCGCCCCGAGGGTGTGCTGATACTGTTGCCACAGCGGGGTGTCGGCCCCGTAGGCGATGCGCATCTCTTCGATTTGCGCCGGGCTCAGACCGAGATCCGGGTTCTGGAACTTGATCAGCACCGCATCCCCCGGCAGTACCTGAAGCAGCACAAACGACAGGGTGAACGCCGCCCATAACACCAGCAGCCCCAGCCCGGCCCGTCGCAGCAGATAGTGACTCATCGTCGACTCCTTAATGTTTCTCGATCCAGGCGCCGTAGAACGACGGGCGACCGACCGCTTCAAAACTCACTCCTTTCAACCAGGGCGCACCGGCAAACACCTGCGGCTCTTCGAAGATTGGGATCACGTAGGCGTTATCCAGCAGATAGCGCTGGGCATCGCCGGTAAGCTGGAGGCGTTTCTGCGGGTCCACTTCGGCGGAGATATTCACCAGCAGCTCGTTGAGCTTGTCGTCGCGGAAGCTGTTCACCTTGTCGCTGGAGCCGCCTTTTTGCAGTAGGGCGTCGCGGTTATTCGGGTAGAACATGCTCTTCACCACGTCCGGGTCGGCGCGGCCCACTTCCGAGACGGTGAGTGGGGTCTTCAGCGGGTCGAGGTTGTCGAGAACGTGGCTTCCGGCATCACCGGCCTTCACGTTGAGGGCGACGCCCACCTGACGCCACTGCTGGGCCACCAGCTGCAATACCTCTTTATTCTGCGGCTGCGGCAGGGATTCATAGATAGTCAGGGCCAGACGCTGGCCGTCTTTGGCGCGGATGCCGTCGCTGCCCGCTTTCCAGCCCGCCTCATCCAGCAGGCTGCTGGCTTTGGCCGGGTCGAAGGTCAGCTTGTCGCTGAGATCGACATAGCCCGCGGCGGAGTCGGCTATGACCGATTTGGCCTGCGGATAGTTAGGCGAGAACAGGGTCTCAACCACCTGCTTCGCGTTGGTGGCGTGCAGCAGCGCCTGGCGCACCCGGATGTCGGCTACCAGCGGATTATCCGGGCGGAAGCTGATGCTGTCGTTTACCCCGCGGGTGGGGGCGGCGTAGATGTGGTATCCCTGATCGGTGGCCTGTTTTTCGTCATAGGCCTGCACCTGGCGGATAAAGTCGGCCTGTCCGGCCAGCAGTGCGCCGACGCGAACACTGTCCTCCGGGGTCACCAGATAGGTGATGCCGTCCAGGTTCGCCGGGCCCTGTTGGGCGAGGTTTTTCGGGCCCCAGGCGTAGTCTTTCCGCGCCTGAAGGTTCACCTCCCGGCCCAGTTTTTCGTCTTTCACCACGAACGGACCGGAACCGATGATATGTCGGGCATCACCCAACTCTTCAAAGTTACGTTGTAACGTGCTCAGGGAGACCAGACCCGAGCCGATAGTAGCGGTGCCCTGCAGGAAGCCCGGGGACGGCTTTTTGAAGTAGAACTTCACGGTCTGCGGATCGATCACTTCGCTGCGGTCGTAGTTGTTGATCACTTCCGATACCGGCAGGCGCTGGGCCTTGTTGCCTTTGCCGTAGGTATCAAAGTTCTTCGCCACTGCGTTCGCGTCCAGCGGTGTGCCGTCGGAGAAGGTCACGCCGGGGCGGAGCTTAAAGGTGTATTCGGTTTTATCGGCATTGGTGCTCCAGCTCTCGGCGATCCACGGCTCCACTTCCAGGGTCTTAGGGTTCTGCCAGGTGAGTTTGTCGGTGATCTGGTTCAGGATCCCGCCGTTGGGGTAAAACCCGCCCGCCGGGGGATAGAGATTGGTGTGAGCCTGTTGCTCCAGATAGACCAGCGTGCCGCCTTTAACCGGGGTATCGGCAGCATACGCCGCCGTCGTCGCAAGAATGAGCGCCGTCAACAGCGGCAGGCAAAATGGGGTTTGCATGGTGAATTCCTTATGTTTTTTCTTGTTAGCGTCGAATGCATCTTCGGGCGGGGCAGAAAAGAAAGGAACCAAGGAATTGAGCTAAGGATTTGCGGAAAATGGCAATAAAAAACCGCGCCGGCGGGGGCGCGGTGAGTCGTCTCTAGACAAATTTCGCCAGCGGATCGGCGGCGGCAAAGGCCATGGCGCGGTCTGCTGCGGGCGGGTAGATCAGTTCGTTGGTGATGGCGATTTTGATTTTCTTCGCCTCGTCGCGCACGCATTTCACTTTCTGGTCCCACCCCTCGCTGTAGACCGCGCCCCAGCCGCCCAGATCGAGACAGGTGACATAGTTCACCTGACGATAGGGATAGGGGGCCACGTCCAGCAGGCTGGCGGCGGCGTTGTGCCCGGCAAACTTGCCCAACTGGATGGCGTGTTGGCAGGTCATTAGCGCCGTGTTGCCGAGATCGTCGGTACGGGCATGGGCCATATCTCCGGTGGCATAGACCTCTGGATGGGCAGGTACCTGCAGGCTCTCGTTGACGATTAAGCGTCCCTGGCCGTCGCGTTCGCCCGCAATCTGCTGGCTGAGGGGATGCGCTTCCACGCCTGCCGTCCAGACGACGGTGGCGGCAGCGATGCGCTCGCCGTTTTTCAGCGTTACGCCTGTATCATCAATAGCTTTGATCTCACTGTTTAGCCGCCACTCCACGCCCAGTTCATTGCTCGCTTCTTCAATTGTATTGCGCAGCTCTTCACTGTAACGCCCGCCAATTACTGCGCCGCGCTCAACTACGATAATTTTAGTCTGCGTATTTTCGCCGAAACGGGCCCGCAGACGGGCAGGGAGTTCGGTCGCCAGTTCAATGCCGGTAAAACCGCCTCCGCACACTACCAGGGTGTTGCGTTCCGGCGTAGAAGGGCGTAGGGCCAGTGAATCGAGGTGATTTTCAAAAATCTGTGCGGATTCCAGCTGGTCGATATCAAACGCAAATTCGGCCAGACCGGCAATGGCAGGGCGTCGGGTCTGGCTGCCGGTCGCCACGATCAGACGGTCGTAAGCGGCCAGCGTCACGTTGCCCTGGCTGTCGCGATACCAGACACTTTTCTGCTTCGTATCAATACGTTCAGCGGATCCAGCAATAAAGTGAATGTTCAACTCAGCAAAAAGTTCGCTTAACGGGGCAGCAAAGCCCGCGACCTGCTCTTCATAAAAGCGCGGACGGATCCGCAGCTCCGGACGGGGCGCCAGGACGCTGATCTGCAGGTCGTCACGGCCCGTAACATCGGCCAGGCGCGCGGCGCTTACCGCAGCCCACATTCCCGCAAAACCGCTGCCCACAATTAAAATTTGCTTCTTCATCTTCGATCCTTTTTCTTATCAGACCCCGTGGCCGACGTGACTACAACTATACTTGTCGGAGTTAACTGCGACAACATCTTTCTGAGTTAAATAGCCGTGCACCGTAAAAACAGAGGGTTAGATGAAGAGAGGATTGTGACTGTCTTTCTTTTACGAAACGCGGCTATAATGACCCGGAATAATAACTTCGGAGTTAAGCATGGCTTTTTACAGTTCCGGCGTGGAGTACGGCATTCATAGCCTGATGACCATGGTGGATGCGAAAGGGAACGACTGCGAGATGAGCGTCAGGGAGATGGCAGCGCTACAGGGCGTGCCTTACGACTATCTGGGCAAGATTTTCACGCGTCTGTCGCGCGCCGGGCTGGTGAGCAGCACTGAAGGAAAGGGCGGCGGTTTTCGGCTGGCGCGGCCTGCGGAACTGATCACCGTGCTGGATGTGGCCCACGCCATTGATGGCGAGAAAAATACGTTTGAGTGTCGTGAAGTGCGTCAGCGGCTGGCGGTGTTCGACGAAACGCCTCCGGCCTGGGTCTGCGACGGACCGTGCGGCGTGCGCTCGGTGATGGACAGCGCCCAGCAGCGGATGGAAGAGGAGCTGGCGCGGCATACCATTCTCGACCTGGCGCGCAAAATGTACCGTAAGGCACCGGATACTTTTCAGATTGAGGTGCAGGAGTGGATTGCGGATCGGCGGAATTCGTAGGCCCGGCAAGCGTAGCGCCGCCGGGCATGCAGTGTTACAGGGGAGTGCGGCCCGTTCCCCCTCATCCTGACCCTCTCCCTCAAGAGAGAGGGAACAAGATTACGAACGGAAATCAATCACCATACGGCCGCGGATCTGGCCTTGCTCCATCTCTTTGAAGATGGCGTTGATATCGCCCAGCGGACGCAGCGCCACTTTCGGCACAACCTTGCCTTCGGCGGCAAACTGGAAGGCTTCGGCCAGATCCTGGCGGGTGCCGACCAGCGAGCCCACGACCTGAATGCCATCCAGCACCAGACGCGGAATATCGAGACTCATCGCCTCAGGCGGCAGACCGACCGCCACCACCCGGCCACCGGCACGAACCGCATCCACTGCCGAGTTAAAGGCCACTTTCGCCACTGCCGTCACTACCGCAGCGTGGGCGCCGCCGGTTTTTTCCTGAATGAATTTAGCGGCATCGTCGCTGCGGGAGTTGACGACCAGATCGGCGCCCATGCTGGTCGCCAGCTTCAGCTGCTCATCGTTAACGTCAACAGCGATCACTTTGGCGTTGAAAACGTTTTTGGCATATTGCAATGCCAGGTTACCCAGCCCGCCCAGGCCATAAATTGCAATCCACTGGCCGGGTTTGATCTCTGACACTTTCACCGCTTTATAGGTGGTCACCCCGGCGCAGGTAATGCTGCTGGCGGCGGCGGACTCCAGCCCGTCCGGCACTTTTACCGCATAATCGGCGGTAACGATGCACTCTTCTGCCATTCCGCCGTCCACGGAGTACCCGGCGTTTTTTACGGTACGGCACAGGGTTTCATTGCCGGAGTTACAGTATTCGCAGTGGCCGCAGCCTTCGAAGAACCACGCCACGCTTGCGCGATCGCCCGGTTTCAGCGAGGTGACGCCCGGACCGACTTCCTTAACCACGCCAATGCCTTCATGGCCGAGGATCACCCCGGTTTTATCGCCAAAATCGCCGTTTTTAACGTGAAGATCGGTGTGGCAGACGCCACAGCACTCCATCTTCAGCAGCGCTTCGCCGTGCTTCAGCGGGCGCAGGGTTTTCTCGGTCACTTCTACCTGATGGTCTTTAGTCACGACAGCAGCTTTCATATGTTTCTCCATTTTCATAATGAGGATCTGCGGGGCAGGTATGGCGTCCAACAGCGCGACATACTCCTTAAGGATTAATTTTTTTAATGATTGAGGCAAGGGCTGTGAAACATAATGTCATCATTTAACGCAGATTTATCGGAACGGCGATAGCGGATGCTGTAATAGCCATAATGAATGCATGGTAAATATTTCTGCAGTAAATCTGTCATGTTTCTGACATTTCGAAACCGTAAGGTGTGGTCTTCTTAAAAACCGAAGAGTTAACAAGACAATGCATCTGGTAAAAAAACTTCTCGCAGTGAGCGTCCTCCTGTCAGCTTCTGTGCAGGCACAAAATATTCTCGAATTCCCACAGCCTGATAATAATCCGGAAGAGTTTTACGCCGTCACCGAAATTCCGGCCGGCGGGATTATTAAGTATGAAACGGATGCCAAAACGGGCTTTATCGTGGCCGACCGCTTCCAGTCGATGCCGGTGGCCTACCCGGCAAACTACGGCTCGCTGACCCAATCCCTGGCGGGCGATGGCGATCCGCTGGACGTGATCTTCTATACCCGCGCGCCGATGGCCCCGGGTACCCTGATTAAACTGCGCGCCATTGGCGTGCTGAAGATGATCGACGGCGGCGAGAAAGACGACAAAATTGTCGCCGTACCGGCCAGCAAAATTGACCCAACCTATGACGATATCAAAGAGTTGAGCGATCTGCCGAAGATTGAGCAGCAGCGTCTTGAGTCGTTCTTCCGCGTCTACAAACAGCTGCCGGAAGGGCGCAAGTCGGTGGAGCTGAACGGCTTTAACGATGCCGCCACCGCGAAGCAGGAAATTAAACAGGCATGGGATGCCTGGAAAACGAATCAGCCGAAGTAAAAAAATGGCCCGGCGGCGGCTACCCGCCGGGCGATTTCCTACAGCTGCGCCGTCAGCGCGTCAATCTCCTCCTGCCACTGTGCCTGAAGCTGCGGCTTCTGATGTTTAGGCTTACGCAGCCGATCTTCTTCCAGCAACGTCTCAAGCATAATCAACCGTTCCAGCAGATCGTCATGTGCCTCTGGTTCATCTTGCTGTGCGGTCCGAACCGGCACGGCACTGACCCCGTTGCCGTCACGCAGTCGGGCAAACACCGCGTCGGCATCATGCCATTCGCTGAGTTGACCATTTTCAATCAGCCAGAAGCGGTTACAGCTCTGGCTGATTAACTGCCGGTCATGGCTGACCAGCAGCACACCACCCTCGAACTGTTGCAGCGTTTCTGCCAGGGCCTCTTTACCTTCCATATCCAGATGGTTGGTCGGCTCATCGAGCATCAGCAGGCTGAAGCGGGCCAGGGTCAAGCCAATAAACAGCAGCCGCGAACGCTCCCCGCCGCTAAGCGTACTGACCTTTTGCCCGTGCCGCGCCCAGGCGAATCCGGCGGAGATCAGCGCCATCTTGCGATCCTGAGGATTGGAGGCGAACGGTTCCAGAGCGTCGATCAGCGTGGCGTCGTCCGCCAGCTGATGCAGGGTCTGGTCGTAATACCCCGTGGCTACGCGCGGATGGATCTTCAGCCCGGCATGCATTTCGCTGGCAATAAACTGCTGCCAGATAAGCCGCATCAGGGAGGATTTTCCGCAGCCGTTGCGCCCGACAATCGCCACCCGATCGCCGCTTTTGAGACGGACGTTTTCTACTGAGAATAACGCCGGCAGGCCAGGCGCAGGCGCAACGCCGAGGGCGTCGATCTCCAGTAGCCGATCGGCACGCAGCGCATCGCCGCGTAGGGTTAGAGTCCATGGGCTGCCGGTTGTCAGCGTCGTCTGGCTCTCCTTCAGGCGCTCGACCTGACGTTCCATCTGTTTGGCCTTGCGGGCCAGATCCTCGTTATCGTAGACCTTGCCCCAGGTCGCCAGCCGTTTTGCGCTGGCGGTGACCCGGTCGATCTCCTTTTGCTCGGCTTTATGGCGCAGGGCATCGCTTTCGTCTTTCTCCACCAGCGCCTGACGTGCGCGGGTGCAGGGAAGGGCGAAGTAGTGCAGCGTTTTGTCGCGCAGGATCCAGCTGCCGTTGGTGACGGCATCTAATAGCTGTCTGTCGTGCGACACCAGCACAAAGCTGCCGGACCAGTTTTGCAGGAACTGCTCCAGCCACAACAGCGTCGGCAGGTCGAGGTGGTTGCTGGGTTCATCCAGCAGCAACAGATCCGGCTCATTAATCAGCGCCCGCGCCAGCAGCAGTCGGGTGTGCTGTCCGCCGCTGAGGGTGGCCGATTGCAGGGCGGTGTCCTGCGGTGTAAAGCCCATACCTGCCAGCAGGGTTTCCGCCCGCCAGCGCAGGCTTTCACGTTCGGCCACCGGCAGCTGCGCCAGCACTGCATCAATCATGGTCAGCGGATAAACAGATTCAGGCAGATGCTGCTCGACCCGTGCCATCAGGCAGTGCCCGGCCAGCGCCACCGTCCCGGAAAGGGGTGCGTCTGTGCCGTCGAGGATCTTCAGCAGGGTACTTTTGCCGCAGCCGTTATCGCCCAGCAGACCAATGCGGTCGCCTTTTTTCAGGCTAAAGGTGAGGTCGTTGAACAGCGTGTCAAAGGCAGTATCAACACGGAGAGAAAGTGCAGTCAGTAATGTGCTCATTTGCTTACTCAAGAGTTACAGGCATAAAAATGCCTCGTCATACATCGCTGACGATAACCCGGTAAGCCCGAGAGAAGGGATTCAGTCTTAGGTGTCTTCGCTCAAGCCGAAGTTATCGCAGCACGAAACCGATAACGCTTGAGCAGGTGCGATCACCAAGGTGAAGTGAAATATCAAAGATTTCACAGCACAGCATAATTAGCCTCCTTTTATATTCAGTAGGTTGATGGATGAAGGGAGTGTAGCGGGGAAAGTTACGTCCGGCAAGGCTGCGCAGTTTTCGCTGCGCTTGCCCGGCCTGTGTTCGGTGATGCTGTTGAAAGCCGGGCAGTCCAGCGAAAGCAAGGCGCCGCTATGATTTACTCCGCAACAAAGGGACGAATATGTCTGGAAAGCCAAAATTTCTCCGTTGACGAACTGAAGAAACCACAGCAACTCTCACGTTTAATACAGGACATACAGACAGGGTCCCAGCTATTTTTAAAGTCGCTGATACTTTGTTTGCAGCAAGCGTGAGTATCCGGATTAACCACACACAGTGGCAGGTTAAAAATCCGCACATCGATACCGTACAGCTGAAAAATCTCGATTGCCGCAGAGAGTTCATCTTTATAGTCCCATGGGTCGACGAATACCGCTTCACGGTTAAGCTTCGCAAAGCCCATATTCTCCATTCCCATCAGCGCAACATGTTTCACAAAGAAAAGATTCCGGGAGATAAATTCGGCCAGCGCTTTAAGATACGGCACCGTGACTTTGGTCAGCACGACACGCAGTTCGATATTGATCCCGTGTTTATAGCAATTTAACAGGCCAGCCATGGTCTGATTAAACGCGCCTTCAGCCTGAACGACATAATCATGTAACTCTGAAACATGACCAAAAAGTGGGATTCCTGCGAGTAGCTGAGGTCCACCGACGTGAGCCAGGCGGGCGGTATAGTGCTCATTGGATAAATAGCGACCATTCGTAAGGAGATGAATTAACGTCTGCGGCGTTCTGTCAGAAATGCCCTCGACAATGCGAAGCAAACCCTCTTTAAGCATTGTGGGTTCTCCGCCTGTTATACACAGTGACGCTGGCAAATTTTCATCATCAATGAGATTGAGCGTGTGTAATATGCGTTGCTCAATGCCTTCATGATTAACCAATGATGGCGGTTTCGGCGGTTGCGGACACATAATGCAAAGGTTATTGCAGGTTTCTGTCACCAGAAAGGCGTTGTTTTGCGATTTGGCCCGGAAATAGCGGTGAATGCGGCCACGCTCGCTCACGCTGATAATATCGCCCTGGCTGAAAATGACATCGGGTGCAATAACGATCAGCGGAACCATGCTATGCAATTTAAGCTTTTCAAATCGAGGATCGGTACTTGAGCAAATTATCGCGCGTACATGATGCAATGAAGGGAGTGGTCCTTGAGTATGCGCTGGCAGAAAAAGAATAGTATCTGCCAGATTTGCCTGCGTATCGGTCACAACCTTGCCAAATAGCGGCGAGGCCAGATGCAAAACGCGCTCTGCCTGCACAGAAAGAAAAAGCGTGTCTTCAGTGTAAGGCGTGTTCATTTCAAACCCCACTGCATCAACAGGCGACGGGTTTCGTCGTCACCTTCAGTGAATCTTTTAATCACCATTGAAATAATGCCTCTGTTTTTTACACAGAAGTCATCTTTTCCCGGCTGCCCATATACCGAACCTGTGACCTGATATCTGCGAACAGGGTCGGCTCCGCAGTAAGGAGCAAAGGCACAATCTGAACATACTGGCAGGCAATCATTCACGCCTGCCGCTGCCAGCTCTTGCATCACGGGACCAAAGAAAAGCTCCTCGCAGCTGTTCTCAAAAATATTGCCCATTTTAAAGTGCTGGTCGCCCGTCTCCGCCATCATTCGGCTTTCATCACTTGGGTAGATATTTCCATCGTAGTTATAAAGGGTGACGCCAAAACCTGAGCCGCAAGGTGACTGGAGGTCGACAAATCCTGTTGCCCAGGGGGTCATGAGCTTTTTCATGATCAGGCTGGCATAGGATTCACGAAACGCGATTCCCTGGCGGTTGAGGAGAAGAATGTAATCGAGACAGGTCTCGTAAAAAGCTAAAAATTGCTCTGTGCTGTAGCCAATCTTATGAAAATACTTATGCGCAAAACCATAGGGATTGAGTTCACGGATGAAGATGCTGCGAAATCCCTGCTTTACATACTCGTCAATAATTTCATGCGGAATTTCGAGGCTTTGTCGCGTAGTGGTCATCAACGCGCTCACCTTATCAAAAGCGTTACGCGCTTTGATTTTATCAAGCGTTGCAATTAATGCGTTCCAGGCACCCGTATTGCCATATCTCCGGTTAGCATCGTGCAGGTGCTGAGGGCCATCCAGAGAGGTGCTGATTGAAAATTGATGTTCCAGTAGGAAAGCCAGATCCTCATCATTCAAGTCACACAGATTCGTGCAAACGACAAACTGGATATCCTTGCGACTCTTTTTCGCCTTCACGAGCGCAACAGCCTGCCTGATAAGCGGCATATTAAGGGTGGACTCGCCTCCCTGAAACTCCAGCGTGAGCTTGTCTGAGGGCATTGACAGAAACAGCTCTACGCTCTTTTCCATTACTGCCGGGCTCATATCAAAGCGTGCCTGATCGGATTGACAGCTTTTGCGTGAGGCCTGGCAGTAAACACAGGAGTTATTACAGCGCACGGTGAGTACGAAGATATGCAGCTGAGAGAAACTCTCGAGAAATGCTTTTTTCGTTCTGTATCGCGAAGCCAGTAAAGCAATCCGGTTAGCATCCGTCTGCTCACTGACGACATGTTTGGCTTTTAACTCATACCAGAGCGTTTCGTTTTCAATTTTCTCTTTTTTGGTCAGCGCAATAAGGTCTGGCTCGTCAAGACACATCCACTCGCCATAGTCTGTCGAAAGGAAATAGCGTCCACTTTCAAGCCGGCTAAACCGGAACGGAAGGAGTTGATACGTATCACGGGTAAATTTCGCAGGAGCATGAAATTTAACGTTCATTATTCATGACCTCCTGTATGCTTAACTCAAGGATATTATTGAGAAATGTATGGATGATAGCTGAGCTTTCTGTCAGATATTCTTCTTTGACGCTCAGGGTCAGGGACATGTCTTCGCCAGTCGAACACTCTACACGCATAAATTCCACAAATTGCTCTGTCATCGCAGAGAGTGCGGTACGGGTATAAAACCCGGCATCTAACGTTATTTTCATAAAATCACACGGCTGACGTGAGGATAGTGAGAGAATCGTTCTGCGATTCGTTCTCAATCAGTGAAACAGCGGGTGCGAAAGCTTTTTTGATAATTTCTTCATGCAGGGTCGCTGTTTCCTGATGAATTATCTGGCGCATCTGATTTTCATTTAGCGCTTGTAAAAAAAGTCTGACGCCAGCATTAATATTTTGCTCACTATTGTCATCTTTCTTGCTATAAAAACAGATGCCCGTGGTGTTATCCACAACTTTTACAACATGGATGTAATAATCATCCGTAAATGCATAACATGTTTTCATAATTGCTTCGCGGCTGTAAGTGTCTTTATCAAGCGATAGCAAAAAAAATTCACCCAATGCATTAGCACCGTGCACGACATTATTCATTGTTATTACCTTCTGGATTGGCCAGCTTTGCAGCTGGCCTCGAGTATTAGCACGTCGAACCCGGTGTGCAGGAGTAGTGGCTGGAATGGCTGGCATGACTGGAGTGGCTGTAATGTGCGGCAAATGCCTGCCCATCAAGAGACGGTTTCGCCATAATGATAGCCGTATTGGTCTGCTGTGCGGTTTGATTCACAGCGACTTGTGGTTGAGTCGCAGAAGCTGGCGTTCCGCTGCTGGTGGACGCCATCGCCGGCATACTCACACCTGCGATAACCCCTGCAACGATACTGGCAACAATAGGAGTGATGTTTTTATGAGTAAGTTCGTTGACGGAACCTTTTGTGACTTTTGGCAATGCTTTCATTTTTAATCCTTACCAAACTGAGAAGACAACAAAATTGTTATCCTGAATATAATAAATCACGGCTATATTTGGTTAATGTCATATTTGTGCGTGGCGTTTGATTTGAATCATGCGGATCGCAATAAGTAAAGTTTGCGTTAAGTGCTTTTCTTAACAACTGAAAACATATTTTAAACAAGCTTTTATTAAGCATGCAGTGCTGACGCGATTGAGAGGTATTACCGTAATGAAAATGCTTTAGATAAATTTATGGGAAGGGGACTGCTTAAAAGCAGAAGCGGTCGCCAGGATGAATTCAAATATCAAAATACAGCATAATTAGCCTGCTTTTATATTGATTAAATTAATGAGTCACAGGCCTGCGTCGAACACTCTTCCGCCTGTAACACCATCGGCGCCACCGTCAGCCCTGTGCGTCGGCGATCGCTCATCGGATCGACGAAGTGCGCGACGGGGCAAGGTGGGCCGTTGTGAAGTAGCATGCTGCCATCTGAGGGACGAAAGGGATAAGTCATTTGGTTGCATTTTAAAACCAATTAACCTAACCTCCTTTTAGTTTTGTTTTGAAACCAGATTGCCGGAGCTCAAAGGTATGCATGCGCAACGCACAACGTCGCCCGAGCAGGGAAATATGTCACGCAGTCTGGTATGGCTCTTCGCCATCGCCAGCGGCCTGAGCGTGGCGAATGTCTATTACGCGCAACCGCTGTTGGACGCCCTGGCGCGGGATTTTGCCATCAGCCAGGCCGCGGTCGGCGGTGTTATTACTGCCACGCAAATAGGCTGCGCGCTGGCGCTGCTGTTTCTGGTGCCGCTGGGCGACAGGGTGGATCGTCGCCGCCTGATGGCGATCCAAATGCTGGCTCTGACTATCGCCCTGGCGGCGGTAGGGATGGCGCAGTCCGCGCCGGTATTGCTGGCTGGCATGCTCGCCGTCGGGCTGCTCGGGACGGCGATGACCCAGGGGCTGATCGCCTATGCCGCCAGCGCCGCGGCCCCTCATGAACAGGGGCGGGTGGTGGGAACGGCGCAGGGCGGGGTTTTTATTGGGCTGCTGCTGGCGCGGGTCTTTGCCGGGGGCGTCAGCGATCTGACGGGCTGGCGCGGGGTCTATTTCTGTGCCGCGCTCCTGATGCTGGCGATTGCGATCCCGCTGTGGCGACGGCTGCCCGTCCTGCCTCCGGCTTCTCACGCGCTGACTTATCCCCGTCTGTTAGCCTCGATGCTGACGCTGCTGCGTCAGGAGAAGGCGTTACAGGTGAGGGGCATGCTGGCGCTGCTGATGTTCGCCGTCTTTAACATCTTCTGGAGCGCGTTGGTGCTGCCCCTGAGCGCGCCGCCTTATAGCTTCTCGCACACAATGATTGGCGCGTTCGGGCTCGCGGGCGTGGTCGGCGCGCTGGCTGCATCGCGTGCCGGTCAGTGGGCGGATCGGGGATATGCCGGGCGCACCAGCGGAATGGCGCTTCTGACGCTGCTGCTGGCCTGGTGGCCGCTGTCGCTGATGGATATGTCACTCTGGGCGCTGGCGATCGGTATCGTGCTGCTGGATCTGGGCGGCCAGGCGCTACACGTCACTAATCAGAGCCTGATATTTCGCACCCGCCCGGATGCCCATAGCCGGCTGGTGGGGCTTTATATGCTTTTTTATGCCGTCGGTAGCGGGCTGGGCGCGATCGGTACCACCCTTACGTATGCCCATTTCGGCTGGCAGGGAGTGTGTTTGCTGGGGGCGATGGTCAGTTTGCTGGCACTGGCGTTCTGGTGGCTGACGCAGCGCCAGCTCACAGAAACGATGGACTGCGGCAGTGAACGCAGGTGAATTCCCGGCCGTACTGGCGTAAAATTAGTTTTTTGTCACAGGTAATCTCAGCAATGGCTCTGATCCCCAAAAACTACGCGCGGCTGGAAAGCGGCTATCGCGAAAAAGCACTTAAAATCTATCCCTGGGTATGTGGGCGCTGCTCGCGGGAGTTTGTTTATTCAAACCTGCGTGAATTAACGGTCCATCATATCGATCACGACCACACCAATAACCCGGAAGATGGCAGTAACTGGGAGTTGTTGTGTCTGTTTTGTCACGATCACGAGCATTCTAAATATACGGAAGCGGATCTGTACGGCACTACCGTGGTAGCGGGTGAGGACGCGCAAAAAGACGTAGGCGCGGCAACCTATAATCCGTTTGCCGATTTACAGGCGATGCTGAATAAGAAGAAGTAGATCGTACCAACATAAAAAAAGGCAACTTACGTTGCCTTTTTGCTTTTTAAATTGAGGTTCTGCGGTAGCTGCGGTATTCCGGCTGCCAGAAGTTCTCATCAATCGCCTGCTGCAACGCATCGGCAGACGTTTTCACCGCCACCCCTTGCTGCTGCGCCATCTTGCCTACGGCAAAGGCAATCGCCTTCGACACCACGTGAATATCCTTCAGCTCCGGCAGCACCAGCCCTTCGCCGTTGTTCACCAGCGGTGAATGCTTGGCCAGGGTTTCGCTGGCGGACATCAGCATCTCATCGGTAATGCGCGAGGCTCCCGAGGCGATCACCCCGAGGCCGATCCCCGGGAAGATATAGGAGTTGTTACACTGGGCAATCGGGTAGGTTTTATCCTTCCACACCACCGGGGAGAACGGGCTACCGGTGGCAACCAGCGCATTGCCTTCGGTCCAGGCAATGATGTCCTGCGGGGTAGCTTCCACACGTGAAGTCGGGTTCGACAGCGGCATCACGATGGGGCGAGCGCAGTATTTATGCATCTCGCGGATGATCTCTTCGGTGAACAGCCCGGTCTGCCCGGAGACGCCGATCAGAATATCCGGCTTGACGTTGCGTACTACGTCCAGCAGGGAGAGCACTTCGTTGTCGGTATCCCAGTTTTTCAGGTTCTCGCGCTTTTGCACCAGCTTGGTCTGGAACGGCAGCAGGTTCGGCATGGCGTCGGTGAGCAGGCCGAAGCGGTCCACCATAAAGACGCGCGAGCGGGCCAGCTCTTCGCTTAATCCTTCCCGCTGGGTCTGGGCGATGATCTGCTCGGCAATACCGCATCCGGCGGAACCGGCGCCGAGGAAGACGATCTTCTGATAGCTTAACTGGTTGCCCGCCGCGCGGCTGGCGGCAATCAGGGTACCGACGGTGACAGCCGCGGTGCCCTGAATGTCGTCGTTAAAGGAGCAGATTTCGTCGCGATAGCGGTTCAGCAGCGGCATCGCGTTTTTCTGGGCGAAGTCTTCAAACTGCAGCAGCACGTCCGGCCAGCGGTGTTTTACCGCCTGGATAAAGTCATCCACGAACTGGTAATACTCGTTGTCGGTGATGCGCGGATGGCGCCAGCCCATATACAACGGGTCGTTGAGCAGTTGCTGGTTGTTAGTGCCGACATCCAGCACCACCGGCAGGGTGTAGGCCGGGCTGATGCCGCCGCAGGCGGTGTACAGCGACAGCTTGCCGATCGGGATACCCATTCCGCCGATCCCCTGGTCGCCCAGACCGAGAATACGCTCCCCGTCGGTCACCACAATCACCTTGATGTTGTGGTTTGACACGTTCTGCAGAATGTCATCCATTTGGTGGCGATTCTGATAGGAGATAAACACGCCGCGGGAGCGACGGTAAATTTCGGAGAAGCGTTCGCAGGCGGCCCCAACGGTCGGGGTGTAGATCACCGGCATCATCTCATCGAGATGGTTTTGCACCAGGCGATAGAAGAGGGTTTCGTTGGTGTCCTGGATATTGCGCAGATAGATGTGCTTATCGATTTCGGTTTTGAAGCCCTGGTACTGGATCCACGCACGCTCGGCCTGTTCTTCGATGGTTTCCACCACTTCCGGCAGCAGGCCCAGCAGGTTAAAGTTGCTACGCTCTTCCATGCTGAAGGCGCTGCCCTTGTTCAGCAGGGGGAACTCCAGCAGAACCGGCCCGGCGTAAGGGATGTAAAGGGAACGATGTCGGGTTGCTTTGTTGTCCATGTTACTCACTTAATTTTTGGAAATCCGTCCCTGGCACTGGTGTTGATCATTGTCGCTGTCGTGCCCGCAGGGGATGTCAGGCGGGTAGTATAAAGGAGGTCAATGTTAAAAACCGCAACATACAAACAAAAACACCACCGGAGTAGCCGGTGGTGTCAGGTATGCTTTAGCGAACTTACTTAGGTTCGTGGCGTTTTCTGCCGGTAGCGTGGGTGACCTGCGTTTCGCTGTCGCCCTCAATCACCACTTTACGCTGGTTCGAGAGTTTGTAGTTCAGTCCCAGGATATGGCGTGCCTGACGGTTCGATTTCATATTAACTCCTCATTCCTGTTGATAGTGATAAGGCGAACGAAATGTAACCCCTAAGGTTGCAGATCCAGCATAGCAGGTTTTCAGAAACTGGCGTGCTGACCGCTGACGACGTAGTTAATGGTCTGCTGGTAGATGTCACTGAGGATGTCATTGTCTGAGGCTTCAACCCACTTGGTGAGTTCCATCAAAATGTCATCTTCGGTGACAGCGCCCAGTTCTGCGCGTAAACCCTGTGCAATTGCATTTACCAGCTCCGGCTGTGCGGATGGTGTGGTTGCTGAAGTATAAGTAAACATAGTGCCTCCGTGTCGTTTTCTGTCTAATGTTCCGGTTCGCAGTAACGTAATGCACATTCAGAATGGCAAACTTTTTTAGCGCTGTGTCTAAGACTCGTCCTGGAAATAAAAATATCATAATCACAGCACTTTCATGGATATATCACGGCTTCCAGCGACGCAGAGGCGTGTATTTTTCATAAGGCATGGGGGAGGGCCAGGATATCAATTCAATGACGCTGCCCCAGGGCGTTTTGCCGTAGCAAAAGACGTTGCCTTCTCCCTTTTCGGCCGGGAACGAGAGCGCCTTTGGCTCGGTAAACATCTCGCCACCCGCCGCGGTAAAGCGTTTTATCGCCTGTGAAAAATCATCGACATAGACGGCAAAGTGCTGAAGACCGAAGTCGCTTGCTCTGGCCGGGGACTGCTGCTCCGGGCCGTGCATTTCGAACAGCTCAATCCCGGGCCCGTGGGGCATGGCCAGCATTCGAATAGCGCGCACTTCCGTACCCGGGAATAATCGCAACGTCTTTTGCTGGGCGTCGGGATCAATATTACCGTCTCCGGGTTCTACGGAACGATATATTTCTTTTGCGTTAAACGCCTGTTCAAAAAATAGCGTGGCCTGAATAATGTCCGGTACGGTAATACCGATGTGATCGATGCCTCTGACGGGTAAATTCATTCTTCTCTCCTTAGCAAATATTAAAATATAGCAGGCTGACAGCGGGTGAATATTTGCACAATGGGGTGAGACTGTTCCGTCTTTGCCGCAAAGCCCGATCTCTCTTCTATACTTAACTCCTTGTATGCCAAAAGGAGAACAATTTATGACGATTCACAAGCACGGTTCGGCGCACTGGTCTGGCGATATTAAACGCGGTAAAGGGACAGTTTCCACCGAAAGCGGCGTCCTTAATCAGCAACCTTACGGCTTCAATACCCGCTTCGAAGGGGAAAAGGGCACCAACCCGGAAGAGCTGATTGGCGCAGCGCATGCGGCCTGCTTCTCAATGGCGCTTTCATTGATGCTGGGCGAGGCGGGCTATACCGCCGATTCCATCGACACTACCGCGGATGTGTCGCTGGATAAAACCGACAGCGGCTTTGCCATCAGCAAAATTGCGTTGCAGAGCAAAGTGACCGTGCCGGGCATTGACCCGCAGCAGTTTGACGGCATCATTCAGAAGGCCAAAGCCGGGTGTCCGGTGTCGCAGGTGCTGAAAGCTGAAATCACCCTCGACTATACCCTGAACTGATCCTTCCGCCGGGCCTTGCGCCCGGCTATCCCTTCACCGCCTCAGGAAAGACCTCTGCCAGCCAGGCGATAAACACCCTTAACCGCTGCGTCACATGCCGGTTTTGCGGATATACCACGTAAAACGGGTAGTCCGGCGGCCGCCATTTCACCAGAATTTCCACCAGCGTGCCTGCCTCCAGCATCGCCCCTACCGAATACCGAAAGGTCTGGATGATCCCCATTCCGGCAACCGCCGCCGCCAGGTGCGCGTTGCTCTCGTTGACGCCAATATGGTGCCGCAGGTTGATTTCGCGAACCTCATCGTCGTGCGTAAAGCGAAACGGCACCGCGCGACCGTTAGCCGGCGAGAGATAGCTCACCAGCTTATGACCGTTCCGCAGCTCCTCCGGGTAGGCGGGGATCCCGTGCTGTTTCAGATAGCCCGGCGTGGCGCAGGTGACCATCTCTGCATTGCCGATATGCCGGGCAATGAGGGAAGAGTCCCCCAGCGCGCCGCCGCGGATCACGCAGTCCACATTGCCGCTGATTAAATCCACCGGCCGGTCCGCCACGCCCAGGTCGATGCGGATGTCGGGATAACGGCGCATAAAATCCGGCAGCACCGGGATCAGCACGTCCCGCGCCGTCGAGCCCCCCACATCAATACGTAAATGCCCCTGCGGCTGCTGTTTCACCGCGTTGAACGAGGTGTCGATATCTTCGATATCAATCAGCACCCGTCGGGCCTTTTCATAATAGTCCTGCCCCTCCGGCGTCGGCGTTACCCGTCGGGTGGTACGTTGCAACAAACGCACGCCAAGGTGCGCCTCCAGCGCTTTTACCAGTTTGCTGAGGGTGGCGATGGGCATATTTAGCGAGTCTGCCGCCCGGGTAAAGCTGCCGGTTTCTACCACGCGCGTAAAGGCGCGCATTGCCATTAACTGATCCATAGAGCGGCGCCATCAAAACGGGGGATTATTCCCGTAGGGAAAAAGTGATTTCCATTTTTGCTGATTTTTCCCTAATCCCGCAAGCGGTAGAGTGCATCCACACCAACAACACAGAAGGTAAATCACATGAACTCAGCATTAACAGGTAAAGTCGCACTCGTCACCGGTGGTACCAGCGGTATCGGTCTGGCAACGGCAAAAGAGCTGGCCGCTCAGGGGGCGAAGGTGTACATCACCGGTCGTCGTCAGGCAGAACTGGACAACGCCGTCGCCAGCCTGGGCGGGCAGGCGATCGGTATTCGCGCCGATGCCTCGCGCCTTGACGATCTCGATACGGTGTATGCGCAAATCGCTGAACAGGCCGGGCGGCTGGACGTGCTGTTTGCCAACGCTGGCGGCGGAGATATGCTGCCGCTGGGGGCCATCACCGAAGAACACTTCGACCGCATTTTCGCCACCAACGTGCGCGGCGTGCTCTTCACTGTGCAGAAGGCGCTGCCGCTGCTGGTTTCCGGTTCCTCGGTGATCCTCACCGGCTCGACCGTCTCCGTTAAAGGCACCGCCAACTTCAGCGTTTACAGCGCCAGCAAGGCGGCAGTGAGAAACTTTGCCCGCTCCTGGGCGCTGGATTTACAGGGGCGCGGGATCCGCGTCAACGTGGTCAGCCCAGGCCCGATTAAAACCCCGGGGCTGGGTGAGCTGGTACCGGAAGATCGGCGCCAGGGGCTGTTCGATGCGTTAGCGTCGACGGTACCGTTGGGACGCATTGGCGAACCGGAAGAGGTGGCTAAAGCGGTGGCGTTTCTCGCTTCCGATGCCGCCAGCTTTATCAACGCCACCGAGCTGTTCGTGGATGGCGGGATGGCGCAGATTTAACGCTGATAGAGTAGTGTGAGATTGCCGCCGAGGCGGCGATCCTGCAACGGACGGCTGGTGTCCAGGCGTGACAGCGTCACTGATGTGCAGTGCTGCATGGCGCACCAGGGCTCCAGCCATTCGGGATGAGACTCGTCCTGCCGCAAAACATACCCCGCCAGCCGCGCCAGCGCGCCCTTGTTCTCCTGAATGACATCTACATGATTGGCTCTGGCAAAACTGGCGATCATCACCAGCGGCCGCAGAGCGTAATTGTGGTAGGCCTGCGCCCGCTCGCGGCGACGCAGTTCGTTTGCCAGCGTGCCGTCGGCGGCAATCTGCCCGGCGGCGATGCGGTACTCTTTTAATGACCAGGTGAATAAATCCCGCCGGTCGAGCGCCACGGCGCTGGCCATGACCGCCCATGCTGCCCAGTAGCTGTGATTATTGGTGCTCTCCAGCGGCAGGCCGTCCCACTCCCGTACCACCCGATCCGCCAGCTGGCCCAGCCAGCGCTCGGTGGCCTGCTGTCCGGCAAGCGACGTCCCGGGGGTAAACTTCAGCTCCAGCCAGCTGCTGGCAAGCGTTGCCAGCGCCCATTTGCGCATGGCGCGCCCGGTGTGGCTGGTCTCTTCTGAGAGCAAGGCCTCCGCGTCGGCCCATGTCGCGTAACCATTCAGAATACAGCGCAGGGTATGCGGATCTCCGCTCTGCTTATAGCGCCACACCATCTCCGAGATCCCGCGTTCAAAGCCGACGATGGGTTTAGACGCGGCGCGAAACGCCTGCTCGGCCTGCGGATTAAGGGTGGCGCGGGCGCTGTCCGATCCCTCATATTTACTGCGCAACGTCAGCGGGGCGGTAAAGGGCGCGGGCAGGGCTACGCAGCCGCCCGACGCGGTATGGGGCAGCGGGCGGGTAAAACCGGCAGGAGGCACCAGCGGAGCGGCCAGAGCGTATACCGGTAAACAGAGCAACAGTCGCAAGGTACATTTCACATTCGCCTCCGCCAGAATTAAACATTCACGTTGATTATTTTTGAGCCGAATCGCCTGTTTCCTGATATATCCTTTTAATACTATTAGTCGGCGATCGTAATTTATGTTACACAATAGCTTAAAAGGCCTAACAATCTATCGGGAACAATGGCTGTGCTGACTACACTCATTTACAAAAGCCAGTTAAATCCGTCCTGTAAATCTTTATCCCTCCTCTCACTTGTTGAAAAGGCCAAACACAGTAATACCGCGCTGGACGTCACGGGCATTTTGCTGTTTGACGGTGTCGAGTTTCTGCAGATCCTCGAAGGGTCTGAAGAGGTTATTGAGACGCTGTTCCTTAAGATCCGCGAAGACAAACGCCACGACAGCGTGGTGGAGCTGATGCGTGACTACGGTCCGCGTCGGCGCTTCGAGAACGTCGGTATGCTGCTCTTCGATCTGCGTATCGAGACGTCCAAATCGGTGCGTTCCTCCGTTTTGCGCTACAGCAAGCTGGATAATTATCTGGCGGCGGAAGATCGGGTATTTAAATTTATTCAGACTTTTATCAACCAGCAGAAAAAAGCGTTGGGCGGGTCAAATTTCCGGCCGGAGAAGTGGACACTGGCCCCGGAGCATGCCCCTTTTGGCAAATCCATCAACGGGCTGATTGATAACCAGGTCTGTCAATTTGCCCTGCAGCCGATCGTCCAACCCACCGAGGGTAAAATCTCCTCGCTGGAAGCGCTGATCCGCAGCAACGACGGCGGGAGCCCGGAGCGGTTCTTTAACACCATCGATCAGGACAAAGTGTATGAGGTGGATCTGCTGACCAAGGCCTACGCTTTTGCGCTGGCCGAGAAAATTGGCATCGGTGACCATAAAATTGCCATCAACCTGCTGCCGATGTCGCTGGTCAACGTGCCCGGCGCCGTCGATTATCTGATGGATCAGATCCTTATCCACGGTTTACAGCCGGAGCAGGTGGTGATTGAGGTCACTGAAAACGAAATGATCTCCGGCTTTAACCAGTTTAACAGCGCCATCAAGCAGTTGAGGGCGGCGGGGATTGGTCTGGCGATTGACGATTTTGGCTCTGGCTATGCCGGGCTGTCGCTGTTGACCCGTTTCCAGCCGGATAAACTGAAAATCGATCGCGAAATTGTCAGCAATATCCATTTAAGCGGCCCGAAGCAGGCGATTGTGAAGTCGATTATCAGCTGCTGTACCGACATGGAGATTGCGCTGGTGGCTGAGGGCATCGAGAAAATTGAAGAGTGGTGCTGGCTTGAATCGGCAGGCATCAAGCGTTTTCAGGGATTTTTATTCGCCCGGCCTGAATTAAACGGCGTGGGGGAAATTCACTGGCCGCAATTTACCAGCGCTGAATATTTAAACGATTAAATACGCCACCAATAATCATCTGCTAAACAGATAAAAATTTTCCATCTATCGCAGGGCCTGAATATAAGGCCCTGTCGTACAATTCGCTGATTTAAATAACGATTAACGACCCTCTTGATATTCTTATAAATAAATAACTTTAATTCAATATTAAGGGGCGGATGCCGATAACACTTCAGACCGTTTTATATCTGAGGTAGTTATGTCGTTGAAAAAGTCGTCCCTTGCCATTCTGCTCGCTTTGCTGTTTTTCTTTGTTGCCAGTGCCGCAACCAATGTCTGGCTGGCCATTAAAAGCAATGATTCACTGGATAACGTGAATAAAGAGATCCAGGTGGTGTTATCCATTATCGATCCCATTAACCACAGCCGTACCCTGCGCGTGCGGGTCATGGAGTACATGAAGCAGGCGGAGAGCGGAGATACCGCCGGTCTTGCGGAGAAGCTCGACTCGGTGAAGCTGGCGCTGACCAAGGCCGATGGCGCGTTTGCCGCCTTCAATGCCGCGCCGCGTCTGGCGGATGAAGCTCCGTTAGTGAAAGACTACGACGACGCCTGGCTCGCCTACCGTAATCAGGGGCTGGCACCGCTGATTGATGCGGCCTCGGCGCATGACGCGGCAAAATTTGACGCCCTGATCCCGCAGATCTCCCGTCTCGACCGCCAGTACGAAATCGTCCTCGACCAGGTGCTCTCCGTGCACCAGAAATACGCGAAACAGCTGAATGACGATGCGCGATCCCACTTTGCCTCCGGCTTAACCATTATTGCCGCCTTTGCTGCGCTGTTTGTGGTGGTAATTATCGGCGTGAGCGTCCTGATGAAGCGGTTTGTCTTTGCCCCGATTAACCTGGCGCGGGCGCACTGCAGCCAGATCGCTGCCGGTCAGCTGACGGAAGCGGTGCCGCAAAAAGCGGGCTCGAACAACGAAATCGATCTGCTGATGGGCTCGATGGAGCAGATGCGTCTGGCCCTGCTGGAGACTATCTCTCAGGTGCGTGAAGCCTGCCGTACCGTCAATTACGCTTCGCAGGAAATTGCCTCCGGCAACATCGATCTGGCCTCGCGTACCGAGCAGCAGGCGTCAGCCCTGACGGAAACCGCCGCCAGCATGGAGCAGCTGAGCGCTACCGTCGCCAATAATACCGACAATGTGTATCAGGCCGGGAAGCTGGTGCAGGATGCGGTGAATAACGCCCGCACGGGGGAGGCCGTGACCCGCGAGGTGATCGAGACCATGAACACCATCGCCGCTAACTCCCAGCGTATCGAAGATATTACCAGCGTGATTAACAGCATCGCCTTCCAGACCAATATTCTGGCGTTGAACGCCGCGGTTGAAGCCGCCCGCGCCGGCACCCAGGGACGGGGATTTGCGGTGGTGGCAACGGAAGTCCGTACCCTGGCGCAGAAGAGCGCCGTGGCGGCGAAGGATATCGAAAACCTGATCGCCCAGTCGGTCTCCAGCGTGAAAAACGGTTCTCAGCTGGTGAATCGCTCGGGGGAGGTGATCCATGCCATTATCAATTCGGTCAATAAGGTGAACGCGCTGATGGAGCAGATCTCGGTGGCGTCGGAAGAGCAGAGCCGTGGCATCGGCCAGGTCGGTCAGGCGGTGACCGAGATGGACGGCGTCACCCAGCAAAACGCCGCCCTGGTGCAGGAGTCCGCGGCCGCGGCCGCCTCGCTGGAAGAGCAGGCGAAACACCTGACCCAGAGCATCGCCAGCTTCAGACTGCCGGAACCGGCATAATTCCTCCCTGTAGCCCTTAATGCCCGGCGGCGCTGCGCTTGCACGGGCCTACGTTTCTGTAGGCCGTGTAAAGCGCAGCCGCTACCCGGCAAGACACATCGCAGCCTTTCGTAGGCCGGGTAAGGCGTAGCCGCTACCCGGCAATACAGTTCGCACCCTTCGCAGTGACCCATCTCACATTAATTTTCCTGGTCTATGCTTGATGTTCATGCGCGGTATCACGCCAGCGCATTTTCTCTTTTTCCCTCTGCTTAGCGATTAACGCCAGGCAACCCGAGGATCATGGGTCAAACGAGGTGGTGGAATGACAGCTAAATCTATTAGGTATTGGGGTTGTGAATATAGCGATGCGAACAGCGTTCGCTTTCATCTGTGGGCCAGCGGTCAGCAGCAAATTGCCCTGCGCCTGAACGACGAAACACTGCCGATGCACCCGACCGGTGACGGCGGATTTGAACTGACGGTCAACGATGTTGCCCCCGGTTCAGCCTACAGCTTTATCCTGCCTGACGGCACCGCGGTGCCCGATCCGGCCTCCCGCGCCCAGCAAGGTGATGTCAACGGCCCGTCGCTGGTGTGCGATCCTCACAGCTATGTCTGGCGCAATACCCACTGGCAGGGCCGGCCCTGGGAAGAGAGCGTGGTCTACGAGCTCCATATCGGGACCTTTACCCCGGAGGGCACTTTCCGCGCGGCCACCGACAAACTGTCGTATCTGGCCTCGCTCGGCGTCACCATGATTGAGCTGATGCCGGTCTCCCAGGCGGGAGGCAGTCGTGGCTGGGGCTACGATGGCGTGCTGCTGTATGCCCCGCACAGCGCCTACGGCACGCCGGATGAGCTGAAGGCCTTTGTCGATACCGCCCACGGCCTCGGCCTGTCGGTGGTGCTGGATATCGTGCTTAACCATTTCGGGCCGGAAGGTAATTACCTGCCGAAACTGGCACCGGACTTTTTCCACCCTGAACGCATGACCCCGTGGGGGAACGGTATCGCGTATGACCTTGCGTCGGTGCGTCAGTTTATTGTCGATGCGCCACTGTACTGGCTGACGGAGTTCCACTTCGATGGCCTGCGCTTTGACGCCATCGACCAGATCGAAGATACCTCCGACCCCCACGTGCTAATCGAGATCGCCACCCGCATCCGCGCAGCCATCACCGATCGGCCGGTGCATCTGACCACCGAAGACAGCCGCAACGTGGTGTTTCTCCATCCGCGTGAAGACGACGGCAGCGTGCCGCTGTTTACCGGGGAGTGGAACGACGATCTGCACAATGCCGTCCACGTGATGGCCAGCGGGGAAACCCATGCCTGGTACCAGGATTTTGCTGAAAAACCGGAGCAATGGGTGGCGAGAGCGCTGGCAGAAGGCTTTTCTTATCAGGGGGAACGTTCCCCGCAAAGCGGTGAGCCCCGGGGAGTGAAAAGTATCGCTCAACCGCCAGTGGCCTTCGTCGATTTCATCCAGAATCACGATCAGGTAGGCAATCGTGCTCAGGGGGATCGTCTGTTAAGCCTGATTGGGGAGGAACGTACCCGGGTGCTGATGGCCGCGCTGCTGCTGTCCCCCCATATCCCGCTGATGTTTATGGGCGAGGAGTTTGGGGAAACCCAGCCGTTCCTGTTCTTTACCGATTTTCATGGGGATCTGGCGCGCGCGGTGCGGGAAGGGCGCGCGAAAGAGTTCAGCGATCACGACGAGACGGTGCCGGATCCCAATGCACCTGAGACCTTTGCCCGTTCGAAACTCGACTGGAACAAACTCAACCAACCCGGCGGACAGACCTGGCTGCGCTTTACCCAACGGCTGTTGCAGCTGCGCCAGCGGGCGATTGTGCCGCTGCTGACCGGGGCACAGGGCGGTAGCGGCAGGGTGCTGAAAACGGCCCCGGGCTGCGTGGTCGTGAGCTGGATATTTACACAGGGCACGTTGACGCTGGCGCTCAATATTGGCGAACAGGATCAAATGATGCCCGATATAGCGGGTGAAACGCTGTTTGCCTGGCCTGAAGGCCGCACGGAACTGCTCGCGAACACCGTTATTGTACGTTTTGCACAAGGAGAACCGACCTGATGATCCCCACAGCGACCTGGCGTATTCAGTTTCGCAACGGCATGACTTTCGACCGTGCCGCCAGTCTGGTGCCGTACCTGCAACAGCTCGGCATCAGCCATCTGTATGCTTCGCCAATATTTACCGCCGCCCGGGATTCGACGCACGGTTATGACGTCACCGATGCCAACGAGATTGACCCGTCTATTGGAGGCCGCGCCGGATTTGAGCGGCTGGTCAGCGCCCTGAAGGCGGCCGGGCTGGGGTTAATCCTGGATATTGTGCCGAACCACATGTCCACCTCGCTGGAAAACGCCTGGTGGCGCGATGTGATTGAACACGGAGAGAAGAGCCGCTACGCCCGCCATTTTGATATCGACTGGTCGCGTCGGCTGACCCTGCCGTTTCTGGGTGATGACTTTGATGTGGTGCTGGCGAACGGCGAAATCAGCGTTCAGCGCGACCCTGACACCGGCAAACCGGCGCTGGCGTATTTCGACAACTTTTACCCGCTGACGCCTGACAGCTGGGAAGGGCGCGAAGACGAGGTTCTTCGCCTTAGCGATCCGGCGGCCATCACCCGGCTGCATGACCAGCAGCCGTGGCGGCTTACCAGCTGGCGCGATGCCCCGCGCGACCTCTCCTGGCGTCGCTTCTTCGAGATCACCGGCCTGGTGGGCGTGCGGGTTGAGGACGACGCGGTGTTTGATGACAGCCATGCCCTGATCCTGGCCCTGGTGCGCTCGGGTGCAGTTGACGGGCTGCGCATCGATCACGTGGACGGGCTCGCCGACCCGCGCGCCTATCTCCAGCGTCTGCGTCAGGAGGCGGGCCCCGACTGCTATATCACGGTGGAGAAGATCCTCAGCAAAGGCGAGAACCTGCCCAATGACTGGCCGATCTCCGGTACCACCGGCTATGAATTTATCGCCTCGCTATCGGAAGTGCTGATAGATGACGACAAAATCGATGGTCTGCGCCAGGCCTATGACAGGGTCATGGGCCGCCCGGTGGATATGCACGACGAACTGCGCGACGCGCGTCTGCTGATGGTGGACAGAAACTTCGCCGGCGAGTTTTCTACCTTGCTGACGCTGGCGAAAACCCTGGCGCAGACCGAAGGCGTCAACATCGAAGAGGAGCCTCTGCGGATGGCGCTGCGCGAGCTGCTGGTGGCCTTCCCGGTATACCGCACCTACGGCACGGCGCAGGGGATGTCCGCCGCGGATGTGCGGCTGCTGAACCATGTGGTGTCGACCATCAGCGCCGATCCCGACGCCATTGCGCTGCTGATGCGTATTCTGACCGGCGAGGTCTCTGAGGAGGCCCGCGATACCGCCACGAATTTCCGCACCCGTTTCCAGCAGCTGACCGGGCCGCTGATGGCGAAGTCGGTGGAGGACACGCTGTTCTTCCGTCAGCACATGGATCTGGCCCTCAACGAAGTGGGGGCCGAACCGGTGCCGCGCGCCTTTTCACTGACGCGTTTTCACACCGAGATGACCGCGCGGCGTGAGCGTCAGCCGGATGCGCTCTCCGGCACCTCAACCCACGATACCAAGCGTGGGGAAGATGCCCGCGCCCGGCTTTACACCCTGACCGAAGCCCCGGAGGTCTGGGCAGAGTGCGTGGCCCGCTGGCAGCAGCTGAACCAGACCCACGTGCGTTTTCTCAATGATGGTACGGCCCCCAGAGCCGCCGACACCTGGATGCTCTATCAGGCGCTGGCGGGGGTGTGGCCGCCACAGCTGGATCCGCAGGATGCAGAGGGGCTGAAGGCGCTGGAAGAGCGCTTCCTGGCCTTTGTTGAAAAGGCGCTGCGGGAGGCCAAGCTGCGTACCGACTGGGTGGACAGTAACGAAGCCTATGAAACAGTGGTGCTGGAGTATGCCCGCCATCTGCTGTCGCCGGAGAATCAGGATTTCCTGCAAGACTTCTGCACCTCGCTACGTCCGTTTATCCGCGCCGGGCTGGTGAACAGCCTGAGCCAGACGGTGATCAAACTCACCGCCCCGGGCGTGCCGGATGTTTATCAGGGCAGCGAGGGGCTCAACTTTAGCCTCGTCGATCCCGATAACCGTCGCGAGCCTGATTTCGACCAGCTCCGCCAGCAGCTGGCGTCGGCGGATCGGCAGATTACCACCCGCGAGGCGAGCTGGCAGGACGGGCAGCTGAAGCTGTCTGTCACCCGCACGCTGCTGCACTTGCGCCAGCGCAAACCGGCGCTGTTCCGTCTGGGCAGCTATGTTGCGCTGCTCACCCGCGGCGAGCGGGCGGATAAGGCGATTGCCTTTGCCCGCGTGGATGACGACGACGTGCTGATTGTGGTGGCACCGCGGCTGGCGCTGGCGAATGCCACCCGGGCGTTTCCCGTCACCGGGGCGGCTCTGTGGGGAGCGACCGAGGTGGTTCTTCCTCCCGATCTCGCCGGACGCAGCTATAAGGACTGTTTCAGCGGCGAAACCCTGGTGTTGGGTGAAAGTCTGCAATTGAGTGATGCACAGGATTGCTGGCGGGTGTTATTGGCCTGCGGCTAATGATTATTACTGTTCGAAGGAAAGACGTTATGGCATATGACAAAATTTATGAAATCCAGCCGGGGCAGAGTTACCCGCTGGGGGCGAATTACGATGACAAAGGGGTGAATTTTGCCCTCTTTTCGGCCTGCGCCGAACGCGTTGAGCTGTGTCTGTTTGACCCGAGTGGTAAATCTGAAATCGCCCGTCTGGAGTTACCGGAATACACCGACGAAGTCTGGCATGGTTATGTCCCGGATCTGAAACCGGGCGCACTGTACGGCTACCGCGTGTATGGCCCTTACGATCCGGAAAACGGGCACCGTTTTAACCCGCATAAACTGCTGATTGACCCCTATGCGAGGGCACTGACCGGGGAGCTCATCTGGAACCCCGCCCATTTTGGCTATGAGCTGGGGCATGACGAACTCGATCTCAGCTTCGATACCCGGGACAGCGCACCCTATACCCCAAAATGCCGGGTCATCGACCCGCGGGTGTTCGACGGGCAGGATCCGCATCGCCCGGCGGTGCCCTGGTCCAGTACGATTCTGTATGAAACCCACGTGAAAGGCTTTACCCAGCTCAACCCGGCGATCCCGGCCGAACTGCGCGGCACCTTCGAGGGGATGGGGCATAAAGCCACGGTGGATTACATCAAAAGCCTCGGCGTGACCTCCGTTGAGCTGCTGCCGGTACATGCGTTCCCGGACGATCAGCATCTGCTTGAGCGGGGGCTGAAAAACTTCTGGGGCTATAACACCCTTAACTTCTTCTCTCCGGCATCGCGCTACGGCGGCCCGAACGGCATTCAGGGCTTCCGCGACATGGTGCGCGCCTTCCATGATGCCGGTATCGAGGTGATCCTCGACGTGGTCTATAACCACACCGCCGAGGGTAACGAGCTGGGCCCGACGCTGTCGTTTAAGGGGATCGACAATTTCTCTTACTACCGCACCATTGCCGGTCAGCACCGCTACTACGTGAACGATACCGGCACCGGTAATACGGTGAATACCTCGCACCCTCGCGTGCTGCAGATGGTGATGGATTCCCTGCGTTACTGGGCGGAGTCGATGCATATCGACGGCTTCCGCTTCGACCTCGGCACCATCCTCGGGCGCGAGCCGGAAGGGTTCGATCAGCGCGGCGGCTTTTTCGATGCCATGATGCAGGATCCGCTCCTCTCGCGGCTGAAACTGATAGGCGAGCCGTGGGATATCGGCCCCGGCGGTTATCAGGTAGGGGGCTTCCCTCCAGGCTGGGGCGAGTGGAATGACAAGTATCGCGATACCGTGCGTGAGTACTGGCGCGGGGATAACGTCTCGTCCGATTTCGCCGCGCGTCTGCTCGGTTCCGGGGATCTGTATGACCAGCGTGGGCGTCGCCCGTGGGCAAGCATTAACTTTATCACCGCCCACGACGGTTTCACCCTCAACGACCTCGTCTCCTTCAACGAGAAGCACAACGAGGCCAACGGGGAAGACAACAACGACGGCCACAATGATAACCGGTCATCGAATTATGGCGCTGAAGGCCCGACCGACGACGAGCAGATTAATGCCCTGCGTGAACAGCAGAAGCGCAACTTCCTCACCACGCTGCTCTTCTCCCACGGCACGCCGATGCTGCTGGCCGGGGATGAGTTTGGCCGCAGCCAGCTGGGTAATAACAACGGCTACTGTCAGGACAGCGAAATCAGCTGGGTACACTGGGAGAATCTCCCGGAAAGCGCCGAGACGCTGCGCAACTTTACCCGGCATTTGATCAAGCTGCGCGCCAGCCAGCCGCTGTTGCACCGCGAGAGCTGGCGTGACGGGATGGAGATCACCTGGTTCAATGCCGGCGGCGGGCCGCAGCTGCCGGAGCACTGGGACGAGGGCACCACGCTGGGGCTGTACCTCACCCGGGCCGATCTGCACGGGCAAAAGGGGATCTGGCAGGAGGTGCTGCTGCTGATCAATCCGTATGAAGGGGCGGTGCCGTTCCGTATCCCGGAATGCGGTAAAGAGGGTTGGGTCCTGGAGCTGAGTACGGCAGGAGATGAGCATCTGGGGCAGGCGGTGATCCCGGATACCGATTTTCCGCTGCCAGGCCGCAGTATCGTGCTGTTACGGCGGCCATAACGCGGGGCGTTACTTGTTAGCCCGCGCTCTGTCCCACGGGCTGGTGGTCTCGTCGTCAGCTTTTGCTGGCGCGGGATCCTCCAGCGAGTCCAGATAGAGGGCTTCGACTTCGGCGCGGGCCCACGGGGTACGCCGTAAAAACTTGAGGCTGGATTTGACGCTGGGATCGCTGTTAAAGCAGTTAATTTTAATCAGCTTTCCCAGCTGCGCCCAGCCGTAACGCGCCACCAGGGCATTGACCTGCATCTCGAGCGTGACGCCGTGCAAAGGATCTTTCGAAGGGTGAGCAGTCACAGGCATCCTTTTATTATCTGGCAAGGGGTTCAAAGCGGGGAAGGGTACAAGAAAAGCAGGGGGCCAGCAAGCGCTCAGGCGGTCACCGGTTTTGTAAATTTTGTAGGCCGGGTAAGGCATAGCCGCCACCCGGCACGACAGATCGCACCCGGGTTTATGCCCGGCGGCGCTGCGCTTGCACGGGTCTACGATTCCGGGAATGGATGTTTTTGAAACGCCGTTCCGTTATACTGTCGCTCCCGATCCCGACGCCATTGAATCCATGACAACGCCTGATAAAAACGTTCGTGCCTTTCACTTTTCCGCTTTTCGCTATCTGTTTGCCGCCCGTTTTCTCACCGTGCTGGGCAATGGTATTGCCCCCATCGCACTGGCTTTTGCGGTCCTGGATATCGGCGGATCGGTCTCTGATTTGGGTATCGTTGTTGCCTCCCGGTCGATTTTCAACGTGCTGTTCCTGCTGCTGGGCGGAGTGTTAGCGGACCGCTATTCCCGCAGTCGGGTGTTAGTTTCATCTTCCCTGGTCGCGGCCATTTCGCAGGCGGTTGTGGCCTGGTCGGTGCTGGACGGTTCCGCCACGGCGATCGGACTGGCCTTGCTCGGTGCCCTGAATGGGGCCGCCGCCGGGATCGCCTTACCGGCCTCTTCCGCGCTCATTCCTCAGACGGTTCCCGCCCGCAATCTGCGTGAAGCCAATGCCTTTTTGCAGGCCGGTATTTACGGTGGAACGGTGATCGGCGCTTCGCTGGGGGGCATTCTGATAAGCGCCGTCGGGCCCGGCTGGGGGCTGGCCATTGATGCGCTGGGCTTCGCCGCGGCTGCGCCGCTCTATTATTTAATCCGCGCCTCGCCACGTGAAGCCGGTTCAATCCAAAGCAATATCCTGCAGGACCTGAAAGAGGGATGGAAAGAGTTCGCCAGCCGGGCCTGGGTGTGGGCTATCGTCGTGCAGTTCACCATTATTAATGCAGCCTTTAGCGGCGTGATGATGGTGCTCGGGCCAGTGATTGCCGATGCCTCCTTTGGACGTGCACATTGGGGGATGATAATAGCAGCCCAGAGCGTGGGGCTGATTGTGGGATCTTCCCTCGCGCTGCGCTGGCGCCCGCGCCGCGACCTCTTTATCGGGGTGCTGCTGGTGTCGTTTTGCGCCTTGCCCCCGTTCATGCTGAGCCAGCTTGCGGCCACACCCTGGCTGATGGCCGCGTTTTTTATTGCTGGCGTGACCTTTGGCCTGTTCGGTGTCGCCTGGGCCCAGTCGCTGCAAACCCATATCCCGCAGGACAAGCTGGCCCGGGTCTATGCTTATGATGCGGTGGGGTCTTTCGTCGCCATCCCCTTCGGCGAGCTTATCGCAGGCCCGTTGGCGATTGAGTACGGCACCAGCAACGTGCTGCTGGTATCCGCCGTTGCGGTGGTAATTGCCACGGCAGGGGCGAGCCTGGTGCCTGCTATCAGGCGGCTCGAGAGTGGTTCTGAGATGACATCGCACACAATGTCCGGGGAACGCAGCTCGTAGGCCGGGCAAGCGCAGCGCCCCCGGCGGTTCCTTCTGGTTTGATAAAACGAGGAAAATGATTCATTCGATGATGAATACGCAGATGATTTCCAGTCACGCTTTCCAGGTGCCGTTTCAGGGCAAATTCATCTATGCCGAAAGCACATTCGGGCGCAATGGCCATGTGCTGATGCTTCATGGGGGCGGTAAGGATCGCACGGTGTTCTATAAATACCGTGCGCTTCTGGATAGGTCAGGCATTGGAACGACGCTCTTTGACTTTGTAGGTCATGGTGAGACGGGGGGAGATATGCACGCGTCCTCTCTTTTCAGCCGCACGGCACAGGCAGAGGCGGTGATTGCGTTTCAGGGGCTGGCTCTCACGGGGTGTATAGGCGTAAGTATGGGGGCCTATAACGCCCTCCAGCTGAGTAAAACGATCCGGTTTCAATCCCTCATTCTCATGGTTCCCGGCATCTACTCAACGCCAGCCTATAAGATTAACTTTGGTCCTGAATTTTCTGCCATCATTCGCAAAGAGAGAAGCTGGGCGCAAACTGATGCCTGGGATATCGCAGCTGAATTTACCGGCAATCTGCTGATTATTGCCGCCGAAAATGACGCAATCATTCCCGCAGAAATACCGGAAAGACTGTTGTCCTCAGCAGCTGGCTGCCGCCAGAAGCAGCTGCTCACCATTCCTGGCGCCGGGCATAATACTATCTGGCAAAATTTAATGCTGTCAGACACGCTCTACGAAGAGGTGCGTTCAGCTTTTGCGCGGTGTTTATCCCATTGAACTTACTGTTTCGCCCTGGTCACAGCTGACCCTCTTAATGGTTTTCAGCTGGGGGCAAAGGCTACGACCCCCAACGCGTTCGCAGATAACGCACCGCCTCCTGCGCCTGGGGCTGATTGAGGTTGTTCTCCCGGAACAGGATCGTACCGTCAATCTGCGGCTCGGATTCGTTCAGATCCAGCTGTTTTTTCAGCTCCGGCACGCCGCCTTGCACCGTCCAGTCGGGCTCTTTGCTTGAGGGCTCGCCCACCTTATACAAGGCGACGCCAATATAGAGCCGGGTATGGGTAGGTTTCACCACCTGAGCCCACCATTTCGCCAGCACGTCATAGCGCGCCGCATCCCGGGAAAACGGCCAGTAGATCTGCGGGGCGATGTAGTCCAGCAGCCCCTGCTGCACCCAGCGACGGGTATCGGCAAAGGATTCGTCGTAGGCCGCTGCGCCCCGGGTGTCGGACCCGGCCGGATCGTGGGAGCGATTACGCCAGACGCCAGCCGGACTCACGCCAAACTCGACGTTGGGGTTGATCTGCTTGATGGTGCGTGACACCTGCGTAATCAGCTGCTGGGTATTGTCGCGCCGCCAGTCGGCTTTCGAGTCAAATCCCTGACCGTACTGGCGGTACGTCTGGCTGTCGTTCAGCGCCGAGCCTGCGGACTCGGCATAGAAGTAGTCATCGAACTGCACGCCGTCCACCGGATAGCGCGACACCACTTCGGCCACGATGCTGGTGATCCAGTCCCGGGCTTCCGGAATGCCGGGGTCGAGGACATAGCGATCTCCCGCGGTGCGGATCCACTCCCGATGCAGAACAAACACGCTCGGCGGATGGAGCGACAGGGTACGGTTCAGCTCCGCGACCGTGCCGGGCCGGGTGTTGGTTGAGACGCGGTAAGGGTTAAACCAGGCGTGAACCTTCATCCCGCGCTTGTGTGCTTCATCGAGCATAAACTGCAGCGGGTCGTAGCCGGGATCTTCCCCGATTTTGCCGGTCAGCATATCCGACCACGGCAATATCTTTGATGGCCACAGGGCGGTGCCGTCCGGTTTGACCTGGAAAAACACGGTGTTGATCCCGAGACTTTTCAAATTATCCAGCTTATCGGTCAGGGTCTTTTGCTGCATGGCGATCCGCGATGCAGCAGGGCGACCATTCACCGACGCCTGCGGCGGCCAGTCGAGACGAGAGACGGTCGCCAGCCAGACGCCGCGCACCGGCTCATGGCGTGCACTTTTATCCGGCAGCGGATGTTTAGCCACCGGCGGTAGCGGAGTGACCAGCGATTTAGGTGGTGTAGAGCTGCAACTGACCAGTAACAGCGCCCAGGCGATAAGGGCACCAGAGCGTTTAAGGTGGGTGGCAAGCTGAGAAGGACGTGAGCAGGCGATGATAGACTCCATTTCTACAGTGTTTCGCCGGGAACATTTATTGTCGTTCTATTCATGGGTAAGTCAATTCTTAACAATGATTGTAATTCCCCACTTTCTTCGTACGCCTTCCCATCGATTGCTTACACTTTATCGAGATAAATCTACACAAGAGGGGCTATGCGACAGACAGCATCTCATCTCTGGATCCTGTTGACCGGCTTACTGGGCATCCTTGTGGGGCGACATTGAGTCCGGAGACCACACTTCTGCTGGCGCGCAGTCAGTTCGCCTTTACCATCAGCTTTCATATTGTGCTGGCGGCGTTTACCCTCGGGCTGGCGCAGCTCTTGATGGTGCTGGAGGGGCTCTGGCTGTGGCGTAAGCAGCCCGTCTGGCTCGGTCTCTGGCGCTACTGGAGTAAGGTGTTCGCCCTGAACGTGGCGGTAGGGATCGTGACCGGAGTAGTGATGGAGTTCTCGTTCGGTACCAACTGGAGCGGGCTGGCGAGTCGTACCGGCGCGGTGCTGGGGCCGATGCTCTATATGGAAGTGCTGGTGGCCTTCTTTCTGGAAGCGGGCTTCATGGGGGTGATGCTGTTCGGGATGAATAAGGTGCGGCCGTGGATCCACTTTATGGCGACCTGCATTGTGGCGCTCGGTTCGGTGTTTAGCGCTTTCTGGATCCTCGCCGCTAACTCCTGGATGCAAACCCCGGACGGGTATCTGATTGGTGCCGATGGTCGCTTCCGGCCCGTTGACTGGTGGGCGGTGATTATCAATCCCTCCTTCCCGTGGCGGATGGCGCATATGGTCGTGGCCGCCATTCTCGGTACCGCCTGTCTGGTCGGGGCCTGTGGCGCATGGCATCTGCTGCGCGATGCCCGGCATCCGGCGGCCCGGCATATGTTTTCTATCGCGATGTGGACCTTGCTGATAATGGCCCCGCTGCAGGTGGTGTTGGGGGACCTGCATGGAGAGAATACCCGGGATCGTCAGCCGGTGAAGCTGGCCGCCATGGAAGGTAGCTGGGATCCCCCTCCGCCCGGACATGGCGAGCCGATGCGGCTCTTTGCGCTGCCGGATATGGCAGAGCGTCGCAATCATTATGAGCTGGCCATTCCTGATATCGGCTCCCTTTACCTGCGGCATAACCTGCAAGGGACGATCCACAGTCTTAATCAGTATCCTCCCGATGAACTGCCCTGGGTGCCGCTGGTGTTCTGGGCCTTTCGCATCATGGTGGGACTGGGTCTGCTGATGGTGTTTACCGCTATCGCCGGACTTGTTGCGCGTCTGCGCGGGCGATTATGGCAGGCGCGGCGGCTCCAGCGTCTGATGGTGGTTATGGCACCCGCCGGCTTTTTTGCCATGCTGGCGGGGTGGATGGTGACCGAAGCCGGGCGGCAACCCTGGACGGTCTACGGTCTGGTTCGTACCTCAGAGAGTATTTCGCCCGTTGCTCCGCATTTTGTACTCGGCTCATTAATTCTGATCGTCACGATTTACCTGGCGCTGTTCGGGCTGGGGCTGTGGTTTTTGCTGCGCCTGCTCGCCAGGCCGCCCACGGAGGACGAAGAAGGGGCAGAGCCCGATGTTGCCCGGCGGACCGGGAAAGGAGAAACCGATGCATGAGTTGATGGGATTACCGCTGTTACAAATCCTGTCAGCGGCATCGCTGGTGGTAAGCCTGTGGATCTACGTTCTGCTGGACGGAACGGACCTCGGCGCCGGAATACTCTGCGCCTTTCAGCGCGACGAGGCCTCCCGGCATAAGATCACTATTTCATTACTCCCCATCTGGGATGGGAACGAGACCTGGCTGGTGCTGGCGGCGGGAAGCCTCTTCGGGCTGTTTCCCCTTGCGTACGCCATTATTCGGAGCGCCTTGTATGTGCCGGTCTTTATCCTGGTGCTGGCACTGGTGGTGCGTGGAATGGCGATTGAGTATCGGCATTATGCCCCACGTCTGTTTGATACGCTGCTGGTGGCGGGGTCGCTGCTGGCTACTCTGGCCCAGGGGGTGATTGTCGGGAGTCTGATCCAGACGATCCCCAACGACGGTCAGCAGTTTACCGGTACCGGCTGGGAGTGGTTTAGCCCGTTTCCGCTCTTTTGCGCACTGTCGCTGGTGGTGTTTTATTGCCTGATGGGCGAGGGATGGCTGATCTGGCGGGGGACCGGGATACTGTTGCATCGGGCGAGGCGGGCGTTCCCCTGGCTGGCGACGATCGCGCTGTTGCTGATGGCCGGGCTACTGTTCTGGACCATGCAATTACAGGAAACCTGGCGTCTGCATCTGCAGAATTTCACGATCTGGCTGCCGTTTGCCGGGGCGGTGCTGGCGGGCGGGGGACTGGTGTGGTTCGGCCTTAAGCGCGGGTATCATTTTCTGCCGTTGGCCGGGATCCTGGTGCTGGTGAGTAGCGGCTTCGGCGCGCTGGTGTTTACGCTGTATCCGTGGATAGTTCCGGCGTCGATCGCTCTTCATCAGGCGGCCGCGCCACCGGAGACCCAACGTTTTCTGCTGATAAGCTTTGCGCTGCTGGCTCCGGTGACGCTGCTGTACAACACCTGGGGGTTCAGGCTGTTTAGCGGGAAAATTCGCTAATCGTTACTGCGCCAGGATCTGCTCCAGCGTGGCACCTATCGCCAGAATTTGCGCATCGCTGCCCGGCAAACCGTCTATCTCCAGCCCTACCGGCAACCGGCTGGTGGCGCCCACCCCGATCGGCAGGGTCAGCCCCGGCAGGCGGGCATTGCTTCCCGGATCCACATTGCGGATCAAGCGGGCAAAGTTTTCCGCGGAACTCACCTCATCATTCGCCAGCGGGGCGACGACCGGCGAAGTGGGGAAGATAAGCCCGTCGAGCTGGTGGTCGTGGAAGGTCCGTTCATAGAGGGCGATCAGACGCCCGATCCCCTGCGAAACTGCCTGTTGGTATAGTGGCGTCAGCGGAACCAGATTGCCGTCATTATCCGGGATCACCCCCGGGACAATGACGTGCTCAAAGATGGCGCGCACATCCGGGCTGGCGATGTGCTGCACGATATCCTGCAGGGTCAGCCGGGTGTCATGCGCCTGGAGATAATCAATCAGATCGTGCTTGCCTTCATGCATCACCACCGGGAAGGAGACGGCGGCATTGGCCTCTTCAAGCCCGGGCATCTCGACGGCAACCAGCGTGACTCCCGCATCGTGTAGCCTGGCGAGTGCGGCGTGGGCCTGCTGGCTGACCTCTTCATCCAACGCCTGCCAGAACCAGGGCGCAATTCCGAGACGAATGGTCCGGGCGGGTTTAGGGAGTAACACCTCGCCACCGGCCATCAGGCTGTCGAGCAGGGCAATATCCGCCACGTTGCGGGCCATCGGGCCCGCGGTATCCCGCGTGTGGGAGAGGGGGGTGATCCCCGCCTGGGAATAGCGCCCGGTGGTGGGACGAAAACCGACGCAGCCATTCAGGGCGCAGGGCTGGCGTACCGACGCCCCGGTATCGGTGCCGATGGCTACCGGTACCATCCCTGCGGCAACGGCCACCGCGCTGCCCGACGAAGACCCGCCTGCAATACGGCTGACGTCGTGGGCGTTGCGCACGCCCTTTATCGCAGGCGTGTGATACGCCGCGTTATAGCCGGTGACGCCAAAGGCCAGCTCATGCATGTTGCATTTGCCAATAATAATGGCGCCCGCATCGATAAGACGTTGGATCACCGGGGCGGTCGTTTTGGGCACAAAATTTTTCAGGGCTGGCGTCCCGGCCGTATTAGGCAAACCGGCGACGTGAATATTGTCTTTCACCGCGACGGGAACACCGCCCAGCGGCAAGGGGGCACCGCCGCCGGCGAGATGTTTATCCCAGGCCTTTGCCTGCGCCAGCGCCTGTTCGGCATTCACCGTAATAAAGGCGTTGAGGTGATCCTGGGCGTCGATGCGGGCCAGGCAGGCGCGAACCAGCGCTTCGCTCGACACTTTTTGATCACTGATGAGCTGTGCCGCGTCGGCGGCGGTGAGGGTATCCAGTTGTGCAGGGTTTGCGGGTGTTATTGTTTTCATGGGCTGTTTCCGGACAGTGGGTATCCGCAACATTTAGGCAAATCAGCCCTCCGCGCGCCATCCTCAGGATTGAGGAGGCGTTAATGCCTGAGCCGCGATGCCAGCTCCGTGCGGTTGGCGCAGTCGAGCTTTTTCAGGGCGTGATTCAGATGGGTGCGGACGGTGGTGAAGCTGATGTTCAGCAGGCGGGCGACCTCTTTATCGCCCAGACCTTTGCAGACCAGGCTGACCACCTCCTGCTCCCGGGCGGTTAACGACGGGGACTCTTCATTTTTCGGTAAGGCTCTGGCAAACCAGGGTTCCAGCAACTGCAACAGTGCGATTTCGCGCTGCCCGAACGGCGGGGCGTCTTTGGCCCGCCAGATGCGCAGATCGCCCACGTCGTCACCATCACGTAAAAAATAGACATTAACGCCGTGGTGCATGCCGCAGGGTTTCAGGAACTCATGGTAAAAGGCCGTTTTGAATAACTCGCGGGCAGGCATCACCTCATCCACCAGGGTTGGATGCTGTTTTGCGCGCAGAAGCGGGGTGATGGGATCGATGTATTGCCAGGTACTGGCATGCTCACGCATTGCTTTTTCAGCAATGTTCCAGCTGACGCCGTGGCGCGAGGTCCTGGAGGCAGAGGACCAGATGCAGGATGCCGCAAAATCGGCCTGCAACAGGGCGCAGACATTTTCCAGCGTCTCCTGACGCAGGGCTCGGCTGCCCTGGCCCGAACCGAGTTGCCACAGGATGTGCGAGAACAGACGAAGCTCACTGGAGGTTAACGGGATCTCCATTCCTGATGTTCTCCCTGTGGGTTTGTGTCAGTGAGTGTAGAACAGGTCGGGCGCAGCGCCAGAATTATCCGTAGTTACAACATACAATAAACTTATTACACTAAGACACGTCAACATCGTGCCCGTTTATCTTCGCTTTACAGCATGCGGGAGTCCGCACTGCGCCGTTTGCGAACAATACGTTAGCGCAAACGGCGACGGCTGAACAGATTAATGATTTATATCTCAGGAAACAGAATGCCGGTAAGCCGATCCCCGAACTTTCTCAACGGCCACTTTCCCGGCGATAAACGCATGGTCCGAATTGTAGTATTCCCATTCGCTGTAGCGCCCGGCCAGGGTGATGCCGTGCAGCAACAGCCATTTGCGGATCGTCTCCACGTTCTCCTTGCGGCTCTGATCGTAGATCACGTAGGCGTAGGGGATATCGATTTGGTTGGCGGTGATAATCTCATCCTCTGCTGAAATAATTCCGGCTTCGATGCACTCCTTAATGCAGCGGTCGATCAGCGCCTGGCCGTCAACCGGCAGCGGTTTATCCGGTGAGTAACTGATTTCACAGGTCAGGCCGCAGCTGCCCGCCGGGCTGCAGAAGGGGCTGGCGTTCCCCTGAACAAAAATGCGGTGAAATATTGTCTTACCGGCAAAGTAAATCCAGTGTTTGTCGGTCAGATTGTCACGGCCAACCCCCAGATTGACGCAGCGAACGGAGACGTGGCGCAGGCCTTTCGCTGCTTTGCGTACGTCAGGCGGCACTTCGTCGCCCATCAGGCGAATCAGCTCCGGCAGTACCAGAGTGCTGATCATATGTTCATAGCGATACTGCCGTCCGTCTGACAGCGCAACGATATGCTGATTGGCATAGATTTTACTGACCTCGGCCCCGGTCTCTATCCGGCCTTTAATGTGCGGCAGAAAACCGTTCATCAGCGCCTGGAAACCGCCCTGCAGCGGATAACCAAAGCGCGCATTGGGCCCCATCGGCTTTGAGGTCTCGTTCAGGGCGCCGTCGATAATTTGTTCCAGGTCGGGCAGGGGAACGCGGCCACCCAGCCAGGATGTCTCCATTTCCGACAGCGGCACCGTCCATAGCTTTTTATTATAGGGAATAGCAAAATGCCGGGCGATCCCCTTGCCCCATGTCTCATAGATAAAGGCTTCAAAGCTGCCTTTTCGTGGCGTTTTCTCCGCTGGATCGGCGCTGATGTAGTCCGGCACCGCGCCATCGGCGCAGCAGTCGTGGTGCTGTTTTCCCTGGCCGCTTTTCTCGCTGCAGGTCGTCATGCTTTGCACACCCGAACCCGTTCCGTATCGCGCCTCGATGGCACCCAGAATGCACTCTTTAACCACCGTGGCGGGCAACCCGTAAAGGGATCCCTGGAAGGGGTAGCGGGTATAAACGCCGTCGGTATAGACCCAGGCTTCACGGATCTGCCAGTGGATATTGTCCCCCAGTAACGTTTTGTACAGCGCCAGCACCTCTTCGTCAGCGGAAAACATAATGTGGCCCGCATAATCGAAGGTAAAACCTTTGTCCTGAATGGAGCGACAGAGCCCGCCGACCGTGGCATTGCGCTCAAGCAACGTTGCCCCTTCGCCATAGTGATAGGCCGCGCTCAGCCCGGTTGGCCCGGCCCCGAGGATTAAACATTTCTGTGCTTCTGTGCGGGCCGCCTTCTGTGGGATCAGCCGTAAAACCGGCTCGGAAGCGGATTCGTCGGAGCTGCTATCCGCTGCGTTGACCGTCGCAGCCGAGGCATCCAGATAGCGTAAAAATGCGTTCTCAATCAACGCGTGCATGCTCTGCACGGTTTTATCCCAGGAGGTGCTGGCGACAATACGCTGCATCGTCTGCTGCTGCGCTTTTCGGGTCTCTTCCGGCAGCGCCAGCGCCTGTTCGCAGGCGGCAATAAAGGCTGCCTGGTCGTGGGCAACAGCCACAACGTGGCTATAGGGTTTTTCAACATCGGCAATGGCGGTACTGACCACCGGCAGCTGCGCGGCCATGTACTCGAGCACTTTTGTCGGGCTAATGAACCGCGTAGATTCATTCAGCGCGAACGGCATCAGGCACACATCCCAGCCGGCAAGGAACTGTGGCAGGGCCTGATAAGGCTGCATGCCGGGATAATGAATGTTGCTGCGTCTGGGCAGGGTAGCGGGATCGATCTTCACCACCGGGCCGACCATCACGATCTGCCACTCCGGATGTGAATCCGCGAGAGCCGCAATCAAAGATAAATCCATACGTTCATCAATAACGCCGTAATACCCGAGCCGTGGATGGGGGATCTCGTCCTGCAGCGGGTGATGATTCGCCCGATCCAGCGCCTGTTCGAAATGCACCGCATCGACGCTGCTGGCAAAACAGTGAATATTCGGGTGACGGCCTTTCCTCGCTTCATACAGGCTGGGGCCACCGGTAAAGACAATATCCGCCCGGCTCAGCAGAGCTGACTCACGTTGCAACAGCTGGCGAGGGGCTTTCTCAAAGGCGGCAAGTTCATCCATGCAGTCATAGACCACGATCGCCGGAGTAAAGATCTTCAACAGCGGAAGCGCCATCGGCGTATAGAACCAGACCACCGGGGTTTCGTCCGGCTCCCGTAGCTCCGTCAGGAGCGTTTCCAGAAAGGCAATTTGCTCGTCGTGGAACCCGGCCGCCGTTGACGGGGTATGCGGCTGAACCACGGTGACGTTTGGGGCGGGCCGGGAGAGCTTCAGCTCCGGTTTCTCCGCTGAATAGAGCGGCTCCTCAATAAAGACAATGTGATAGTGCTGGGCAAGGCGTGTCATCAGATGCTGTGGACGCTGAAAGACAAAGTCCCAGCGCAGGTGACTAAAAACATATATTTTTTTCATATCTGATACCTCTGTGCCGGTGCAGGTAAAGGCGCCTGATGGCTGTTGAAAACGTTTCAGCCGGAGCTGGGTTTGCTCAAGCGCGCGTGCGTAAAGGGTATTAAGATGTCGCTCTTTATCGGGCGTAATGTCCCACAAACCGCAGTGATGCCAGACAGCACAGTTTTCCCAGTCGGGGCGGTCAATAATGGGGTAAAGGCAGATCCCTGAGAGCTCAACGCCCGCCAGCTGTGCCTGAGCAACCTCAGAGGCGACATCGTTAATCCAGGCTCCACGCCCACTGCCGACATGGCTTGTTTCGGCAAGCAGAATAGGGCGGTGATAGCGTTCATAGAGTTCCTGCAACATTTCGTGTAATCGTCGTCGTCGCCGGTCGCCAAGATGCCAGGCGAGGCGCTGGTTGTTTCCCATCATCCACTGGTTGTCGTGGTAGTAATTGGCCCCGATCAGATCCAGGTAGCGTGGGTTACCGCCGAGCTCGGGCTCATGCCGTCCCGCTAGCATGTCCCACGCCTGGTACTGCGCCGTGCGCAACGCCTCGGTTTCCTGTTCGGTCGTGGGGTCGTCGTCGGGAGAAATCAGATGAATCAGAGGGTCACAATGCAGAATTCTGGCCCGGGGATCGGCAGCCCAGATGGCGTCGCAGGCGGCTATCGTGGCGCGAACCAGCTGCCGCTTGATCTGCATGCTTTCCATCTCTTCCGCAAGGGCGGCGGGAAACAGGCCCACGGCAATCCCCCAGGCGGTAAAGGAGATCTCGTTGACCGGGGAGTAGACCGGCGGCTTCTGATACCAGGGGCGCAAAAAGGCGGCCAGCGCGCCGCACAGCCGGGCGAAACGCGTCACAAATGCCTCAGAGAAAAAATCGACATCGTCTGGCCAGCCGTAATGGCAAATCGTCCAGCAGATCTGGATACCGTTCTCCTTTGCCGATGCCATTTTGGCCGCGACGGCGGTAAAGTCGTAACCCTCTGATGTATCGGTAAGTCGCCAGCCGACGCTCTCCCTCACCGTGGCGATGTGAAAAGGGCGGAGTGCCCTGTAATCATCGTAATGTCTGCTGTCATGACCCGTTTCGTGATCCATTGAAAGGGCATGCCCTTGCCGCGTAACAAAATCTGCACCTTCAAACCCCGCCTGCCAGAATGAACTAAAAATAGGCATCTCACTGCTCCCGATGGATAGTGTTTATCAATAAAAAAAACAAACCGGCATGGTATTAAAATGGGGAAATAAATAATCCCTTTTTACGGATCACAATACGGCAGAATAATCAGGTCCTCACTCATATTTACGTCACAATCATGCATGCTTATCCCCTCCACGTATTTTATTAAAGGCAGAACAGAGTCAAAAATAAACCACCCGGAAGTACCAGGTTTGTTTCAACATCCCTTGCAGAAATAAGCGCGAACCAGCTTTACCGCTGTCTTATCTTTAAATGATAGACGGGAACACTGATGAGGAGCAGGGTCTTTTCATCGACGCTCTGCTTCGTTATTAGAAAAGATGATTAAAATCATCGTGAGACAGGAGTGCTTTTTTTACAGTTAACGCTTCGGTTAAGCGAAATTATTTTTTATAGGCTGCATAAAGTCCCCGGGGCCGCTACGTTAGTTTTTTGCATATGCAGGTTTTCTGGCTGTAATTAACGAACCGGTACGCGCCCTATATTTAATAGATTTCTTATTTGACGATCTCCCGCGGAGTAAATATAAATCACGGCACATTTAATAATGAATAAATAACTCCGGATAATACATATTATATGTAGTTACAACATACAATAGCCTTCTTTAACCCTATACCTCAGCATCGTGCTCAGTAACAAGGCCTTGCAGTTCGAAAGGGGTGGTTTGAACGTTTTTATCCTTTTCAGGGGATAATTTGCACTTATCCCCTGGAGGGGTTATTCTCATTTTATCCCCTGCAGGGGGTTTTCTCAAAATATCCGCTATGGGGGATAATCATGAAGGTGACATCGGCAGACGCACTGGCGCAGGCCGTCCGGGATCAGCGTAAGGTCAATAAGTTAACCCAAACGGCGACGGCTGAACAGGTAGGTATTAAACAAACCACCGTATCGGATTTCGAGAACAAACCGGGCTCCACCAAGCTGGACACCTTGTTCAAAATCCTCGCGGCGCTGGACCTGGAACTGCACGTGGTAAAACGCGGCGCCACGCTGCCGGACAATAACGCCTGGACGAAGGAGTGGTAAGCGATGCGCGCAAAACGTCTGACTGTCGCGATGAATGGCGATGTGATAGGCACGCTGCATCGTGATGGCAGCGGGGCGATGTCCTTTCAGTATGCCCCAGCGTGGCTGGCAGAGCCGGGTTCGCGAGCGATCTCGCTCTCTCTGCCGCTGCAACACGGCAGGATTAGCGGCGCGCCGGTCTTCAATTTCTTCAGCAATCTGCTGCCTGACTCCGAGGCGATTATTGCCCGCATGCAGGCCCGTTTTCAGGTGGAAACCACGCATCCTTTCGATCTGCTCGCTAGCGTTGGGCGTGACTGCGTCGGCGCCATTCAGCTCTATCCGCCGGGGCAGGAGATCCCCCCGGTAACGGATATCGTGGCCGAACCGCTGGATGACGATCAGATTGCCGCGCTGCTCGAGGGCTACCAGATGGCGCCGCTGGGGATGACAGAGGAGGGCGCCGATTTTCGCATTTCGCTGGCCGGGGCGCAGGAGAAAACGGCGCTGCTGTGGTATCAGGATCGCTGGCAACGGCCCCAGGGCAGCACCCCAACCAGCCATATCTTCAAGCTGCCGATCGGCAGAATAGAGCAGAATAACATCGACCTGAGCGAAAGCTGCGAAAACGAATGGCTCTGTTTGCGTATCGCCAAAGCCTTTGGTTTCCCGGTGGCGCATGCCGACATGGCGCAGTTTGGCCGGAAAAAGGTGCTGATTATCGAGCGTTTTGATCGTCGATGGGCCCGCAGCGGCTGGCTGATGCGCTTGCCGCAGGAGGACTTTTGCCAGGCGCTGGGCGTGTCGCCAGCGCTGAAATATGAGTCTCACGGTGGCCCCGGGATTGCAGACGCCATGAAGCTGCTGCTTGGCTCTCGCCTGGCGGGGCAGGATCGCGAGATGTTCTTTAAGGCGCAGATCCTTTTCTGGATGCTGGCCGCCATCGATGGCCACGGTAAAAATTTTAGCCTGTTTATTGAGGCCGACTCCTCGTTTCGCATGGCCCCGCTGTATGACGTGATTTCCGCGTTTCCGCTGTTCGACGCCGGGGGGATCCCCATCAAAAAGGCGAAGATGGCGATGGCGCTACAGGGAAAAAACCGGCAGTACCATTTCGCGATGATCCAGCCGCGTCACTTTATCAGCACCGCCGCCTTTGCGGGATTTTCGCAGGAGGCTGCCCGCCGTTTGATGACGGAGATGGCCGCGGTTACCGACGACGTTATCGCCACCGTCAGGGCAGAACTGCCGACGGATTTTCCGCTGCCGGTGAGCGAGGCTATTTTTCGCGGTTTAGCCCGCCAGGCGGCGCGGATAGGGCGATTCAATGAGTTAACCCCGTAATACAGCATGCCGGGCGCCTGCTTTGGGTACTAAAAATGGTAGGTAATTGAGATATATTTGCATTTGTAAATGATATTTATTTTCATTATCATTTTTCTTTACGTAAGCAACTGTAAAGAAAAATGACATGAACAACGCCTCTGCTGTAAAGAACAAAACGCTGTGTGCCCTCGCTATTTCACTGGCTATGCACTCTGGCTCGCTCTTCGCTAAAGAATTTACCGAGAAGGATTTCCTCGTTCAACCGCTGGGACATGGCGTGTATGAGCTGGCCTATGATAAAGACCAGAACGCGCTCTATGCAGCCTCTGCGCCCTCTTTTGATAAAGATAAAACCGCCGGGCTGGTCTTCCAGCTGGCCGCCCCCACGCTGAAAATTGAGCACCAGATCCCTACCGAACGCCGCACCTTTGCCGTCGCGCTGGATCAGGAGCAGCACATTCTCTATCTGGGTAATGCCCTGGAAGGGTCGGTCACACTGCTCGACACGCGTAACAATAAAATCATCAAAACGATCCAGCTGAGCGATGATTCAGATCCGAATAAAAAAGCCCACGTCCGCGAAGTGGTGCTGGATAAAAAACATCAGCGCCTGTATGTCTCCGGAATTGGTCGTAAGGGTAAAGGCCTGCTGTGGGTAGTCGATACGCAGAAGCAGGCTCTTGCCCAGACCCTCGAAAAACTGGAGCCCGTCGGTTTTGCCGTGGATGAGGCTGGCGACAAGGTTTACGTCGTCTCCGGCTCCGGGGAGCTGATCACCCTGGAGGGTAAAACCTCGCAGCTGCTCACCCGCGTGAAGGTCGATCCTGCCGACCCGGAACATTACTTCCTGAACATCGCGCTCAACACCGCGAAAGGGGTGGGCTATATCGCGGATACCAACACCAAAGATGTGCTGGTTGTGCAGCTGGATTCCGGCAAACTCCTGCACCGTGTCCCGACGCCTAATTCCGTCGGCGTGCTCTACAACCCCGCGCGTGAAGAAGTTTATGTCACCCATCGCAACGATCGCCAGATTAGCGTGATCGACGCGACCAACAATCGCCTGAAACACACCATTAAAACCGCGGCGATGCCAAACAGCCTGGCGCTTTCTGCCGATGCCAGCACGCTCTATGCCAGCGTCAAGCAGGATGAGAAAGCCAGTGCAGCTGACTACGTGCTCAAGATTGATTTAAACCAGTTCTAAGGATCCCGTTGTGATTAAGCAAACACGCATGGCCGTGGCGGTTTCGCTCGCCCTGGCTAACCTGCCGGTGGCCGTTTTCGCCGCAGAAAATACCGCCGTAAACGAAGATGAACTGGTAGTGACCGCGACCGGTTTTAGCCAGGAACGCCGTGAAGCACCGGCGACGATTTCCGTGGTGAATGAAAAAGAGCTGAACACCCGCTCGAATCAGAACGTTACCGAAGCCCTGCGCGAGATGCCGGGCGTGCTGGTCGGTAACGGCCACGGCAGCCTGGCAACAGGCGATGTGCAGATGCGCGGGATGGACTCCACCTATACCTCGTACATGGTAAACGGCATCAAGCAGGCGACCCGCGAATCCCGCCCTTATGGACACCATATCGGCACCGAAGCGGCCTTTATGCCGCCGCTTGCCGCCATCGAGCGGATCGAGGTGATCCGCGGGCCAATGTCCTCCCTGTATGGCTCTGACTCCATCGGCGGCGTGGTCAACGTGATCACTAAGAAGGCCTATAACCTGGAGAAGTGGACCGGGGTTCTGGAGGATAACTACTTCCTGCAGGAGAAGAGCGAGTACGGCAATACCAACCAGACGAATGCCTTTGTGATGGGACCGGTGATCCCGGGCAAGCTTGGGGTGAGCCTGGCCGCGGACTATCTCGATCGCCGCGACGATGACAGCATCAACGATGAGCGTTTTGTGAAGCATCAGTCCGGGAATCTGGATGCGACGATCTCCATGTCGCCGACCGATACCCAGCTCTGGGATCTGAATGCCACTAAAGGCAACCAGGAGAAAACCCATAACGACAAGCAGTGGTACTGGGGCTTCGATCGCGATGCGGCATCGCTGTCGCAACATGCCTGGTATGGCGACATCCTGGAAGTAAAGAACTTCGTCAGCTACGAAAAAGCCAAAACCGAGTACCGCGTTCCGGGAATGTCATCGCAGTTTATTACCCAGAAGAACTACGAAGCCAACAGCGCCAACACCTTTACCCTGGGCGATCACAAGCTGACCCTGGGGGTGAACTTTACGCGCAACGAGCTGGATGATGAGTTCGGCATTAAGGATAAGGAAGCGCCGGGCGTCACGCCGGTCAGCGAAATTACGCGCGACGGCTGGGCAGTGTTTGCCGAAGACGCCTGGATGATCGTGCCGGACTTCACCCTGACCACCTCGGCGCGTCTGGATCATGACAGCTATTTTGGTTACCACGTCACGCCTAAGCTCTACGGCAACTGGACCATCGATGAAAACTGGGCGCTGAAGGGCGGTGTCTCTGCTGGCTATAAGAAGCCGGATCTGCGCCAGAATAACCAAGGCTTCACCAGCGTGTACGGCGCTTATCCGTATTCGGAAATCGGCATCGGTAATGACGATCTGAAGCCGGAAGAGAGCGTCAACACCGAGCTGGGCATCTACTGGCAGCAGGACGCGCTGGCGCTGGATGCAACCCTCTTCTACACCAAATTTAAGGACAAAATCAGCGACCATCTCATTTGTACCGCGTCGGACACGCAGAAGTGTACCTACAACGGGTATGTCGCGGATACCGTCTTCCAGTACGCCAACGTCAGCGATGCGGAGATCTACGGTCTGGAGCTGAACGGCGACTGGCAGGTCACGTCCTCCCTGAGAGCCAACGCCAACTATACGTACACCCACAGCGAACAGCAGAGCGGGGAGTATAAAGGGTATGCGCTGAGCGATTTCCCGGAAAGCATGGCCAACGTCTCCCTGACCTGGAACGCGGTAAATGACCTGGAGCTGTGGACCAAAGCCAGCTGGCGCAGCACGTCGCCGGACATTGGTAAATCCAGCGAAACGGAAGCCTATGCCCTGGTCGACCTGGGCGCGCGTTATCATCTGAACAAGAACGTGACGCTGATGACCGGCATCTATAACCTGTTCGATGCCAACCCGATCTACCGCACCTCTTACAACCAGTCTTCAATGCTGGAAGGTCGCCGCTATAACTTTGGCGCCCGTATCGAGTTCTGATATCTCTGCCGGGGCCTGCGGGCTCCGGTCTCTTCGGCTGGTTAAAACGTTCTACTTGTGATACTTAACCTGGGATACAACAAACCAGGATAATAAAAGATGTCGCAGAACAAAATTGCCCACAAAGTACAAAACCTCCAGTCATCCGCGATCAGAGAATTATTAAAACACAGCAAGATGGAAGGGGTGATTTCACTTGGCGGGGGCATTCCCAACCCGGATCTTTTCGATCGCGAAGGGCTGGAGCTGGCTATGGAGAAGGTGCTTTCCAGCACCTGGAAAGAGGCGTTTCAGTACGGTCTGAGCGAGGGCAGCCCGGAGCTGCGCGGGGCCATCTGTCAGCTGCTGAGCGGCAGGGGGATTACCTGCGGCGTGGATGACGTGGTGGTGACCTCCGGCTCCCAGCAGTCGCTGGATATTCTGGCGCGGGCGCTGATTAACCCGGGCGACATCGTGGTCGTCGAACGTCCGACCTATCTCGCTGCGCTGCAGGTTCTGCAGTTAGCGGAGGCTAACCTGATGTCGGTGGGTACCGACGGCGACGGGATGATCATCGATGAGCTGGAAGCCCTGGTTAAGACCACGCCGGTGAAAGCCGTCTATATTGTACCGACGTTCGGCAACCCGGGCGGCGTTACCCTGGCAGAGCAGCGCCGCAAGCAGTTAGTGGCCTTATCCCAGCGCTACGATTTCGTCATCATCGAGGACGATCCCTATGGCGAAATCAACTTCACCGACCAAACCTTCACGCCACTCAAGGCCTGGGCGGCAGAAATGGGCTGTGGCGATAACGTGATTTATACCTCCACCTTTTCCAAAATCCTCGCGCCGGGCGCAAGGGTTGGCTGGTTAGTACTGCCGGACTGGATAAAGCGTCAGGTGGTGATCCTCAAGCAGGCGACCGATCTGCACACCAGCTCGTTATCGCAGTCGCTGACGTATCACTACCTGGAGAGCGGCCGCCTGGCCGGGCAAATCGACCTGATCCGCGAAGCCTATAAACACAAGTGCCAGATCCTGTGCCAGCACGTGGAAAACGAACTGAGCGAACATTTGACCTTCCATAAACCGATGGGCGGCATGTTCCTGTGGGCCAAATTTAAATACGAGATGAATACCACGGCGTGGTTGAAAAAGACGCTCAGCAACGGCGTAGTCTATGTGCCTGGGGAGTTCTTCTACTGCAACGAGCCGGATCATGCCACGCTGCGCATGTCGTACGTCAGCGTCACGGATGAGAACCTGAAAGAAGCGGTGGCGCGGTTAAAAGCCTCGCTGTAAGTTCCCGGAACGGGTGGCACAAGCCACCCGTTTTTAGTTATCAGCTGCGAATAAATTCCAGTAAATCTTTGTTGATGGTATCAGGGTGAGTGGTGTGCATCCCGTGAGGATACCCCGGATAGACTTTCAGGGTGCTGTTGCTGAGAAGTTCATCCTGGAGCAGGCTGGCGTTCTTATAAGGCACCACCTGATCGTCATCGCCCTGCAAAATAAGCACCGGCAGGGTGATCGCTTTCAGATCGGCGGTCTGGTCCGTTTCTGAAAACGCCTTAATGCCTTCATAGTGCGCCTTCGCGCTGCCAATCATCCCTTGTCGCCACCAGTTCTGGATGGTGCCCTGCGAAATTTCAGCCCCGTCACGATTGAAGCCGTAGAACGGACCGGTCGCCACGTCGAGATAGAACTGAGCCCGGTTTGCGGCCAGCGCTTTCCGGAATCCATCAAACACTTCTATTGGTGTACCGCCTGGATTGTCGGGCGTTTTCACCATCAAAGGCGGTACGGCGCTGATCAACACGGCTTTCGCCACGCGACCCTGCGGTTGTCCGTATTGCGCCACGTATCGCGCTACCTGTCCGCCGCCGGTAGAGTGACCGACATGCACCACATTGTGCAGGTCCAGATGTTCAACGATGGCGGAGACATCGGCGGCGTAGTGGTCCATATCATGGCCGTCGCTGACCTGATCGGAGCGGCCATGACCACGACGGTCCGAGGCGATGACACGGAAACCTTCCGCTAAAAAGAACAGTAACTGGTTATCCCAGTCATCCGCGCTTAATGGCCAGCCGTGATGGAAGAAGACAGGTTGTGCATCTTTGGGACCCCAGTCTTTATAGAAGATACTGACATTATCTTTTGTGGTGACAAATGACATGGTGAACCTCTCGGGGAGTGAAAGAACCTGAGTGAGATGAGTGAGTCAATAGGTGACGATGTACAGCCGCTTAGAAGTCTAGTTGAGATAATTAACGGCTGCCTCCAAAAGAGAACGTAACCGTTTTGCGAAGCCGGCTCAGGCTAAACAGCATCGACGCGACAGAGGCTGCGACGGCGACCCACAGGGCAATATGGACGGCATGTTCATTGAACGTCTGGCCGGATTCAGTCGACATGACGGAAAGCAGGATACCCACCACGGCGGCGCCCAGGCATTGCCCAAACGTCCGCGCGATAGACAAGATCCCGGAGCCATAGCTGGCGTACTCACGAGAAACATTAGACAGCATCTCCCGGTTGTTGGGGCTCTGGAAGCAGCCAAACCCGATGCCGCACACCAGGCTGCGCAGGCAGATA